>DATFHD010000078.1:0-24499 GCA_035248785.1 Pyrinomonadaceae bacterium | reverse complement strand
GGCACGGCCTGCGCGTGCGCGCTTCGGGATACGCCGAGCGCACACTTCCCATCTTACCGACGCAGCGCGGCGCGCTGAGCGTACAGCTTACGAAGACGACGGACGAGGCCGAACTTCTCTTCCAGCAGGCCGAGGAGGCGCGTGAGAAGGGGAACGCGGCGGGCGCGGTTGACCTTTATCATCAGGCTTTGAAGCTGCGGCCGCGTTACGCGGCGGCGCACTTGGGGCTTGCGCGCGCGCTCGAATCGCAGGAGAACTTCGACGAGGCGTTGGAAGAGCTTCAGGCGGCGCGCGCCGCCCGGCCGTCTTACGCGGAAGCCTCTGCGGTCGAGGGTCGCATCCAGCGCTCGCTCGCAGACCCCGAGGCCGCGCTCGCCGCCTACCGCCGCGCGCTGCGCGAATCGAACGGCTTCCAGCCCGAAGCATACACAGGCATGGGCATCGTCTACGAAGACCGCGGGCAGAACGAGGAGGCCGCCGCCGCCTTCCGCAAAGCCATCGCGCAGCTCTCCGACACCGAGCCGATTCTCTACGAACTGCTCGCGCGCAACCTTGAGAAGCTTGAACGCTGGAAGGATGCGGTCGCCGCCTACGAGAAGTATCTGGAACTTGCGCCCACGGGCGCGCACGCCTCGGCCATCAACTCCATCATTGACCAGCTACGCCGGCAGGCCGCCGAGTCCGAACAGCAACAGCCGCCGGAGTGACGCGCCTACAACAGCCCGAGCTTGTGCGCGAGGAAGACGAGGACGAAGGCGAGTACGAAGAAGGTCGCCAGCCAAGGGTATTTGCCCATCGGGCACTTGCCGTGTTCGCTCATAACATCTAAAAGAGTATAAGCCCGCGGACGGCGGAAGCAAGTACGAAGGGAGTGGAGTGTATGTCAACACCCGAACTGAGTAAGCGCCGCGTCTCGCAGAAGGCGAGCAGCTTCACCGAGTCGGTCATCCGCGAGATGACGCGCGAGGCTCTGAAGCACGGCGCCGTCAACCTCTCGCAGGGCTTCCCGGACTTCCCCGCGCCCGAAGACCTCAAGCGCGCCGCCGCCGCCGCCATCAACGACGACGTGAACCAGTACGCCGTCACGTGGGGCGCGAAGGATTTCCGCGAGGCCATCGCCGACAAGACGCGCTGGTTCCTCGGGCTCGAAGTTGACCCGGAGACAGAAATCACTGTCACCTGCGGCTCGACCGAGGGCATGATCGCCGCGATGATGGCGACCGTTGACCCCGGCGAGGAGGTCGTCGTCTTCGAGCCCTTCTACGAGAACTACGCGCCCGACGCGATTCTTTCGGGCGCGACGCCGCGCTACGTCCCTCTGCGCGCGCCCGAATGGACGTTCGACCCCGACGAGCTTCGCGCCGCCTTCAACGAGCGCACGAAGGCCGTCATCCTCTGCAACCCGAACAACCCGACCGGAAAGGTCTTCACGCGCGACGAGATGGAGTTCATCGCGGGGCTGTGCAGAGAGTTCGACGCGCTCTGCTTCACCGACGAGATTTACGAGCACATCCTCTACCCGCGCGAAGACCGCGAGGTCGAACACATCTCGATGGCGCAGCTCGAAGGCATGCACGAGCGCACGGTCGTCGTCAACTCGATGTCGAAGACTTACTCTGTGACGGGCTGGCGCGTCGGCTACTGCATCGCGCCGCCCGACATCACGAGCGGCATCCGCAAGGTTCACGACTTCTTAACCGTCGGCGCCGCCGCGCCGCTCCAACGCGCCGGAGCCTACGCCCTGCGCATGCCGCCCGAGTACTACGAAGAGCTGGGGCGCGAGTACCAACGCCGCCGAGACATGCTGCTGCCCGCGCTCGAAGACGTGGGCTTCAAACTCTTCCGGCCCGACGGCGCCTACTACGTGATGACCGACATCTCTGCCTTCGGCTTCCGCGACGACGTGGAGTTCACGCGACACCTCATACGCGAAGTCGGCGTCGCCTGCGTCCCCGGCTCAAGCTTCTACAGCCGCCCCGAGCTAGGCGCCCGACAGGTGCGCTTCTGCTTCTGCAAAAGGGATGAGACGCTCGAAGCGGCCGCCGACCGCCTGCGCAAGCTGCAAAGGTTCTGACGCGGGATGTGGGACAGGAAGCGGCAAATCATCTGGCTGACGGTCGGCCTGTGCCTTGGCACCTTCTGGCTCTACCCGCTCGCGCGCGACGAGTCGGGGCGCACCGACTGGCAATACTTCCTACAGCTCGAAACGCTGCTCGTCCTCATCATCTGCGTCATGTTCTACGTCTACGGCCGGGGGCGGCGGTAAGAGGCGCGCTCATTTCTGTTGACTTCACGCGCAGCCGGCAATATCTTTCAAGCTTCGTAAGGCTCTTTCCCGCCGGCGGGCCCGCCCACCGGCCTCACGCCACGACGCGGCGTCAGGGCGCGCGCGACGGCCTTCACCGGCCGGCCCGGCGTACCCGGCCCGTCATCAGACTGCCGCTTCATGAAGACAGCGCGGATAGATTCGGCGAGCGACCCGGCTGCGCGCGACGTGCGCCTGAGCCGCGCCGGCAGGTCGGTTAAGATCGTCGCCCCGGTCGGCACCTTCAGCTACTACCACCCGCGACAGCCTTTCACAGGCTACGGCTGGGACACACAGTCGGCGAGCCTTCTGCTCCTCGACCCCGAGCCCGACTCGATTCTCATACTCGGGCTGGGCGGGGGGACTGCGGCCCGGCAGTGCCGGCTCATGTTCCCGCGTGCGAGCATCGTCGGGGTTGACTCAGACCCGCGCGTCCTCGAACTGGCCTACCGGCACTGCGACCTGCGCTCGTGCGGCGTCGAGGTGCGCCTGACTACGGGGACGGAGTTCCTGCGAAGGACGCGCCGACGATTCTGCGCCGTCATTGACGACATGTGGCCGCCCGAGCGCGGCGGCCCC
This sequence comes from Pyrinomonadaceae bacterium, assembly GCA_035248785.1. Lineage (GTDB taxonomy): Bacteria > Acidobacteriota > Blastocatellia > Pyrinomonadales > Pyrinomonadaceae > QHXN01. Next base: position 21,615 of record DATFHD010000078.1, on the reverse strand, counting down.
AAGCCCATCTTCTGCGAGCCGGACTGGATGCGGCTCGTCAGGTCGAGACTCCGCCCGCGTGGGCTCTACGCCGTGAACCTCTACAGCCGGCGGGCGCACGCCTCCGAGGTGCCTTCGGCGATAAGGCTTCTCGCGCCGCACTTCCGTGAGCTGCGCGAGCTGCGGCCGGGGCTCGGCCCCACGGCCGTGCTGGCGGCCGGCGACGAACTTCTCAGCCCGAGGGCGGCTCGCGCGCGGCTCGCGCGGCTCCCGAACCGCTGGGCCGGGGCGCTCGGCCACGTCAGCTTCCTGAAAGTCCGCTCTCCGGAGCGCGAGGCATAAGCCGATGCTACGCATAGCCCACATCTCCGACCTTCACATCAAGCACGACGACATCAAGAGCGAAGAGCTGTCGCCCCTCCAGCGGCTCGCCAAGGTCGTCGCGAAAGCCGGAGGCTTCTCCGTCGAGGCCGACGGTCACAGCGAGGATAAGGTGATGGCGCTCGCCAACGCCTTCAATCTGCTCAAGCCCGATGTCATCGTCGTCACCGGCGACGTGACCAACTTCGGCGACGTGAGGAGCTTCGAGCTGGCCTCCGATTACCTGTCGCGGCTCAGGGAGGCGGCGGGCGCCGAGCACGTCTTCTGCATCCCGGGCAACCACGACGCGCTCAGCGAGCGCGCGGCCGATATCCAGAGTAAGCCCCGCGGCCGGCTGCTGCTGCGTCTCATCTCGTGGGGGGATCGCACCACCGAGATCAGCGCCTCCGACCCGAGCCGCTTCAGCGACGACGTGCTCAAGCGGCTGGACGCAGGCGAGGTGCCCGCGCTCCTCGACAACTACAGGGCGTGGGCGAAGAAGGAGCGGTTCGCGGAGGTGGATCCCGGGAAGCCCCTCTACGTCAACGCCGCGTGGGGCGAGGTCGCCTTCTTCCTCTTCAACAGCACGAACGACCCCGGCGTGATGGCCAACGAGGGGCGCATCGGGCCGAAGCAGTTCAACGCCCTCAACGTCTGCCTTCAGGACGCGGAGGCGATGGAGAGGTGCGCGCGCGCCGTGCGCCTCGCGCTGCTGCACCACCACCCCATCAGCGCGCCGCAGTCGCAGGACGCGGCCTACAACCGCGGCTACGACTGGATGAAGGACGGGCCGCTCTTCCTACAGTACATGAACCAGCACGGCTTCCACATGGTTCTGCACGGCCACCAGCACGAGCCCTTCAAGTGCACGGTCAACTACGCGGACACGCCCGGCAGCGGGATGCACATCGTCGCCGCCGGCTCCGCCACGCAGGGCCTCCACCACACGCACAACTCTTTCAACCTCATAGACCTCCTGACCCCCTTCGAGGCGCGCCTCCGCCGCTTCGACTACAGCCCGACGGGCTTCAGCGCGAACGACGATGTGGACCTCAACCTCCCGCTCCGGCCCATCGAGGAGGTGCGCGTCACAGACGCCGAGGAGGGGGAGACCAGCGAGGACTGGGCGATGCAGCACCTCGTCAAGGGCGGCGAGGCCGGCGGGGCGTACGAGCTCGACCGGCAGCACTCCTACAGGGAGCTGCAATTCGACGTGGTGGTGACGAAGGAGCAGCTCTACATGGCTTCGTACCGCCGCGCCGGGGTCGTCGTCGGCGAAGGGCCGTCCGAGGGGCCCGTCTTCGTCATCAGCGGGAGCCCGGCGATGAAGCAGGAGCACATGGGGGTGAAGGCGAGGGACAACGCGGCGAACGACGGGGCGGGCGAAGCGATCACTTGGAAGTCCCTCGTGGACAAAGACTGCTGCAAGGTCTTCCGCGCCCGGCCGCACAAGGAGCTGCTCCCCGGCGACTCGTTCGACATCACGCTCGACTTCCAGTGGCAGGCCACCGAGTCGGAGCCGAACCACTTCGACGGGGTCAACCTCATGTACTTCCACCGGCCGGACAGGAGCCACGGGCACATCGCCGAGAGGCTGAAGTACAGCGTCTCCATACCTTGGCAGCCGGCGCAGGCCAAGGTGCGCGCGTACGGCGTCAGGGACTTCGCCCCGGAACTGAAGCACTGGGAGGTCAAGCCCGTGGACGCGGCCGACCCCGACGCGAAGAAGTATGGCGTCACGCACCGCTTCTCGTTCGAGATCGAGAGGCCGCAGCCGGTCGCCTACCTCATCGTCTTCGGGCCGAACTGAGGTCTCGCGGATGCTCACGCGAAAAGGGGCCGGCGACATCAGGCGCCTCGGCCTCGCCACCATTCAAGACTACTGGGGCACCTCGCTCTCGGCGGGCGAGCCGTTCTACGAGGGCGGGGTGCTCTCCTACTTCGACGGGCGGATGGTCACGCTGAGCGGCTTCGCCCTGCGCGACTCAGACCCGCCGACGCCGTCGGCACTGGGCGCGGCGGCCGAGGCTTGGGTCGTCGAACGCAAAGCGGAGGCCGTCCTCCTCCTCGGGCCGAGCCCGGTCGGGAAGCTGCTGCGCCCGTGCTCGGGGCTCCGCCTCATCTGCGAGGAGCACCGCCCCGTCACCTCGTCCGAGCTTCTGATAGACTGCGCCGCACCCGACTCGCGGCGGCGCTCCGTGAGGCTGTGCCGGCGCGGGCGCGGGTTCGGGCTGCGGCTCGGTGCGCGCGCGGGCGGCATCGTCACGGCCGAGCACTTCGCGCTCGTGGAGAAGTTCTACCGCCTGCGGCCGCTCTCCTCGTTCCTCGCCGACGTCTCGTTCGTCATCCCCGCGCTGCTCCGCTCCCCGCGCGTGCGCATCGTCGAAGCCCAGAAGGACGGGAGCCTCGCCGGGTTCCTTGTGATGCACCGGCCGTTCGACGACGTGGCGGTCGGGATGTGCATGTTCCACGACCACGCCACGGCCGGGGTCTCCGACCTCCTCTACCACGGGATGTTGACGGAGGCGCGCAGGCTGGGCGCGCGGTATGTTAATGTCGGAGCCAGCCCGACCCGCGGCCAGTACGACTTCAAGCTGAAGTGGGGCGGGCTCCCGCTCGTCCCGCCCTACCACTGCGCGGTCTGGGCGCGCGGCCACCTCGGGCGGCGTAACTACATCTCGTGGGGGCCGCGCCTCGTCGGGCTGTGAAGTTCGTGACGGAAGGCCAAGCCGATGCCCCTCGGACTCGAAGAGCTGCGCGAAAGGACGCTCGCCAACAACCTCGTCTGGCTGCGGAGCTTCGGCTGCCGCGTGAGGCGGTTGGGCGGCGTCGTCTTCGTCACACACCCCGACCTGAACGACTACTGCGCCCTCCTGCTTTTCGCCGACCCGAAGAGTTCCTACACAACCTTGGAGGCTTACGCAGGGCATCGGCCGCGCCGCGCCTCCGCGCCGAACGTCTACGTTGACAGGGAAGCCTATAGCCCCGAACTCAGGCAGCTCCTGAGCCGCAACGGCTGCGCAAGGAAGTCTGTGAGTCAGGTGACGGCCGGCGAGTGGGCGCGCGCGGGGCGGGCCGGCGAAGTCGAAATCCGCGCCGCGCTAACGTGGGAGGTCGCCGACTGGGCGTCGGTCTACTCGCTGGGCTTCGGGCGCGAGGGCGCGGACAAGGAGTCAGACCGCAGGCGGTGGGGGATGTCATTTCAAGACCCCGCCGTCGGCCACTGGTTTTTCCTGAGGCGGGGTAAAGTGATCGGCGTCTGCCAGACGTGCGACGCAGACGGCGTGGTTGGCATCTACAGCTTCACGCTCGTTCCGGAGGAGCGGGAGTTTGACAGCGTCCACAGCGCGGTCAACGCGCTCCGCGCCAAGCTGCTCGAAGATGGCCCGGCGAGGGTCTACTTCGAGAGGGTGAAAGGCCCGGAGAACTCGCGCCCCTTCCGGCGGCTGGCCGGGGCCCTCTCCGGTTTTAAAGTCATCAGGGTGTCGGAGGCTTACCGTTGCGACGGCTTCGACAAAGACGCGCCCGCCGACCGGCGAGCCTTCTGAGCGGCGCGGGGACTCAGGCCGCGCCCGCCCTAGTTGCCGGGCTGTTGCATTTTGTAGCGGACGTTGATGCCGTCGTTGGGGACGATGAGCAGGCGGCGCGCGTCGTAGAGCGGTAGGCTCGTGGGCGTGTAGGCCAGCACGTAGCGGTTCTTGCGCAGTTCGTCGCAAATCTCCTTCGCCGCGTCGCGCGAGTCGTTGACGGAGAGGACGCGGCCGCCCGTGCCCTCGGTCAGCTTCTGTATGGCCTGCACCGGCTTGAGCCGGTCGCGGCGCAGCGCCCCGCCCGTGCGGTCTGGAATCTGTAAGGCGTAGACGGTGATGTCTTCGCGCAAAAGCTCGTCGTAGACCTTCTCGAAGTGCGTGCTGCTGCCGCGGTCGAGGCCGTCTGCGACGAGCACGATGACGCGCTTGCGCGTGCGGCCGACGAGCGGCCCGAGCGCGTCCGCGAGCACAGCCTCAAGCGCGTCGAAGAGGTGCGGCTCGCCGCGCTTGCGGAAGAGCGGCAGCGCCGCCTCGATCTTCTTCGCGTCGTCCGTCCAGTCGGCGATGATCTCGGGCTGCTGGTCGAAGCCGACCACCATCACCTGATCGCCCTCGTAAATCTCGTAGGCGAACTCGCGCGTCGCCTTCTGCAACTTCTCCACGTCGGCGCGAAGTCCGAGAGAGTTGTCCACGAGGATGACGATGCGCGCCGGGCTCGGGTCGGGCGTGAAAGCCTGTATGGTCTGCTCCTGCCCGCCGTCGTAGAGCGCGAGCTCCTTCGCCGTCACTCGCTCGTCCGAGCCGCCGTCGCGCTCGGCCGTGACGTTGAGGAACATGCCGCGTTCCTTGCCTATGTCCGTGTCGGCGCCGTTGCGGCGCCCGGCCTGCCCCGAGGCGAGCCCCGCGAGCAGGAGGCAGAAGACTAGAAGCGTCGTGATGATTTTGAGGTGAGCGCGCATCGGGCCGCTTGTTCTTCAGTCGCCGCTCGAAGTCGGAGCGCCCGCGGGCTTCTTCCCAGACTTCTTGCTATCGCCTTTGGACTCCGCGGCGGGCGCCGAGTCCGCCTTAGCCGCCGCGTCCGTCTTCGACTCTTTGCCTTCCTTCGCGTCCGACTTCTTGCCGGCGTAGTCCGTGACGTACCAGCCTGAGCCCTTGAACTGGAAGCCGGTGCGCGACCACTCCTTCTCAAGCTTCCCGCCGCACTTCGCGTGACGCGCGAGCGGCTTGTCCGAAATCTTCTGCATCACTTCCATGTGCGCGCCGCACTTCTTACAGGAATATTCGTAAATGGGCATCCCTCTCCTCCGCCTTCCCTGTCAGGCTTATATATAAGCTTCGTCTCTTCCGAAATTATACGAACAAACTTTCGGCTTGCAAACACCTCGCAACCTTCGATGCGCGTGCGTGCGTCCGCGTCTATTACATCAATCTGACGCCGAAAAAAAGTTACCGGAAATCGAAAGCTTTTTGTCCGGCTTCGGGACGCGCAACGTGCCGAAATCGCGTTTTTTTTCCTCCCATGATGAGAGTGAGGCTGACAACTTACAAGCCCTCAGTAACTTAGAGTTGATTGACTTAAAGGCATACATTCCAAGCACTTAGACGCAAGCTTTCCGTGCGACGTAATGCAACGGAAAGGCAATCTCATTCTTCTAAGATTGCGGTTTCGATAAAGCTGCTCTTTGAGATGCAAGCTTGATCGTTTCCACCATGGTAGCCCCCGAACCCCGTGCATCGCAGGCGATGTGCAAGTAGAAGTCGCCGACCTCGCTGGCCGTCGAGCGAACGCAGAGGTCGCTAGCTCACATGGAGAACGATCGAGATGCATTTTACCCCTGTAAGGAAACCCCTGCGCTCTTTCAAGAACGTCGTCTTCGCACTCATCGGCATCTGTCTCATCTCGAACTTCATTGACAGCCCGTTCACGCGCGTGCTGGCGCCGGTCGCGGCCAACGCCGCCACGCTCGTCTCGATCGAAGACTACATCCCGGCGGATGTCCCCACGTCGGGCGACCACGACCTCGACCTCATCATCGAGCGCACGGGCCGCGAGCAGGGCGTTGACCCGCGACTGATTCACGCCGTCATCTGGCAGGAGTCGAAGTACAAGCCGGACGCCGAGTCGCACGTCGGCGCGCAGGGCCTGATGCAGTTGATGCCCGCGGCGGCCAAGCGCTTCGGCTGTGAAGACCGCAACGACGCCGCGTCGAACGTCACGGCCGGCACGAAGTACCTGCGCTGGCTGCTCAAGCGCTTCGACGGCAACGTCACGCTCGCGCTCGCGGCCTACAACGCCGGCGAGGGCAACGTTGACAAGTACGAGGGCATACCGCCCTTCGGCGAGACCGAAGCCTACGTCCGCATCATCACCGGCCGCTACGGCAAGACCTACCACCCCGTCCTCACGCCCGAGGACGCCGCCTCCTACTTCAACCTGCTCCCCACGAATTAGGGGTCAGAGGTTGGAGGTTAGAGGTCAGTAGAAGCGAATGCCTTTACTGACCTCTAACCCCCAACCTCTGACCGCTTCCCCTTTGCCTTCCACTACGCGGCTTGCTATCATTTGCGCCCGACAAAATCCCAAGGGGCCTGCGGCGTTAAGGTGGCGTGGCTGAAACTCTCCTCACACGCGCCGGCCGCGCCGCCCGAAGAGCCGGACTGTTAACCTCGGCCGAAGGAGTACTCCCGAGCAGTTGTCCGCCCACAGAACCATCACGGGCTCGAACGTGCAGACGCTCACGCGCGAGCGCAAGGCGCGGATGCACGAGGCGCGCGAGGCGATCATCGACCGCCTCGCCCCGAACATCCACTCCGAGATAGACCTCGACAAGTTCCTCCACGCCGTCGTCGCCGAACTCGGCCGCATGATGGACGTTGACCGCTGCGACGTGGTGCAGCTCGTGCGCGGCGGCGAGCTGCGCATCAGCCACGAGTGGCGCGCGGCTTCGGACGTTCCTTCGAGCCTCGGCACCTCGTTCCCCGTAGACTTCACACAGCTCGCCGAGCGCTTCGACTTCGCCCGGCCCATACGCCTCGACGACACGTCGGCCGCCGGCCTCGACCCGCGCGCCTCGCTCCTGCCGCCGAGTTTGGGGACGCGCTCGCTGCTCATCGTGCCCGTCGTCCTCGACGGCAACGTCCTCGGACTCGTCGGCCTGCACATGACGCGCGCCGCGCGCCGCTGGGACGACGAGGAGGTCGCGCTCATCCAGTCCATCGCGCGGCAGATCGCGGTCGGCTACCAGTACGCGCGCCTCTACACGGACAAGCAGCGCGAGGCGAGCCGCACGCGCGCGCTGCTCGGCATCGCTAACCTGCTCAACTCGCGTTCTGATTTTGGTGAGTTGACTTCGCACGTGCTCGAACGCGCGAACGAGCTGGTCGGCGCCGACTACTGCGCGCTCGGCGTCGTCGAGCCTTCGGGCAAGGCAATCAGCCTCGCCGCCTTCAAGGCCGCGCCGCACGCGACGACGCTGCGCGTGCGCGAGCTCATCGAGTCGCACGGCAAGTCCATAGACATCTCGGCCTTCCCCGCGGTCGTCGAGCTTCTGGCAGAGCCGCGTACGCTGCTCGTCATTGACACCTCTTTGCCCGAGCCCGTGCGCTTCGCCTTCAACGCCACGCTCGGCGGGCGCGCGGCGCTCGTCGCGCCGGTCACGATTCGCGAGCAGACGTTCGGCCTGCTCGGCTTCGTCTGGGGCGAGCCGCGCGAGGCGTTCGACGAGCACGAGGTCGCGCTGGTCGAGGGCATCGCCGACCAGATCGGGACGGCGCTTGAGCGCGACCAGCTCTCGGTCGAGGTGATGAGGCTGAGGAGCGCGCTGCACGAGCGCCACGCCGAAGACCGCATCATCGGCCAGTCGCCCGCCATCCTTCGCGCGCGCGAGCTGGCCCTGAACGTCGCCGACACGCAGACCTCCGTGCTCATACAGGGCGAGTCGGGCACGGGCAAGGAGCTGCTCGCCAACCTCATCCACTACAACTCGCGCCAGAAGGAGGGCCCGTACGTCAAGCTCAACTGCGGCGCCATCCCCGAGACGCTTCTCGAATCCGAACTCTTCGGACACGAGCGCGGCGCCTTCACCGACGCGCGCCAGCGCCGCCGAGGGCGCTTCGAAGAGGCCGACGGCGGCACGCTCTTCCTAGACGAGATAGGCGAGATGAGTCTCGCCTCGCAGGTGCGACTCCTCCGCGTGCTTCAGGACGGCGAGTACACGCGCGTCGGCTCGAACGAGGTGCTGCGCTCGGACGTGCGCGTCATCGCCGCGTCGAACGTAGACCTCGCGCGCGCCGTCGAGCTGGGCACGTTCCGGCGCGACCTCTTCTACCGCCTCTCGGTCTTCCCCATCCAACTGCCGCCGCTGCGCGAGCGGCGCGAGGACGTGCACACGCTCGTCATACACTTCCTCGAACACTACAAGCAGAAGACCGGCCGCTTCATCTCGGGCATCTCGCGCGAGGCTCTGACGGCGCTCGTCAGCTACGACTGGCCCGGCAACGTCCGCGAGCTTGAGAACGCCGTCGAGCGCGCGGTCATCATCGCCTCGGGCCGGCAGATAGAACTCGACGACCTTCCCGAGCAGATCGCGCGCGCCGCCCGCGAGGAGCGCACACGCACGCGCGGCGAGCGCGAACGCGCCGCGGCCGAGGGGCGCAACGTCACGCTCTCGCTCGACGTGCCCGCCACGCTCGACGAGATCGAGCGCCGCGCCATCGAGGCCACGCTCGACTACACGGGCGGCGACAAGACGCGCGCCGCCCGCTCGCTCGGCATCGGCCGCAAGACCCTCTACCGCAAGCTCCGCCAGTACGAAGGTGAGGAAGGGGAGGACAGAGGTTAGAGGTCGGAGGTCGGTAAGGGCTTGCCGCTGGCGCTCGCGGGATGAAACGCGGGCGACGCGCCGGTCGCAACTACTAACCTCTAACCTCCGACCTCTAACCTCTTCTTCATTGCGCCGCTTTGGAGCCATTTGTTATAGTGCGTTGAAGGTCAAAGGTTTCCCGAAAATCTGGCTCCAACCCTTCGAAGGAGGGTCTTATGTCACAGAACCAGAGGCGCGGCGGCGGCGATTCGGACGCGGGCGCGCGCATCGCTTACTTCGCCATCGGCGCGACCGTCGGCGCCATCGTGGCGCTGCTCTTCGCGCCGAAGTCCGGGCGCGAGCTGCGCGAAGACTTGGCCGACGCGACCCGCAAGGGCGTTGACCGCGCGCGAGAGACCGGCTCGCAGCTTTCCGCGCGGGCCGGCGATTATTACGAGACGGCCAGCACGCGCGTCGGCGAGCTGGCGACGAGCGCGCGCGAGGCGGCGCGTACGCGCGGCGAGCGCTTCACCTCGGCCATCGAGGCCGGCCGCGAAGCCTACCGCGAGGAGAAGCGCCGCACCGAATCCTCGGCGCTCACCGAGAACGAGCCCCGCGCGCTCGAAGGCGGCGGCCAGTCTTAAGAAGCTGTCATCCGACATGACATTCCCCGGCTTGCAACTGAGCACGAACGACCCGGCCTTCTGGGTGATGGTGGTCGTGGCCGTGTCGTTCGTCGTCATCGCCGTCGCGATGGTCGTGGTGGCGGTGCTGGTCGGGCGCGCGGTTAAGACCGTGCGTAGCGTCGAGCTGAAGGTCGGGCCGCTGATGGAGCGCGTGACGGCCGTCGCCGAGCAGGCGCAGGCCATCGCCGCGCAGGGGCGCGAGGTGGCCGAGCAGGTCTCGGTCATGTCGGGCCACCTCTCGACGGCGACGATGCACTTCTCCGAATCGCTCTCGCTCATCCGCGGCGAGGTCGCCGAACTCCGCGAGGTCGTCAGCCTCTCAGCCACGACGGCGCGCGACCACGTCGAGCGCATCAGCCACTCGATAGACCAGACGCACGAGCAGCTTATGATAACGACGAACTACGTCACCTCGCGCATCATCAACCCGGCGCGCGAGATCGCCGCGATTATGGCGGGGGTCAGGCGCGGACTCGAAGTGCTGCTGGCCCCCGCACCCAAACAGATTAACGAGTCCTACGCGGAGGAGGAGATGTTCATCGGCTGAAACCGAAACATCTTAACGGCGACGTAACTCGCCCGGGCTATCCTCCTCAGCGGAGCAGATAGCCCGGGCGCTTTTTTGCGGCAGTTTTGTTTTGCCCTTTGGCTGCGCTACTATCGGAAATTCACGAAGGATGTGACCTTTCATGTCAACACAGGCACCGCTGGAACTGAAGAAGACCATCAACCTGCCGAAGACGGGCTTCGCGCAGAAGGCGAACCTCCCGCAGTCGGAGCCCGCGCGGCTGAAGCGCTGGGCCGAGACCGGTCTCTACGAAATGATCCGCCGCTCACGGCGGGGCCGCGAGCGCTTCATCCTCCACGACGGGCCGCCCTACGCCAACGCCGACATACACCTCGGCACGGCGATGAACAAGATTCTGAAAGACATCGTCGTCAAGTCGCGGACGATGATGGGCTACGACTCTCCGTATGTTCCCGGCTACGACTGCCACGGCCTGCCCATCGAGCAGCACGTCGAGCGCGCGCTCAAGGAGAAGGGGAAGAACCGCGCAGACCTCCCCGTCGCCAGCTTCCGACGCATCTGCCGCGAGCACGCGGCGAACGCTTTGAAGAGCCAGACGCGCGACTTCCAGCGGCTCGGCATCCTCGGCCTTTGGGAAGACCCGTACCTGACGATGTCGCCGCACTACGAAGCCGAGACGGCTCGGCAGTTCGGCCGCTTCGTCGAGCGCGGCTACGTCTACAAGGGCGCGCGGCCCGTCTACTGGTGCATACACGACCAGACTGCGCTCGCCGAGGCCGAGGTCGAGTACCGCGAGCACACGAGCCCGAGCGTCTACGTCAAGTTCCCACTCTCCGAAGACTCGCTCGAAGCGAAGGCTTTCAAGCGCGAGATACTGGGGAGCGAAGACGACCCGCGCCGGGTCTTCTTCCTAATCTGGACGACGACGCCTTGGACGCTTCCGGCCAACCTCGGCATCGCCGTCAACCCGCAGTTCGAGTACGCGGCGATACAGGACGAGAAGAACGGCGAGGTCTACGTCGTCGCCGGTGAACTCGTCTCGGCCGTTGCGCAGAAGTGTGATCTCGGCCGGCGCGAAGAGGAGCCGGGCGAACTCGCCGAAGCGGCGGGGCTCGAACCGGGGCACAACTACGTCGCTTGGGAGCCGAAGGTGCTCGCGCGCTTCCCCGGCTCGCGCCTCGACAGGCTCGAAGCTCGCCACGCGTGGCTCGACCGTCCTTCGTTGCTCATGCTCGGCGACCACGTCACGCTCGGCGGCGAGGCCGACGCCGAGACCGAGTTGGACGTGCGCGAGGCGCGCGACAAGAAGGCGACGGGCAAGGCCGGCACGGGGCTCGTCCACACAGCGCCCGGCCACGGCCACGACGACTTCGTCATCGGCAAGGCTTACGGCCTCGACATCTACTGCCCCGTGGACAACGCCGGGCGCTTCGCACAGGAGGTCGAGCACTTCGCCGGCATGAGCGTCTTCGAGGCGAACCCGGCGATAGTCGAGTTCGCGCGCGAACAGGGCTCGCTCCTCTTCTCGGAGGACTACGCGCACCGCTACCCGCACTGCTGGCGCTGCAAGAACCCCGTCATCTTCCGCGCCACGCCGCAGTGGTTCATCTCGCTCGACGCGACGGCGGGCGCGGCCGCGGCGGACGTGCTTGAGACGGACGAGGACGGCCGCCCGCGCGAGAACTTCACCGACAACGAAGATATAGCGCCGTCGAGCCTTCGCGCCGGAGCGCTGCGCGAGATAGAGCGCGTGCAGTGGGTGCCCGCTTGGGGCGCGGATCGCATGCGCAACATGCAGAAAGGCAGGCCCGACTGGTGCGTCTCGCGGCAGCGCGTGTGGGGCGTGCCCATCCCGGTCTTCTACTGCGCGTGCGGCGAGGCGGTCGCCGACCGCGCGACGATTGAACACGTCGCCGCCGTCTTCGAGCGCGAGACGACCGACGCTTGGTACAGCCGCGAGGCGAAGGAGCTTCTGCCCGAAGGCTTCGCTTGCCGGGAGTGTGGCGGCACGGAGTTCACGAAGGAGACGGACATTCTGGACGTGTGGTTCGACAGCGGCGTCTCTTCGGTTGCCGTGCTCGAATCCTACGGAGGCTTGCGCTGGCCCGCGGACGTGTACCTCGAAGGCGGCGACCAGTTCCGCGGGTGGTTCAACTCTTCCTTGATGGTCGGCCTCGCGGCGCACGACGCGGCGCCTTACCGCGCCGTCGTCACGCACGGCTGGACGCTCGACGCGCAGGGGCGCGCGATGCACAAGTCTGCGGGCAACGCCATCGCGCCCGAGGAGTTCGTGAAGGACTCGGGCGCCGACATCCTGCGTCTGTGGGTCACGTCCAGCGACTACCGCGAGGACATGCGCTGCTCGCCGGAGATTCTGAGCCGCGTCGCAGACGCGTACAGGAAGATTCGCAACACGGCGCGCTACGCGCTCGGCAACCTCGACGGCTTCGACCCGGCGCGCGACTCGGTCGGCCTGAACGAGATGCACGAGATTGACCGCTGGGCGCTGGCGGAACTCGACCGCGTCGTCGCGCGCTGCACGGAGGCTTACACGGCGTACGACTTCCACGCCGTCTACCGCGCGCTCGACGCTTTCTGCACGGTAACTTTGTCGGCGCGTTACTTCGACATCATCAAGGACAGGCTCTACACGTCAGCGCCGCGCTCGCACGCGCGCCGCTCGGCGCAGACGGCCTTGAACTACATCGCGGACGCCTTGGCGCGGCTGCTCGCGCCCGTGCTCTCGTTCACGGCCGACGAAATCTGGGAGAACCTGCCCGAGGTGAAGCTCGCGGCAGCGGCGATGAAGACTGTTGATGACAGGGTCGCTGGCGGGAGCGCGGTGGACGTTGACAACGTGGTTGACGAGGGCTTTGCGACCCCGCCTTCGGTTCACATGGCGGAGTTCCCCATCGCTTTGAGCGCGGAGCGCGAGGCGGGGCTGTTGGAGCGTTGGTCGCGTCTGTTCGAGGTGCGCGACGCGGTGCTCAGGGCTCTGGAAGAAGCGCGGACGGCGAAGCTCATCGGAAGCAGTCTCGAAGCGCACGTCCGGCTCGAAGCGAAGCGCGCGACGTACGAGCTGTTGGAGCACTACCGCGAGGAACTGCGCTACGTCTTCATCGTCTCGCAGGTCTCGCTCACGCTGCTTGAGACGGACGCGAACGGCGAGTTGCGCGTCCGCGTAGAGCGAGCGGCGGGCGAGAAGTGCGAGCGCTGCTGGAACTACTCGACGCTCGTCGGCACGTTCACGCGCTACCCGACGGCGTGCGAGCGCTGCGTCGTGGTGCTGGCCGAGATAGAGGCCGAGGGGGACGCGGCGTGAGTGAAGGCGAGAGCGAAGTGAGTTCGCCTGAGAGCAGGACGATTCCGCGTGCGGGCGCGGCGGTTCCGCGTGCGGGCGGGATGCGCTGGCGTCTGGCGTACCTGTTCGCGGCGGCGGCCGTCTTCATGGCCGATCAGGCATCGAAGGCTTGGGCCGTGAGCCGCCTGCGCAAGGGCGAGGTCGTGAGGCTCTGGGACGGCTTCGTGCAGTTCGCGTACGCCGAGAACCCCGGCATCGCGTTCGGGCAGTTGCAGGAGGGGGGCGACTTCGGGCGCTGGATGCTCATCGGGTTGGCGTCGCTGGCGGTCGTCGGCCTCCTCCTCTACTTCTTCCGCACGAAGCGTACGGACGACCGCGTGCTCGGCGCCGTCGCGCTGCTGCTCGCGGGCGTGTCCGGCAACCTGACCGACCGCGTGCGGCTCGGCCACGTCATAGACTTCATAGAGGTCTTCCTCGGCTCGTACCAGTGGCCGACCTTCAACGTCGCCGACGCGGCCATCTGCACCGGCGCCGCGCTGCTCGCGCTCGACCTGATACTCGAAGGGCGCGCGCAGGGGCGCAGGCAGAGGGCCGAGGCCGCGCGAAGGCCCGAGGCGGTGAAAGGCACAGACGGAGGTGGCGCGTGAACAAGTTTCAGCGAGGGCGCATGAGAAGTTTGAGACTCGGAGTCGTCGGCCTTCTGCTCGCGCTCGTTGCGTCGGGCGCTTCGGGCGTCGTGCGCGCGCAGGGCGAGACGGCGAAGCCCGCGCAGACTCCGACGACGAAGCCCGCGCAGTCTCCCGTCAACCCCGCGCCGACTCCCGATAAGCCCGCGCCGGCTCCCGAAAGGGCGGCGCCGATGACGCCGGCCGTGTCGCACCCCGAGCCATTGGTACTTGAGACGCCGGACGGCAAGCTCTACGGCACGCTCGAAGTGCCCACGCGCGGCAAGGCTCCTTACCCCGTAGTGCTCATCATCTCGGGCTCCGGCGCCACCGACCGCGACGGCAACATCGGCGGGCTGCCCGGCGGGAACAACAGCCTGAAGTACCTCGCCGAAGGGCTCGCCGCCGAAGGCATCGCGTCGCTGCGCTACGACAAGCGCGGCGTCGCGGAGAGCAGGGCGGCCATGAAGGACGAGGCGAGCCTGTCCTTCGAGACCTACATCATTGACGCGACGCTGTGGGCGAAGCGTCTGCGCGAAGACAGACGCTTCTCGCAGCTCTTCGTCGCCGGGCACAGCGAGGGCTCGCTCATCGGGATGGTCGCGGCCGAGCGCGCGGGCGCCGACGGCTACGCCTCGCTCGAAGGGCCGGGGCGCAGGATTGACGTGCTCCTCCTCGAACAGGTGAAGCCGCAGTTCCCGCCCGAGCTTTACAAGCAGACCGAAGACATCCTGAAGTCGCTCGCCGAGGGGAAGACGGTCACAGACTTCCCGCCGAACCTCGCGCCGTTCTTCCGGCAGAGCGTCCAGCCGTACCTAATCTCGTGGCTCAAGTACGACCCGGCCGTCGAGATCGCGAAGCTCAAGACGCCCGTGCTCATCGTGCAGGGGACGAGCGACTGGCAGGTCACGGCCGCCGACGCGCAGGCGCTCGCGCGCGCGAAGCCCGACGCGAAGCTCGTCACGGTCGAAGGCATGAACCACGTCCTGAAGCTGACGCCGGCCGACCGCGCGCAGCAGGGGCCGTCCTACGCAGACCCCTCGCTGCCCGTCGCCGACAAACTCATCACGGAGTTCGTCGCCTTCGTGAAGGGGATTAAGAAAAAGTAGACAGTAGACAGTAGACAGTAGTCAGTAGCGCTCCGCGCTGCGACGACTGACGCTGTTGCTGGGACGATTCGCTAAGGAAGGCTTTTCTACTGACTACTGACTACTGACTACTGTCTACTCAGATGTACCCTGAACTTTTTCGCATCGGCAGCTTCCCCGTGAACACGTACGGCGTGCTTTTGGCGCTGGCGTTCATGGCGGCGCTGTTCGTGGCGTCGCGCCTCGCGGGGCGCGACGGGCTGCCGCGCGAGCGCGTCTTCGATTTGGGCTTGTGGATGCTGCTCGGCGGGCTCGTCGGCTCGAAGCTCCTGCTGATGCTGGCCGAACCGGAGTACGGGTCGGACTGGCGCAACCTGCTCTCGATAGACTTCCTGCGCTCGGGCGGCGTCTGGTACGGCGGCTTCCTCGGCGGGCTCCTGACGGGCGTGCTGCTGATACGCCGCTACAAGCTCTCTTTCTGGAAGGTGACCGACGCTTTCGCGCCGGGCGTGGCGCTGGGTCAGGCGGTCGGGCGTCAGGGCTGCTTCGCCGCGGGCTGCTGCTGGGGGCGGCCGACGCACGCGCCTTGGGGCGTCCACTTCACGGAGCTGGGCCACATGATTACGGGCGTGCCGACGGTTGACGCCGACGGCTCGCCGCTCTACCTGCACCCGACGCAGCTCTACGAGTCGGCGGCGGCGCTCGTCATCTTCGTCTTTCTCTATCGGCTCCACCGGCGCAAGCGCTTCGACGGGCAGGTCATCGCCGTCTACGCGGTGCTCTACGGCCTGACGCGCTTCACCATCGAGTTCTTCCGCGACGACCCGCGCGGCGACATCGCGGGGCTGACGACGCTCACGCACCTCTCGACCTCGCAGCTCATCAGCCTCGTCGTCGTCATCGGCGGCGCCGTCTTCCTCCTCCTTCGGCGCCGACGCGCCAAACGCGAAGCCGCCGCGCCCGCCTCGGCTTAACGACAGCCCTTTATGGACGAGGAAGTGACCGAGGGAGTTGTTGACGAGGCGGAGGCCGCACCGGCGCTCGCGTTCGTGGCGGAGGCGTCGGACGCGGGCGCGCGGCTCGACGCCTTCCTCGCGGCGCGCGTCGAGGGCGTGAGCCGCTCGGCCCTGAAGCGCGCGATTGACGACGGCGACGTGCTGGTCGGCGGGCGCGCGGCGAAGCCCTCGCACAAACTGCGCGCGGGCGAGCGCGTCGAGGTCGAGCTGCCCGCGCCGCCGCCCTCCGAGGTCGCGCCCGAAGAGATTCCGCTCGACGTGCTACATGAGGACGACGAGGTCGTCGTCGTCAACAAGCCCGCGGGGCTCGTCGTACACCCCGCGGCCGGCGTGCCTTCCGGCACGCTCGCCAACGCCTTGGCCTTCCACTTCAACCAACTGTCCGAACACGCGGGCTCTTTGAGGCCGGGCATCGTCCACCGGCTCGACCGCGACACGTCGGGCGTCATCGTCGTCGCGAAGACGGCGCGCGCGCACGAGAGTCTTTCCGAGCAGTTCCGCGCCCGCACGGTCTTCAAGTCCTACGTCGCGCTCGTCCACGGCGTGACGCGCGAGGAGAAGGGGAAGGTCGAAGAGCCCCTCGCGCGCGACCCGCGCAACCGCACGCGCATGGCGGTCGTGCGCGGCGGACGCGCCGCCCTCTCGCTCTGGCGCGTGCGGCGCCGCTACGAGCGTTTCACGCTTCTGGACGTGCAGATTAAGACCGGGCGCACGCACCAGATACGCGTCCACCTCGCTTGGATAAAGCACCCGGTCGTCGGCGACGAGACCTACGGCGGCGGGCGCGACAAGACGGTGGCAGACCCGCGCCTGCGCGCGCGCGTCGCCGCCCTCGGCCGCCAGTTCCTACACGCCGAACGGCTCGGCTTTCATCACCCTTCCACGGGCGAGTGGATGAGCTTCAACGCCCCGCTCCCGCCCGAGTTGTCCGACTTTCTGGACGCGCTGGAAACTGCCTGAGCGTGCTCCCGGCTAAAAGTCGCGGTTAATCGGAAATCGCTATATACTGTCGCTCACGGGGAAGCAACGACCGCGACGGCCGCGGGCATCGAAATGGGTGCTCGAATCGGCTACAGTCCCAGAGGTTTCGCCCGCGCTCCCCTTCATCCGCTTATGAAAATCGCAAGGCTCCCGATTCTGTTGACCGCACTGGCCTGCGCCCTTTTCGTCGGCACGGCCGCCGACGCGCGCCGGCAGACTCCGCAGAGGCAGGGCGCGCAGCCGCAGCAGACGCCGACGCCGCAGCGCGACGAGGTCGAAGAGGGCACCACGTCGCGCGTCGTGCGCGTGCCCGTCACCGTGCTCGACAAGAAGGGCGCGCCCGTCACGGGGCTCACGCGCAGCGACTTTCAGGTCTTCGAGGAGAAGCGCCCCGTCCAGTTCGACTTCCTCGGCGAGATACAGGAGCTTGAGAAGCTGCCGATCTACATCGGCGTCCTGATGGACACTTCGAGTTCCACTTCGGGCAAGCTCGGCTTCGAAAAGGAGGCGGCGAAGAACTTCCTCTACACCGTCACGCGCACGCGCAAGGACATGGGCGCCTTCGTCACCTTCGACGACGAGGTCAACCTGCGGCAGGACTTCACGCGCAACCTCGACCTGCTCGAACGCGCCATTGACGGCGTGAAGAAGCCGGGCACGCAGACCGCGCTCTTCGACGCCATCTGGCAGTTCTGCGACGAGAAGATGCGCGGCGTTTCCAGCCCGCGCCGCGCCATCGTCCTCATCACCGACGGCGACGACACCTACAGCCGCGCGCGCATAGACGACGCCATCTCCATCGCGCAGAAGACCGACACCATCATCTTCGCCATCTCGACCAAGGGCGGGTTTACGGGCAGCTCCGTCCCGGGCGTCGAGGCCGGCACCGTCAAGGACTCGGGCGACAAGGAATTGCAGCGCCTCGCCGACGCGACGGGCGGCCGCGCCTTCTACACCGGCGACATGCTCGCGTTGGAGCGCGCCTTCAAGAAGATCGGCGAGGAGCTGCGCTCGCAGTACCTCCTCACCTACCGCCCCGACCCGCCCTTCGACGGCAGCTACCGCCGCATCGAGGTCAAGGTCACGGCCGGCGGCGACAAGTACAAGGTCAACGCCAAGCGCGGCTACACGGCGGACAGGGATTTGATAAGGAAGTGAAAGGTAAATGGTGAATGGTTGAAATCGGTTCCTACCATTCACCATTCACCTTGAGGAAAGAGATGTTAAGTCAAAAAACATTCGCGCTCGTCTTGGCTCTGGCGGTGGGCGCGTGCGTGTCGGGCGCTGTCGTCGTCGGGGCGCAGCAGCAGTCGCAGCCGCAGCGTCCGGCGCAGCGCCCGGCGCAGCGGCAGGACGAGCCGATTGACGACGACGACGTGGAGCGCGTCGAGACCGACCTGACCAACGTCCTCTTCACGGCCGTGGACAAGGGCAAGCGCTTCGTCACCACGCTCAAGCAGGAGGACATACGCATCCTCGAAGACGGCGTCGAGCAGCAGGTCTTCACCTTCCAGCGCGAGACCGACCGGCCGCTCTCGCTCGCCATCCTGATAGACGTTTCCGCCTCGCAGGAGCGCACGCTGCCTGAGGAGAAGTCGGCCGCGCAGCGCTTCGTTGACTCCGTCATCCGCCAGCAGAAGGACGAGGTCGCCGTCCTCTCGTTCACCGGCGACGCCACGCTCGAACAGGGCTTGACGGGCAGCATCGCGCGCGTGCGCCGCGCCATAGACCACGTCGAGTTCACGCCGCCCTCGGGCTACGTCGGCGGCGGGGTGCTCGTCGGCACGCCCCCGATTTCGGGCGACAATCAGGCGCGCGCCGCCTCGACCGCCATCTGGGACGCCGTCTGGGTCTGCTCGCGCGAAGTGCTCTCAGAGACTTCCGACAAGACGCGCCGCGCCATCATCCTGCTCACCGACGGCGTGGACACTTCGAGCCGCATGAAGATGCAGGAGGCCGTTGACTCGGCCCTGAAGGCCGACGCCATCATCTACGCCGTCGGCATCGGCGACAGCTTCAGCTTCGACGGCGTGGACGAGGGCAGCCTTCGCAAAATCTCCGAGCGCACGGGCGGGCGCGCCTACTTCCCGCGCAACGAGGACGACCTCCGCGCGGCCTTCGCGCAGATTCAGGACGAACTGCGCTCGCAGTACCTCATCGCCTACTCGCCCTCGAACAAGTCGAAGGACGGCTCGTTCCGCAAGGTGCAGATCGAAGTCACCAACGCCGAGCTGAAGAAGCAGGGCATGCGCCTCACCTACCGTCAGGGCTACTTCGCGCGCAGCGCCGTGGACGCCAAGCCGAGGACGAAGTAGGCGGTCGTCAGTTAAGACAGGAAGCGAAACGAACGGAGGCGGCGAGACGCAACACTCGCCGCCTCCGGTTTTTTCGACCCCAAAGCCCGCACCGGCCCCGCCCCGCCCCGCGCCAGTATCAAATCCGCGCGCACCGACACCAAATCCGTGTGTTCTAACTAGAAATCCATGTGTTCCGAGACCAAATCCGGCCGTTCCAAGACCAAATCCACGTGTTCCAATTAGAAATTCGCGTGTTCCAACAAGAAATCCGGCTGTTCCAAGACCAAATCCGCTTGTTCCAAGACCAAATCCCGGTGCGCTAACGCCAAATCCGCGTGCGCCGACAAGGCGCGCGGATGTTCTAACGTGCCGCGCGGCGAGGCAGGTCAGAACCGCCTGCGGTAGCGGGCGGGTCTGTCTTACTCCTGACGGCCCTCTTGGCGTCACCCTGACCCGCCCGCTACCGCAGGCGGTTCTGACCGCTGTTCCGTCGGCACGTGCGGGGCGCGGGGCGCTCTTTCCTGATGACAACGCCGCTAAACCTTTGTTATATTCAAGCTTGCCCCGTGTGGGGCGGATTCCTCACGCAGCCGAGACGAAAGCCCCGCCTCTCGAAAATCTAGACGGAAGCCGTGCGGCCTTCTCATCTCCCTTCGACGAGAGACAGCAATGCCTTTGTCCGACACCCTGCCCGCCGAGCGAGACGCGCCGGAAGAGCCTCTGAGCGCCTCCGTCCGACAGCTCGAAGCGCTGACGGCGCTCGCGGCCGCGCCCCGCGAAGGTCGCGCGCTCGAAGAACTGTTCGCGGGGCTCGCCGACACCATCACCGAGCTGACGGACTACCGCACCTGCGCCGTCCTCCTCTTCAACGAGGGCGGGCACGGCAGCCGCGTCCTCTCCTACTCCTCGAACGTCCCGCGCGAGCACATCGAAGCTTCGGCCTCGCGCTGGTACTCGCGCGAGGAGGTCGCGCGCCTCGTCGCGCGCGGCGTGCGCATAGACGTGGGCGAGCTGGGCTACGCCGCCTACTACCCGCCGAGCCACTACGGCGTGCTCGACGAGTTCGGCGCGCACCGCTTCAAGACGGAACTGCCGCGCCCGCTGCCGCCCTACGGCGCGCGCGCGTGGCAGGACGGCGACGAGCTGTTCGTCCCCCTCGTCACGCACGACGGCGAGTTCATCGGGCTCATCGCGCTCGACGACCCGCGCTCGGGCGCCGCGCCCGACCGCCGCAGCGTGCTGCCGGCCGTCGCCTTCGCGCGCCAGACCGCGCAGCTCGTCGCGCGACAGCGAGACGCCGAGAAGCTCCGCGCGCAGGCCGAGCGCGAAGCACTCATCAACCGCATCACGCGCACCGTCCGACAGTCGCTCGACGCGGGCGAAGTCTTCCGCGCGGCGACGCGCGAGCTCGGCATGCAGCTCGACGTAGACCGCTGCGCCCTCTTCATGATTGACCCGGAGGCCGAGGCCGTCCGCAGCGTGGCCGAGTACACCGCGCCCGGCGTCTCCACGGCCGGCGCCGAGTACCCCGTCGCGCTCGTCGAAGGGCTCATCGAGAAGATACGCGACGCGGGCGTCCTCGCCTTCGAGGACGCGGAGCACGACCCGGCCGTCCGGCACGTCTACGAGCACATCCTCAAACGCCTCGGCACGCGCTCGATCATGTACGTCGCCATCCGCGTCGGCGACGAGGTGCCCGGCTGCTTCGCCATCTCGACGGTGCGCGGGACGCGTCGCTGGCGGGCCGAAGACATCTCGCTCGCTCGCGCCCTCGCCGACCAGACCGGCATCGCCGTCCGTCAGGCCGAACTCTTCCAGCTCGTCGAGCGCGCCAAGCGCACTTGGGAGACGACCTTCGACGCGATGTCGGACGGCATCTTCATCTTCTCGCACGACCGCCGCCTCGCGCGCGTCAACCGCGCGGGCGCCGCGCTCGAAGCGACCGAGCCGCAGGAGCTTCTAGGGCGCCGCTGCTGCGACATCCTGCGCGCCTCGCGCGGCGAGGGCTGCATCGTCGAGCGCGCCACGGCCGAGCGCCGCGCGGTGACGATGGAGTACACGCCCGAACGGCTCGGGCGCACGCTCCTCATCACGGCCGAGCCCGTCACGGAAGACTCGGGCCGGCTCGGCGCCGTCTGCACCGTGCGCGACCTCTCGGAGCTGAGGCAGATCGAGGCCGTCGCGCGCGAGCGCCAGTCGCTCCTCGAACACGTGCTTGAGAGCGCGCGCGAGAACATCTCGGCCGTTGACCCCGAGGGCCGCCTGATGTGGATCAACAGCGCGGGCGCGGCGATGATCGGCTGCGCGAAGGACTCGCTCATCGGCCGCCACTTCCTTGAGCTGATCGAGGAGTCGGAGCGCGCCGCGACCGAGGAGCGCTT
>DATFHD010000077.1:0-94989 GCA_035248785.1 Pyrinomonadaceae bacterium | reverse complement strand
CGTGCCTTCGCCCATCCCGCCGCCGTGGCCCGGCCCGGAAGAGGGCGTGGTCTCGGTCGAGTTCGGAAGGCCGTAGGGCACGTCTCTGGGGTCAACCTTGACGAGCATCGGGTCAACCTGAATCGTGACGGGCGTCGGCAGGTGCGCGTTCATCGGCGGCGGCTTCGGGTTCGCCGTTAAGATGGGGGGCACTTCCAACTGCGCCGTCGGGAGCTTGCCCGCGGAAGCCGGCGACTGCTCCTCACGTCCGCCGCCGCCGCCGCCCGCGGGCTTCTCGTACTTCGGCTTCGAGCCGCCGCCCTTGCCTTCGTTCATGCCGGCCGCGCCCCTGTCGGGCGTCGGCTGCTCTTTCGGGATTGGGTTCTCTGGGTCAACCCAGCCGACGACTTGCAGATTGTCGTAAGGGTTCACGCCCGCCGACTGCCGCGCGCGCAGACGCTCAAGCGCGAAGACCGAGCCGACGAGCAGCGCGACGAACAGGAACGCGCTCGCGGTCGCCGTCGCCACGTTGCGCTGCGAGAAGAAGTCGAGCCCCGCGCGGCCGTAAGCCGCGAAAGAGCGACGCGTGAATCCGACGGGGTCGCGCCTGAACTCGGGCCACGTCAGCCCCGCTCGCGCGGCCGTCGCGCGCACCTCTCGCGCGAGACGGCGCGCGAGTCCTTCGTCCTCGACAAACGTCAGGCGGTACTCGCCGCGCGCGAACCCCGCCACAGGGCTTCCCCAGAAGTCTGTCCGAATCTCTTGTGCCATACGCCTCCTCAGTCTTTCGTCGTAGCCGGCCCAGAAATCTTCCGCCGGGAGAGACGCGTCGGCGGCTTCGTCAAAGACCCTCAGCGTCTCCGCCAGCGTGCGGTAACGCCCAGCGCACAACTCGCAGCCCACGACCTCTTCGAGCAGGGCCGCCCGCCGCCCGCCCTCGGCCTCGCCGAACAGCAGGTCAACAAGCTTCTCCTCGGTCGCCTTGCAATCGTGTCTCATCGCAAACTTCGCTAACTGTTCCCCGAGGCGCTCGCCCCGACCTCTTCCCCGAGCCCGAGCGACGCGCGCAGCTTCTCGACCGAGCGGAACAGACTCTTCTTCACCGTGCCCGGCGCGCAGCCCAGTGCGTCCGCTATCTCCTGACACGTCATCCCCTCTCGGTGCTTGAGCAAGAAGACGAGGCGCTGCTGCTCGGTCAGCTCGCCGAGCGCCTGCATGACGCGCCCGGCCAGAATCTTTCGCTGGTAGCCTTCCTCCGCGTTCGACTCCGAAAGCCCGCGCGCGAGCGTCTGTTCTTCGAGCATCTCTTCCAGACTGTCGAGCCTGACGTTCGTTTTCACCTCGCCGCGCGTCAACGTCTGCGAGCGCCTGTGGTTGAGAAAAGCGTTGACCATGATGCGGCGCAGCCACGTGTGGAAGCTCGACTCGAAGCGGAAGCCCGCGAGCGAGCGGAAGGCGCGCAGCCAGACCTCCTGCGAGAGGTCTTCCGCGTCCTCCGCGCGCCGGCAGTACTGGAGCGCGAGCGCGTAGACACGCCGCTCGTACTCGCGCGCGAGCCGGCAGAAGGCTTCGAGGTCGCCTCGCTGCGCCCGCCGGATCAGTTCGTTCTCGCTGGTCAACTCTCGAAGTCCCCGGGGCAAGCTCACTAAGATAGACACGGCCGCCCGGAAAGGGTTGGCAAGACGTCTGGGGAAATTTTGTGCTCAGATGACGGGGAAGGCCGGGAGGGTTGGATTAGGTCAAGCCGGGCGGAAGCCCGATCGTGAGGGAGGGCATCGGTCAGACGCGGAAGGCGGGATGATGAGAGACGCGCTGCCTCTCATCATCCCGCCTTTGTCACCTATACACCCTCCCTCACGGTCGGGCTTCCGCCTTACAGTTTACTCCGCGCCGCCGTCCTTCTTCTCGCCGCCGAGGCGCGAGGTGACTGTCGTCAGCAGGCGCGGGAAGGTGCCGAGCGGCGTGCGGCTCTCGACGAAGAAGCCGTCCGGCTGCGCGACGCCGAAGGCGAAGCTCGGCCGAAGCGTTGCACGCTGCCCCTCGGTCTTGAACTCCTGCTCGCCGCCCTGTAGCGTGCGCCCGAGGCGGTTCAGGTAGTCCGTGTTCGAGTTGAAGTAGACGAACTGCGCGGGCGTCTGCAACTGCGCCGACGCCGACTTGTAGGCCGCGCTCTCCTTCAGAGAGTGCCCGCCCTGCGCCGTGTCTATGACGCGCTCGACGGCCGAGGGCTTGCCGCTCGCCACGAGGTTGCCGCCGGCGAAGGCGTACTCAAGCCCGCCGCCCTTCTCGCCCGCGATGCGCTGCACCTTCACGCCCTTGTACTCGCGCTCGGTCAACGCGCGCCCGTTCTTCTCGGCGAACTTCGCGAGCGCGCCCGCGAACGCCGCCTCGTCCTTCAGGTTGACGATGATGACGCCGCTCGGGCCTTCGTCGGAGCCGGCGGCCGTCAACTGCGCGGCGCACAGCTCCGTGCCGACCGCGCCGACGATCTCGTTGCGGAAGTCAACGCCGGTCTTCTCCGTGAACTCCGCGAGCGCGTCCGCAGGGCCCTTCTTGCCCGACTGCTCGGAGAGCTGCGAGGCGAGCGCGATTAACTGGTCGAAGGTCTGCGGCGCGTTGGCGACCGACGCGTCGAAAGCCTGCACGGCCGTATCGGGCACGAGCGCCAAGAGCTTCTGCTCGGTCGGCGGGTTCGAGGCGACTGTCGCGAGCACGCCCTCCTTCGTCGGCGCGACGAGGTTGAAGCGCTCGACCACGCGCCCATCCTCGAACGTGCTGGTGAAGCCGGCCGACTGGACGCTCGCGCCGCCGAGGCCGTGGAACAACTGCTTGAAGGCCGCGACGTGCCGGCCCGCCTCGTCGTCGGCGGGCACGCTGTCAACGATGCGCGTCAGCGCCGCGCCGTCGAGGAAGCCGAACATGCCGTCCACCGCGCCCGAGCCCGCGCGCGCCTGCTTGAACTTATCGTTCGATTCGAGCGAGGGCGTCCTCTGCGCGCGCACGTCGAGCACGCGGCGGACGGCCGCCTCGGTGTTCGAGACGACGAGCAGGGTGTCCTTCGTCGCGTAGGTGAAGCGTTGGACGCCGTTCCGCCTGACCGTGACGAGGCGCGCGCCGTCCACCTCCTCGGTCTTGGCCTCGACGCCCTTCGACTGCCCGTCTTTGACGAAGCGCAGCACGCGGTTCTCGAAGGTGTAACGCGACCCCCAGTCGTTGAACTGCCCGACGATGACGAACTGCGGCTCGGGCTTGCCGTCCGCGTTCGGCGCGACGCCTAAAAGCGCCAAGGCGTAGCTCGCGTCGAGCGTGCCCGCGTGGTTGGCCCCGATCATGAAGAGCGAGCTGGCCGCCGAGTTCTCCTTCGAGAACTCGCGCCACGCCTCCGACTCGATGACCTTGAGCGCCTGCGCGCGCAGGTCTGTCACCTCGACGAAGCCGACCGTGTCGGCCGGCAGTAGCCGCTCAAGCCGCGGGTTCTCTGCCTTCGTCGGCCGCGCGACCTCCACCGCCGCCGCCACGCCGGCAACCACCAGCACCGCCGCCGCGAACAGGATGAAACCTTTGCTTTTCAGTCTTTCCACGATGAACCTCCGTTCATGAAAGCAGACGATGAACTTCTAAACTTATCTCATCTCCTTGCGCGCGAAGACGTACTGCGACGCGAAGTAGAGCCCGGCCGAAATCATCAGCATGGCGAGTATCGGCACGAGTTCGAGCCGGCCGTAGAACTCAAGGTTGATCTCGTTGCCGTCCGGCTTGGCCTTGCTGATGACCCAGTCAATGAGGTTGCTGCCGAAGAAGTAGAACATCAGGACGAGCGAGACCGCCCCGGCGATGACCGCGATCCACCACTTCTCGAACCAGACCGAGAAGAGGAACGTCCCCGAGTAGACCATCAGGGCGATGACGGTCGTCCACACGGCCCCGCGCGCGCCGTTCGCCACGATGAGCGCGAACGAGTCCCACGCCCCAACGAGGCTGACGTTCGTCGCCGCCGCCGAAGTCACGAGGTAGACGGCCGTCAGCGTCGTCAGCAGCGAGAGCCCCACGCACGTCGTCGTCTGCACCGCGCCGACTGCGTACTTGAAGAGCAGCAGGTGCCAGCGCTTGATGGGGCGCTCGAAGAGGAAGAACATGCTCTGGTTGTCCAGCTCCGCGCCGATGGAGCCGACCGCGAAGAAGGCGAGCAGGAAGAGCCCCGCCGTGATGAGGAAGCCCGACTGGAAGACGAGCGCGAACTCGAAGGCGTAAGCCACCACCGAGTCGGAGAGCGCGTAGAGGTCGAAGCGCGCCTCCGGCCTGAAGGCCACGACCAGCCCCGCGATGCAGAGCGGGATGTGGAACGCGACGGCGAACGCCAGCCACTTCAGGCGCGTCTCGCGCCACTCCTTCCAGAGCAGCGCCTTCAGAATCTCTTTCGTCACGAGTTGGCCCTCCGCTCGCGCTCGGCGCGCACAGTGTTCACGAAGATGTCTTCCAGCGAGATGGGCAGCACCTCCGGGTTCCTCACTCCGCGCTCGCCGAGCGCCGAGAGCGTCTCGTCGCCCCACGCGCGCACCGTCAAGACCTGCTCGTGCCGCCCGTTCTCGACCGCCAGCACGCCGGGCACGCCCGCGACCTCGGGCCGCGTCCCGTTCGTCGCGTAGCGTACGCGCTTGTAGGAAGCCTTGATGTCGTCAATAGTCGAGACGAGCAGCAGCTCGCCGTCGTTGATGATGCCGACGTAGTCCGCCACGCGCTCGACCTCTTCGACGATGTGCGAGGAGAAGAGAACTGTCTTACCTTCGTCGGCAATCTCGGTCACGATGTTCTCGATGAAGTCGCGGCGGACGATGGGGTCGAGCCCCGATGTCGGCTCGTCCAAGATGATGAGCTCGGGGTTGTACGAGAGCGCCAGCAGCAGGCAGAGCCGCGCGCGGTTGCCGCGCGAGAGCTGCCGGACTTTCTTCTCCGGCGGCAGGCTGAAGCGCTTCAGCAACTCCGCCGCCTTCCGCTCGTCCCAACTTTCGTGGAAGGCGCGCGTGAAGCGAAGGCTCTCTTCGACCGTCATCCACTCGTAGAGGTAACGGTTCTCTGAGACGTACGCGACGCGCTTGCGTATCTCGACGAGGTCTTCGCCGAGCGTGCGCCCGAGGACGAGTATCTCGCCCGCGGTCGGACGCAGGTGGCCCATCGCCATCTTGATGATGGTGGACTTCCCCGCCCCGTTCACGCCGAGCAGGCCGAAGACGGTTCCTTTCGGCACCGAGAGGCTGACGTCCTTCACGGCCTCGAACTTCCCGAACTTGCGCCAGAGGTTGCGCGTCTCCAAGGCCAGCTCCCCGGGCATGTATTCGACGTTTGCGCTCATGATTCGTGTTTCCGGCGGCGTCTACCGCGCTTCGGCTCAACTCCCGACCGCTTCGGGCTCACGCTCCTGCATGACCTTTTCCAGCACGCGCTCGAAAGTCTCGCGCAACTCCCCTTCGTCCATCCCGAGGTTCACGCCCTCGACCAGCGCGCGCTCGAACAGCTCGCCCAAGACCCTTCGCTGCTCCTCCCGCGACACGCGGACGCCCTGCCCCGAGACGAAAGTGCCCGCGCCCTGCCGCTTGTAGATGACCCCCTCGATTTCGAGGTCGAGGTAGGCGCGCGCCACCGTGTTCGGGTTGACCGCGAGCTCCACGGCGAGCTGGCGCACAGAGGGCAAAGGCTCCTCGGGCTGAAGCCGCCCCATCGCGACCGCCGTCTTAATCTGCTGAACGATCTGCCGGAAGATCGGCACGTCCTTCGAAGGGTCAACGCTAATGAACACTGTGGCCCCCGGCGACCGACTGTATCAGTCAACTAATACAGTGACACAGAATACGGAGGCGGTCAAGAAGAGGTTTCAAAAAAGTTTCGGCCACCCGTTTCCGGATGGCCGAAACTTGGAAAGCGCCTGTAAAAAGGCTTATTTCACGGTTTTCGCGCCGTTCCCGACCGAGCCGTTGCCGGCGGAAGCCCCGTCGAGACCCAGACGGTCTTTGAAGAGGCTCAAGAGGAGCAGCGTGCCGATGCCGCCGCCGCCGTCGCCCGTGCCTCCGCCCGAGGCCATGATGTCGGGGGTGATGCGGACGCCCTTCTCGCCGATGACCTTGAGGGTTTCGACGAGCGCGACGCCCTGCGGCCCGAGCGCGTTGACCTGCTCGTGGTAGGCGACGCCCTGCGCCTCGCCCATCAGGCGAACCTTCTCGGCCTCGGCCTTACCCGTTTGCAGGATGTAGTGCGCCTCGCCGTCGGCCTCGGCCTTGCGCTGCTCGGCGCGGCGGCCCGAGATTTCGACGCCGACGGTCGCGGCCATCAGGTCGCGCTGGTTGTCTGCGTGCGCCTTGGTTTTCTCAAGCTGGATGCGCTTCTCCTCGGCCTCGCGCTGCGCGTTGAACATGTTCTGGCGCTGCTCGGCGAGAATCTTCTCGGTCTGCGTCTTCATCAACTCTTCGGGCAGGTGTATGTGGCAGATGAGGACGTTGACCACGTCCACGTGGTACTTCAGCAGGTGCGCTCGGACACGAGCCTCGGCGCGCTCCTGCTCCTCGTGGCGGTTCTGAAGGTACGCCATCGCCGAAGACTCTGAAGCCTGATTGCGGAAGATCGAGTCAATCAGCGGGTGCATCACGTTCTGTATCAAACGCTCGATGCCTCCGATCTTGGCGACCATGAAGGGCGCGTCCTCCGGCTTGACGCGGAAGACAACGCGGACTTCGAGCTGCATCGTGAAGCCGTCTTTGGAGATGACCTCGAACGGGTCGAAGGTGTTCGACGTGTCGCCCGCAGTCCACTCGACGGTCTGGTTGGTCGTCGGGATGATAATGGGCGAGACGGCGAGCGTGTTCACGTAGTAGCGGCCGGGGCCGACGACCGACTCCTGTATGCCTCGGTAGCCTTCGGGCACGACGTAAGCCTCGTGCGCGCCCTCGTCCAGACGCCGGTCGGCCGGGTCGGACATCAGCAGGTCTTCCTTAATCTCGTCCTCGGTGCGGTTCTCGTCTTCGAGCTTGTCGAGCCGCGCGGCCGCCTCGGAGACGTGCTGCTGCTCCTCGCGCTCCATGCGCTCGCGCACCTTGTTCGCCATCTGGCGGCGCACCTCTTCGCTCGGGTCTTTGCCGACGTTCGAGACGATGACGGCGACCTCGCCCGGCCGAATCTCGCCGGCCTTCTCCTGAATGACCTTGAAGACGAGCGGGTTGATGTAGTAGGTGCCGGGCAGGAGGATGTCCTTCTGCGGCCCGCGCTGTCCGCCGCGGCGTATGAACTCGTTGCCGTCGGTGAAGTTGTCGTGACCCTCGACGGGCGTGGCGACGTAGTCGCGCGGGTCGAGCGGCGCGCCGTCGAGCGCTTCGACCAAGCCGACCTGATTCTCGTTAATCACGGTCGCGTCGAAGAGGCGGACGAAGAAGAGGCCCGGCTTCGGGTCGCCGCCTTCGAGCGGGACGGACTGCGTGAGAATCCTGTAGGTGCCCGGCGTCAGAATCTCGACCTGCGGCCCCTTCTGGCCGCCGCTGGCGATGAACTGCTCGGCGTCCTGAAAGTTGCGGTGGCCGTCAATGGCCTTGCCGTTCAGACGCCCGGCGTCGAGTTGGTCGCCGTCCGAGGCGGTGACGACGCCGACCTTGCCCGGCGGGATGGTCGTCGCCTTCGAGACCGAGACGCGGAAGAGGTACGGGTGGATGGGCCACAGGCCGGGCGGAATCGTGCGGAGCTGGATGCCCTTGACGCCGCCGCGCTTGATGAAGGCGATGGGGTCTTGGAAGTTGTTGTGCGCGTTCTGCGCACGGTCGGGCGCGAAGTTTCTGCCCGGCGGCATCGGCTCGCCGTCTATGGCCTCGACGATGCCGAGCTCGTCCGGCCCGATCTCGATGAGCGGGACCTTGCGCACGACCTTCTCGAAGGGCCAGTTGACGAAATGCAGGCCCGGCTTCAGCACGTCGGCCTGAATGCCGACCTCGCCCTCCGTGGCGACGACGCGGCCCGGGGGCATCTTGTGCCCGAGGTAGCGCCGCTCCTTGATGGCGATCTCGCGCGCGCCGACGTTGACGAGCCAGCGTCGGATCATGGCGATGACGAAGATCAGCGCGGCGAAGCCGAGCAGGGCGATTACGAGGTAATCGAAGAGTTTGTCGTTCATGGCCTTTCTTTCTGCGCGGGCGCGTTCAGGGGAAGGCCCGCTTCTGTGTCGTCGGCCGGGCGCGCCGCGAGGCGGCGGCGCGCGTCGGCGAGTTTCTGCTTGAGGACGAAGCCCGCGCCCGAGCGCTTTGCCTCCGAGGAGAGCAGCCAGTACTCGCCCTCGAAGAGCGAGCGCAACTCCCCGGCGCTCAACGTAGCGAGCCGCCCCTCCTCCCACGACTGTAGAACTTCAGAGACGACGCTCCCGAAGGTTGAGGCGTCGTCCGAGAGCGCCGCGACGCGGAGCAGTTCCGCGGTCGCCGCGCGCGTCGGCTCGCGCCTCCATCCGCCCGCCAGCAACTCGGCGAGCGCCGTCGAGGAGCGCAAATTCTTTCCGCGCGCGACGTGCGCGGCCAGCGCGCGCAGGGCTTTCTGACTTCCCGCCGCGTGCGCGACGAGGCCGTCGAGTACGGAGCGGTACAGCGCCTCGTCGCCCGCCGCGTGCGCCTCGTCCAGAGCGCTTAAGTCGCCCGTCTCGGCGCGCGCTCGCAGGACTCCGTCTCGGATCTTCTTCCGGCGCGCCTCTTCGTCGCGGCCTTCGTCTTCGAACTCGCGGCACACGAGGAGGGGCGCGTCGCCGCCGAAGAGGGCGCGCGGCGGCATCGCGGGCGGAAGCTCGTCCGCGTCACGTTTAGACTGCGCGCGTTTCGTGCGGTAGACGGCGAAGGAGGCGACGAAGACCAGAAGGATTGTGATGGCGAGTATGGCGCCCAATTTTAAACGCCTTCGGTTCGGGGGCGGCGCCGGGGGTTGTTATGGCTCTCGTCGAGCCGCCTGACCGTGCCGCCGTCCGTGATGTATATACGAAAAATCGTCGAGAAGGTTGCGGGGCGTCCGGCGATTCCGGCGAGGCTGCCGCCCCCGGCCGAAACGTCGGGCGAGGAATCATACCCCGACTCGCCGCGGGTGGAAAGGCAAAATGAAGTAGACAGTAGACAGTAGACACTAGTCAGTAGGAAAACAGAGGCGGCGCGCTCCGACTATGAACCGGACGCGCCGCCTTTATTTTCTACTGTCTACTGTCTACCCCCCGTCAGAAGCTCCGGCGGAAGAGGTAGGAGGCTTTGATGAAGAAGGTGCGGCCGTTGCGGCGCAGGCCCTGCTCGGGCTGGCCCGAGAAGGGGTTGTAGTAGCCGCGGTTCATGTCGTCGTTGTAGCCGGCGTAGAAGGCCGTGCCGGGGTTCGGCGTCCAGCCGAAGAGGAACTGCCCGCGGTAGTTCGAAGTGATCGAGCTGTAGTCCACGCGCGCGCGCAGGAAGGCGAAGCGCGTGAACTGGTAGGTCGTCTTCAGCGAGTAGATGTTCGAGTCGAACGCGACCTGCCCCGTGTCGTCGCGCGTCAGCCTGTTCTTCGAGAACGTGAGCGCCATGTTCAGGTCTTTCGTCGCCTTGTAGGTGACGCCGCCGTTCGTGTAGAGCAGGTTGCCGGTGCCGGGGTCGAGCGTGCCCGCGCACTCGGAGGGGAGCGCCTGCCCTTCCCCCGCGTCGCAGAGTCCGGCCTCGGTGGCGGCGCGCGCGGCGACGGCCGACGCCGAGGCGCGCGGGAAGCGGCGACCGGCGCCGAAGTCGTAATCGAGCTGCCCCCAGCGGTAGCCGAAGAAGTAGTTGAGGACGAACTTCTTCGAAGGCGTCGAGCCGGCGTAGGCGAAGACGTTCTTCGACCGGGCCGAGACCTCGGGGCGGAGGCGTGCGAAGCTGGTCTCGCCGAACTCGTAGGCGAAGACGCGCTCGTAGCCCGTGTTGTAGCCGGCGCGGACGTAGGTCTGGCGCTGCATGTTCGGGCCGACCTGCCCCTCGTACGTCCAGTTCTGCAAGCGCCCCTGCCAGTCGTGGTTGCCGCCGAGGTAGTTGTAGACCTCCCACGAGACGATCTTCTTCTTCGGCTTCGGCTCGGACGTGTAGCCGACGTTGAGGTTGTGGTTGTTCGTGTTCACGCGGCGCGTGAAGCCGACGCGCGCGACGTAGTCGGCCGTGCGCGCCGCGCCGTTGATGTTCCACCACCAGTGGCGCTTGCTCTGCTGGAGGAGGTAGGCGTAGGCGAAGCCGTTGCGCGTCCGGCACACGTCCTTCGCGGGGTCGTCGGCCAGCGTGCAGTCGCGCGCGTTCGTCCCCAGCACTTGGAACTCAAGGGTCGTCTGCTTGTTGAAGCGGAAGCGGCCGTCGAAGCCGCCGACGTAGTTGCTGCTGCCGACGAAGTTGTAGGAGGTGGCGAGGAAGCCGATGCTGTTCTCCTTGCCGATGTCGCGCTTGACGCGGACGATGCCGACGGTCGAGTTCTTGTCGAGCACGCGGAGCAGCGAGCCGCGGCTCGCCGCGAGGTCGGTGCGCGCCGCGTCGTCGTGGACGCCCGAGAGGTCGTCGGTGGCGCGGACGAAGTCGCGGTCGCCGTCGCCGAGGTTGCCGGGCGCGTTGTCCGAGGCGAAGAGTACGCCGTAGGTCGTCCGGCCCCGCTTGCCCGTCAGCTTCGCCGCGATGTCCGGGTCAACAATCGTGCGCGTGTGGACGGCGGCAATCATCGTGCGGAAGATTTCGATGCCTTCGAGGAAGAAGGGGCGCTTCTCTTCGAAGAAGATTGGGAAGCGCACGCCGGCCGTGTTGACCGTGGCGTCGGCCTCGACCTGCGCGAAGTCTGGGTTGACGGCGAGGTCGAGCGTCGTGTTGGCGTTGAGGCCGAACTTGGCCGTCAGGCCGGGGTCGAAGCCGACGGGGCGGTTGACGAAGCGGCCGGCGTCGGGCGGCACGACCAACCCCTGCGCGCGCATCAGTGCTCGCTGCCCCGAGAGCATCGAGGGCACGAAGGTTCCCGTCTCCGAGACAGTCAAACTCGGTATCAGCTCGATGGTGCGCTCGGCCGCGATGCCTTCGAGCCCCGTGATGTGCCCCTCCTGATTGAGCGTGCCCGAGGCGTCGCGCTCCATCGGCATCCACGAGTCGAGCTCGTCGTTGTTGCG
Organism: Pyrinomonadaceae bacterium; assembly: GCA_035248785.1. Taxonomy (GTDB): domain Bacteria; phylum Acidobacteriota; class Blastocatellia; order Pyrinomonadales; family Pyrinomonadaceae; genus QHXN01. The sequence continues at coordinate 83,876 of DATFHD010000077.1, read as the reverse complement.
GTCTATGTTGCGCCAGACGTGTATGCCCCACTGCTTGCCCTTGCCCACGTCGTAGCGCAGAGACTTGAACGGAATCGCCACCTCGACGACGTAGCCGTCCGAGGTGAGCGCGCCCTTCGACTCCATCACGATGTCCACGCTCAGGTCGAGCCCCTGATTCTCGGTGTGGATGCCGTCGGCCTGCACGCCGAGCGGGTTGAAGCCGAGGACGTAGGCGCGGCGCTTGTCGTTGAAGGTGTCGAGGTAGAGGCGGACGTTGTCCTCGCCGAAGATGTTGTCACGCTTGGCGGTCGTCGCGCGCACCTTCGTCGGGTCGTCGTAGCAGTGGAAGGCGACGTAGAGGAACTTCGAGTCGTAGCCGATGAAGACTTCCGTGGGCGCGCTCGGCGCAGAGTTGTCGCCGGGGTAGAACTGGTAGAAGTCCTTCAAGACCGCGCCCGACTTCCAGACCTCCTCGTCCAGCTTGCCGTCTATGACGGGCGCCTTGTCGAAGCGCGGGATGTTGACGGCCTGCGCCTTCTCGGGCGGGAGCGCGGGGAGTCCCTTCGGCGCGGCCTTCGCGGGCTCCTTCTTAGAGTCCGCCTTCGCGGCGTTCGACTTCGCGGGCGGGGTCGCCGTCACGCTGCTCGCCGAGTTGGACGGCGCGGGGGACTCGGCCTTCGCGGGCGTGGGCGTCGGCAGCGGGGTCGGCGTGACGGCTTTCGCCACGTCGGGCGTCGGCGCGGCCGGGGCCTTGGTTTGCGCGCTCGCGGCGGCCGTGCAGGCGAGGGATATCAGACACAGCAGCGCGACTCTTTTCGGGAAGTTCATCGGTTCTCTCCAGTCAGGCGCCCAAGACCTTTACGCGAGGGGCACACGAGTCCGGACACACGGGTACTTGTCCCCGGCTCGTGCGAGGTAGTAGCCAGTTGAGTTGTTCAGAAGACCGCGACCGTTTCGGAGGGGTTAAATACTTCCGGGCTGTCGTTCCGGCCTGCCGGGCGAGTGCGGTTAACTCTCCCGCCCGCTGTCGTCACCTTCGACCCGCCGCCGAAGGAAAAGCGTCTATCGGTTGTGAGGCGACCGACGCGCCTCACTCATTCGCCCGCGGACAGAATCTCCGCGACGGGCGCGGGCGCGACCGCCGTGCAAGCGACCGCGCCCGGTAACCTCTGCGCGCGCGGGGCGGGCGCGGCGGCCGCCGGCCTGCCGCCCTCGCGCTTGATGAATTTCATCGTCTTCGTCTTCGAGCCGTCGCCTTCGACGCGGAACTCGAAGCTGCCGGGCAGCGACTCGCTCAGCCGCCGCAGAGCGTCCTCGGTCGGCGCCTGAACGTTGAGCCGCCGGCCGTCGAAGCTCGTGGCGACGAATGTCACGTGGCGAAGCGCCTCGACCTCTTCACGCTTCAGCGCGGCGGCCGCGTTCGCCTTCGCCGCGGCGGCGGTCGCCTTGGCGACCGTGGGCGGAGGCGGATCCATGCTGATGTCCGGCGGGACGATCATCGCGACTTCCTTCGAGAGCTCGCCGCGCGACGCCACGGCCTCGCCGACGGCGTCGAGGTGCGCGCGCACGGCCTTCGACTTCCAAACGTCGGGCGCGTCCGCGGGCTCGGCCAGCATCGCGAGGTGCATGGCCGGTTCCGGGGAGTTCGTCTCCTCCGTCTGCTCGACCGCGGCCCGCGGCTCACTCTTCTTCGTCGCCTTCGCGGGCGCCGCTTCCGCCTTGACCTTCGTGCAGGAGGCGAGGAGCGTCTGCGCGCCGCGCGCGGACGGGGCAACGACGGCCGCGCCGCCGTCTTCCGTGTGCATGCTCAGGAAGGCTTGGAGCAGCTCGCCGCGGAGGCGCATGCCCAGACCGCTCCTGAGAGACTGTAGGTCGTGCGAGAGCTGCGGCGCGGCGAAGAGTGCCGCGGCGACGATGACGAACGCGATGACTGATCTGTGCTTCATAACCCTTACCCGCCTTTTACCTGACGGCGTTCGGCGCCGCCTTCCGTACCGCTTCGTCCTTACTTCCCCATTCTCCTATTCGCAAAACACCAGCCGCCGGGATTTCGTGGCAACTTTTTTTCGCTTACAATGAATGACGTTCGTCGTTCACAGTCGTTAACAGTCTTCAACGCTCGTGCGGCGCGGGCGGTTCATTTTTACCGCCGCCCTTCTGCTCTCGGCTTCGGTCTCGCCTGTTAGTGGCGCTGGCCCCCGGTTGGTTTCAAAAATTCTTCGCGGCCGGTTCCTTTTTTCTAACGACTCGGCCCGCGCAGGGCTGTCATTATTAACGCGTAAGAATGCGCCGCCGCGTATCAAACGCTCAATTTAAATGTGACGAACGGCCACAAGCTGGGACGAGCCGACGGGCACGCGTGACGAACCGGACTGTGGCGGGGACGAAATTTCGTACAGGTGCAGCCGAGGAGGGACGATGCGGTACAGGAGATTCGGACGGACTGGGTGGCAGGTCGGCGAGATCGGCTACGGCATGTGGGGCATGGGCGGCTGGACGGGCTCGGACGACGAGGAGTCTTTGCGCTCTCTACAGCGCGCGGTGGATCTGGGCTGCAACTTCTTCGACACGGCGTGGGCGTACGGCGAGGGGCACAGCGAGGGGCTTCTGGGCCGGCTCGTCCGCGCCAACCCGGACAAGAGGCTCTACACTGCCTCGAAGATTCCGCCGAAGAACCGCAAGTGGCCGAGCACGCGCGAGTACGCGCTCGACGAGACGTTCCCGCCCGACTACATAGAGGAGTACGTCCAACGGAGCCTCAAAAATCTCGGGCTCGAAAGCCTCGACCTGATGCAGTTCCACGTCTGGGAGGACGAGTGGGTCGAAGACGACCGCTGGGCGAAGAAGATGGACGAGCTACGCTCTCAAGGTCTCATCAACGCCGTCGGCATCAGCATCAACCGCTGGGAGCCTTGGAACGGCGTGCGCGCCGTCCGGAGCGGGCTGATTGACGCCGTGCAGGTCATCTACAACATCTTCGACCAGAACCCGGAGGACGAACTGTTCCCCGCCTGCCGCGAGCGAGACGTGGCCGTCATCGCGCGCGTCCCCTTCGACGAGGGCACGCTCACGGGCACGCTCACCAAGGAGAGCCGCTGGCCCGAAGGCGACTGGCGCAACACCTTCTTCGTCCCCGAAAACCTCATCCCGAGCGTCGAGCGCGCCGACGCCCTGAAGCCCATAGCCGAGCGCGCCGGGATGACCCTGCCCGAGATGGCGCTGCGCTTCATCTTGAGCGAACCGGCGGTCTCGACCATCATTCCGGGGATGCGCAAGCTGAAGAACGTCGAGACGAACGTCGCCGCCAGCGACGCCGGCCCGCTCGACTCCGCGCTCATCGCCGAGCTGCGCCCCCACCGCTGGGAGCGCAAACCAAAGCCTTGGTCGCAGTGAGCAGATTGATGAAAGACGCGCTGAACTTCATCCGCCTCCGCACGGCGTCGCTCGCGCTCGCCTGCGCGCTCGTCTTCTTAACGACGGCCGCACACGCGCAGGACTCGCCGCCCAGAGAGGAAGGCAAGTTCCGCGCGCCCGACCTCGTCGAGTTAATCAAACTCGACCCGACCATCAAGCTCGACGTGCGCTACGCGACGGCCAACAACTTCGCGGGCCGTGCGGTCTACACGGAGGCGCGCGCCTTCCTCCAACGCCCCGCGGCCGAGGCGCTCGTCCGCGCGGGCCGCGCGCTACGCAAGAAAGGCTACGGCCTCGCGGTCTTCGACGGCTACCGTCCTTGGTCTGTCACGAAGCTCTTCTGGGACGTGACGCCCGCCGACAAGAAGCAGTTCGTCGCAGACCCCGCAAAGGGCTCGCGCCACAACCGAGGCTGCGCCGTTGACCTCACGCTCTACGACCTGAAGACCGGCCGCGAAGTCTCGATGCCCGGCGAGTACGACGAGATGTCGGAGCGCTCGCACATCAACTACACGGGCGGCACGCCCGAGCAGCGGCGCCTGCGCGACCTGCTCCGCGCCGCGATGGAAGCCGAAGGCTTCAACGTCTACGAGCCCGAGTGGTGGCACTACGACTACAAGGACTGGCGGCAGTACCCGATTCTGAACGTGAGCTTCTCCGAGATCGGGAAGACGGCCGCGCGCCCTGCTAAACGGAAGCGCGCGGCCGCCGGAACAGACTATTGACTCGGCAGAAAATTGGAGTATTATTCGCGCCGCAGAATATCAAGGAAGGAGCAGTTCGGCCCCCCTCATTCTCGCCCGCCCCCGAAAATCCCCCGTCGAACCGAACACAGGATTATCGGCGCCCACGCGCCGAGAGGAGACAAAGCTGTGAGCCTCAGGTACGTTTTCTCAACCCGCAGAGTCATCGTTCCTTTAGCACTGGCCGCGTCGGCCGTCTTCTTCAACTACGCGCTCAACGGCGCCGCGAAGAGCGCGCCGTCCCCGCCCGCCCCGGCCTTCGCGCCCGCCGCCGAATACGTCAAGACGTACGCCTCCGACTGCGTCACCCCGCAGACCATCTTCAGCCCGGGCGAGACGGTCTGCGCGGAGGCCGGCGCGATTCTCGGCTCGCTGACGTTACGCTACCGGCGTTTCCAGTGGGCGGCGCCCAACGGGTTCGTCGCCAACCACACCAACATTAAGGTGACCCCGCAGACGGATAAATTCATCATCCCGACTTCGGGCAGCTTCCTACAGTACGGCACGTGGATAGTCTCGACCGTGGACGAATCCGCCGGGCTGCGCGCCGCGGCGAAGTTCACCGTCCGCAACCCGAGGCTGCCACTCGCCGACCTGACGCTCGCCAAGGCATGGCCGAACTTCGTCTACCCCGGCGAGACCATCTCGTTCAAGATTCAGATTCACAACCCCGGCCCCGACATCGCAGAGGGCGTCGAGCTTGTAGACGAGGTGCCGACGAACATGGTCTTCGTCGCGCTCAAACAGGAGTCGGGCGAGCCCGTGGACTGTTCGACGCCCGCGCGGGGCGAGACCGGCAGGTCAATCTGCAAGACTCCGCGGCTCTCCACCGATCAGGCGATAGGACTCGTCGCCTACTATCAGGTCAACCCCGCCGCCAAGGAGGGCACCGCCTGCACCGGCGCGACGCAGGTTTCGAGCGCGACCGCCGACCAGAACAAGGAGGACAACGTCATCAAGACCGAGAGCACCGTCTCGCAGCCCGACTCCGGAAACTGAACCGCCCCTGACTTCGGGCGGGACTCGGGCCGTCTTCTTGGTAGACACGTCCCTTCGTCCGTGCGGCGGGCGGCGCCGGGGTTAAAATCCGGCGCCGCCCGCCTTCGCGTGACTGACAAGCCCGACTAACATTCCTCACACCATATAGTGCCGGCCGCGCACCATCTCGCATAAGCACACGACCGCCGCTTTTCGTTTGTTGGCGAGAACGGCCGGACAATAATCCTCACGTCATCATTCATGCGGCACGGGCACGTCCTTTGCTCCGCCCGCGTGCAAAGGACGAAAGTCCGCAAGAGCTTTCTCTCCGGATCATTCCGGCTCGGTTTCGTCCGTCTGCCCCCGAGCAGCCCGTCCGACAAAGAAGGAGCGTAACCGTTATGCGCACACGTCTCTCGAAGCCCGCACTTCTCCTCTTCATTCTCTCCGCAGTACTTCTTTTAACTTCCGCCGCCCGCGCCGCCGACGACACCAACAACACGGACGACGAGTACGAGGAGCACGCGCGCGTCCTGCGCGTCAGCCTCCTCAAGGGCGAAGTCACACTCAAGCGCGCGGGCGAGAACGAGTGGTCGCCCGCGGAGCTGAACACGCCGCTCGTCGAGGGCGACCTGCTCGCCACGGGCCGCAACTCGCGGCTTGAGATACAGGCCGACGCGCGCAACTTCGTACGCGTCGGCCCCGACTCAGTCCTCAAGGTCGTCACGCTGCGCGACGAAGGCATCGCCCTCAGCCTCTCGGAAGGCACGGCCACGCTCCGCCTCGCTCGCTTCGACCATGAGAAGGAGTACTTCGAGCTCGACGCGCCCGGAACGACCGTCGCCGCCGAGAAGGCGGGGCTCTACCGCGTTGACGCGAACAACAACGGCGTTACTGTCACCGTCCGCGACGACGGCCGCGCGCGCATCTACTCGCAGACCTCCGGCTTCGTCCTGCGCGACGGGCGCACGGCGCGGCTCGCCGTTGACCAAACAGGCGAGGGCGACTGGGAGGTCGGCGCCGCCGCGACGCCCGACGAGTGGGACGGCTGGAACGACGAGCGCGAACACTCCCTCGCCTCGCGCCTGCGCTACGACGGACGCGAGCGCTACTACGACGCCGACGTGTACGGCGCCGAAGAGCTGGACAACTACGGCGACTGGATTCAGACGAACGACTACGGCTACGTCTGGCGCCCCTACACGACGGTCGTCAACAACTACAACAACTGGGCGCCCTACCGCTACGGCCATTGGGAGTGGTGCCCGCCCTACGGCTGGACTTGGATTCCCGATGAGGAGTGGGGCTGGGCGCCGTACCACTACGGCCGCTGGGTGCAGGTGAACAACTACTGGTGCTGGGCGCCGCGCGGCTACGGCTACAACTACCACCGCGCTTGGTGGCGCCCGGCGCTCGTCGCCTTCGTCACGCTCGACTTCGGGAGCGAACGCCACGTCGCTTGGTATCCGCTCACGCACGGCCAGCGCGACCCGCGCGGACGCTGGTGGTCGCGCAACATAGACCCGCGCCGCGGCGGCGAAGTCGGCCGCCGGCAGCACATCAACCCGTGGCTGCTGCGCGCCGTCTCGTCCTGCCCCGAACGCGACTTCGGCAACTGGCGCATGCGCGCGCGCCGGGCGGATGACAACTTCGCGCAACGCGCTCTCGCCTCCGAGCCTCTGCGTGGACAGTTGCCCTTCAGGCGCGGCGACGGCTCGCGCTTCGGCTCGCGCACGGACGGCAACCGAAACAACGGCGCGGGCGGACGCGACGGGCTCGTCATCAACCGCCCCGGCATGCCCGGGCCTTGGCAGCGAGAGCGCCCGACCGGTGCCGCCACGCGCTCGCCCGGCGTCCCGCTCGACAATGAGCTGCGCCGCACGCGCATCTTCAACAACCGAGAGCCACGCCGCCCCTTCCCCTCCGACGCGGGCGGCAACAACGCGGGCGGCTCGCAGGGAGTTGACTCCAACACGGGCGCGGTCGAACGCCCCGGCAGATGGCGCCGCAACCCGACCGACCCCAACAACGGCGGCGGCTGGAACAACGGCAACCGCGGGAACAGCGGTAACGGCGGGAACAACAATAACGGCGGCGGCAGCGGCGTTAACGAGAGCAACGGCGGGAACGACGACACCCGCCGAGCCTCGCCTTGGCGCGACCGTCGCTCGCGCCCCGCGCCGCCCGACGCGACGAACCCCGTCATGCCTAACCTGAACGACGACGAGAACAACGCACGCCGCCGCAACCACGCAGACGGCGAAGACCCGCGCACGCGCCGCACGAACCCCGTCCGCCCGCACATCGAAGAATCTCCCGTCGAGCGCGGCGGCGAAGAGCGTCCGGCCGACAACAACTCGAAGCCCGCGCCCGTCTACCGCCCCGAACCGCGCCGCGAAGAACCACGACACGAAGAGCCGCGCCGCGAGGAACCGCGGCGTGAAGAGCCGAGGCGTGAAGAACCGCGTCGCGCCGAGCCGCCGCCCTACAGGCCCGAGCCGCGCCGCGAGCCTCCGCCGCAACGTCAGGAGCCCCCGCGACAGGAAGCGCCGCGTCAGGAGCCGCGCAACGAACAGCCCCGGCAGGCGCCTCCACGTCAAGAGGCTCCGCGACGTGAATCGCCGCGCTCAGACCCGCCGCAACGCCAACGGCCGCGCGGCGACGACCCGCCCGAACGGCGCTGACGAGGACTCGACAACCGCTGACGATGCCCCGGGCGTAACGGCCCGGCCACGTCTCGGCGACGGCTCAGCCATCTCCCGACAGCGGCTCTCTCATCAACCTTCGGAGGCGCGAGACGGGGCCTCGCGCCTTCCGCTGGCGGCGGCGAAACGCCGTGCGAACGCGACCGACGCAACCACTCGCCCGACGCTTCGCCGCCGCAAACCCTCTGCCCCATTTGAAATCTCAAATCTCAAATTCCTCCCTCCACCCGCCCACCCCGAAAGTGCTATAGTCACACGCAAACACAGTCATGGACTTGCACACCATCAAGACGCCCGCGCTCGTGCTCGACGCGGGGCGCGTGAGGCGGAACGCCGAGGCGATGCGCTCGCGCGTACGGCGGCTCGGCGCGCGCCTGCGCCCGCACGTCAAGACGCACAAGTGCGTCGAGGTCGCGCGCATCCAGACCGAAGGCGGCGACGGCCCCGTCACCGTCTCGACGCTCGCCGAGGCGCGCGCCTTCGCCGCCGGAGGCTTCCGCGACATCACCTATGCCGTGCCCATTGAGCCGGGCAAGTTCGACGAAGCGATTGAGCTGTCAAAGCTCTGCGACCGCTTCGCGCTCATCACCGACGACACCTCCATCCCGCCGCTGCTCGACGAATCCGCGCGCCGCGCAGGCGTCACGCTCGACCTGTTCCTGAAGGTGGACTGCGGCTACCACCGCTGCGGCGTCGAGCCCGACACTCCCGAGGCGCTCGAAATCCCGCGACTCATCGAACGCGCGCGCGCCCTCCGCTTCGCAGGCATACTCACGCACGCCGGCCACTCCTACCACGCGCGCTCACACGAAGAACTCCTGAGCATCGCGCGGCACGAACGCGACCTGATGAAAGACTTCGCCGCGCACCTACGCGCCGAAGGCATCGAGGTTCCCTGCGTCAGCATCGGCTCGACGCCGACCGTCACGCAGGTTGACCACCTCGACGGCGTGGACGAAGCGCGCCCCGGAAACTACATCTTCTTCGACGCGTTTCAGGCGACGCTCGGGAGCTGCTCGTTCGACGACTGCGCGCTGACGGTGCTCGCGGCGGTCGTCCACCGCGACCGCGCGCGCCGCCGCGTCGTGCTCGACGCGGGCGCCATCGCGCTCTCGAAAGACCGCGGCCCAGTCGAGTTCGACCCCGCGTGCGGCTACGGCCGTGTGCTTGATCTCGAAGGCAACGAGCTCGGCCTGCGCGTCGGCTCGCTCTCGCAGGAGCACGGCGAGGTGCTGGTTGACGACGAAGCGCTGCTCGACCGCCTCAACGTCGGCGTGCGCGTGCGCGTGCTGGCGAACCATTCGTGCCTCACGGCCGCGCAGCACACGCACTACCACGTGCTCGAAGGCGAGAGTCTGGTTGACCGTTGGGAGATTAGTCGCGGGTGGTGAGCAAGGGGATGACGGTGAACAATCTTGTCGGGCTCGACGCCTTTAATGATGACGAAGAGTTGAACGTTGTCATCGAGACGCCCAAGGGCAGCCGCAACAAGTACAACTACGACGAGCGGCTGAGGCTTTTTAAATTGGGAGGCGTGCTGCCTTCGGGCGCTTCGTTCCCGTTCGACTTCGGCTTCGTGCCCTCGACGCTGGGCGGCGACGGCGACCCGCTCGACGTGCTCGTGCTAATGGACGAGCCGGCGTTCACCGGCTGCCTCGTGCGCACGCGTCTGGTCGGCGTCGTCGAGGCCGAGCAGACCGAGCGCGACGGCGAGACGACGCGCAACGACCGCCTCGTCGGCGTCGCCGCCGAGTCGCGACTGCTCGCCCGCGTTCGCACGCTCGAAAGTTTAGGCCCCGACCTGCTCGAAGAGATAGAGCACTTCTTCGCCTCCTACAACGACATCAAAGGCAAGGTCTTCAAGCCGCTCGGCCGCCACGGCCCCGCGCGCGCCCTGAAGCTGGTCGAGGAAGGGCGGAAGCGCTTCCGCCAGTCGAAGCGTAAGCGCACTTCGCCCAAGTCATCCAAAGCTGCGAAGCGAAGATGAGAGCCGGCGCTTACTTCTTCGGGAATAGAAATCTGAGTATCGGGTCTACGCGCAGAGCCCATGCGGCTTCGCTGTGCTTGGCGCCCGCGGCCTCGAAGTAGTTGAGGTCTTGGCCGAGTTGCCAGCCCTTCGAGACGAGCGCGTCGCGCAGCAGTCGCGCCTCGCCGATGGCGCCCGCGCCCTCGTCCGTGCCCATGTCGAGCCAGACGCGCGCGTGCGTCTTCGACTTGAACGCCTTCACGTCCGAGACTATCCGGCGCCTGTCCCACCAGACCGAGGGCGAGACGACCGCCAGCTTGCCGAACACTTCCGGGTAGCGCAGCCCCAGATACATCGTCACCAGCCCGCCGAGGCTCGACCCGCCGAGCCCGGTGTCGGCCGCGCCCGCCTTCGTGCGGTAGTGCGAGGCGATGAAGGGCTTCAGCTCCTCGACCAGCAGGCGGCCGTAGAGGTCTGCCTTGCCGCCGACCTTGAACTTCGGGTCGGCACTCGGCGTGTACTCCTCTACGCGCTCCTTGCCGGTGTTGTAGACGCCGACGATGATGACCGGCTCGACGGCGCGCGCGAGGATGAGCGCCTGCGCCGTCTCGTCCACGCGCCACTCCTGCCCGGGGACGAAAGAGGTCGCGCCGTCGAAGAGGTTCTGCCCGTCGTGCAGGTAGAGCACGGGGTAGCGCCGGTGCTCGTCTGCGGCGTAGCCGGGCGGGAGGTAGACGAGCACGTCTCGGTCTGTGGTCAGGAACTTCGAGTGAAACTTCGCGTGCGTGCGGAACTCGCCCGTGAGCGTGTGCGCCCGCGTGGGCGGCGCGACCTGTGCCGCGCGCGGCGTCGGGGTGGTCAGAAACATTGGCGTCTGAAGGGCAACGACGGGTGTTTTGATTCCGGCTCGAAGGGTTTCGGCCGCGCGTGCGGCGGCGTACGAAGACCTGAGTCACTTCTACGTGAAAGCCGTCGGCGAAGTCAACACATATTTTCGGAGGCTCTTAAACTCAGGCGCTCATCCGCCGCCTGTGCTCGGCGAGGATGTTGCAGAAGAGCGCGCCCTGCGAGACCGCGTCGTCGAGCGCCTTGTGCGTGTATGGGAGGTCGTCGAACCAGTGGCGCGGCATGTTGCGCTTGACGGTGTCGAGGAAGGGGCGGCCGAGGAGCGACATGGCGAAGGTCTTGATGTCGAGCGCGTGCCAGCCGAAGGGGTTCTCGCCGGTGAAACGATTCAAGTACCAGCAGACGAACATGAAGTCGAAGGCCGCCGGGTAGGCGACGAAGACGGGCTCGCCCGGCAGAGACTTCAGCCAAGCGAGGTAGTTGTGCATCGCCTCTTCCGGCTGGCGCACGTCCTCGCGGCACGCGGCCCAAGCCTCGGGCTGACTCTTCCACCACTTCATCGTGTCGGGGTGCTGCGAGGCGCCGGGCAGTGTTTCGAGGTTGACGGTGAACGCGCTGTGCAGCGTCTTGTCCGGCATGTAGGCGGCCGAGCCGACGCTGAGCATCGAGTAGACGCCGGGTATCGGCCCGTCCGTCTCCACGTCCGTGCTGACGTAAATTTCCAACGCGTTTCCCTCCTCTGTTCGCCCGTGAGCTTCCCTTGCGCGGCCGTCGGAAGAGACGTGTGACGGCCGTCACCGCGGCGTGTGGCCCGAGTCCTTTGCCGCCGCGCGCGGGGGCGTGCTAAAAGGTCAGGCATGTTGAAGTACGGACTGCGGCGCTTCGCCAGCATACTACTTTTCCTCGCGCTCGCGGCACAACTCGGCGCGGGCACGCGCGCGCAGGCGCCCGCGCCGCACTACCGCGCCTTCGACTCGAAGGGCAACGCCGTCCAGCTTCAACAGATCGTCGCCGCGCTCGACGGCGCCGACGTGCTCTTCGTCGGCGAGACGCACCAAGACCCCGTCGCGCACACGCTCGAAGCCGAACTCCTGCGCCGCGCGGACGAGCGCTTCGGCGCTTCGTCGGCGCACAGGCGCCCGGTCGCGCTCTCGTTGGAGATGTTCGAGCGCGACGTGCAGACGGTCTTAGATGAGTACCTCGCGGGGCTCATCACCGAGCGCCACTTCCTTCTGAGCAGCCGGCCTTGGAACAACTACGAGACGGACTACCGGCCGCTCGTCGAGTACGCGCGCGAGCATCACCTGCCGGTCATCGCCGCCAACGCACCCGCGCGCTACGTCTCGCGCGTGTCGAGTCAGGGGCCGGACTCTCTGAAGGCGCTCCCGGCCGTGGCCGTCAAGAATTGGCTCCCGCCGCTGCCGTTCCCGCCGGCATCCGAGGGCTACGCGGCGAAGTTCAACCGCTTCATGCAGGGCGACGCGGGCGCGGCGCCTCAGACGCAGAACCCGCACGCGCAGGCCGCGAACCCGCACGGCGGCGCGCACCTTTTGGAAGCGCAGACGCTGCGCGACGCCTCGATGGCCTACTCGATTGCCGAGTTCCTGAAGCGCGGCGGCCACGACCCTCTGGTCGTGCAGGTCAACGGCACCTTCCACAGCGAGGAGCGGATGGGCGTCCCCGAACAGCTCGCGCGCTACCGCCCGAAGGCGCGCTCGGTCGTCGTCACCATCGTCTCGGACGACGCCTTCCCCGACTTCGACGCCGCGCGCCTCGGCCGCCTCGGCGACTTCGTCATCATCACCGACCCGAAGCTCACGCCGCAGTCCTGAGCGCCCTGCGCGCTTGCCAGAATGCGATTCGGCAGGCAAAATAGCCGTTGCTTTTGCCGTCGCTTTTCGCGACCGAGAGGCAGGTGTTGCCGGATTTAACGGAAGAGTTTAAGAAGCAGACCCCAAGAACATCGAAGAAGTCGGCCGGGCGTTGTGGCCCGGCCCGTTTGAGTCATCAGTTTTTGAACGGAGAAAAGTAATGGCAACAGTCGTCGTCAATCAGGGCGAGTCCATCGAGAGCGCGCTGCGCCGCTTCAAGCGCAAGGTGATGTCCGAGGAGATCATCAAGGACGCGAAGAAGCACGCCTTCTTCATGTCGCGCGGCCAGAAGGCCAAGCTCAAGTCGGCGCTCGCGCGCAAGCGCAACAAGCGCAAGTCGCGCCCGATGCGCCCACGCAGCTAGCGCGGGCAACAACCCGAAACGAGAAGCGCGCGGAGACTCTGAGCAGTCTCCGCGCGCTTCTGTTTGGGCCGAGTCTTGCGCCCTTACCGGGCCGTGAGCGCCCCCCGGTTGGCGTATAACCCCGCCGCGCCGAGGACGATGGAGACTAATCCCAGCACGCGCGTCAACGCCGTACCGCAGGCGATGCACACGACGATGGGGCCGTTCTCGGTGAAGATAATCATCAGCGCGCCGATGATGATTATCCAGACGAACGCGAAAAATACTACAAACCTCATACGCCTTCCTCCTCTTTCGTTGGTTGTCGGTTGACTGTGGTCGGTCTAACGTCACGAGGCCAACCCCTTGTCTACACTGAACCCGCTGGAAGGTAAGTCCGATGCCGGCGAGGACGGGGCAAAGAGCGCGCGTAGCATAGCAAAGAACGCCACGCCTGCATAGAGTTTCTCGCGGCGCGCGGGGCCGCTAGAGGTTTTCGATCTCTACGGGCTCGACCGCGTCGGCGAGCGGGAAGCCGAAGACGCGCGAGTAGAAGTAGAGCTCGCCGTCGAGCGCGCGCTTGATGTTCTCGGCCTTGCGGAAGCCGTGCTGCTCGCCCTCGAACGGGACGTAGGCGACGGGCAGCTTCTTCCGGCGCAGCGCCTCGACCATCAGCTCGGCCTGATTGGGCGGGACGACGCGGTCGTCCAGCCCTTGGAAGAAAATAATCGGGCAGGAGAGCCGCTCGGTGAAGTTGATCGAAGAGCGCTCTTGGTAGAGGTCTGCGCGCTCCGGGTAGGGGCCGACGAGCCGTTCAAGGTAGCGCGACTCGAACTTGTGCGTGTCGCCGACGAAGACCGTCAGGTCGCTGATGCCGAAGTGGCTCGCGCCTGCGCGGAAGGTGTCGCGGAAGGTAAGCGCGTTGAGCGTCGTAAACCCGCCCGCGCTCCCGCCCGTGATGACGCGGCGCGCGGCGTCCACCTCGCCGCGCTCGGCCAGATACTTCGCGCCGTTGACGCAGTCGTCCACGTCAATCACACCCCACTCGCCGTTCAGGCGCAGACGGTACTCGCGCCCGTAGCCGGTGCTGCCGCCGTAGTTCACGTCGAGGACGGCGATGCCGCGGCTCGTCCAGTACTGAATCTCAAGCTTGAGGGCGGAGGTGACGGCCGCGGTCGGGCCGCCGTGGCACTTGACGACGAGCGGCGGGCGCTCGCCCTCGGGCGCCGTGAAGTCGCGGTTGCGCGGCGCGTAGAAGAAGGCGTGCGCGGTGTGCCCGCCCCCGGTCGGGAACTCGACGGCGCGCGCCGTCGAGATGTAGTCGGCGTCTATCTCGACCTCGCTCGCGCGACGGAGCACGCGCGCCTCGCGCGTCTTCAAATCGAACTCGACGACGGCCGAGCGCTGCATGGGCGAGCCGCCGCGGAAGACTGCGCGCGACTCGTCGGCGCGGACGAAGGCGATGTCGTTGTAGGGCAGGTCGAAGCGTTCGAGCTTGCGCGTGCGCGTGTCGAGCGAGGCGAGGTTCCAGTTGCCGCCGCTCGCGTAGGCGCAGACGATGCGCTCCTCGGACGCGAAGGCGTAAGTTGACATGGCGAAGACCCACTGCGGCGTCCCGAACTCCGCCTCCGCCTCGTAGACAGTCTCGACCGCGCCGCCTTCGCCGAGCCTGTAGATGTTCCACCAGCCGCCGCGATCCGAGACGAAGTAGAGCACTCCCGCGGGCGACCACTGCGGCTGAAAGACCGACTCTTCGCGGCCGCCCGCGACGCGCCGCGGCCCGACGACAGAACCGTCCCCGCCAACCTCCGCGAGCCAGAGCTCGCAGCCGTCCCAAGGCATGTTCGGGTGATTCCAAGTGAGCCACGCGAGTTGCTTTCCGTCCGGGCTCAACCGCGGCGACGAGTAGAAGTCGTTGCCGGAGACGACGACGCGCCCGCCGTCCTCGTTCCCCCTCCCTTCCGCGTCGAGCGTGACGATGGTGTTGACGGCCTCGCGCCCCTCGACGCTGTGGTCTTCGCGCACGGCGAAGAGGAGGTCGCGGCGCGCGGCGACTTGGAAGTCGCTGTAGCGCATCCGCCCTTCGGGCGTGATGGGCTGCGGCGCGGTCTCGGTGCGCTGGCGGTAGACGCGGTGGTCGTAGAAGTTCGAGAAGTAGACCACGCCGTCGCGTACGGCGAACTCGCCGCCGCCGTACTCGTGTACGCGTGTGCGCGCGTTGAAGTCCAGAGGCGTCACGTCTGTGAGGCCGCCGTCCGGCGTCCGCCGCACGACGCACTGCCGCCCGCCCTCCGACGGCCGCAGCTCGATCCAGTAAGTGTCGGCGCCGTCGAGCGCGACGAGCCCGAGCCCGACCGTCGCCGACACGATGAGGTCTGATGTGATGGGCGACTTCCAAGAGCCGTAAGGCGCGACCTGCGGTTGAGTCATTCAAGCTTCTCCGAAGCAGATTTGACGTTCTGACGCGAGTTACAGATTTATTCCCCGCCGGTCGGGCGGCGGCACGTATGCGCTGAAGTCGCGCGCGAAGCGCTCGGAGTAAGAGTCGAGCAGCTCGCGCACGCGCTCAAGGCTCGGCGAGCGTACGACGAGGCCGACGTGGTGCGCCTTGCGCGCGCGGAAGACGATCTCGGGGTCGTCGTACGGGGAAGTGTCGGGCCACTCCTGCCGCGCGAGCGAAAGCGCAATGCCGCCGTAGTCGCGTCGCGGCTCAACCCGGCCGACGCGCTCGCCGCGCGCGTGCGCCACCTCGACGCGCGCCCACTCGCGCCAGAGGTTATGCCCCGTGGCCGCCTCAAGCGTCTCGGCGATGAAGGCGCCGCCCACGCGCGCCGCGACTTCGAGGAAGTAGAACTCGCCGTCTTCGGCGCCGCGTATAAACTCGGCGTGCGCCGCGCCGCGTTCGAGCCCGAGCGCGCGGAGCAGTTCCGCGTTCAGGCGCGTCAACTCCGCGTGCTCGGCCGAATCGTACGCGAGCGTGTGCGTCGTGAAGACGCCGCCCTCGTGCGCGACCTTCATCGGCGGCCGCCCGTAGCGGCTCGCGCCCGAGAAGATGACCTCGCCGCCCTCGACGACTGAATCAACGTGGAAGACCTCGCCCGCGACGAACTTTTCGAGAAGGTAGTAGGAAGACCTGTCCTGCAAAGGCTCGCGCGCGTCGAGCGCCTCAATCGCGCGCCAGACCTGCTCCGACTCTTCACACTTCTGGATGCCCGAGGACGAAACGTCCGAGCGCGGCTTGACGACCCACGGCGGCGGCACGCGCTCCATGTACTCGCCGACCTCCTGATAGTTGAAGAGCGGCACGAAGTCGGGCACGCGCAAAGATGCGCCGTGCGCACGCTGTCGCATCGCCAGCTTGTCGCGGAAGACGCGCGCGCTTGAGCTGTCCAAGCCGGGCAGGCGCAGGTGCTCGCGCGCGAGCGCGGCCGTAATCACGTCGAACTCTTCGAGCGCGACGAGCGCGTGAACCTTTCGCTCGCGGCAGAGGTGCGCGGCGGCGTGGACGACGAGTTCCGCGCCCGCGTCGTCGGGCAGGTAGAGCACGTCGTCCAGAGACTCGCGCGGCCAAGGCTCGCGCATCGTCCGCTCGCGCGTGAGCAGCCAGACGCCCGCCCCCTGCCGCTTGCACTCGCGCAGGAAGTCGTCGCCCTTGAAGTAGCTGGCGACGCAGATGAGGTTCACCGCTTCCGCCAACGCTGCTCCCTCTCTTTGAAGTTTAGGCTTTCGACGGGAGTATAGCAGTAGACGGTAGTCAGTAGACAGTAGCCGGTAGAGAACGAAAGCGGCGCGTCTGAGTCATAACCCAAACGCGCCGCCTTTGAACCTACTGTCTGCTGACTACTGTTTACTTCCTCAGTAGATGTTGAAGTTGTATTCGAGCACCACGTACTGCGAGACGGGGTGGCCGTCCTTCTCCGCGGGCGTGAAGCGTATCTGGCGCGCGGCGGCGATGGCCTTCTCGGTCAACCCGTCGGGCAGACCTTTGACGACGCTGATGCCCTGCACGCCGCCCGACGAGTGGAGAATCGCGCGCAGTCGCACGACGCCGGTCACGTTGTTCTTACGCGCCTCTTCGGTGAAGCCCGGCTCGGGCTTGAAGGTGATGAGCGCCTTGCGTGTCACCTCGTTCTGACGGAAGGGTCGGCTGTAGTCAACGCCGCCACCGCCGCCGCCGCCGGGGCCGCCGCCGCCGTCGTTGCGGTCGCCGCCGCCTGTGTTACCGCCGCGTCCCGGCCCGAGGCCAGTGCCTTCGCCCGGCCCCATGCCGCCGCCCGTGCCTTCACCCATGCCGCCGCCGTGGCCCGGCCCGGAAGACGGGACGGTCGCGGTCGAGTTCGGAAGGCCATAAGGGATGTCGCGCGGGTCAACCTTGACGAGCATCGGGTCAACCTGCATCGTCACCGGCGTCGGCAGGTGCGGGTTCGGCGGCGGAGGCTTCGGGTTCGCCGTCAGAATCGGGGGCACTTCAAGCTGCGCGGTCGGGAGCTTGCCCGCGGAAGCCGGGGTCGGGTCGTTGCGACCGCCGCCGCCGCCGCCCGCGGGCTTCTCGTACTTCGGCTTCGAGCCGCCGCCCTTGCCCTCGTTGGTGCCGGCCGCGCCCTTTTCGGGCGTCGGCTGCTCCTTCGGGATCGGGTTCTCGGGGTCAACGTAGCCGACGATTTCGAGGTTCTCGTAAGGGTTCGCGTTGGCGATACGGCTCTGGCGCAGCTTCTCAAGCGCGACGACGAGTCCGACGACGCTGCCGATGACGATGACGGCCGCGATCATCGCGACGGCGTTGTTGCGCGTCGAGGCGAACTTCCACGCGGCGCTGCCGTAGGCCGAGGCCGAGCGCTTCGTGAATCCGACGGGGTCGCGCTTGAACTCGGGCCACGTCAGCTCCGCGTCGTGCGCCACGGACTTTATCTCTTTGACGAGGCGGCGCGTCAGCCCCACGTCTTCGAGGAAGGTCAGGTGGAACTCTTCGCGCTCGCCGCCGACACCGTGGGAGGCATCAGCGTGCGCGCCGTTGCCGTTCGCGTCCGCGGCGTTGAAGGAAGCGGCCGCCGCGGTCGAAGCCGGCACCGTGACGACCGACTCTTCGGAAACGGGAGACGCCTGCGCGGCCGCGGGCTGCGTGGCGGTGGTGTTGACGCCGAGCGGCGTCCCGTCCACCGGGCAGAACCCGAACTTATCCGCGAACTCCTCCTGACAAGTTGGACACTGTTTCATTTTCTAACGAACCTCCCGTCGAACCGCGCGGGGTAAAGGCAGCCTGTCCCGTATGAAGGTAACAAACTTTTTCCGAACCATTCAAGCCCCGAGGCGACCTTCGCGTCCGGGGCGCCGTCGGGCCGCACGTACGCAAGGTGCTCTCTGAACAGCTTTTGATGCCGTCGCGCGCGTAAGCGCTGCCACCCGAACGACTTTCCGGCCCAAAAAAGAGGCCGCCGTCGCCGACGCTTTGAGGCATTTGACGCCCCCGCGCGCTGCATCTAAGATTTCGGGGAAAATGTGCTCCCCGTTTCCGCCTCCGCCCTTCGGCGGACTTCGGAGCGGCCGGCTCGCCCGGCCGTGTCAAAAGCTAAACGAAAAGGCGTGATGAAAAGCTCAAGGAATCCGCGGCGCCCCCTGCCGCCGAAGGCTCTGACCGCTCTGATTCTGCTCTGCGCCGGTTGGTTCGCCGCCTACGCGCAGGCCCCGCCGCAGCCGCGCCGCGAACAGCTCCTCAACGGCCTACGGATTCTACTCGTCGGGCGGCCCGGCGACCAGAACGTTTTAATCAGGCTCCGCGTCCACAGCGGCGCCGCCTTCGACCTCGCCGGCAAAGAGGGCTTAACGGCCGCCATCGCCGACGCGATGTTCGACCAGCAGACGCGCGACTACGTGACCGAAGAGCTAGGCGGGCGCATAGAGGTCAAGACCACTTACGACGCGCTCGACATCACGCTCGCCGGCCGCGCGACCGACTTCGAGCGCCTGCTCGAACTCGCGCGCAACGCAGTCACCAACCCGCAGCTCACGCCCGAGACAATCGAGCGCGTCCGCGCCGCGCGACTCAAGACTCTGCGCGAGGCGGAAGCGGACGCGGCCGGGCAGGCAGACCGCGCCGTCGCCGCGCGCCTCTTCGGCACGTACCCTTACGGCCGCGCGACGGCGGGCACGCCCGAGTCGGTCGCGCGCTTCGAGCGCCCCGACTTCCTGCTCATGCGCGAGCGCTTCCTTAATCCGGACAACACGACCCTCGTCATCATCGGCGGCGTAGACCCGCGCGGCGTCATGCGCACGATGCGCGAGTCGTTCGGCGGCTGGCGCAAGAGCGACCGCGCCGTGCCCGCGACCTTCCGCCTGCCCGACCCACCCGACGAGCGCACGCTGGTCATCAACCGGCCGGGCGCCGACCGCGTCGAGCTTCGACTCGCCGCCCGCGGGCTCGCGCGCACGGATCGAGACATGCCGGCCGCGCAACTGCTCGCCGCTACCGTGCGCGAGCGCTGGCTCGCCGCGATGCCGGAGCTTCGCGACCGCGCGGCCTTCGCGCGCCACGAAGCCTACAGGGAGGGCGGCATCTTCCGCATGGGTGCGACGCTCAACTCGCCGGCCGAGGCCGCCAAGGCGCTCGAAGCCGCGCGCAAAGTCCTTCAAGACCTCTCGGCGAGCGGGCCGACCGCCGCCGAGCTTGAGAATGCGAAGCGCGTGACCGCCTTCGGTCAAAGCGCGTCGAACGACGAGACGTACGCGACCGCTTGGCTAGACGAGCACACGTACAAGTCAGAGGCCGCGACCGCCGCAGAGCTTGCGCGCGCCGCCGCCGGCCTGACGCCGGGCGAGGCGCAACGCGTCGCCTCGCGACTCTTCCTGCACGTGCCCCTCGCGACGGTCGCGCTCGGCGACGCCGCGCAGCTACGGACGGAACTCGCGCGCGCGGGCGGCGTCGAAGTCTTCGGCGAGGCCGCGGCCAAGCCGACCCCGACTCCGACTCCTGCGCCGACGCCGGGCAAGCAGCAACAGCCCGCGCTCCAACTCAAACGGCCGTGAGGGCGAAGCGGAAATGTCATAAGAAGAGCGCCCGCGCAAACGTTGTAAAACCCTTGCGCACGGAATCTCGCAAAAAAATCGCAAGTTAACCGCAACCAAAGTACGCTCACGTTCGGATACCTTTTGTCTCGCAATTCCCCTTCGACAGACGTTTCGAGAGACGAGCACGCGCGGCGTGTGCGGGCGATGTTCGCCGGCATCGCCGGCCGCTACGACCTCTTGAATCACCTGCTGTCGGGGAACGTTGACAAGTTATGGCGGCGTCGGGTCGCGCGGAGCCTGCAATCTTCGCTCATAGAGGGCGCGCACGTCCTCGACGTCGCCTGCGGGACGGGCGATCTCTCGCTGGTGCTCGCGCGCGCGGGCGCGGCGCAGGTCGTCGGGCTCGACTTCTGTCGCCCGATGCTTGAGATCGCGCGGCGCAAGGCCGAAGCCGATACGCGCGTGATTCCGTTCGTCGAAGGCGACGCCTTGCGTCTGCCCTTCGCGGACGAGACGTTCGACGCCGCGACCATCGCCTTCGGGCTGCGGAACCTCGCGGGCGTGAGCGACGGGCTGAAGGAGTTGCGTAGGATTCTACGCCCGGGCGGACGGCTCGCCGTCCTTGAGTTTTCGAGCCCCGTCGTGCCGGGCTTCCGCGCGCTGTTCCGCTTCTACTTCGCGCGCGTGCTGCCGCGCATCGGCGGACTCGTCAGCGGAGAGCGCGGCGCGTACGAGTACTTGCCCGACTCCGTCTCGCGGTTCCCGGATCAGAAGCGTCTGGCCGCGCTGATGCGGGAGGCGGGTTTTGAAAACGTGAGTTATCGTAACCTGACCGGCGGCATCGCCGCCCTGCACACGGGCACTCGCGCCGGTTAGGACAGCACGGGTTACGGTCGCGCCTCGCATTGTCGCGACCGCAAGACTAGCCCGGCGGATTCAGCCTCTTTGGTGGTTGTCGGGGCCGCTGTGGAGGATTTGGGTTCGCCGGGCTAGGTTTATTTGTGGGAGAGTAGACAGCAGTCAGTAGCCAGTAGTCAGTAGTAATACAAAGCGGCGCGCTTGGCTTCAAGGCTGAGACGCGCCGCCTACTTTTTCTACTGACTACTGACTACTGTCTACTGTCTACTCTTCTTCGTGTTATCATCGCACCGCAATTCAATCCAATTCCCCTGCCCCGATTCTTGATGAAGCACAAGCTTCTCGACATCGCGCGCCGCCTGCTCATCCTGCTGCTCGTCGTGTGGACGGTCGTCAGCCTTGTGACGATTCTGATTGAGCTTGTGCCGGGCGACCCGGCGACGGCCGTCCTCGGCGACGACGCGACGCCCGCGGCGCTCGCGCAGTTCCGACACAAGCACGGGCTCGACCGCCCGGCCTTCTTCTTCTCCTACACGCCGGACGAAGAGGGCGGCCCGCGCCACTTCAAGTGGAACGGCGCCGACAACCGCTACGTAGACTACTGGCGCGCGGTGCTGCACGGCGACATGGGCGTCTCGTTCCGCACCGACCGCCCCGTGCGCGAGCTGATTCTCTCGCGCTACGGCGCGACGATTGAGCTAGCCATCGCCGCGCTGCTCGTCGCGATAAGCATCGCCGTGCCGCTCGGCGTCGTCGCCGGGACGAACCGCGGCAACCTCCTCGACAACGTGCTCTCGGTCGTCGCGCTCGTCGGCATCAGTCTGCCGAGCTTCGTCGTCGGCCCGCTGCTCATCTACGTCTTCGCCGTCTGGCTCGGCTGGCTCGACCCCTCGGGGCGCTTCGGCTGGTCGAGCATCATCCTGCCGGCCGTCACGCTCGGCGCCGCGCTCTCGGCGCTGCTCACGCGCATGGTGCGCTCCTCCGTCATAGAGGAGTTGGGCGAGGACTACGTACGCACGGCGCGCGCGAAGGGCTTGAGCGAGCGCACGGTCGTCTACAAGCACGTTTTGAAGAACGGGCTCATTCCGGTCGTCACGGTTTTGGGACTTCAACTCGGCGTGCTGCTCGCGGGCGCCATCATCACCGAGAAGATTTTCAACTGGCCCGGCATCGGCCTCCTTCTGGTCGAAGAGGGCATCAACAAGCGCGACTATCGTCTGGTGCAGGGCTGCGTCCTCGTCATCAGCGTCACCTACATTCTGGCGAACACTTTGACCGACCTGCTCTACCGCAGGCTCGACCCGCGAATCAGAGTCTCGTAAACCGTCTATGAACCGTCTGGCGATATTCGGACTCGTCTTCATCATCCTGCTCGTCGTCGTCGCGCTGTTCGCGCCGTGGATTGCGACGCACGACGTGGGCGTGCCCGACCTTCTGGCGCGCTACAAGGGGCCGTCGGCCGAGCACTGGCTGGGGACTGACTCGACGGGGCGCGACATCTTCTCGCGCGTCATCTTCGGCGCGCGCATCTCCCTGCGCGTGGGGCTGGTGGTCGTCGCCGTGTCGGCCGTCATCGGCACCGTCATCGGCGCACTCGCCGGCTTCTACGGCGGCTGGATTGACCGAGTCGTGTCGGGCTACGTCTTCAACGTCTTCCTCGCCTTTCCCGGTCTGCTGCTCGCCATCGCGATGGTGGCGTTTCTCGGCGCGGGGCTGAACAAGCTGATTCTGGCGCTGTGCGTCATCGGCTGGGTCGGCTACGCGCGTGTGATGCGCGCGCAGGTCTTGAAGGTGCGCGAGTACGACTTTGTGCAGGCGGCACGCGCACTCGGCGCGCGCGACTGGCGCATACTCTTCTTCCACGTGCTGCCGAACGCCGTGCAGCCGCTCATCGTGCAGGCGAGCCTCGGCATGGCGGGCGCGGTGCTGTCGGAGGCTTCGCTCTCGTTCCTCGGCTTGGGCGTACCGCCGCCCGCGCCCTCTTGGGGCGTGATGCTCGAAGAGGCGCGCGACCTCGCGACGCTGCAACGCGCGCCGCACGCGATGCTCGTCCCCGGCATCGCCATCGCGCTCACAGTCCTCGCCTTCAACTTCCTCGGCGACGGCCTGCGCGAGTACCTCGACCCGCGTCAGCGCAAGCGATGAGTGCCGCGGCCATCTCCATCCAGAACGTCTCGAAGACATACCCCGTCCCGCTCGAAGGCTTGCGGCGCGCGTTTCGCTTCGGCAAGCGCGCGCCCGTCGTCGCGCTGACCGACGTGTCGTTCGACGTGCGCGAGGGCGAAATCTTCGGCCTCATCGGCCGCAACGGCGCGGGCAAGACGACGCTCGCCAAGATTATTGCCACGCTCGTCCAGCCGACCGAAGGCTCCGTCGTGGTGCGCGGCGCCGACAGCGTGCGCGAGGACGCCCGCGTGCGCGCGCAGGTCGGGCTCGCCACGGCCGAGGAGCGCAGCTTCTACTGGCGCCTGACGGTCGAGCAGAACCTCACCTTCTTCTCGCGCCTCTACGGCCTCTCGGCCGCGCAGACGCGCCGACGCACCGCGGAGTTAATCGAGCTGCTTGAGCTGACGGAGCTGCGCCGCCGCCGCTTCGGCGAACTCTCGACGGGCAACAAGCAGCGCATGGCCGTGGCGCGCGCTCTCCTGAACGCGCCGCCCGTGCTGCTGCTTGACGAGCCGACGCGCTCGCTCGACCCGCTCGCCGCCGCTTCGATGCGCGCGCTCATCGGCACACTCGCGCGGGGCGAGCGGCCCGTCACAGTCCTGCTCACGTCGCACAACCTCGCCGAGGTCGAGGAGCTTTGCGCGCGCGTCGCCGTCATCAGCCGCGGACGCATACGCGCGATTGACGCGCCCGCACGCCTGCGCGCCGCGCACCGGCCGCGCGAGCGCGTGACGCTCACGCTGCGCGGCGTGGACGCCGAGCGCGCCGCCGAAGTCCTTCGCGGGCTGGTCGAAGAACTAGAGACTTCAGCGCACGCGTCCGAGACGGCCGCCGCCTTCACGCGCGAGGTCGGCGACGACTCGCTCGACGGCGCTTTGCGCGCGCTCGCCGAAGCGGGCGCGCGCGTCGTCTCCTTCGAGAGCGAGCGCGGCACGCTCTTCGACGTGCTTGAGACTTTCGAGCGCGAAGAAGTTTTATGATGAGAAGCGTTCTGTTGTTGCTCGGGCGGGTGCGCGCGTTCGTGGTGCGCGACTTCCAGTTGGCGGTGAGCTACCGGCTCGACTTCTTCATGCGGTTCCTCTCAATCCTGTTCGTGACGACGACGCTCTTCTTCATCTCGCAGATTTTCGCCAGCACCTTCATCACGCCCTACGAGCAGTGGCGCGACCCGTTCCTCGCTTGGCTGACGGCGCTGCCCTTCCTCAACTACTTCATGATCGGCTTCTCAAGCCTCGCCAACGCCATCCGCTCCGAGCAGCAGCAGGGGACTCTGGAAGGCGTTTTGATGACGCCCATCGGCATCCCGACGCTCATCGTCGCAAGCTCAGCTTGGGACTTCGTGCAGGCTTCGTTCCACTCGTTCCTCTACCTCTTCCTCGGGTGGGCTCTGTTCGGCGTGAGCTACCGCGGCAGCTTCTTCGTCGCCGTCCTCTTCCTTTTGCTGACTACGCTCGTGCTGGCCTCGCTCGGGATTCTCTCGGCAAGCTTCGCGATGGTCTTCAAGCGCGGCGACCCGTTCGGCCCCATCATCGGGACGGGCTCGGCGCTCTTCTCCGGCGTCTTCTTCCCCGTGCAGCTCATGTCCGGGTACATGGGCGGCGCCTTCAACGTCGTCTCCGGCCTGATACCCACGACCTACGGCATTGACGGCATCCGCCGCGTGCTCATACAGGGGCAGACGCTCTACGAGTCGCGCCGGCCGCTCCTCACGCTGCTCGTCTACCTCGTCGTGCTGCTCCCCTTCTCGCTCTGGGTCTTCGCGCGCTCCGTCCGCCGCGCCAAGCGCGAGGGCAGCCTGATTCAGTTCTGAACGTCCGGCGCCGTACGCGCCCCCCCGGAAAAGTTTCTTTACAGCCGGTTTCGTCTACATTAGAATTCGTTGCGCGTCATTCTTTTACGGCTGCCACGGGGTTGGCTAACCTTTCACTGATAACCCTGCATGGCCTCACTGATGCCCGACTCAAAGGGCGCGCACTCTGGCGCTACCCTTCCTCGACTCTCCCGCTTCAAGGTCTTCGCGGGCGGCTTCCTTTTCGCCTTCCTGACGGCCGCGACGGTCAACCCACAGACGAGGCCCGCGCCCGCGCCGAAGGTGCGCGTCGAGACCAGCGCGTGCATGATCCTCGTCTGCCCCGGTGAAGAGTCGAGGGCGCGCGTTCATCTCAGCGCCAAAGGCGTCGCCCCCGGGTGCGAGGCGCGTTACACGTGGCGCCCGACGGGCGGCCGCATCGTCGGCGAAGGCCCCGAAGTCGTCTGGGACTTTTCCGACACCCCGGCGGCCGGCCGGTTCTACGACGTGATACTGACCGTCGAGGCGCGCGGGGGCTGCGGCCCGCGCCACGCCGAGTCGCCGCCCGCGCGCGTCACGGTCGGGCCGTGCCCGCCGAGCGTCAACTTCGCGGGCGGCCCGCCCACGCGCCGCGCCTGCCCCGCCATCTCGCTCGGGTGCCCTTCAGATTTGGCGCCGGGGCAGCTCGCCTACTTCTTCGCCACGCTCAACGGCGGCACGCCCGGCGCCGTGCCCACGTTCAACTGGACGCTCTCGGGCGGCGAGGTCGTCGGCGGACAGGGCACGCGCTCGATACAGGTTGACGCCGCAGACTTCGGCGGGCCGGCCATCCTCACGACGGTCGAGGTGGGCGGCTACGGACGCAGGTGCAGCGCCTCGTGCCTGACGAAGTTGGAGCAGGGGCAAGCGCGTGGGGCGCGGCGCCTGACGCTCAACTTAACCGTCAGGAGGGCGAGCGACGGCCGTCCCGTCCCGCACGCTAAAATCTCCTACTCACTCGTCGCGAGCGCCGCGGCCCTCGGCGCGGGCGACGAGCCCGCGGAGGCCGAGGCGGACGACGGCGGCGGCTACACGCGCGGCGGCTGGGCGCCCGGCACTTACCACTTCGTCGTCCGCGCCCCGGGCTACAAGCGTCTGGACTCGACCGTCACGCTCGACCAGTTCTCGACCGGCTCGCTCGTCATTTCGCTGCCCACGGCCGACCCCGAAAACACGCCGACGCCCACGCCGAGCCCGACGCCGACGCCCACGCCTTCGCCGAGCCCTTCGCCGACCCCGGAGGGGACGCCGCAGGTTTCGGGGTCGGTGGCGAGGGCCCCGCTGCTCGCGAGTCTCGCGGAGAAGGCGGGCTCCGTGTGGGTGCCGCTGACCGTCGCGTTACTCGCCGCGCTGGGCGCCGTGGGCTCGGCCGTCGTAAGGCGGCGCGCGCCGAAGGCCGTGCCGGTCGCGCCGGCTGAGCCGGCCGCCGCCGCGCCGAAGGAGTCCGACACGGTACACTGCACGGTCTTCTCGCGCGAGCAGGTCTCGCCCTCGGACGCGTTTCAGGTGCAGGTGTTCGTGCACTTGGAAGATCAGGCCAAAGACTTGGCCGCGCTGGTCGTCACGACGGGGAACGAGGGGGCGAACTTCCAAGCCTCCAAGCCTCTGAACCGTCCCATCGAGCGCGACGCCGAGTTGACCTTCAAGCTCGCGGTGCCCGGCCTTGAGGTGTTGGAGCCCGAGCAGTCGCTCGTCTGGAAGGGCAGGACTGAGCCCCCGCAGTGCGTCGAGTTCCCCGTCCTCGTCCCCGACGGCTGCGTGCCGAGGAGCACCGTCGGCATCGTGAAGGTCTTCTGCGAGAAGGCGCCGGTCGGGCAGATCACCTTCACCATCAGCGTGGTCGAGCGCGGCGCGGCGCGCTCCGCCCCGGCCGCCGCCGTCACGTCCCAGCGACAAATCTGGTACAAGCGCGCCTTCATCTCCTACAGCTCGAAGGATCGCGACAAGGTCACGCGCGGGGTGCAGGGGTTGAAGCGCGGGCTGAAGTGGGCCGGCATAGACTACTTCATGGACGTGCAGGACATAGACTCGGGCGAGTACTGGGAGAGCGTGATTAAGAAGAATCTGGACGAGAGCGACCTCTTCATCCTCTTCTGGTCTTCGGCGGCGAAGCAGTCGGGCGAGGTGAAGAAAGAGTACGAGTACGCGCTCTCGCGCAAAGGCGGCAATGACGACAAGCCGCCCTTCTTCGAGCCCATCACCATCGAGTTGCCGCTGCCCGAGCCGCCGCCCGAGCTGAAGTCTCTACACTTCAACGACGAACTGCTCTACATCATCCACACCGAAGAGTCGCTCAAAGCGCGCCCGGAAGCGGCCCCGGCCGCGAACCAGCCTTGAACCGGGCCTGACGCCGCGGAGGGCGAGCGCGCCTCCCGTCCGCACGCGCCGCCCCGCGACTTTTTTCTTTTTGCGCGCCGCGCGGGTTATCATCTCCGCCGGCCACCTATGCGCGTCTTCTACACCCCACGCTATTACGCGGACATCGGCGAGGGTCACGTCTTCCCCATCAGGAAGTTCGAACTGGTGCGCGACCGCCTGCTCGCCGAAGGGACGCTCGCGCCCTCGGAGATAGTCGAGCCGCGCGAGGCCGCAATCGCAGACGTGCTGCTCGTACACACCGAGGACTACGTGACGCGGCTGCGCGCGGGGGATTTGACCGCGCGCGAGATTCGGCGGCTCGGGCTGCCTTGGTCGAAGGCGCTCGTGCGCCGTTCGTTTCTGGCGACCTCGGGGACAATCGGCGCCGCGCTCGCCGCGCTCGCCGAAGGCGTCGGCGCGAACCTCGCGGGCGGGACGCACCACGCCTTCCCCGACCACGGCGAAGGCTTCTGCGTCCTGAACGACGTGGCCGTCGCCGTCCGCGTGCTGCGCCGCGACCGTCGAGCGCGCCGCGCGGCCGTCGTTGACCTAGACGTGCATCAGGGCAACGGCACGGCCTTCATCTTCGACGGCGACGCGGAGGTCTTCACCTTCTCGATGCACGGCGCGAAGAACTACCCGCTCTTCAAGCTGCGCTCGACGCTCGACGTGGAGCTGGCCGACGGCACGGGCGACGACGAGTACCTCTCGACGCTCGCCGGCCACCTGCCGCGCGTCTTCGAGCACCGGCCCGAGCTCGTCTTCTACCTCGGCGGCGCAGACCCTTACGCGGGCGACAAGCTCGGCCGCCTCTCGCTCTCGACGGCGGGCCTGCGCGCGCGCGACGAGACGTTGCTGCGCGCCTGCCGCGAGCGCGGCGTGCCCGTCGCCGCCGTCATGTCCGGCGGTTACGCCGCCGACATCAACGACACCGTCGAGATTCACTGCAACACCATCCGCGCGGCGAAGGAGGTCTTCGAGAGGCGGCTCGCGGTTCCGTAAACTTTCGTCTTATAATTCGGCCCCGCATGTTGAGAATGACTTGGAGAATTTTCAAGACCGTCGCGCTGGCCGTCCTCGCGGCGTTCACGCTGTTCGTCGTCTACGAGGTGGTGACGTTCCCGCGCGTGTCGGAGCTGGCGCGGAAGAACCCAGAGACGACGAGCATGATCGAGACGCGGCTGAAGGAGGCGCGCGACGATGGGCGTGAGCCGCGGCGCGTGCAGCAGTGGGTGCCCTTAGACCGCATCAGCGTCAACCTACAGCGCGCCGTGCTCGCGGGCGAGGACACCAACTTCGTCACGCACCACGGCTTCGACTACGAGGCCATCCAGCGCGCTTGGGATGACGGGCAGAAGCAGTCGGAGAAGGAGGCCAAGCAGGAGGGCGACGAAGACCCTTCGGACTGGATTCCAGACCTCAGCCGCTTCAAGCGCGGCGGCTCGACCATCTCGCAGCAGTTGGCGAAGAACCTCTACCTCTCATCCGAGCGCACGGCCGCGCGCAAGGTGAAGGAGGCGGCCATCACATACTTCATGGAGCGCTCGCTCTCGAAGTGCCGGATACTGGAAATCTACCTCAACGTCATCGAGTGGGGCGACGGCATCTACGGCGCCGAGGCCGCCGCGCAGACCTACTTCCACAAGCCGGCCGCCAACCTCTCGCCGCAGGAGGCCGCCTACCTTTCGGCGATGATTCCCTCGCCGCTCAACGTCTTCAACCCGCAGAAGAACCCACGCCGCGTCCAGCGCCGCCAGCGCGTCATCCTCCGCGGCATGAACGCGGTAAAACTGCCCGCCTGCTGACAGTTGTAGACGGCCGGCGGTAGCAATTTGCGGGGCTGCAAACGTCAATCGCAGCCTTGCAAACGCCAAATGCAGGGCTGCAATTACCGATTGCAGCCTCGCAATTCCAAAATGCAGCCTTGCAATTCCGAATTGCAGCCCTGCAAACGCCAAATGCAGGCTTGCAATTGGCAAATGCAGCGCTGCAATTGGCAAATGCAGCCTTGCAATTCCGAATTGCAAGGCTGCATTTGGTAATTGCGAGGCTGCAAAACGGCTCTGCGAGGCCGTCAAAACGCTCTGAGAGCGGTATTTACGCCGAATCCCCCCTTTTACAGCGCGAATTCGCGCGCGAGGCGGAGTTCGGCCTTGCGGAGTTCGTAGCGGCCGCGGCCGAGGTTGCCGTCGGCGCGCAGCGAAAGGACGATGAAGTACTCGGGCGAGAACATGCGCGCGAGTATGCGAGCGCCCTCGAAGTTGACGTACATCTCCTGAAGCGGGCCGAGGCCGGTGTTCGAGCCGGCGCGCAGCGCCGCGCGTACGAGCGAGGTCACTTCGGCCGCCGCCACGTCCACGTTCGCGTCGCTGGCCTCGGGCAGGAAGACGCGCTCGACCGCGATGCCGTCCATGCCCATGATGAGAGCGCCGGTCGCGCCCTCGGTCTTCTCGACGATGTCGGCGAGTGCCTGCTTGAACATCTCTTCGGCCTCCTTTACGGGCGAGGGTTGGTCGAGGACGCGGGCGGCGCCTCGGTCGTCGTCGTCGCGGGCATCACCACCGACGGGACGACGCTCGGCTGGAGGATGACGGGCGAGGGCGACTGCTGGTAGGGCTGCGGGCCTGCGGGCACGGCCGTGGCGGGCGTGTTCGTCGAGGGGTTGCCGAGCGGCACGGGCTGCGGGATGGTGACCGAGCGCGGCCCCGTGGCCGGGTCGTTCTCGACGCGGCGCCCCTGATAGTCGGGCCTGTAGATGCGCGGCGTGATGAAGAACAGAATCTCGTCGGTGTTGCGCGAGATGGCCTTGCGCTTGAAGAGGTTGCCGAGCACGGGGACGCCCGCGAGGCCGGGGACGCGGTTCTGCGTGTCGGTCTCGCGGTCGTTCAGGACGCCGCCGACGACCGTGGTGCCGCCGTCGGGCACGAGCACTTCGGTCTGCATGCGCTGCGTGTCAATGCCGGGCGTGCCGAGCGAGTTGATGAGCGTGCGGTTGACGGTGTTGTTCTCCATCGTCACGCGCAGGATGACTGTGCCGGCGTCCGTGATCTGCGGCGTGATGGAGAGCCGCAGCGGCACGGGCACGAAGGTCGTGGTGAAGACCGAGGCGCCGCCCGAGCTTCCCTGCGGGGTGACGACGGGAATCTGCGCGCCGCTCTCGATCTGCGCCGAGCGGTTGTTCAAGGCCGTGACGCGCGGCGTGGCGACGACCTTCGCCTGACCGCGGTTCTCGGCCGCCGTAATCAGCGCGCTGATCTGCGCCGTGCCGAAGATGCCGGTCGTCAGCCCGATGACCGTGTTCGGGGCCGACGCCGAGAGCGCGCCCGAGGGCGAAGGGATGGCCAGAGAGTTGCTGCCGTTCGTCAGGTTGATGCCGTTGGCCGTCTCGAACGAGCCGAAGGCGCCGCGGGTCGGGTTCAGCACCGAGGCCGAGAGCTGCACGCCGAGGTCGCGGCTGAAGCTGCGGTTGGCGACGACGATGCGCGTCTCGATCTCGACCTGCGGCTCGGGCTGGTCGAGCAACTCGACGAGGCGCTTAACGGCCTCGATGTTCGCGCGCACGTCCGTCACGATGATGGTGTTGCTGCGCGAGTCAACCTCGATGCCACCGCGGCGCGACAGTCGGCGCGAGATGATGGGCAGGATGCCCGAGTCGCCGCCGCTGCCGGCGCCCGCGCCCGAGTTGCCGCCGCCGACGAACCCGTCGGCGCCCGCCGCCGTCGAGGATAGGGAGCCAGAGGCGCGCGCGTAGTTGAGGCGTATGAACTCGGTGACGAGCGGCTCGTTTTGAAGCTGCGCATCGCGCAGGGCCGTGCGCGCCGCCTCCTCCTGCGCGCGTATCTGCGATTCTTCCTTGAGCACGCCGAGCGTGGCGACGCGCAGGATGTTGCCGTTGACCTCGACGCCGAGGCGGTTCGCCTTCAGTATCGAGTCGAGCGCGAAGTTCCACGGCACGTCCGTGACGTTGATGGTCACGGGCACGCGCTGGACTGACGCGTCCACGACGAAGTTCACGCCGTACTGCTCGGTGATGTAGTTGAGTATGTCGCGTATGTCGGCGTTGACGACGTTGAGGTTGATGGGCTCGCCGACGAAGCCGGGCTGGCCGTACTGCGCGCCCTGCGAGGTCTGCGTCGCGCGGTTGGGGTCGGTCGGCGTCGGGGTGGGACGCGCCTGCTGCCCGGCGTCGTCCGAAGCGACCTTCGACTCTTCGGGCTGAAGCTCAAGCACGAGCATGCTGCCTTCGAGCCGCGTACGCTCGCGCGCCGGGGCGCGCAGCGTGACCTGCACGGACGAGACGGGCTCGGAGCCCTTCAGCGCGCGGCTGACGGTCACGCCCCCGACGAGTGGCGACGCCACCGTGTAGGAGGGCGCGAGCTGCGAGCCGTCAACGCCGGGAAGCTCGACGACGACCGTGCGCGCCTCGGGGCGCCGCACGGTGTAGGGCATCGGGGCCGTCCCCTCGATGGTGATGAGCGTGGCCGCGCCCGAGGTGACGGCGCGGACGGAGGTGGCGACGGGCGCCTTCGCGGCCGCCGCGCCGACGGGGCCGTTAGCGAAGGCTGCGTGGCCGAGCGTGCACGCGAGCAGGAGGACGAGCGCACCCCTGCACGTGGCCGCGAGAATTTTTCTGGTGTGTGACATTGTCTCCATCCTTCGGAAGCACGGCCTGCTCGCCTCACCGCCACGCGCTAACGCTCGTACGAGCGGCGGCTCCTTCGTCCGCCTGCTCTTAAAGCGCGCGCCGCACAACGCGGGTCGGCTCCGGGGCCGTGTTGTCAAAAAGTCGCCGCGGGGCGCGGCCTCAAAGGTTCAGGCACCTCCGTTCGGTATCAAGGCGGGACGAGGCTTGCGGGTGTCTAAGAGGGGGGCCGTGTCCTTACTGCTTGCCGCGCGCGGGCGGCGTCTGCTCCTCGGCGGCGGCCGGCTGCCCGCCCTGCTGGGGCGAGGCGTTGCCGACGCCGATGCCGGTGCCTGTGCCGCCCTGCTGCTGCGAGCCGGCGGCGATGGCCTTCAGTATCTCGACGAGCGCGTTGAGCTGGTCGTTCTTCTTGTCGCCCGCCGAGGCGGCCTGCGTGGTGCGCTGCGCGCCCAGAGAGTCTTCGACGGCGTTCGGCTGGCGCAGCGC
Source organism: Pyrinomonadaceae bacterium (assembly GCA_035248785.1). Lineage (GTDB taxonomy): Bacteria > Acidobacteriota > Blastocatellia > Pyrinomonadales > Pyrinomonadaceae > QHXN01. Next base: position 51,688 of record DATFHD010000077.1, on the reverse strand, counting down.
CTTGGTCTCGACTGCCACGTCGGTGTGGCCGTCAGTCCACTTCGTCTGGCGGCGGAAGACGAGGCGCGTCTCCTCGATGGCGACGAGCATCCCGTCGTAGAACTGCTCGCCGGGGTAGATGACGTAGGAGAGCTGGATGGGCGTGGCCTCGACCATCGCCGCGTAGCCGCGCGGCGTGCGCGTGATGCCGATGACCTGTATCTCGGCGAGCGTGAGCGCGGTCGTCGGCTTCGGCGCCGGCTGTTGGAGGCTCATGGCGCGCGCCTTCAGAGCCTTGTACTGGTCTATGCGCGCCTGTATGGGCGGGGGCGTGACGGGCGCCACCACCTTCTTCTCCGCCTTGCGCTTGAGCGTGGGCTTGAACTTGGCGAACGGGTCGCGCTGCGCGCCGTGGTAGGAGGTGCTGGCCGTCTGCGCGTGCGCGCCGGCCGCGGCCGCCGCGACGAGCGCCGCCGCCAGAAGTCCCTTCAGCGTCCCTTTAGTGTTTCCTTTTCTCATAACCTCTTCCTGCGTTCCGGCTCCTGCAATCCTTGGGCGTGCGTGCTTCTCGGCTTACTTGGCCGCGGGCTGCGCTGGCTGCGCGGGTGCGCCCTGCGCCGGGGCTGCGGCGGGCGTCGCGGGCGGCGCGGGCGCCGCCGGCTGAAGCTTGTCGGGCGAGACGTAGTAGGCCGTCAGGAGGAACTCGGCCGAGAGCGTGTCGCCGTCGGCCTGCGTGTCCTTGCTGTCCTTCAGCTTCGTGACCTTGAAGTCCGTGATCGAGACGATGCGCTGGTAGGAGGCCATCTGCGCGAAGAACTGGCCGAGGTTGTTGTAGCTGCCGGAGACTTCTACCGCCACGGGCTTGCCCGTGTAGAAGTCCTGCTGCACCTCGTCCTTCGGCGTGAACTTGCGAAGCGTCAGGCGCCCGCGCGCGCGATCCTGCACGTTGGCGAGAATCATCGTCAGCTCGCGCTGCTCGGGCAGCAGCGCCTTGAGGTCTTCGTAGTCGGCCTTGGCGCGCTCGTAGGTCGCCTTGAACTCTGTGAGGCGCTGCGAGGCTATCTGCGCGCCGGCGTTGGCGCGCTGAAGCTGTTCGACCTGCGTCTCGACCTCGGCCGTCTCGGCGCGCGTACCCGAGGTGACGAAGTAGTAGAAGGCGCCGTAGACGACGAGCGCCACGCCGCCGAAGACGGCGAGGTGCATGTACCAAGGCTTCTCTTGCAGTCCGTCGAGTTTGAGCATCGTTCGTTCCCTTCCCGCCTTTACGCGGCGCTACGTGCGCCGTTCACTTCAGTACTCCTGTCGCCTACTTCTCGTCGCCTACTTCTTCGCGACCTGCGTCGGGGGCGCGGCCTGCGCCGCTTGCGCGGGCTGCTGACCCTTCGGCGTGTACTTGCACTTAATCTTGAACTTGAAGACCTGCGGCTTCGAGCCGAAGTCGAGCTGCGCGGCGTCGGGGCCGGTGTAGTCGGCCGGGTTGACCTCGGCGTCCTTGCGCTCGGCCTCAAGGTTGACGTTCTGGAAGAGGCCGTCGGAGAACTCAAGGCTGCGGCCGAACTGCGTCACCGCGTACTCGTTCGACGACTGGCCTTCGATAATCAGGTCGCCGCTCTTCTGCTCGATGCTGGCGAGCCGGAAGTCGGGGTCAGAGGGGATGCGCGAGTTAACGTCGGAGAGGACTGCGACGGGGCCCTGCTGCGAGGCGCGAAGTTTCTTAATCACGTCTATGCGCGCCTGTATGTCCTTCAGCTTCTTCTCAAGCTCGGCCTGCTCCTTGTTGACGGCGGCCATCTGCGCGGCGATCTGCTGCTGGCGGTCGAGCTCCTCCTTCGCCTTCGCCAGAGAGGACGAGGCGCTGAAGTAGTCGAAGGCCATGCCGAGCGCGAGCAGCCCCGCCACCGACGCGGCGAGCATCCACATGCGCGCGGCCGGGTTGGCGACCTTCGCCTCGACGACGGCCGCGCTCGAAGCGCGCTCGGTCACGGAATTTAAAAGGTTGACCTTGATCATTTAGGCATCCACTCCTCTCAAAGCGAGCCCGACCGCGACGGCCATCTCGGGCACGACCTCGCGCATGTAGTCGGGGTCGAAGCGGCGCGCGTCCACCTTGATCTGGCGGAACGGGTCGAGCCGCTCGACCGGCATCTCGAAGCGGTTCGACAGAAACTCGGGCAGCCCTTTCAGCTTCGACCCGCCGCCCGAGATGAGAATCTTCTGGACGCTCCCGCCGCCGTCCTCGGCCGTCGCGCGGTAGAAGTCGAAGGTCTTCGAGATTTCGAGCGCCAGCATGTCCGAGACCGATTCGAGCGCGCCGTCAATGTCCGCCTCCTGCACGTGGGAGGGCGGCACGCCGCCGCGCTTCACCGCCTCGGCCTGCTCGTAGGTCAGGCCCAGTTCCTTCTGAAGCAGAGACGTGTACTGGTTGCCGCCGACCGAAACGTCGCGCGTAAACACGCTGCGGACGCCGCGCAGAATGTTGATGTTCATCGTCGAGGCGCCGACGTTGAGGAGCGCGACGACCATGCTGTCCGACGGCTGGTAGTTGACCTCGTAGCAGTTCTGCAAGGCGAAGGCGTCAACGTCAATCACGGCCGGCTGCTTGCCCGCGAGCTGAATGGCCTGCTTGAGGCTTGCGACGAAGTCGCGCTTGCAGGCCGCCATCAGAACGTGCAGCGAGTCGGCGCCCGAGCCGACGACCTGATAGTCGAGGCTCACGTCGGAAATCTCGAACGGGATGTGCTCTTCGGCGTGCCAGTCTATGGACTCCTCAAGCTCCTCGCGCGTCATCTGCGGGACGATGATGTTCTTGACGATGACGGAGCTTCCCGAAACGCCCGCCGCCACGCGCTCGGTCTTGAACTGGTGCTTGCTGAAGACGCCGGCGATGACGCCCGACACGTCGTTCAGCTCCATGATCTGGCCGTCAACGACGGTGTCGGGCTGCAAACCCTCGAAGCCGAGGTTGACGAGCGAGAGCGAGCCGGGCTTGCCCGAGAGCTCGACCGCCTTGACCGAACTCGAACCGATGTCGAGGCCCACGAGCCCCTTGTTGCCGAGTTTTTTTCTGAACATACCTATTCGTTCCTTGAAGACTTGACGCGTCGCTGTCGGTGTTGTCGGCGCAGGCGCGCGCGCGCGCGCAGCACCCTCGCGTGGGTCGTGCGCCAATGCGGCGCGTTCGTGCTGGGCATCTCGGAATTCATCTCTCGCGGGACTTTGACGCCTGAAACGGCGTGCGGGCCGTGGCCCATCTGAGGAGGGTTTTGAAAGCTGGCGAATGCTGCTCTGGAAACTGAGCGAATCAGAAGGCTGAACGCCTTCCACAGAGACTATAAGATACGGCGGCAAACTATGTCAATCGCTATTTTGCATAGTTTAACTCATCATATTCTTTAATTTACACGCCTTTCAGGATTACCGGGCGGACTTTTCCAGAAATTCGGGGCTATCTCCCGTCCTTGCCCCGCGCTCGCGCCGAAAGTTAGGATGGGCGCGTATGCTCAAAGCCCGCCGGGTACTCGCCGCCGTTCTGCTCGTCGCCGTCGCCGTCCTCGTCTGGCTCTGGCTGACGCGGCCGCGCCGCGTGGACATGGCGGCCTACGTCCCCGCCGACCCGATACTCTACGCGGAGGCCGACAGCCTGCCCGAGATTCTGAACGCCCTGATTTCGACCGACGCTTGGCGCGAGCTGGCGCCGGCCGCGGGCGCGGGCGCGGACTACAAACGGCCCGGGTGGCTCTCTGGCTTTCTCTCGTTCACGGGCGCCGGCCCGAGCGACGCCGTGGTGCTTTCGCGCGCGCAGGTCGCCGTCGCGGTGCTCGGCTTTCAGGCGGCCGAGGAGTCGGACACGACGCTCAAGTTTACGCCGCGCGCCGCGCTCGTCGCCGAGACGCAGACGCCCGAGTGGCGCCTGAAGTCGGCCGTCGAGAAGCTCGTCGGCGACTTCGCGCGGCGCTCTTTCGGCGCGCAGACGTTCGAGCGTAAAGAGGTTGACGGGATTCCCTTCCTCACTTGGTCAGAGCCAGCGGGTGGGCGCAAGCTTGTGGCGGCAGTTGAAGACAGCGTCGCCTTCGTCGGCAACGACGAGGCGGCCGTGCGCGCTTGCCTCGACGTGCGGCACGGCGCGCGGCCGAGCCTCGCGGGCGACGAGCAGTTGAAGGAGATGCGCGCACGCGTGGGCGGCGAAGGCGCGCTGGCCTTCGGCTACGCGCCGCGCGGGAGCGCCGCGAAGGCCGTCGAGGTCTTCGCGCCCGCCTTCGTCGGCGGCATCTCGCAGCAGCCGAACATACAGAGCGTGCTGGCGACAGTGCTTCCGCAGCTCATCAACCAGACCGTCGGCGCCGCCGGGTGGAGCGCGCGCGTCACGCAAGGGAGCGTCGAAGACCGATACTTCCTCTCCCTCCCCGGCGAGATGTCGCAAAGGCTACAGACGCCCTTCGCGCCGTCCGCGGGCAACAGGGGCGGCGCGGCGGCCGTGCTCCCGGCCGAAGCGTTTCAGGTCACGCTCTACGACTTCCGCAGCCCCGAAGAGGCTTGGCGCGGACTGGGCGCGGCGCTCTCTTCGCAGGTGGACGTGTCGCGCGCCACTCTCATCACGCTGGCGCTCGAAGCGCTGCTCAAGCCTTACGGCGTCGAGAAGCCGCGCGAGTTTCTGCGCGCCTGCGGCAACGAGTTGGCGACGGCGCGGCTCGACGCGGCGAGCGAGGGCAAGGTGCTCGTCGCGTCGGTGCGCGACCGCGCGGCGCTGCGCGAACAGACGCTCGCGCACTTGGGTCGCGGCGCGCGCGTCGAGCGCGCGGGCGACGCCGAAATACTCATCTCGAACGATGCGGACGAAGGCGCGGCCGCCTTCGCGGGCGAGTATCTTCTGCTCGGCTCGGAGGAGGACGTGCGGCGCTGCGTGAGCGCGTACCTCGCGGGCCGCACGCTCCGCGAAGCGCCCGCGCTCAAAGAAACTACGCAGGAGTTCTTCGACGCGCCGGCCTTCACACGCACGCTCACAGACGACCGAGACTCCGCGCGCGCAGTCCTCTCAAGCTTCGGCGCGCGTGCCGCCACGCCCGCACTCGACGAAGCGCTCGCGCGCCGAGGCCGAAGCGTCTCGCAGACACGCCTCACCGACGGCGGCTTCGAGAAGCGCACGCGCTCGGCCTTCGGCCTCTTCGGCGAGATCGTCTCGCGCTCCGCGCCGCACTGATTTGACTTTGATATTTATGCCCCGACGGATTTGGGGTCGAAGGGGTGTTCGGCGAGGACGGCGCGCATGTTGACTTGGCCGAAGAGGGTTTCGAGGAAGGCGTCGAAGCGGTGGAGCGTGCGCCCGAGTTCGCCCGCGTCGCGCGCCGCGTCAATCTCCTCGGCGAAGCGTTCCAGCGCTTCCCAGTCCTTGTACATCAGGTAGCGCTGCGCGCCCTCGGCGAAGGCCGCGAGTTCGGCGAGCACTTCCGACGCGGGCGGTGCGGCGCCCGCGGCCGACGCGCGACGCACGAGGACGACCAGCCGCCAAAGCTCTCGGCGCAGTTCGAGCGACTGTTCGAGCTTCGTGTGGAAGCTGTGGAACAGGCGCGCGCCTTCGGTCTCGGGGTCGAAGCTCTGCGCGAGCGCGACGACCGACTGTTGATAACAGTCGCGCAGAAGGCCCGCCGCGTTCTCGACCTTCGCGAAGAGCTGCGGCGGCTGGCGCACCGCGCACAGGCCAGTCAGCTCGTGCTCGAAAGCCTTGCGCAGCTCCATCCTCACCGCGTAGGCCGTGCCGTCGAGTATCTCGCGCGCCGAGACACCCACGCCCTCGACGCGCAGCGCGCGCGACTCTATGAAGTCGAGCAGCGCCTGCGTCTCCTCGTGTACCAGCGTGAAGACGGGCAGCAGGCGCTTGAGCTGCGCGTCCGACTTGAGCGATAGCTCGACGAAGCGCAGCAGCGTGAGCAGCCGCGCGAAGGTGCGGAAGATTTCGAGCAGGTCTTCGCCGAGGTCTTCCGGCGCGAGCCCGTGCGCGAGCGAGATGAGCGGCTCCTGCAAAGAGGCCGCGCCATCCGCGCGCCACGCGTTGACGATGAGACCGGCGGCTTCAGAACGTCGCAGCTCGCGTTCGAGCAGCCCGCCCACGCCCGTCCACGCGGCGACGCTGACCGCGGGCGCATCCGACAGCGTCTCGCAGAGCGCGGCCACGTCCTTGAACACGTCCGACAGCTCTGCGAGCGAGTCCTTCGCGCCCGCGAGCCCGAGCGCCTCTTCCGACTCGGTCTGCTGAGACGCCTCCGCGCCCGGCCCTCCGGAGACGCCCGCGAGCCCCGGCGCCTGCTCGCCGCGCGCGACGCTCCCGAGTAGGTGCAGGCAGCGCACGAGCGCGTCGCGCACGACGCCCGTCTCGCACTTGAAGTTGCGCTCGCCCAGAGACGCGCGCTCGCCGTCGCCGAGCGGGTGGTTGGCCGCGTTGAAGAAGCTCTGTAACGCGCTCAGCCACACGGCCAACTCGTGCGCCGGGGGTAAGGTGTCTGGTGTTGCGGGCTGTCTTGGCTGTTCGTTCACTGGCGTGTGCGGCCGCGCGTTGACTGTTCGGCCGGGCGCGCGTGCCAAACCGCGGGACTCGATTCTAGAATGTGTTCGGAGAGCGCGCGGCCTTCGGGGCCGAGACCTCGACGATTCTAAACATGAAGGCCGCGTCGGGCAAAAGCATTTCGCTAACAACGTACGCTTTTTAACATCCGCCGCCGGACGGCCGAGACTCTAACAGAGATGCACGAACCCACGGAGCTGCTGGTCGCGACGAACAACGCGGGCAAGGTCAGGGAGCTTTCCCAGCTCCTCGCAGACCTGCCTTTGCGTCTGCGCCTCCTCTCGGAACTCGGCGAGTTTACCGAAGCCGAGGAGACGGGCACGACCTTCACCGAGAACGCGACGCTCAAGGCGCTGCACTACTCCGCACACGGCCGCATGCTAACGCTCTCGGACGACTCAGGCCTCTCGGTGGACGCGCTCGGCGGCGCGCCCGGCGTCTACTCGGCACGCTACGCAGGCCCGCAGGCTACCTACGCCGAGTGCATGCGGAAGCTTCTCGACGAACTCGCGGCGACCAATGATACCGAACGCCGCGCCCGCTTCGTCTGCGTCATCGCCGTCGCAGACCCTTCGACCGGCGACCTTCAAACTTTCGAGGGCACCTGCGAAGGCCGCATCGCGCACGCCCCGCGCGGCACGGGCGGCTTCGGCTACGACCCCGTCTTCATCCCCGACGGCTACGAACAGACCTTCGGCGAACTACCCGACGCCGTCAAGCACTCCGTCAGCCACCGCGCGCGCGCCCTCGCCAAAGCCGCACGCCACCTCCGCACGCGCTTCATCACGCCCGGCTTGACCCTTGAGTGAAACGGTCTTTAGAATGCGTCGGGCGCGTTGGGAACTGACATCGCGCTTGATTGACAACGGGGCGTAGCACAGCCTGGTAGTGCGCTCGGTTTGGGACCGAGAGGCCGGGGGTTCGAATCCCTCCGCCCCGATTTTCCTTCGACAACAGAATCACTAACCGCCTTTCGTGGCGACGGGCTCCTCTTCGGGTTCGAGCGTGGCGAACTCGGCGATGACCATGCGTTCGCCCGTCTCGGCGCAGCAGGCTTCTTCGGTCGGCGGCTCGATGTCACGGTCGCCGGAGCGCGGCAGGCGCAGGGCGACGAGCAGGGCGAGCCCGGCGAGCGCAGTCCCCGTCCAGAAGACGTTGTGGATGGTCGCGGCCATCGCGTCCTGTAGTTCTTCCAAAACCACGGGCGGGAGCGCGGCGCGCGCCGAAGGCTCGATGAGCGCGTTCGGGTTCGAGGCGAGTTCCGCCGCGCGCTCGGGCGTGAGCGGCGCGTCGGGCGCGCTCGCCACCTTTTGCAGGTGCGAGGCGAGTCCGGCCGAAAGCACTGCGCCCATGATGGCGACGCCGACCGCGCCGCCGATGGAGCGCGAGAACTGGTTGAGCGAGGTCGCCGTCCCCAACTGCGTGCGCGCCACAGCCTGCTGCACGGCGATGAGCAGCGTCAGCATCGTCAGGCCCAGCCCCGCGCCGATGAGCATCAGGTCAACGTAGAGCCACACGCGCGGCGTCGTGCGCTGGAAGCTCGAAAGGAACGCGAAGCCGAGCGTCAGGATGAAGAGGCCCGCGAGCGTCGTCGGCCTGTAGCCGACTTTAAGTAGCAGCCGCCCGCCGACAATCGAGAGCACGACCCAGCTCAGCATCAGAGGCGTCAGAAGCGACCCGGCCTCGGTCGCCGTCGAGCCCAAAGCGCCCTGCGCGAAGAGTGGCACGAACGAGATCGCGCCGAACATCGCCACGCCCGCCAGAAACCCCGTCGCCACCGAGACCGACACGACGCGGTTGCGAAACAGAGCCAGAGGCACGATGGGGTCGGGCGCGCGCCGCTCGACGCGGATGAAGAGCACGGCCAAAACGGTCGCGCCGCCCACGAGCGCGAAGTTGCGCACCGAGAGAAGAGCGCTCAGCGTCACGCCGCCTTCGACGAGCGCGAGCATCAGAAGAGTAATCGAAGCCATCAGCAACGCCGCGCCCGCGTAGTCAATCGAAGGCCGCCCGTGCCGCTTCGGCTCCTTCAAAGCGAACTGCATGATGAGCGCGGCGGCGAGCCCGACGGGCAGGTTGATGTAGAAGACCCATCGCCACGAGAGCTGGTCGGTGATGAAACCGCCGACGACCGGGCCGACCACGCTCGACAACCCCCACACGCCGCTGAAGAACGCCTGCATACGCGCGCGCTCCTCGACCGTGTACACGTCGCCGATGATCGTCATCCCGAGTGGGATGAGCGCGCCGGCTCCCAACCCTTGAATCGCGCGGAAGACGATGAGCTGCGTCATCGTCGCCGACATCCCCGACAGCACCGAGCCCAGAAGAAAGACCGCGATGCCGAGTTGATAAAAGAGCCTGCGGCCGTAGAGGTCTGAGAGCTTGCCCCAGACCGGCACGGTGATGGTCGAGGTAATGAGGTAGGCCGAGAAGACCCAACTGTAATGGTTGAGCCCGCCGAGCGACGCGATGACGGTCGGCATCGCCGTCCCGACCACGGTCGCTTCGAGCGCCGCGAGGAACATGCCCGTGATGACGCCGAGCGTCACCGCCAGACGCCGCCGGGAAGACATCTCAAGCGGCATCTCCAGAGGGGTAACGCCCTCCGACACGGAATGTGTTTCCATAAGGCCGCGGCGCTCCCTACGTCACGACCGTCGGCTCGTCCGTGCCGAAGCGCTCGCGCAGGCCGAGCATCTGACGGACGCCCGAAGTGAGCGGGGCGAGGACTTCCGTTACGTTGCCCGCGCCGCCGTCGTCGCGGAACTGTTCGAGGTAGACGCGCAGGGTCGCGCCCGCCGTGCCCGTGCCCGAGAGTCGCAGCACGGCGCGCGAGCCGTCTTCGAGGAAGATGCGCACGCCCTGCCGGCGCGTGGTGCTTCCGTCAACCGGGTCTGTGTACTCGAACTCGTCCGCGCGCGCGACGGTGCCGCCGCCGAGCGGAGTCCCGGCGAGGTTCGGAAGGCTTTCAGTAACGCTCGCCATCATCTCGGCCGCCGCGGCGGCGTCGAGCCCTTCGTAGTCGTGGCGCTGGTAGTAGCTGCGGCCGAACTCGCGCCAGTGGTCGCGCACGACCTCTTCGACAGACTTCCCCGTCTTCGCCAGAATCGAAATCCAGCAGAGCACGGCCCACAGCCCGTCCTTCTCGCGCACGTGGTTCGAGCCGGTGCCGAAGCTCTCCTCGCCGCAGACGGTGGCGAGCCCCGCGTCGAGCAGGTTTCCGAAAAACTTCCAGCCGGTCGGCGTCTCGTAGCAGTTAATGCCGAGCGCTTTGGCGACGCGGTCAACGGCCGTGCTCGTCGGCATCGAGCGCGCCGCGCCCGCGAGTCCTTCGCTGTAGCCGGGGATGCAGTCGCGCGCGTGCTGTGCGATGACGGCGAGCGAGTCGCCGGGCGTGACGAAGAAGTCGCGGCCGAGAATCAGGTTGCGGTCGCCGTCGCCGTCGCAGGCCGCGCCGAAGTCTGGCGCGTCTTCGCCGCTCATGCGCAGGACGAGTTCCGCGGCGTGTACGAGGTTCGGGTCGGGGTGGTGCCCGCCGAAGTCTGGCAGCGGCGTGCCGTTGAGCACCGTGCCCGCGGGAGCGCCGAGTCGGCCTTCGATGATGTGCGTGGCGTAAGGGCCTGTGACGGCGCTCATCGCGTCGAAGAGCATCCGGAAGCCGCCCGCGAAGTGCGCGCGAAGGACTTCGAAGTCGAACAACTCCTCCATGACGGCCGTGTAGTCTTCGAGCGAGTCAATGACGACGACTTCCGTCTCGCCGACGCGGACGCTCCCCTCCTGTTCGAGGTCAACGTCCACGTGCTGTATGGTGAGGTAGCGTTCGATCTTCTGCGTCTCGGCGTAGATGCGCTCGGTGACCGCCTCGGGCGCGGGGCCGCCGTTGCGCGTGTTGTACTTGATGCCGAAGTCTTCGTCTATGCCGCCGGCGTTGTGGCTGGCCGAGAGGACGAGCCCGCCGAAGGCTTGGCGGCGGCGTATGACGGCCGAGACGGCGGGCGTCGAGAGTATCCCACCGCGCCCGACGAGCAGGCGGCCGAAGCCGTTGGCGGCGGCCATGCGGATGATTATCTGAATCGCCTCGCGGTTGTAGTAGCGGCCGTCGCCGCCGACGACGAGCGTCCGGCCGCGAAAATCTCCGTCCGCGTCAGCGCGCAAGGCGTCGAAGACCGACTGGACGAAGTTTTCAAGATAGCCGGGCTGCATGAAGACTCGCGTCTTCTTGCGCAAGCCCGAGGTGCCCGGTCGCTGCCCCTCAAACGGCTTCGTCTGAACGGTTTGCACGCTTTCCCCGCGAAATGGAGTCAAGGCTCGCCACCCCCTGATTTGTAGTCGGAAATCGCTTTGCCGACAGTTTATTCCCTTCCGGAGCCTGAGGCAAAACTTCCGTGCGGGAAAAGTGGCGCGGGGTCGCGTGCGGCGTACGGTTTGAGGGCGGATGGCGCTTTTCGGGCACTTTTCCACAACTTTTTTTGAAAAATCGCAAAAAAAGCCTATTTTTCCGAGACGCAAGGCCGCGCTGTGTGATATATGTCCTGACGCAAGCTTTTTAAGTTCTTCCCGAATTTCAGGAGGTATTGCACCACCCAATGGCGACGAAAGCAGGCAAGAAGCGCATGTCACAGTCCGAAGTTATCAACCACTTCGCCGAGAAATACGACCTGAAGCGCGCGCAGGTGAAGGAGCTTTTCGAGGAGCTTTCCAACCTCGCGACCACGCAGGTCAAGGAGAACGGCGAGTTCGTCCTCCCCGGCTTCGGCAAACTTGTCCTCTCCGAGCGCAAGGCGCGCGAAGGCCGCAACCCTCAGACGGGTGAAACCATCCAGATTCCCGCGAAGACGGCGCTTAAGTTCCGTCTCAGCAAGGGGATAAAGGATTCTGTCGTCCCCCGGAAATAGGGACGTTCCAGCAGCAGATCATCATATAAATACTCGGAAAGACCGCCGGCGGGTCTCGGAAGGGATTTTTGCCTTCCGACTTCGCCGGCGTCTTCTCTTTCGGAAGGACGCGCCTCAGCCCCTCCTTCATCTTCCAAAACCCGTCTTTACAACAACTTATAGCCGCCGGCCGGCGCAGGATTCTCCCCACCGATTTCGTTTGAATAGCGTCGCGAACCGGACAAAAAAACTTCTGGTAATTCCAGAAATTTCCATGTAGAATGCGCCTTTCTCCTGTCCCCCTTATTTCCTACAAGGGTATGGTAATGAGCAGAAAGGCGGGCGGGATTGTGTGAAATTTCCGGGGATTGCAACGGATTCGCATCCCAAAGATTCCCGGATGCATCTAAATTGTCACTAATACAGTGCCCGTCCGTTAGAGATTTTCGGGGGCCCGAAAAAATAAGGAGCTGAGGAAAAGTGATCGCAACCGAGAGATTTCCGCTGGCAGAACGGCTGAAGATGATTGACCACATCCAAGCGCGCCGCTACTCGAAGCTGGGCGGCCCGGCCTTGGACATCGCCACCGAAGGCATCATACGCCACCTGCGCGCGTGCGACCGCATGGACGTAAACCCTGACGTGGCAGCAGTTCGAGAGATTATTGACGACGCGCTCAACGGCCGTCGCGTCTTCGCCGAAACCTTCAACAACGCTGCTTAAGCTGGTCTTTCGCAGCTCTTCCCGTTGTAGAGAAAAGCCGCCGGTTCGTAAGCCGGCGGCTTTTCTCTTTTCTTTAGAATAACTTGCAGTAAAAATCCTGTCCGCTTCCCTTCAGGACGCCTCCTGCGGCGCGTCCCGAAGCTCCGCCTGCTCCTCTATCAGCGTCTCCTCGTCCCGCGTCTCGCCGCCGCGGTCGTCCGCCTGACGGAGCACGTCGAGCAAAGCGATGGTGATGGCCACGACCACGGGGCCGAGCACCAGCCCCAGCACCCCGAAGACTTGCAGCCCGCCGAGGACTGAGAAGAAGACCAGAAGCTCGTGCAGGCGCGTCCTCTCGCCGACGAGCTTCGGGCGAAGGAAGTTGTCCACGGAGCCGATGACGAGCGCGCCCCACGCCGTCAGAAGCACGGCGCTCACCCAGTGGCCCGTGACCGCGAGATAGATCGCCGCCGGCACCCAGACGATAAACGCGCCCGCCATCGGAATCATCGAGAGGAAGATCATCACCACGCCCCACAAAAGCGGCGAAGGCAGCCCCAGAGCCCAGAAGGCCAAGCCGCCGAGCACGCCCTGTATGACCGCGATGACGAGCACGCCGTAGACGCTCGCCGAGATGACCTCGCCCGTGCGGTCGAAAATCTCCTTCGCCTTCCGGTCGCTCAAGGGAACGATGTCGTTGGCGGCCGCGCGCATCCTCTCGCCGTCGCGGAAGAGGTAGTACATCGTGAAGATGACGAAGAAGACCTCGACGACGAAGCCGACCGCGCCGCCGACGAAGCCGAGTGTGCGGCCGGCGATGGCGCCGCTCACGCCCTTCAGTCGCTCGGCGAGGAACTGCTGCGAGCCGAGCTGCGAGATGTCAACGTACTGCCCGACCCAGTTGAGCACCCTTCCGAAGTAAGGCGAGTTCGGGTCGAGCAGGCTGTCCGCGCCGGCCTGAAGGCTCTGCGCGAGGCGTGCCATCTCCCTCACGACCGCCAGCGTAATCAGCGTCAGCGGGATGAGGATGACGAGGATGACGATGAGGCACGAGACCAACGCGCTCCAACCGGGGCTGCCGAGCCGCGCCTCGATGCGCCTGTGTACGGGGAAGAAGACGATGACGAGGACGACCGCCCACAGCACTACCTCTATGAAAGGCTGTAGCATTGACCAGCAGAGGTAGAGCGCGACGGCCGTCGCCGCCAGCAGCCCGAGCCAACGCACCTGCCTCCCCCTCGGTTCCGCCCACTCCGCCATAGTCCGCACACTTTACCACAGCGTCTCAATCCCTCTTCTCACAATAACGCTCCCGCCGCCCCGCCTAACTTTGTCGGCAAAACCGCGCGTGTTAACATCCCCTCGGTTTTCCGACCCGCTCCCGTAGCTCAGTCGGATAGAGCATCTGCCTTCAAGTTAGGAGCCCGTGCGGAGAATAGTAATCCGTACGGTGGAGGGTGCTATATCGGTGAAACTCTAAAGAAGCGGCCTTGCTTCCATGACAACACCGAGGGAACCCTGTAGTCGTTTCGACGCAGGGACACCGTAGAGGCCATACGCACCCGGGCTGAAACGCCCAAGATATGGTCCAGACCACAACCCGACGGCGGGGCCGGGGAAACCCGGAGTGGTAGGCTAAGCAGAGGGTCGCAGGTTCGAGTCCTGCCGGGGGCATTTGGTGAAGACTGAAATCGTTGTTAGCGGGCGGGTCGGCTTGTCAGCGTCCGGCCGGGTTGGTAGTATAAATTTTCGTTCGCTTCCCCCTTGTGGCGGCCATAGCTCAGTTGGTTAGAGCGCCTGACTGTGGATGCGGGGTTCTGTGGTGACACTCATCATAGAACCCTTTCGTTTGCTCTAACTTACCTCCCGGCCGCGGGGTTCCTACCAGACCATCTATCCTATCGTCTATCTTTTCGCGCCAGTTTGCTCTTACTGAGAGCGCCATTAAGAGCCGCCGCATGGTGGCTTTTCTGCTTTACGCCTTGCCGCTTCCCTTCTTGCTCGCCGGCTTCGGCGGTCTACCGCGCTTGCGTCCGACCGGCAGCTTATTTACGTCTGCCTCTGGTATCTGCCAATCCCGTCCGAACTTAACCGCATTCGGGAAGCGTCTAGCCTTCTCCTCTTCGTTATTCAGCCAAACGCGAACGCTTGCCTCACTCACTTCCAAGCGTTCGGCTGCCTCTTTAGTCGTCATCATCCGCCCGCCTTTACTCATTGGGATAATCTAACGCGCGCATGACATTGTAGGCAATCAGATTCTCGGAAGCAAGATAAATATAAAGCTAGCGTTACTTTTCTTCCACACGGACAGACAGACATCCTCTAAGGGGATGTCTGTCTGTCCGTGTTCGTGCCCGCTTGTAAGCCGCGCCTTTGAACCCTCACAGTTGCTCGGCCGCGCGCTCTGACAATCCCAAGCAATTCGGTGAGAATTTTCATGCGATTTTCGGTGTATTTCTGTGCATTTTCGTGTGCGATTTGATGCGAATTTCCGTGCGATTTTCGGTGAATTTGTGTGCATTTCTAGGTGTAAATAGGCATGCGCTCTGAATTAGTTTTCTGTCTGAGCCATCACACACTGGCGCGCATGGTGCTCTTAAGGATTAGAGAGGGGACGCAGTGTTTTATGGATGTTTTCGCAGGAACCCGGCAGTGCTTTTACCCAACCACAGTCACACAGCACGAACGAGACGGCCATTGATAAATATAATGCTAGCGTTATTTTTTTCTTGACCAAAATATAACGCTAGCATTACTATGCCCCTTGTCAGTCAGGAACGCGGCGAAGAAAGGCGAGACAAAGGCATGATGAACGTAGACGCTGGCAGGACGGCCGCGGTTATCCAAGCGGCTTTCGACAAGGTGGCGCGGCCACACGCGAAGCGCAGAAGCAACAGCAGGCGTTGGAGGAGGGGCAGGAGGAAGACGCTCAGAGACCCCGAAGCGGCCGTGCTGAACTACATCAGCAGCCACTCTGGCGCGACGTTCGATGAAATCAGGAAGGGTTGCTACCTCGCGGCCGACGAGGAAGACTTGCTCTGCGACATCTTCGCGGAACTGATTCTCTGTCGCCGTCTGGTCACGCCCGAGAGAGGCAGCGACGAAGCGTTCCGTTACTTCCCCGCAGAGGACAAAGCTATCGCAAGCGCGGTGGCTCGGCTAGTAGAGAAGTACATGCAAGGCGCGCACTAAAGCGAAAGGGCTTACCAGAGCGGCTACTCTGGCGAGCCCTAAACGTCAACCCAAACCCAAAGAAAGAGAGAGAAGGATTGACCATGAAAAAGTCTAACACGAATCAACCCGCAGCCGAACAGATAACCGAACTCGTCCCTCAGATTATCCGCGCGGGCGATGATGAAGCCGCGGGCGCGCTGGTCGCGCTTGTCTCCGCGCTCGCGGGCGTCTCCGATGAAGATACGCGGCAGGAGATTGCCGTTGCGGTCGCAGAGGCCGCATACATCCGCACGGACGCCTTTGGCACTGCCGTGCTCTCCCTTCTGAACCGCGGCACTGTGCCTACAGCTTCAAACGCGATTTACTGACGACCGCAGAACAGACAGACAGACATCCTCTAAGGGGATGTCTGTCTGTCTGTTCTTTCGTAGTGACACCTAGAAGGGGCGCCGAAAGGCGAGAAGGGCAGGAGCGATGGTAGAACAAAATGAGGCCATGTGCGCGGAGGATGGAGTGCGGGCGTATTCAGTCGTAAGCGTTGCGCGCGAAGGGGCGTGCAGCATTTGCTGGCAGGACGTTCTAGAGGCGGCCGAGCTTGCGTGCACAGAAATCTACGATGACGGCTCGCACCGTCGTGACGCCTTATACATCTGTCAAGGATGCGCGTATCGAGTCGGGGCTTTGTTCGCCCCGCATAACGCGGGCAAGGAACTCTATAACGGCAGCATTCAACCCGCGGCCTGAGCCGCACACATCTGCGAACACATCGGCGGGCGTCTTCGGATTGCCCGCCGATTTCTTTTGCTGTCAACCTATTGTCTTACCGCTGAGAGAGTATGCCACAGATTGCACAGAATCGCCCTCAGAGACGTTTTCACGTCGAAGACGTAGGTCAGGATAGGCAGAAGCGGGCGCTGGCTTACAGAGGCTTTAAACGCGAAGTTCTGGCGCGCTTAGGAAGCTAACGGCCGCGCTCTGCGCGTGGGCTACTGCGCGGCGCAAAGATAGTACCAACAGCAAGGGGGGTAGGCTTTAAAATTGGCGGGGGGTACTTGCCCACTCATGGCATGACCCGCGTAAGATTTTGATTTTTCGTAAATCTCGTCTGAAAAGTTAAGGGGTGGATAACGCTCTGCCCGACGACATGAGCCCGTGGCAGCTA
Source organism: Pyrinomonadaceae bacterium (assembly GCA_035248785.1). GTDB lineage: Bacteria > Acidobacteriota > Blastocatellia > Pyrinomonadales > Pyrinomonadaceae > QHXN01. The sequence goes on along the minus strand of DATFHD010000077.1, from coordinate 35,238 downwards.
AAAGTTTGGGAACACGGTCGCGGCTGGTACTATGAACTCACCTGAGTCCATGTGAGATTCGGGAGTGTGCTGCGGATGCTCACGGCTGTGGAGCGCATTGGGATGGGGAACCCAATGCGCTCCTTTTTTTTTTTTGTTGTAGGCAGAGACCGCAGTCCGCAAGAGACCTGCCCGGCCTTCATCTTTCCCGGCGCTTCTTACCTCCGCGCATCTCGGGCTTCCGATACAGTTTCTCTTCCCTGCTAATGAATTTTTTGGTGCCGTCCGTGTAGAGTTCTTCGGTAATCTCCACAATCTCCCGCCCATCTTCCCAATCGGGCGGGGGCGGCGGTATTGGATGTTTGCCCTTCTCCACGATACTGAGGAGCGCAGCTGCAAGATACTCTATCTCTTCAAGAGTATTCTCTTTCGGGAATCGCGCGACGAACGTTATTGACAACCTTGCTTTTCTCTTGCCGCCCATCGAACCTCCGGCCGGAATGGATTTGCGCTTGCGCTCGTACCGTATCACAGGCATGTAGAAGCTCTGAAGACCCTGCTGCGGTAACCTATACGGCCGATAACCTATGAGGGATAGTTACGGACACTGCCGTCGCGTAAAGACGGCTGCTCCGCGCGGGTTGTTGCGGTTACGCGCGTACTCGCGGCGCTTCGCTGAAATCTCGCGCAAAAAGAGGAGTACACCGGCCAGTTGCGGCCAACATTGTTTTAACCGACAGACAGACACGCCCATAGGGGAAGTCTGTCTGTCTGTTGTCGTGGCGCGGCGAAAATGAAGGCTTTCCGGTCGTAGCCCTCGCACGTCAGTACCGCTGGTACACTATCAGCAACTTGAAACCTTAGCCGTAGCTTTCCTGCCGTAGGGTAGGGGGTTATGGGGGGGAGAGGTGTGTTCTTTTTCAAAGAACCAAACTATGTGGCCGCGCTGCAACTATTCACCGCGGCCATAAGTAAACTACCGCGGTCAAGAGTAGTCACTACAACTCTCCTCGCGTCGAACAGACAGACAGACATCCTCTTACGGGATGTCTGTCTGTCTGTTCGGAGAACGTAAAGCAACAGGAAAGGGAAAGGGATAATGTCGGTTGAATACTTATCGGAACGGCGAGCGGCTGTGAAGGCGGGCGTGTCTCGGATGACCTTGCGCCGCCACAGGCACCTCGGGAACATCCGCCCGTTAGTCATCGGCGTCGTGGTGCTGTACGCATCGAACGCCCTTGACGAGTGGAAGACGCGGCACCTCTCGCCGCGCGGCAAAAAGGGGGCAGTCCGTGAGTAATAAGGCAATCGAGGAATACCTCAAGGAGAAGGCCGCCGAAAAGGCGAAGCACGCCGCCGAGATTCAGCGGCTCGCGGACGCGGACAGCAGGCGACGCGCTGCCGAAGCAGCCGAGCGTCGGAAGGCAATGGAGGCCGAGGACAAGCGCCGCGAAGAGCAGTTTGAGCATGAGCTTGAGGAGGAGGCGCGGGCACTGTTCTTCGGCGGTAACGGAAACGCGAGCGAGGCTCTTTACAAAACCGTCCGCGATGAGTACCGCGGTCTGGTGCTCAGACAACGGGCGGAGGCTGCGGCACGGGACACTTCACACTCACTCTATCGCTGGTAGTCCATACAGCCTCACCCCTGACAAACCGCGCAGCCTCACGCGCGACCTCACATACAAGAACAGACAGACATCCCCTTACAGGATGTCTGTCTGTCTGTTCGTTTAGTCTGATACTTCTCTACCCCCTCACTCTCTCACAAAGGGCAATCACATGGACTCAAATCAAGACTCCGTATCGCTAAAGATTCAACTCGACATCAGTCAGTTGCCGAAGGCGCAGAAGGAAGCGAGCGCAACGGTGACGAAGATGTACGAAGACCAGAACCGGCAGGCGAAGGAGGCTAACGAAAGGGCCAAGAGGTACGCCGAAGAGTACGCCGCCTTCTGGCTGCGCGCGATGGACAAGATTGATGCGCGGCAGAACGCGGAGACGGCGAAGCGCATGCGCTCCGAGTCGCAATACTCCGATTGGTGGAACCGCGAGCTAGACAAGCGAGACCGCCGCGAGGAGTCGTCCCGGCAACGCGCGCAGCGCGAGGTTGCCCGCATCAACGCCGAGACCCGAAGGCAGGCGGAAGAGCAGGCACGATTCCACGAGCAGATGGCTCAGCGGTTGTCGCAGGCGCAGCAGAAGATTCAGACGCAGCAGGCGAAGTGGAACGCCACCGACTTCATCAAGAGCATCGGCGGCTCGGGCGGCAACGGCGGGGGCACCGGCTCGACTCTGTCGGGGCTGTTCGGCGCTGGCGGCGGCGGTAACGCACCGCCCCCCGGCGCCTTCCTCGGTGCCATGATGAACGGCGGCGGGGGAGGCGGCGCGGCCTTCCTCGGAGGCATGGCGGGAGGCGCGCTCGGCGGCGTCTTCTCGAAGGCGTTCGAGGTGGTGCAGAACGTCTACGGCCTCATGCAGCAGTTCGCCGAGTTCCTGTCGCGCCAGTTCTGGCAGGCCGTCGAGACCGGCGCCCGCGCGTGGCTCGACTACTCCGCGCACATGCAGCAGGTGCGCATCGGCTTCGAGACGCTGCTCGGCAGCGGCAAGGCCGCGAACGACATGCTGCGCGACCTACGGCAGTTGGCGGTCAAGTCGCCTTTCCAGTTCGAGGAACTGTCTGACGGCGCACGGCGCCTTCTGGCGATGGGCACCGCGGCCTCACAGGTCAACGAACTGATGACCTCAATCGGCAACTCGGTCGCCGCCATCGGCGGTCGCGCCGCCGAGTTCGGGCGGGTCGTCTACGCCATTGGCGACATTCAGGCGAAGGGCAAGCTGACGGGCGAGGAAGTCCGACAGTTGGCTAACAACGCCGTGCCGGTGATGAAGATTCTCGGCGAGGCGACGGGCAAGACCAGCGCGGAACTGAGGAAGATGATTGAGGAGGGCAAAATCTCCTCCGACTTCTTCATTGACGCCTTCCAGCGTTACTCCGAAATCCACTTCGGCGACGCGATGGACAAGCAGGCGCGCACCTTCCTCGGCGCGCTCTCGAACATCGAGGACGGCATCAAGCAGAAGGCCGAGACCGCCTTCAAGCCTCTCTTCGACAAGATAAGCGAAATCACCTCGCGCTTCGGCGACGTGTTCACCGGAGACGGCGGGCTGATGTCCGTGGTCGAAGACTCCGAAGCCGAACTGCTCCGCGTAGGCAGCAGCATCGCCACACAGATTGTGTTGGGGATGGCCTACTACCTCGGCTCGGGGCAGGCGCAGAACGCCATCCTCGAAACGTTCGCCCGGCTGTTCGACCCGAACCGCATCGCGCAGGCGGTAGCGCAGGGCGCCTACGAGGGCGCAACTGGCAACCGTTGGAACATCAACCCGCAGGACGTGACGCTCAACAACCCGGCTCTCAAGCCGTGGAAGCCTAGCCCGATGGGCACGCAGGTTGACCCGCTTGAGCAGCAGCGCCGTCAGGACGCCATCAACTTCTTCTCGCAGCTTACGGGCGGCGACGGCGAGAAGGCGATGGAGAAGTACCACGGGGCGCTCTCGGCACTCAACGACCAGATTGAGAACTTCAACGCGAAGTCTCACGAGCAGCACGCGCGCCTGCAACTTCTCAAGATGGGGTTCACCGACCTCAACAACGAGACGGCGCAGGCGGTCATCCTCGCAGGTCGCCAACTCGACGTGATGGAGAAGCAGCGTCGGGAGGCAGAGAAGCAGCAGAAGCTCAAAGACCGCTTTGATGACTCCGTGCTGGACGCGGTCAGGGGCGCCAACCAGAAGACGATTGACCTTGCGATGCGCGACGCGAGCGCGCTCGAAGAGTTCAACGTCAACCTCGCCCTCAAGCTCAAGGACATGGGCAAGCAGGCGGGCTACTCCGCGGAGGCAATCGAGTTCGCGCTCGAACGCATCCGCGCCGCGCTGCGGGCACAGGACGACGCCAAGAACGTTAAGACCGCGGAAGACGAGTTCATCCGTGTGGGCAAGGCGATTGACGCCGTCGAGTTCAAGCTCCGAGGCGCTTCCGAGGCCGACGAGGCTTGGCTCAACTTCCTCGTCAACAGCGGCCTACAGGCCGAGTACGCGGCGGGGAAGAACGAGGCGTTGGTCACGACGCTCGACGCGCTGAAGCGGCGGTACAAGTCGTTCGCCGAGGCGCAGGAGGAGTTGAAGCGCAAGCAGACTTACGACTCCACCATCAAGCAGGTCACGTCCGACCTCGACCAGATGACCGAGGCGCTGCGCAAGCAGATGGACGACTTCGGCCACCTCGAAGAGGCCACGCCGCTTGAGTCGTTTGTCGAAGGGCTCAAGCACATCAAGGACTTCCGCTACACGGACTCGGGCGCAGAGGAACTGCTCACCACCATCAAGGCCATACAGAGTCATAGCCTGCTGGACGACAAGTTCAGTAAGGCATGGCTCGACCTGAACGAAGTGCTACAGCGTTCGGCCGTATCGGCTGGCATGGCCGCGGACGACGCGCAGTTCTTCGCCAACTCGGTCGAGCGCGGACTCAAAGTCGCTCTCGACGCGAGCGCGAAAATTAACCCGCTCGGAGAGCGGCGGAACGCGCTCGACCGAGAGTACGTGAAGCTACAGCGAGAGGTTGGACTCGCGGCTGCGACGGCCGCGGAGGACTACCGCAACGCATGGCAGCGCGCTATCAACGACGTGCAGCTACGCGACCTAGACGCGGCGAAGTCCCGCATCAAGTCGCAGGTCGAGATAGCCGACAAGACGAACTTCCACTCGGAGCAGGTTCGCGCCCGCTTCGAGGAGCACGTCGCTTCGATGAAGGGTTACACCGACATCGTGGCGGACGCCTTCGTCGGCGCGAGCGACAAGATAGGCGCGGCCTTCTCCAAGCTCTTCGGCCTCGTCACGAAGCACCTCGGCGCGTTCGGCGACATCGTCAACGACATCGCCACGAACCTCTTCAAGATGGTGAGCAATCGCTTGCTGATGAAGCTCGTGGACGCCATGCTCGGCGGCGGTGGAGGCGCGGTCAACGTCGGCGGCTTCTACGGCGGCGGACAGCAGGGCATGTCGTTGGGCGGTCTCATACCCGCGCTCGGCAGTCTGGTGTTCGGCGGCGGTGGAGTGGCTGGCGGCACGCCGGGCTTCAACCCGGCAGCGGGCAACTTCTTCGGCGGGGGCTCGGCGCAGCAGTTCGCGTCGCAGTTCTTCGGCGGTGGCGGCTCGCAGATAAGCTCGCTCGACACGTTCTCCGGTCAGGCGGCTCGCGGCGTCTTCTCCGCGGCGGGCGGCGCGAAGGGCATCAGCACGCTCTTCGGCAACTCGGCGACGACGCTCGGCGGCTCGCTCGCGCTCACGGGCGCGGTCATGGCCCCGTTCACGGGCTTGAGCCTCGGAGGCATGCTCGGCGGTCAGTCGCTCTTCGGCCGCGGGCTCGGCATGGCTGGCGGTCTCGCGCTCGGCGGTGCCGGCGCGGTCGCGCTGCTCGGCGGCTCTGGCGCGGCCATCTTCGGCACGGGCGGTGCGCTCTCCTCGCTCGGCGGTGCGGCGGCTCTTCTCACGAACCCGTTCACCATCGGCGCGGGCGTCGCGCTCTTGGCCGGTGCGCTCATCATGGGGCGCAACAAGCGGCGTCAGGAGGAGGAGAAGGTTCGCAATCAGTCCATCCTCGACGCGAAGGGGCAGATTGACGCGCTGATTAAGCAGGTGCAGAACCACCGCACCGAGCCGATGGCGGCGCTCGCACAGGCGGCGGACATCCGGTCGAAGTACATGACCGACATGCAGCAACTCAAGGACAAGAAGACGCGCGAACACGCGCTGCTGACTGTCCGCGAGATTGACTACAAGATAGGCCAGCTTCGGGCGGCGGCGTCGAACTCGCTGAACGACAACGCGCGCGCGAACATCACCGCGGCGTTCGCCTCTGGCGGCGTCGTACCGGGCCTCCCCGGGGAGGCCCGGCTCGTGCTCGCGCACGGCGGCGAAATCATCGCCAGCCTCGCACATCAGTCGAATGACTTCGTCGCGGCGGCTCGTGACGCGGGCATCCCCGGCGTGCGCGGCGGCGACGGGGGCGGCTACGGCCGGAACATCAACCTAGCCGTAGAATTACACGTCGGCACCGAGACGCGGGACAAGCTGGTCGTGGGCGGCATGGAGTCCGAAGCGGGCTACAGCGTCAACGTCAAGCAGACGAAGACCGCGCTCAAGCACGACATCAGGTAAGGCCGGGCACTCGAACAGACAGACAGACATCCCCTTAGAGGATGTCTGTCTGTTCGGGTGTCTGGTTGTAGTGACCGTACGGACGCCGCGCCGATGGGATATGACGAGGTTGCCTCAGCGGTCGGAGACGTGCCGTGGTGAGAATAGCACTTTAAAGATTATGTGCTGCGTGTTTTACTGCTCTCCATAGAAAGTACATATCGGAAAGAGCTACTTGCTGCTTCTCTTCAAGGTATTTAGATACTGCTCCCGTCTCGGTTGAACTAGCAGTACCCACGCCAGCAGCAATAGACACGGGGATAGGTAGACCTGCCAGAATGCCACACGTAGTTACAAGTGCGCCCATAAAAATCCCGACCGCGCTTTTCTTAGCTAGGGCTTTTTCTGCCGCCGCGAGGCGGTCACGAATGCGCCTAAGTTCAGGCTCAATCACATCCATTCTGATTTGCTCACCTACTTCTGTAACTCGTCCCGAAGCCTCATGCTTAAGACGTTCCTGTATGGCAAGCCGAAGTGAATCCCTGAAACGTTGAAAGCTTTCATATTCATCATGACGCACTTGGACAAGTGTCTGTATTGGTATTCCTTGTAGGACAGGTAAGTCTAAACTGAACGCCGTGGTCGCGGGTGAAATTGCTTCTGAGGCAGAAGATAATATTTCGCCGTGAAACCAATTGGCACAGCCTAACGGAACCCCAAGCGACACAGAAGTTTGTATGTCTGACGTTAGGTAAGGGAAATGAGTCTCTACCATTCTACGCGCAACTGCTATACGCATTTTACTAGTTGGCTTTCCCCTTACTCCGCTTAGCGGAAGTCGCCCTTCATACGTTATTTCCATTCTAGGGTGTTTGAAAGTAAAGGACGATACCCCTTTAGAATAGGGGCGTATTTTTATTTCAGATTCTTTTGCTAGACGGTCTATTAGCTTGTCCGCACAATCAACTGCGGATTTCAAACCCGCTTTTATAGCCCGGTCGCGCCAACCTCTTCCAAGAATATTGGGTTTTTGGCGAAATTCGAGTAGGTCTTCCGCCCCCACTTCGCGCAAGTAAAGTAAGACTTCTATATCGGAAAGAAGGCTTTTAGGATTCGCTACCGTTATATCCCAATGTGCGATTAGATTGTGTGAGACCGAATCATCTACAACGATACGGTCGAAATAATGCCACGCTTTTCTGTAGAGTTCGTCTACTTGCCGCTGCCTGCAAGAGCTAGTTGAGCAAGATAGCTGGTCGGATAAATCTAACCCCCGTCCCGCGACGATAACGGCTTCACCTTGTACTTTTGCCGGCAAGGATTCTTTTGCTAAAATCGCCACCTCACGAAGGTCTTCAAGCTGGCTAGGCTCTGAAAGAGCACGTTCTGCCGCAGGCAAACTATCTACCCCGTGTGAATCTAGCCAGTTAAATAACCAATAAGTATTACTCATAGACTTATCATAACCTCACAGCTTACTTAGCTTTCAATTATAAATTATGATTTCAAAAGTAATAAAGCTCTGAATAATTTTGGGCATTAAAAAAGGCCGGCTAGAACCGGCCCTCTCCTCTATCTTAGTCTTTTCGGCCCCTTCTTTCTTTCCTGCTCGCAGTCTTCGGGGCGTTGATAGGGACGCTTGGCTGCTTTCTACCCGACTTGCGCTGTCCGTTATCCGGTTGCTTTTTGGGCGGCAACCCCTCCGCGGGTTGCGTGGCCGACGGTGGCGTGGCATCACCACAGATTCTATCTTCTGCCCAATCCTTTACCAGCGCGATTGCGACGAAACACCCGATACTAACCAGAATCACTGCCGTCAAACCCAACTCGGTAACAAGTTGATGCCACAAAATGCTACCGAAGGTGCGTTTAGCCACCTCTCATGCCGCCCTTTGTGAAGAATTTCATATTTTGTCCTCCTTCTAAATGGAATCCCCTGACTTGCAGGGGACTATAAGATGCACCAGCCAAAATAGCCGTTGCGCAGAGTTGGAGGCCAGCTAGCTTGCGAGAACTATCATGCTTGCTAGAATCTATTAAAGGATTGGTGTCGTTTTATGAGAATTTACCTTCTTATGAGGTGTACCATGAAAGGGAATTTTAGAATACTCATTATTACCTTTTTACTAGCTTCTGTATTGCCAATGTCAGCCTTATCCTAATCAAACCAATCTACGACTCCTAATAGCCCGCCCCCATCTAGCACAGGAGGAACACGACAAGCAGCGACTTCTGTGCCTGCTACATCCGTGCCTCCCGATACAGATAGGCCGGTTACACAAGGTATTACCGTTGCGGAACGATATGAGTATGACAAACTTCGACTTGAGCGCGACTTGCAAAAGGAGCTTCTCGAATGGGCGCAGACACGCTTCTGGATTATTGCAGTCCTCGCAGTGTTTGTAGGGTTCTTTGGGGTGCGCGCATTAGTCCGCGAAATGATTGCATCTGAACTAAGAGACGCAACGCGGGCCGCGGCGCAAGCACAAGCCGCGGCTGAACACACAAAAGAGGTAACAAAAGATGTCCGTGCTGATGCAGACAAATACAGGGAGACTGTTCTACAGCTTTCGGAAGCGGCAGACAAAGTGGACGAACGTTTCAAGGCTCTAGATGCCCGAATTAATGCCGAAGGTGCGCACGCCATCGCGGCATCCGAGCTTCAACTAGCTCAACTTGCTGGCCGCATAGAAGAGTTAAGCGAAGTCGTTAAGTCACTCGCGTCTGAGTCACAAGAAAACCGTAAGCTGCTTCAAGATTACGAGGCGCGGGTTAATGCACTCAACAAGGTAGCTGCAAGCAAAAGAGAAACGTTCTCTGAAAATTCTAAGTATCAGGTTATTGTGGTAAGCCACCCAAAGAATGAAGAAAGCAAGAAATTCGGGCGTCAATTAACCAAGTTGCTTACGGAGCGCGGCTACCGCGCATCAAGTGGATTGTGGGGTGAAAAACATCCAGCCAGCTTCAACAAAATTGATTTGCACTATAAGTCAGATGCGCCGGAGTTGGCTACACGTCTTCGAGAAATTACAGCGGAGCTTGTTGGCCGGCTTAAACCTGACACACCGATAAAAGTTATCGAAGGCCCGGACGTAACAGTGAGTAAAAGTGACGCGGTGATTTTTCTCACTGAGTAGGGCGCGACTTCGACATAACTTAGAGCGCGCTTGCCTTCCGCCATATCGCTTAGTTAATGCCGTGTGCCACTTCTGATAGTGCGCCTCTTTGATGCGTGTACTCCGCGTTGAACGTGTCCAGCGCGGTCGAAGTCGCACATGTCCGAACCGACAGACAGACATCCCCTTAGAAGATGTCTGTCTGTCGGTTCGGGTAGCCTTCTACGCCGCCGCCTTCCCACGTATACGGGACTCTGCGCGCGTGGTTAGTTGATGATTTCGGGCGCTGTAACGGCCGGAGAAACTGGGGGCGCGGTATTGAAGGCGTCTAGGGCAGTAGCAACCTGCTGCACGCCTGCCTTATCCCTGTTGATGTAGCGCGCGGTCGTTTGCACCTGAGTGTGGCCTAGCTGCGCCCCGATTTTCGACAGAGAGAACCCTAACTCATCAAGTCGGCTCACGTGAGTGTGCCGCAGGTCGTGAAAGCGCACGTTTTCAATCCCCGCGGCCTTACATGCTGCTTTAAACGCCCGCTTCACGTTATCAATGCCGAAGACAGGCGCGGTCAAGTCCTTCGATGACGCTTCCCACAACAGCTCAAGCTCGACGCGCAGGCGCGCGGTTATCGCCACCTGACGCTCACGCATTGTCTTAGTGTTCATCGCGTGAAGCGTTATGAGGCCGTTCTCAAAATCAACGCTTTGCCACCGAAGCGACAGCATTTCACCGCGGCGGCAACCCGTATCAATCGCCATGATGAGGAGCGGGCGCAGGTGTTCGCGCCGCTTGCCTTTGTCCCGCATCGTTACCTCTCGGCCGTAGCGTTCATAAGTCACGGCACGCTCGCCGCACGCCTCTAACAGCCGGGCTTCCTCTTCCCGCGTCAGAATCCGCTCGCGCCTCCGTTCGTCGGCAAGACTGATTAGCGGCTCGCCAGCGGTGAAAGGATTCTTTAACAGCCAAGATTCGCGCACGGCGATGTTCAGCATGCGGCGCAGTAGAGCAAGCTCGCGGTGGACGCTGGCGAGCGACCGCGGCCGGCCGTATTGCGTCTTTGTTTGAAGCCTGTTCAGCTTATAGGCGCGAATCTCGCCGTATGTGATGCTGCGCAGCCTCTTCCGGTCAAAAGCCGCTCTGAGCGGCTTTATGAAGTCTTGCGTGTGGGTTAGAGAGCGGTAGCCCGCCACCTTCCGCCCCTCGGACGTGTATTCTGCCGCCTTTAGGTAGTGCTGCTCGAAGTAGGCGGCAAGCTCGGCGAACGTCATGTTTTGGGCGTCCACCGCAGCCGAGCCGTGGTCATCTAGCTCGCGCAGGACTTGCTTGATGATGCCGCGGGCGTCTTTCCGGTCTTGAGCCTTGCGCCAGATTCCGCGCTTGCGGCCGGTCTCGTCAACGTACTGAATGACCGCGTACAACTTCCCTTCCCGCTCGACAATCGAGCCTTTGCGGATGCGCCCCATCTTCGGTTAATCTCCTGTCGTTCGTGGGCGCTATTTCATCTATCTAAAATCTATCTTTTAGATAGATGGAGCGCGCCGCGGACAGGCGCGATGCGGTTTCGATAGGGTTCCCGGTCGGCTTGTCAGCGTCCGGCCGGGTTGGTAGTATAAATTTTCGTTCGCTCCCCCCTTGTGGCGGCCATAGCTCAGTTGGTTAGAGCGCCTGACTGTGGATCAGGAGGTCGCGGGTTCGAACCCCGCTGGCCGCCCCATCAAATTTCGAGGGACGCGCTTCCACGTTCTGCGTCGCTTCTCATCCCTAAGAACAGAAAGCCTGCTCGAAGATGAAAGTCCCGCACTTTACGCTTTTCGGTTTCAGGCGGCCGCGCGAGGTCGTCGGGTCGGCGCTCGGCAAGTTGGAGAAGACCGTGCTTGAAGAAGCTTGGCGGCGCGGGCGCGTGAGCGCGAGCGACATCTACCGGGCCTTCGGCGAGCGCACGGCCTACACGACTTGGATGACGACGCTCGACCGCCTCTACAAGAAGGGCCTGCTCAAGCGCGAGAAGGAGGGGCGCGCATACCTCTACACGCCGAGCCTGACGCGCGAGGAGTTCGAGCGCGGCGTGGCCGAGGACGTGCTCGAAGGTCTGCTCGGGCGCACGGACGGCGCCGAGCCGCTGCTCGCCTGCATCGTGGACGCGGTGAGCGAGCGCGACCGCGCGCTGCTCGACGAACTGCACCGGCTGGTCGAGGAGAAGCGGCGCGAGCTAAGCGAGGAGGAGTGAAACGCAGATGTACGTACTGCTCGGACTCTGCCTCGCGCTCGCCGCGCTGCTGACGCTGAACGCGTTGGCGTCCGGCTGCGCCGCGCTCGTCTGGCGCGCGGTCGCGCCGCGCGTAGCACTCCGCCCGGCGTCCGAGCGCGCCGCGCTGCTGTTCGCGCTGCGCGTCTTCCCGCCCGCGCTCGCGGCGCTTCTGGCCTTCATACTCGTCCTTCCCGCCTACGTCTATCACGAGCCGGCGAACTCGGGCGAGGTCGTGGGGACGAAGCTCGCAGTCATCGCCGCGCTCTCGGCGGCGGGTGTGCTGCTGGCGCTCTGGCGCGTCGCACGGACGTGGCTCGCCACACGCAGGCTCACGCGTGACTGGACGCGCAACGCCGCGCGCGTCGAAGTCGAAGGTTTAAGACTGCCCGCTTACAGACTGCGCCACCGCTTTCCCGTCATCGCCGTCATCGGAGTCCTGCGCCCGCGCCTCTTCATCGCCGAGCAGGTCTTCGACGCACTCACCGAAGGCGAACTGGCCGCGGCCGTCGGGCACGAACGCGGGCACGTCGAGGCGCGCGACAACTTGAAGCGTGCGCTTCTGCGCGCGGGGCAGGACGCGTTGCTGCTCGCGCCGCTCGGGCGTTCGCTCCTGCGCGCGTGGCAGCGCGACTCGGAGGTCGCGGCCGACGAGTTCGCGGCTTCGAACGGCCCGCGCGCCGCGGTTGATCTCGCGTCGGCGATAGTCAAAATCTCGAAGATGATTCCAGCCGGCGCGCGCCCGACACTTCCCGCCGGCGCGCACCTGCTCGGCGCCGACGACGAAGGGCTCGCGCAGCGCGTGCGCAACCTTCTGCGCCTCGCCTCCGCGAAGGAGAACGCGCCCCGCGTCCTCAGTCTTCCAGTGCGTTCGCCGCTGCCGGCCCTTCTGTGCCTTCTGCTCGTCGCCACGGCCTCGCTGCTGCTGACGCGCCCGGCCGTCCTCAAGACCACACACTTCGCCATCGAGCGCGTCGTCGAGAGCCTGCGTTAGTCCTGTACGGCGGCGCAACGGCCTTGGCGAAAAAATGCAATGACAAGTCGCGCGCCGTTGTTCTATAGTCGAAGTGTGCCGTCGTGAAGGCGGCGCGCTTGCCCTCTTGAAGTAAGGCCGTTCCGAACTCTTCCCGCAGCCGCACACCCGCCTGCATCGGACAATTTGAAAGGACGGAAGCAACGCACGTGTGCCCGCCGCACATCTTTTACCGGCCGGGCTTTGAGAAAGCACGCGTTTAGTGTTAGTCTCCCGCTGCCCGCACGCGGACGCTGTGTCGGACGCGGCAGGCAGACAAGCTCTTCCGCCCTTTTAATTCAGACTTACAACGTATGAAACGACCCGACAAGCCGCAAGTGTACCGCCACGCAGGTCTGCCAGCCTCGTGCGCGTGCGCTTCCCCTCCGCGCGGCCGGGCCGTCTCCGCATCATTCATAAACGTTGGCGCACAGAGGAACCCCCAATGCGTTCTGTTTCCCGACTCGCTCTTTCCGCAGCACTGTTGACACTGCTGGCCGCCACGGTTTTCCCGCAGAAGCGCTTCTGTCCGAAGCCTCCGCCGTCGCCCTTCAAGCACGACGGCGAGATCGTCACGAGCTTCGACTCGCGCGCGGGCGGGATGCGCACGACGCTCCAACACCCGCGCCCGCTCGGCGGCGGCGCTAACCTCTACTACATGGCGGCCTCCTTCATGCACCAGAGCACGACGCGCCCGGGCACGCCCATGCTCGACCTCGTCTTCTACACGGCCGCGCCCGGCGCGCAGTTGGCGGGCCAGAGCCTCGCGCTCCTGCTCGACGGCCGCCCGCTCGCGCTCGCGCAGAAGGCGAGCTACCGTTCGCAGCCCGGCGCGGGCGACGCCGTGCGCCTGACGCTCTCTTACGCCGAAGCCTCCGCGCTCACGCACGCGCGCCGCGTCGAGGCGCACCTCGGCGGGGCCGGGGTCGAGTTGACGAACAACCACCTCGAAGCCCTACGCGAGATGCTCAGCCTCATGGCGCCCTCGCCCGGCCGCTGGCAGACCGCGGACGCGCTTGCGCGCTGAAGGCAAAAGGCAAAAGGCAAACTTCAAAAGGCAAAAGTGAAGGAGGATGAGAGCCGCGCTGCTCGTCATCCTCCTTTTGATTTTTGCCTTTCGCCTTTTGCCTTTTGCCTTCCCTACCTCGTGTAGCCCTTCGGGTAGTAGATTTCGCCGTCGGTCATGTTGGCGACGACGCGCACCTTGTGGAAGCCTTTGTCGGCGTGCGTCGAGAGGTAGGTGAGCGCGAACTGACGCGAGAGCAGCGCGTCGAGGTCGCGCAGGAACTTGTCTATGCTGACGGGCGCCGACGTGCCCTGCATGAAGGCGCGGCCGCCCGTCTCATCCGAGAGGCGCGTGAGCGAGCCCTGCCCGTTGTTGACGAGCAGCGGGTCGGAGCCGCCCACGGTCGGCGCGAAGATCGAGTAGACCGCCACGCCGAGCCTCTGCGACTCGGCCACCGTGCGTTGCAGATCGGTACTCATCGAGGGCGAAGAGTTCGTGAAGCCGCGCGAGAGGTCTACGCCGTCGCTGATGAGCAGCACCGCGCGGCGCCCGACCGGCTGCGACTCGAAACGCTTGACCGCGTCGCGCGTCAGCGCGAACGGGTTGTAGGGCGAGGCCGAAGACGAAGAGACCGGGATGCGCAGGGCTTTCGCCGCGCGTTCGAGGTCGCCCGTGAACTTCTGCCGCACGCGTAGCGAGCCCGAGCTCAAGTACGCGACCATCACGCGCGAGCCGGGCGGGAGTTTCTTTATAAAATCGCCGATGCCTTTTATCTCGTTGCTCATCGAGGAGACGAGGTCGTCCTGTATGAGCACCGCGAGCGTCAGGGGCGAGCGCCCCTCGCCGCGCATCGCCAGAACCTCCTGCCGCTCGCCGTCCTCGAAGACTTGCAGGTCGTCGAGGTAGTGCACCTCGCTCTGCGGCGAGCGCTCGGGCAGGCGCAGCGTGACGGGTATCGTCACCGTGCGCACGTCGCGCCGCACGTCGGCTCGGCCCGCCACGTCCGTCCGGCGCTGCGCTTGAGCGGCCGGCGCGGACAGGCACAGCACGAGCAAAGCCAGCGCGGCTGAAAGTTTTTTGAAGCTTCCTCTCATCACCCCTCCTCGGGCCGTCACGCGCCTCGCGCGAGGCTCTGCTATTATAGCTTTTCGACGAGCGGAAACGTATGCGGGCCGGGCTCCCGGCTTTTTCGGCCGGGGTCTTGTGCGTCTGTTGCTTGTGCCTAAGAGTTCGGACGTACGGCGGCTTGAGGTTTGATGCACGAAACGTCGGAAAAAGTTTGGCGGGGGCGTACGGTTTAAAGTGTCGAAGCGCGGGGGCAGAATCACTTCGGGCGACCGTCTGACGGCGCGGCTCCTGCGCTGGTCACCGTTTTTGGCTTTCCTCGTGCTGGCGCTGCCGCTGCCCGCCTTCTTCCTCCTCCGCTACTTCACGGCCGCGGGCAATGACGCCGCCGAGTACATGGTGCTCGCGCTCACCTCGCTCGGACTCTTCTCGGTCTTCGGCTTGGTCGCTGCCTTCCTCGTCGTTCTTTACCGGCGCTTCTGGGAGCGACGGCTGCGCGAGCGCCTCGCCTCGGACGGCGTGACCGCCGACGAGCTTCCGCACTTTGCCTCGGAGCTGACGGCCGAACACCGCCGCGCGCTCCGCGAGATGGAGGCGCAGAACCCTCTGCTCGCGGACGCCTACCGCGAGACGTTGGCCGCGCGACTGACTGCCACGCGCGTCCTCGCACGCGCGCGTGACGACGCCGCGACCGTCGAGCGCCGTCTCCAAAGCGTCTCAAACCTACAGGCCACAGGCCGCGCAGAGCTTGAACAGGACTTGCAGAAAGACCGCGCGCGCCTCGAACGCGTCGAGCGCGAGGCCGACGAGCACGCACGCGAGTTGGACGCGCGCCTCCAACTCATCGAAGCCATCGCCAGCCGCGACGCCAGTCAGGCAGAGACCGAACTCGCCCTCAAACGCCTCGGCTCCGTCCGCGAAAACCTCCCGCTCACCCTCCAAGGCGTCCGCGACGAGCAGCACGCCCGCGAGGAGATCGAACAGGAACTACGTCAACTCACCACGCCGCCGCCCGAAGAACGTCCCGGCACCTGAAGTCTTCACGGCCCGGCCGAAGTCCGTACAGCCTAAGCTTCATCAACATCCATCCGGCGTGCGCGCTCGTCGAAATCCGCGAGGCGATAGACGCCGCGCTCGACGCGTTCGGCGTAGCCCTCGTCCACGAGCGCGTGGTTGCCCTTCCCAGCTTCCGTGCGCGAAAGCCCAGTCACCTTCGCCAACTCGCCGAGCAGAGTCATCCCGGCGCCTTCCAAGTATGTCCGCGCCACCTCGCGCAGAGCGTCCTCGCGGCGCACCTTCGACGCCAACTCCCGCGCGAAACGCCCCTCGCTCAGCGCCCAGATGTACGTGAACCAAGGCTCGTACAGGACTTCCTGCGGGATAACTTTCAAAGCGCGTTGCAACTCGTCGAGCGCCCGCGTGAAGCGCGCCCGGTCTGTGCTCATCTTCGACGCCTGCCGAAGGTCGCAGGTCGCCATCTCCCACTCTTTCCGCAGCACCTTCAGGACGGCGCGAGCGTCCTCCGAAAGCGCCTTCGACTCGTCGCGGCGCTGGACGCCCCACAGCGCGTTGAAGTGCGGCACCAGCCGCGGCGCGACGAAAGTCGAGCGGTTCTTGCCCAGTTTCGCGTAATAGACCCGCCCCCGCCGCATCAGCTCGTCCTTCAAAACCCACGTCAGGCTGCTCTCCGGGTCTTTCTGGACATTGCGCGGCATGTGCGCGTCGCGCCGGCCGCAGAC
Source organism: Pyrinomonadaceae bacterium (assembly GCA_035248785.1). Classification (GTDB taxonomy): domain Bacteria; phylum Acidobacteriota; class Blastocatellia; order Pyrinomonadales; family Pyrinomonadaceae; genus QHXN01. Next base: position 18,878 of record DATFHD010000077.1, on the reverse strand, counting down.
GGCCACGTAGAGCGAAGGGCCGGGCCGCCGCGCGTCCGTCATCGTCGCGCAAAAACCCACCGCCTCGACTAGTTTCTCCGCGTCCGCGGCCGTCTCGACACGCGCCTCGGGCTCTCGCCGCCACATACGGTCGCGGTAGGCTTCGACCTCTTCTGGAAGTGTCTTAATCATTTCCAGAAATCGAGTGAAAAGCTTTGACAACCTTTGCCAAATTTGTTTAAATCTTTGTGCCTGCTCTTTTTCTTAAGTTGCAGGCGGATGTTTTCAGCCGTAACCCGTCCGAACGCCCCGCCCCTAAACGCCATGTCTTCAGGCGACCAGAGACCGAAAACCGAGCCGTGGAAAGGCTTCGCGCCTCGCGCGCGTCGCTCCTGCACGGCGAGCGCGGACTGTTTTCCGGTCACACGTTTTTGCCCGGAGGTGTAACTTGACCGGCAGCATATCAGAACGCCCTGCGGCCCGCACGAGCTTTCGCCTCGTCTCCCTTCTCCTCACCGTCTGCCTGCTCGCGGCGCCGGCCTTGGGCCTAGTCTCGAAGGGGCAGAAGAACTACAAGCGCGGCCTTGAGTACGAGGCTTCGCAGCAGTGGGAGAAGGCCGCCGAGGAGTTTTCGCTCGCCGTCGCCGCCGAGCCCGCGAACAGCGAGTACCAGCTACACTACCGGCGCGCGGTCTTTAACGCCTCGCAAGTCTTCTCGCAGCAGGGCGCGGCGCTCATGGAGCGCGGCGACTACCTCGGCGCCTACAACGCCTTCCGGCGCGCATACGCCTACGATCAGGCGAACGAGCTCGCGCGCTCGATGATGGAGCGCGCCTTCCGCCTCCAGACGAACAAGCAGGACGACGCCGAAGAGCGCGCGCCCGTAGCCCGCCCGCAGGCTTCCGCGCGACTGGCTCCGACCTCCTACGACTCTTCTGCCCCGACCGTCCCGGCCGGGCTCCGCGACTCTGGCCGCCGTCAGGAAGACTCGCTCCCCTCGACGCGCAACGAACAGCTTCACGCCATCCAGTACAGCGGCGACCTCGAACAGTTCATCAAGTACCTCGCGCGCCAGATTAAGATCAACGTCGTCTTCGACCGCGACTTCCCGAAGCGCGAGGTGAACGTTGACCTCGTTGACGTGACGGCCGCGCAGGCGCTCGACTACGTCTTCCTCACGCAGGGGCTCTTTTTCCAGAAACTCTCCTCGCGCACCATCGTCGTCGCCGAGCAGGTGAAGCGCCCGCAGTACCAGCAGCTCGTCCTCCGCACCTTCTACCTCTACAACGTAGACCCGAACGACGCGCGCTCGCTCATCACCGCCTCCATCCCGCCGCAGGCCGGGCGCCAGCCCGTCATCACCGTCAACAAGTCCACGAACTCCATCACCGTCCGCGACACGCCCGAGAACGTACGCCTCGTCTCAGACCTCCTGCGCTCGATAGACAAGGAGCGCGCAGAGGTCGTCATGGACGTGAACATCTTCGAAGTCTCGCGCGAAGACCTCTTGCAGTTCGGCAACCAGATAGGCACCGGCGACAGCTTGATGAACCTCGGCGGCATACAGAAGGGGTTGAGCGTGCTCGGCGGCAGCCGCCAAGTCGTCACGCAGGCGCTCTCTTCAATCCCGACGGCTCTGGGCGCGGCCTTCATCGTCCCGCCGACGGCGCTCTCCGCGCTGCAACGCCGCGACAACACGCGGCTCGTCGCCTCCACGCAGGTTCACGCCTTCGACGGCGAGAAGTCCACGGCGCACATAGGCCAGCGCGTGCCCGTGCAGACCGCCACCGTCGCGCCCTACGGCGCCGTCACGTCGGGCGGCGATAACAACCAGCCCGGCGTCGCTCAGGGTTTGTTCGGCGGCAACGGCTATCCCGTCATCCAGTACGAGAAGACGGGACTCACCTTGGAGTTCACGCCGCAGGTCTTCCCAAACCTCGACGTGCAGGTGAAGATGTCCATCAAGTCGAACGACGTGACGCAGACTTCGGGCGGGCCCGCGCTCACGCCGACCTTCACCGAGCGCAACATCGAGGGCACGGCGCGCATACAGAACAACCGCACGATGATGATCGCGTCGGTCGCGCAGAACTCGCAGTCGAAGGGCCGTCAAGGCTTGCCCGTGCTCGGCCTCGTCCCCGTCCTCGGCCAGATGTTCACCGCGCCGCGCCGCAACAACTCTCAGACTGACATCGTCATCGCCGTCACGCCGCACGTCATGCGCGCCTCTTCGGTCACGCCCGAGGACGAGGAGATGCACCCTTCGGGCACGCTACAGACGCCGACCGGCGGCACGCTCGAAGCGATGCTCCTCGAAGTCGGCCGCGACGAACAACTCGCCGCCGCCCGCGCCGTCCCCACGCACGCGCAGGTCGAACTGCCCGAAGCGCCCGCTGACCAAGCGCCCGCCGAGTTGGCTGTCTCGAAGTCTGAGACGGCGCCCGCAACGAGACAGGTCTCGTACGTAACCAACAGGCCCGCACCGGCCGCGCCGAAAGTCGAACCCGCCGCGGCGAGAGTAGAAAACGACGCAACGACTAATGACACGACGGCTGTGGTGTCTACCGCGGACGAAGTAACGTTCGTCCCCGCGCCGAAGCAGTTGATGAGTGCCGCCGCTGCGGAACCTGTCGCCACACCTGCCCCGACGCGTCCCGCGACCCGCGACGCCGCGCTCTCCGCGCCGGCCGTTTCCGCGCCCGCGGAGAGTCCGAAACTCGTGCCCGGCAATTCCCTCTTCTCTTTCGAGAAGACGAAGAGCAACGCGACCGTGAACAACCCGACGGCCCCGACAGCGCGGCCTTCATCTTCAAACTCGGCGACCGAGTTCCCAGTCTCTTACATCACGGAGAAGCCGCTTACCGACCGTGCGGCGGCCGTGGCGTCGAGCGCGGCGGCGCTCCGCCTGATGTCCGACCCGCAGGCTCTGCGCGTCGGCGAGCGGCGGCAACTCAAACTCCTGCTGAAGACGGACGCGCCGCTCGGGCTGCTCGCGCTCTCGTTCCGCTTAGACCCGCGCCTGCTCGCGGTGCGCGCAATCGGCGCGGGCACGCTCGCCGGCACGGACGACACGCGCGTCACGCACAGCGTCACGCCGGCCGGGGTTCTGCTCGTCACGGTCTCGCCCGCGCGCGCCGACGCGGCCGTCACGGGCGCGGGCGTGCTGCTGACGCTTGAAGTCGAAGCGCTGGCGCCGGGCGCGGAACCGCTCCGCTTCGACGCGGACGACGTGTACCTCGTCGCGACCGACGGGCGCAAAGTTTTAGTTAAGGTGATGACGGATCAGTTGAGCGTGAGGTAGAAGTAACCGGGTTGGGTGTGAGGTAAAGGCGGCGTCGGCCGTCTCTTAGACGCTTCCGTGGGCGCCGCCGCTGTGGCGCCCTCTCGCTTTGAGGGCGCGGCTGTGTTCGAGCGCTCGCGCGACGCTCGCCTCGACGGCTTCGAGGCTGAAAGGCTTGAGGATGTAGTCGAACGCGCCGAGGCGCATCAAGCCTTCGGCGTGCGTGCGGTCGCCGATGCCCGTGACGACGATGACGGGCGTGTCGGGCTGCTCCTGCCTGAGCCGGCTGAGCAGTTCGAGTCCGCTCAGACCCGGCATCGAGATGTCTGTCAGCACCGCGTCGTACGACTGTTCGCCGAGGAAGCCGAGCGCCTGCTCGGCCGTGGCCGCGGAGTGGCACATGTGCTCCTCTGAGAAGAGGTCGTAGAGCACGTCGCGCACTACGTCTTCGTCGTCAACGATAAGGATTGCGGCCATCTGTTTCGTTCCGCGGCCGTAGGCCGCCGCACGGTGACAAGTCCCGGCAAAGGTTCTCTGGTTATAAACGACCGAGAGGTAACGGGCGGCCGCATACTATCACAAGCCTCAACAGTACCGCGAGCGGGCACGGGAACGCGGAACAAGGAACGCCGAACTATGAACTAAGAAAAGAGGCCGGGACTCCCTCTCGGGACGCCCGGCCTCCGTCTTTCAGTTCAGCGTTCAGCGTTCAGACTTCAGCGTTCCGCTTTACCTGTTCGGCGCGCTCGCGCGGATGGTCAGTTCGCTGCCGCTAAGCAGTTCGAGGTCGTCGCGGCCCTGCACGTAGACGGAGCCGGCGCCCGCGCCCGCGCCGAGGATGGCGCCGATGGCCGCGCCCTTACCGCCGCCCGCGATGGCGCCGATGATGGCGCCGACCGCCGTGCCGATGGCGGCGCGCTGCGCGGTCTGCGTGCCGCGGTTGTCGTCGCGCACGGTGCCCTCGTTGTCCACCTGCACGGTCTCGCCGTTCTGAGCCCGCACGCTGTCTATGTAGCCCGCGAACTGGTACGTGCGACCGTTGTAGCTGATGGTGTCGAAGTTGAGCGACATGTCCGCCCGGCCCGTGACGCGGCCGCTGCGGTTGATGCTCGCCACGTGGCCTTCGATGACCGCGCCCTGAAACTGCGCGGGCGAAGTGACGGTCATCGTGAAGCGGTCGTTGACGTTCGCGGTGTTGGTGCGCAGGTCGGTCTCAAGCCGCGCGGTCATAATCTGGCCGTCGGGCACTATGAAGTCGCCCGAAGAGTAGACCGGCTGCGAGCCGCTCTGGCTGTAGCCGGCCGTCGAGCCGTTGTAGACGTTCCACTCCGCCACGTCCGAAGTGCGGTTGTAGACGTTCGTCACGGTGACGGGGTTCGCGCCGAGGCGGTCGTTCCAGATCTGGCGCGTGACGCGCAGGCGGCGCCCGCCCTCAATCGGGTCGAAGGTCACGGTGAAGTCTGTCTCGCGGTTGCCCGTCGAGTTGACGACGAGGCGGTCGCCGACGATGGTCGAGTTCACGCGCGAGTAAGCGCCGTTCGGCAGTTGCTCGCGGCTGTCGCCCGCGTTGGCCGTAAACGTTGTCTGCGGCGCGCGCGAGCTGGCGATGGTCACGCTGTCGCCGTTGCGCTCGATGGCGAGCATCTCGGGCGCTTCCAAGCGGCGCATCAGCGCGTCGTGCACGCGCTGGCGGTCGGCGTACGGAAGGTTGCGCGCGGCGTTGTCGGCGATGGTCGAAGCGTTATCGCTCTGCGACGGGTCGAGGCGGAAGGTGCCGGTCAGGCGGTTCGACTGGCGCGCGGTGCGGTTGTCGCCGAAGACGCCGTTGTTATCCGCCGTCGTGTTCGAGCCGTAGGCCGGAAGCCGCCGCACGTCCCAGTTCCAAGCGACGTTGTAGGCCGAGGCGAGCTGGTTCAGGTCGCCCTTGAGCGTAACCCAGTCGTTCTCGGCGCGCGCCGATAGGCGGTTGCGCGTCATGAAGTCGTCAATGTAGGTCGCCTGACGCAGGACGTTCTCCACGTCAGACGTGGCCGAGTTGCGCGCGTCGAAGCGCGAGCGCAACTGGTCGGTCGCGTTCTCGAAGTCGCGCATGAACTGGTTGATGTTGTCCTCTGCGCGCGTGCCGTTGTAGGTGCTGCGGTCGAGCGCGGTGCCCATGTCGGCGCGGAAGCGGTCGGCGCCGTTCTCGATGCGGCGGATGATGGCGTCGAGCTGGCGGTCGTTCATGCGGTAGGCGACGCCCGACTGGTTGCCGTAGCCGCCGTTACCGTAGCCGCCGTAAGTCGAGCCCGTCTGCCGCGTCCAGTCCCACGTCACGTTGTAGGCGCGTGCGAGCGCGTCGAGGTCTGCGCGCAGCGTCGTCCAGTCGTTCGACGCGCGCGTGTCCAGACGGTTGCGCATCATGAAGTCGTTGATGAAGGCCGCCTGACGCAGCACGTTCTCAACGTCCGACGCGACGGCGTTGCGGCTGTTGAAGCGGCTGCGCATCTGGTCTGTGGCCGACTCGAAGTTCTGGATGTAGCCGTTGAGCTGGTCTTCCGTGCTCGTGCCGTTCCAGCGGCTGCGGTCGAGCGCGTTGGCGAAGCTGGCGCGGAAGGTGTCGGCGTCGGTTTCGACGCGGCGCAGGAGGTTGTCCACCTGCCTGTCGTTCATGCGGTAGGGGCGCTGCGCTGTCGCCGAGGCCGCACCGAGGCTGACCATGGCGACGACGAGCGCCAACGAGATTGTCCTTCTGATTCTGTTCATCGCTCTTCCCTCCAAATGTGTCTTCACGATTCCTTTTTCAGTAAGTTTGGCGCGGCCGCTCGCCGCCCGAGAGACGACGCGGCCCCCTGCTCCGCAAGTTGTACGGGGAGAAGCGTTGGAACCCGGCGAGACATACGCTTCGAACAAGGATTCACCTGCATTCATGTTTGCAAGCACCGTGCCCGCTGCGGCGCGGCGTTAAACTTCGACAGCGGCGCAGAAATTCGCCCGTTTCGGCCGCTTTTATGTACGGAACCCAACGCCGATGTTCGGCTAGCGTACAACCGCGCGCGCCGTGTTATGCTGCAAGCGGAACGGAGGTTTTAACGCGATGGACAACCGCGATGCGCGGGCCGTCATCCACAACGCGGGCGATGGCCTCTTCATCGGCATCACGCCGAGCGGGCACGCGCAGGTGCTCGAAACCGACCACGAGCGCGGCAGCGCGGCGACGCCGATGGAGTTGCTGCTCGTCGCCTTGGGCGGCTGCACGGCCGTTGACGTGATCTCGATTCTGAAGAAGAAGCGCGAGCAGGTGACCGACTACCGCGTCGAGGTGCGCGGCACGCGCCGCGAGGAGCACCCGCGGGCATGGACGCGCATGGAGGTGCGCCACGTCGTGCGCGGCCGGAACGTTTCGGAGAAGGCCGTCGCCTCCGCGATTGAGTTGTCCGAGACGAAGTATTGCAGCGTCGCGGCCACGCTCCGCCCCGGCGTCGAGATCGTGACGAGCTATGAGATTATCGAAGACGCCGAGTGAGAGGGGCCGGCGTCAGGGTTTAAGAATGGCACTCCTTATCCAGCAGGCACTCGTCTGCGCCGCCTCGCTCCTGCTCGCGCTCTCGTGCGCGCGCACGCAGCCGGCCGCGAACAACACGCACACGCCGGGCGGCGCCCCGGACGAGCCGCTGCTGACGGCGGCCGAGCCCGTCGCCCTCGCGCCCGAAGACCAGACAGAGGAGGCGCTGACGGTAACGCGCCGCGCCGACGCGTCCGCGCGCACTCCCGAAGGCCAACTACCCCAGCTCACGCCGCAGGAGCACATGCGCCGCGCCGCCATCTATCAGGCCAACCGCGCCTTCGAAGAGGCGCGCTCGCACTGGCGTGCGCTCATCGAGCGTTACCCGACCGACGGCAACGTGCCCGCCGCCTACTTCGGCATCGGCCGCACGCTCTTTCAGGAACGTCGTTATGAAGAAGCGCTGCCCGTCTTTCAGCAGCTCGGCGACACCTACGCCTCGACACCCGCCGGGCGCGACGGCTTCTACTACGTCGCGGCGACCTTGCTGCGCCTGAACCGGCCGGGCGAAGCGGCCGAGCGCTACGCACTCTACACAGAGCGCTTCCCCAACGGCGAGCGTATCGAGAACGCGTACCTCAACATCATTGACTCGCTGCGCGAGGCGGGCCGCTCGGACGACGCGCTGCCTTGGATAGAGAAGACGCGCGCGCGCTTCCGCGGCACGCCGACCGACGTGGCCGCGCTCTTCGCGCGCCTGCGGCTCGACATCGCGCGCGAGGACTGGCCTTCGGCGCTCCGAGAGTGCGACGAGTTGGGCAGGACGACTCTGCCGCGCGCCGCCAACGTGACGGCGCCGGAGGTCGCGTACCTGCGCGCCTTCAGCCTTGAGATGTCGGGGCAGAAGGATCAGGCCGTCGGCGTCTACCAATCAATCGCGGACGGCGCGGGCTCTTACTTCGGCTGGATGGCGACGGAGCGTCTGAAGAAGCTCGGCGGCGCGGCCAAGACTGCGGCGGCGGCGCGCGAGGCGAAGGTGACGGCGGACGTGAAGCGCGCGGCCGGCGACTTCCCCGCCCCGTTCCGCGACGCGGTCGTGCGCGCGTCGAAGCAGCAGAAGCTCGACCCGCGCCTCGTCCTCTCAATCATGCGGCAGGAGAGCGGCTTCAACCCGCGCGCGAAGTCGGGCGCTGGCGCGCGCGGGCTCTTGCAGATGACGCCCGACATGGCCGCGAAGTACGCGCCCGCCGTCAACCTCTCGAAGGTGAGCGAGGAAGACCTCTTCCGCCCGGACATCAACATCCTCGTCGCGAGCGCCTACCTCGCGGAGCTTCACCGCATGTTCCCCGACCTGCCCGAAGCCATCGCCGCCTCGTACAACGGCGGCGAGGACAACGTCGCGCGATGGGTGGCGCGCGCGAAGCAGAAAGACCCCGGCATCTTCACCTCCGAGGTCGGCTTCAACGAGTCGAAGGACTACGTTAACAAGGTCATGGCGAACTACCGCGCCTACAGGATTCTCTACACCGACGAGCTCAAGCCGCGCGGCTGACGCGCGAAGACGAAAGGCGCGCGGCGACCGTCGCAGTCGCCGCGCGCCTTCGGTTCAAACTCTCACCCGCGCCCTTTACTTCGAGCGCCTGTGATACGGGCGGACGGGAATTTCCTCCACGCCTTCGGGGCCGTTTACCGGAATCGGCGCCCTCTTGCCCATGAAGACTTGTGGCTCCCTTGAGATAGCTCCCTGAATGGGCACAACGTCCGGCGGCGCGGGCTCCATCGAGACCGGCCTCTGCTCGGCCGGCATGCCTATCGCTCCCATTGTGTGTCCCGACTCGAAGGGTCTGGGGCTGAGGCCGAAGTTGAGCCCGAGCCCGGCGAAGAAGCCGAGCACGGCCGAGAGCGTCGCGCCCGCCACGCGCGAGACGCGGCGTTTGAAGGCGGCGAGGCCGACGGGGCAGTTGCGCGTCAGTATCGTCCCGTCGTCGCGGCGGTAGAAGCGCACGCACAGGCGCCCCTCCGTGTTCGAGAGCAGCGCCTCGGCCTCGCGCCGCGTCATCCCCGAGAGGTTGTAGACGTGCAGTTCGCACTTGTTGCAATAACGCACGCGCTCGTCGCCGACCATCTTCTCCCAGTCGGCCGGGCACGGCGCGGCGACCCTGACGTTTTCGAGCGGGTTCGTGTACTTCGTCATCACTCGTCTCCGACTCCGGCGGGCTTTCTACCTTTTAGACGCCCGCGCGCCGCCCGCGTTCCAGAAGTTAACAAACGGCCGGCGCTCGGGCCGCGCGCCCGCCGCCCGTTAACGCGGCGGCTCGGGGCTGTAAGCGCCTTCGAAGCCGCGAGCGCGTTCGCGTCGGCGCAGCGCGTTGTCGTCGGGCCACGGGCGCGGGAGCAGGCCGAGCCGTATGAGCGCGTCGCGGAACTCGTAGCGGACGGAGATTTCGGCGGCCGGGCTGCGTTCGAGGCTCATCTGAATCCACTGCACGTCGTGGTAGACCGAGCGGCCGATGCCCGTCGCCGCGTAGTCGTCGTCGTAGCGCGGCCGCGCAGACACAATGCCCCCCGAGCTTCCGGACTTCGGCGCCCCGCTGCGTGCGCGCGACTCGTCCTCGCCGCGACTCTCGCCCTCGGCCGGTTCCTTGTCACGGCTCTGCGGGCGGATAGGCTCGTCGTAGGGCGGGGGCGTGACCGGGTACGGGCGCGGCGTGCTCTCGCGGAAGAAGACGGCGGTGATGACGCCGAGGTCTGAGGCACGCCCCAGACGCGCGGCGTATGAGTCGCGCTCGTTCGTGAAGTAGAAGCGGCGCGCGCGCGTCGAGCTCATCTGCCAGCCCGAGATGCGTATGGTGCCGTAAGGCTCGATGACCCACTTGCTCGCGTCCCACGCCGAGGTGTGGCGCGCGTCAATCGTGTTCAGCCCGTCCACCGAAAGCGCGACGGCCACGCGCACGGGCAGAGGGTTGCGCACGACCAAGTCGTACTCGGCGCCCTCGCGCGCCTCGACGTAGCGGCGCCCGCGCCCGTAGATGACTTCGAGCGGGCCGCCGTCCACGACCACGTCGAGCTGGAAGCCGCCGTACTGCGGCCGCACGACGCGCCGCTCCTGCGCGCGCGCCGGCACGGACGACAGCAGCAGCAGAAACGCGGCGAACAATGAAACCGTTCGTGCACTCTTCATCACTTAACCCTCCAAAGGTCGGACTCCCACACCGTCGGAACGGCCGGGGGGAGAGTTTCTTGCGCGAGGGCGCGGGGGAGTTTTCTTTACGAGAGGCGGCGCCTCGTCACGAGGCGGCCGACGAAGACGATCAGCGTCAGGGTCGTCGTGACGGCGGCCGAGAGCAGGCAGTAGACGCAGAAGGCGTGGATGACGAAAGCTTGCAGGTAGAGGAACCAGAGCGTCGCGAGGAACATGAGGGCGACGAGCGGCGCGAGCAGGCGGCGCGTGGAGTCGTAGCCGAAGACCGAGAGCGTCGCGAGGCTGAAGACCGTGAAGTACGCGACGGCGCCGAGCGCCGCGACGGGCACGCCGCCCGGCAGCGTCGCGTAAGAACTCTGCAAGACCTCGTCGCAGCCCGTCACGATCATGCAGCGGACGCTGTTGCCCGAGAGGTGCTCGACCGTCAGGTACGACGCGTCGAGCACGCCGACGAGTGACACGACGGCCGCGAGTGCGTCCCAAAGGCGCCCGCGGCCCGCCGCCCCGTCCTGAATCTCGGCCGTGCTCATCCTTACTTCCCAGAAGAGCCGAGCGCGGCGTCTATCTCGCGGCGCAGGTCTTCCTCGGTGACCAGCTTGCCGGGCACCATCTCGCGGCCGTTGAGGTAGACGGTCGGCGTGCCCTTCACGCCGAGCGAGCCGCCGCGCTGGAGGTCTGCCGTGATGCGGTTGGCCAAGTCCTGCCGATCCATGTCGGCCTTGAACCGCTGCACGTCGAGCCCGAGCCGCGTCGCGTAGGCGTCGAACTGCACGCGCGGCTCCATCGCCTCGCTCCACTCCTTCTGGTTGTCGTAGATCATGTCGTGCATCTCCCAGAACTTGCCCTGCTGCCCGGCCGCCTCCGCCGCGCGCGCCGCGAGGAAGGCGTACTTGTGCATCTGTAGTGGGAAGTTCCGGAAGATGAACTGGACGCGGTCGCGGTAGTCGTTGAGCACGCGGCGCAGGCCCGGCTCAAGGTTGCCGCACGCGGGGCACTGGAAGTCGCTGAACTCTTCGAGCGTCACCTTCGCCGTCGCAGGCCCGCGCGTGTAAGGGTTCGACGCGCCGGGCTGCGGCCCCCTCGTGGAGGTCGCGGGGTTCGGGCCGGTCGTCGAGCCCGCGTTCGTCGTCGAAGAGTTGACCGACGTGGACTGGCGCGACATCAGCACTACGGCCGCGATGACGCCGACGAGCACGACGCCGATGATGATGAAGGGGACGGGGCTCTTCTTCGCCCCGCTGGTATTGACGCTGGCGCGGTTCGCGCCTGTTCGGTTAGCACTTGTTCTGTTAGCGCTCATGCTTAAAGGCACCGTTCGGAGAAAATTATTTCCGGCCGCGACGGGCTGGGCGAGACGCGCGCGCGTATTGCCGGAGGCGGTCACATGGTAACACCTGCGCGGCGCGCAGTCGAAACGGGGCCAGCGTCGGCGTGCACGGCTCCGTACGGCGGCTTAGAAAAAATGTACATTTGTGTTAACTTTTGCGCACCCGCGCCGACCATCATTAGAGTCGGGCTGGCGCCCACGTAGCCCCCGAACAGACAAGCCGAGACGCAGGAGGCGAATGAGCCACAACGAGGCGACGACCACCCGACTGCCCGACAGCCCGGTCTCGATTTACGACCGCTTCACGAACCTCTACGACCTGATGTTCCGGGTCAACGGCTACGGCCGCTCGGTCGAGCGCTACCTGCGCGAGAACCCTCTGCCGCTCGCGGCGGGCGCGCGAGTGCTCGACGCGGGCTGCGGCACAGGCTTGTTGACGCTCGCGCTGCTGCGCGTGCTCCGACGCCCGGCAGACATCACGGCGATAGACCTCTCGGTGCGCTCGCTACAGACCGCGCGCCGCGCCGCCGCGAAACTACGCCCGGCCGCGCGCCACACCGTCACCTTCGCGCAGTCTAACGCGCTTCAACTCCCCTTCGCCGACGACACTTTCGATTTGGTGATGACGAGCGGCGTGCTCGAATACCTCCCGCTCGCCGACGGCCTGCGCGAGTTCGCGCGCGTGCTCGCGCCGGGCGGCTACCTCTTCTTCGTGCCCGTACGGCCTTCGCTGCCGACGAAGTTGCTCGAAGTCATGTTCCGCTTTAAGGCGCACCCGCCCGCGGAAGTTGACGAGGCCACGCGCCACTACTTCCGCGTCATCGAACACCACCGCTTCCTGCCCTTCGAGCCCATCGGCTGGACGAAGTCGCTCGTCGTAGCTCAGAAACAGTAAGTTAGTGATAAGTGATAAGAAAGAGGAACGGCCTTCATCTTCTTCTTATCACTCATCACTTATCACTCGTCACTCCCTTAATCACTTCCCGCGCGATGGTCGGGATGATGTCGCGCTCTTTGGCGAAGTCCGTGGTGAAGGTGACGAGCACGAGGCGGCGGCCGTTGGGCAGTTCTATGTAAGCCGCGTCGTGGCGCGCGGTGCTCGTCCAGCCGGCCTTCGACCAGAGGCGCGTGCCCGCGTCGAGCGCGAGCGCGGTGAAGCCGTGCGCCTGATCGTCCGGGTCATCAGACTTGCCCGAGAAGTCGCGCTTCAGCAGTTCCATCATCTTCGCACTTCGCGCGGACGTGACTGCGTGTCCCGTGGCTATCTCGGCGAGCAGGCGCGCGGTGGCGTCGGTCGTCAGCTTGTTCCGGTTTATGAAGTTCGGCCCGAGGAACTGCCGCTCGCGCCCGTACGGCCCCTCGCACCAAGGCTTCTGATTGACGTTGACGCCGCTCGGCCCCGTTGTGTAGCCGAGCGTGGCGAAGTAGCGGTTGACGGCGTTGCGCGCCTCGGCCCACTTCTTCAGTTCTTCGGGCGGAAGCTCCGGGCCGCTTGAGACGCCGGTCAGCGAGTCGAGCACGTAAGCTGTGGCGTCGTTCGACGACTCGACGATCATGTCGCGCAGGCCGCGGTCGAACTCCTCCGTCTCCTTCAGACGCCCGTCCTCCATCCAGCGGTGCGCCGCCACGAGATAAAACAGCTTGACGACGCTCGCCGGATAAATCGGCTCCGCCCCGCGGAAGCTCGCACGCTCGGGCCGCGCCGCGTCGGTCACGTCCATGAGCGTGACGGCCAGATTCTTCTCCGCGAATCCCTTCTCCTTAAAACGTTCGAGCGCGACGCGCACCGCACCGTCCACAACCTTTTGTAAATTCGGTGCGTCCTCGGCCAACGGCTTTCGGGCCGTCTGCGCGGCGCAGCATGACGCGAGAAAGAGGACTAGGGCCAGACCACCATGCACGCCTTGCGTCATTGTTGTTCTCATCCGATTAACCGCCACAGTTGAAATGCGAAGGAGCGGCAACGCGGTTGATGCGTCGCCGCTCCTTAAGTTTACAATCGTCCGCGCCTTTCTCCGAACAGCTCGCGGACTCACGACAGCCGAGGGTTAGGGTTTCTTACCGCTGCTATCCGTCGTGCAGGAAGGCGGGTCGGGGTGTTGACCACCTCCATCCCCCTTCGGCCCTCCCTTGCCGCCACCGGGATCGCGCCCACAGTTCTCAGACCTGTTACTCTCTCTGCTGCTGTCCCTTCCCCTATCACTGCCAGCCTTGTCTGCGCCGTTACGTCCCCTGTCTTGAACGGCAAGAGGCGCGGCGCTGGCATGCACGGGAGCCCAGGAGATGAGGAGCGCAAACGCGAACGTCATGGTCAGGCCGAAGCCGACCGCGGCGCTGAAGACTCGACGCAGTGTATTCATGTTCGCACCTCCATACGTGGAAATTCCGCTGCCAGTAACGTGAGACTCCCGCCGACGCGCTCGCAACGGAGAGAGGTTAAAAGGCGGAGCGCCGGATGAAGTCTGTTACCAACAAACCTTATTTTTAGTGATGCAAGTTAGAGGCCAACTCGTTGTTCGCTATAAAGGCGTCTGACTGTCGCGGCCCTTGGTTCATTCGAAGGTCAGGGGTTCAAATTTTCGGATGATTATTCAGAAATACATACTCCGGAAGGCGGCCCCCAAGCTTTTCGCCGGGACGGGGCTTGCCTCAAAGTAGAGAGTGCCGGGGCGCCGGCGTGCGAAGTTCCCGGGGCAGCCATCCCGGCCGGCCGCAGCAATTATGTTTACGCGGCGCTCGGCCGGAGCCTATAATACGCGAAAAACACGGGGCGGACGCCGGTTCGTCCTACACTCATCTCTCTCTCGGCCGCTGCGAACCAATCGCGAAAGGCGGATCAGTCATGGCCCGTGGATCACGTAGACGCCGCTCCCGGAGAAACGGGCGGCGGAGCGCGCCTTACGCGCCCGGCGTACGCGTCGTGACTCGCCCGAACTTTCTAGTCAGAGCGTGGCGTGCCGTTGCGGGTTCATTTAAAAGGCTCCGCACGAAACGACATAGGAAGGCTGCCCCCCGCTCGCCCGAGTCCCGCGCCGGCGTGGCCAAAACGGCCGGGGCGATCTTCACCGCTCTGCTCCTGATCATAATCTTCACCGTCCTGCTTTCCGATAGCTTCACTAAACACAGTGTGACGCTGGAGTCCTTCTCGGCCAACTCGGAACTCCGGGCCGAGGGGTACGACGAGCAGGTCATCGCCAGCCGTTTCGCGCAAGACCTCCGCCTCATGGAAAAGGGTGCGCGGAGCATCAAGAAGTCGAAAGTGTTGGCGCCGCCGCTCCCGGCGGAGTTGCCCGACATGGAGGTGCTGTCGGCTAAGATTTCTGTCAAAGGCATCGTAAAGTACCTGCAGGCGTTTGCCCCCTTCCGGTACCTGAGGAGACGGCTGCTGGGTGTCAACCCGCTGAGGGTCAGCGGGGAGGCAGGGCTTCAAGGCAGACAGGTCAGAATAGACCTCCGCCTTGCCAAAGACTTGGACGGCGGAACGAGGGTAGAGCCCAAAACTTTTACGGGCGACGTGGGCGACCTAGACCGACTCCTGACGCAGGCCAGCGAGTCCATCATGGCGTCGGCCGAGCCTTACCTATTCGCGTCATACCTGTACCAGAGTAAGAGGACGGGCGAGGCAGAGGCGAACATACAGTATTGCCTCAACTCCGACCCGTCGCAGTATTCACACTTGGCCCTAACCCTCTGGGGGCTGATCCTCATTGACCAGAAAAAATACGACGAGGCGATAGCAAAGTTTGAGGAGGCGACGCAGCAGCCGAAGTCCGGCGAACAGTACCGCGAGCTGGCGGCCGCTTACAACGACTGGGGGCTGGCGCTGCTGGCCAAGCATGCGCCGGAGGAGGCGATAGCCAAATTCCGTGAGGCCATCGCGCACGACCCGAATTACGCGCTCGCATACAACAACTACGGCAAGGCGCTTCTGGATAAGAATGACCACGAGGGGGCGAAGCAGAACCTGAGGAAGGCCCTGAGCATAGACGCCTACTACGCGCGCGCGTATTACAATTTGGCTTTCGCCCTCGAAGACGAGAACCTCGACGACGCCGTCCAGAACTACAGGGCGGCGACCCAAGCCGACCCCGACTTTATCGAAGCCTACTGCAACCTCGCCCTACTACAGACCGAGCGGCTCACGCCGCCGCGGAACGAAGAGGCCATCGAGACTCTCAACAAGGCGCTTGCGAAAAACAAGGAAGCAGCCTGTGCATATAACGCCATGGGGTCTGCGCTACTCAATCAACGCGAAATCTCGCAGGCGATTGATGCCTACGAACAGGCGGTTAAGTTGTACGCGGCGCAGAGGGGCTCGCACGAAGACGAGCAGGATTTCATGGACTCGTACGCCAAGGCGCTCAACAACCTTGGGGCGGCATACGAAGAGGCGAATGATTACGGCGCCGCGGCGAAGAATTATCAGGCGGCCTTCGACCTTGACCCGCACTACTACTACGCGCTCACCGGTAAGGGTGATGTGCTCAGAAAGGGGGGGCGTTTCGACGCCGCGGCCGCGGCCTACCAGACCGTGCTCGACGCGCGAGAGGCGAACGAAAGCAGTCGCTTCGTAGCCTACAAAGGTATGGGGCTGCTGCTCCGCGCGAGATGTCGCGCTTGCCCTTTATCGCAGAAGAGAAAAGAGGCTGCGTCTTCGGTCTCGATGTTCGAAGCGGCACTTGAGTTGAGGCCGAACGACGAAGAGGTTCAGGGCGCGCTGGAAGAGGCCAAGAGAGAATTGAAGGCGTTAGACGGCAAGAAGCCTTAAACTCCGCGCGCGCTTGGCGCCCGCCTTCACTTCACGATGCTGACGAAGAGAGTGATAACCAGAGCGTTGGAGAAGTCTATGAAGAAGGCTCCGACGACGGGCACGATGAGGAAGCTGCGCGGCGCGGGCGCGTAGCGCTCGACGAGCGCCTCCATGTTGGCGACGGCGTTGGCCGTGATGCCGAGCCCGAAGCCGACGTGCCCGCTCGCCGTCACCGCCGCCTCGTAGTCGCGCCCCATCAAAACGTACGTCACCAGAACGGCGTACGCGACCGTCACCAAGACCTGCACGCAAAGGATGACGAGCATCGGCAGCGCGAGGCCCGCAATCTTCCAAAGCTCAAGGCTCATCAGCGCGATGACGAGGAAGAGCGCCAGCGAAACGCTCGCGATGGCGCCCACCGCGCGCACGTCCACGCGGAACCAGCCCGTGCGGTCGTCCACGTTGCGCACGACGGCCGCGACCACCATCGCCCCAATGTAGTCCGGCAGCGTGAAGCTCGGGTGTTTGAAGAGCAGACTGAGCACGGCACCCACGCCCATCACGAGCAGCACAAGCAGGATGTTGTGCAGCAGCGCGCCCGCGTCGAGTCTCGACTCCTCATCCTTCGCGCCACGGCCGCGCGACTTCCCTTCATCCCTAACTTCATCTTCAACCGCGACGGTCGGGCTGAGCGCCCAGAACTCTTCTTCCTCGTCGCGCGGCGCGGCCCGTGTCCGCTCGGGCGCGAGTTTGAAGCGGCGTATGAGCGCCGTCGCCACGGGGTTGCCGACGAGGCTCGACACGAAGATGCCGAAGAGCGCCGACGCGATGATGAGCGAGCCCGCGCCCGCGATTCCGAGTTCCGTGAACTTCCCTTCCCACGCCTGCCCCGTCGCCGGCCCGCCCGTCAGCGTCAGCGCGCCGCAGATGACGCCGAGCAGCGCGGGCGCCCCCAATGCGACGGCCAGCGCCATCCCCACAGCGTTCTGCACCACGGCCGCGAGCGTCGCCAGCAGCCACAGGAAGCCCGTCCGCCAACCGCCCGCGCGCAGCAGGCCGAGGGTGGCGCCGAGCCCTATGGTCGTGAAGAACGCGGTCTGAAGCGGCGCGCGCAAAGTCGTGTTGAGCGACACGCCGAGCACGCCGCGCGCGCGTAGCGCGAAGACCAGCGCCGCGAACAAAAGCCCGCCTACGGCCGCCGCAGGGATGTTCGCACGGGAGAGAAAACCGACCCGCCGCTGCACGAAGTAACCCGCGAACAACGTGACCGCCGCCAGCGCCAGCGAGAAGACCAGATCGAACTTGACCGTGCGTAAGCCTTCGACGACAGAGAACTCCAACGACTCCTCCTCAGAATCTCAAATTTCAAATTTGGAATTTCAAATTTAAGTCGGGGCGGTTAGTCCTTCTTCTCGTAGACGACGCGCCCGTCCATGACCGTCATCCGCACCTTCACCTTCTCGATTTCGGCGGGGTCAATCTTGAAGATGTCGCGGTCGAGGATGACGAGGTCGGCCAGCTTGCCGGGCGTGATGGTGCCTTTGACCTGCTCGGCGAACTCGGCGAAAGCCGAGCCGACGGTGTAGGCGCGCGCGGCCTCTTCGACCGTTATCTTCTGCTCGGGCACCCAACCGCCGGGGTTCTTGCCGTCGAGCGTGCGGCGCGTGGCGGCGGCGTAGATGCCGAGGACTGGGTCGAGCGGCGCGACAGACCAGTCGGAGCCGAAGGCGAGCACGGCACCCGAATCCAACAGCGTGCGGAAGGCGTAAGTGCCCTTCGCGCGCGTCGGGCCGATGCGCTTCTCGGCCCAGCGGCCGTCGTCAATACAGTGGTACGGCTGCATCGAGGCGACGACGTGGTCGCGTCCGAAGCGCGGGATGTCCTGCGCGCGTAGGTGCTGCGCGTGCTCGATGCGGAAGCGTCGGTCGCGCTCGCCGTGCTCCTTCGTCACCTGTTCGTAGATTGAGAGTATCGCGTCGTTGGCCTTGTCGCCGATGGCGTGAATCATCACCTGTAAGCCGGCGGCGTCCGCCTCTTCGACGCGCTTGAGCATCGCGCCCTCGGGGAACATCTCGTCGCCGGGGAGTCCCGAAGTGTTCGGCGCGTCGAGGTACGGCTCGAAGAAGAGCGCGGTGGTCGAGCCGAGGCTCCCGTCGGCGAAACCTTTGAGTCCGCCGATGCGCAGCATGTCGCTGCCGAACGCGCGGCGGACGCCGACGCGCCCCAATCGCTGCCAGTCGGGCAAAGGCGAGACGGCGTAGATTCTCGTCTTCAACTCGCCGCGTTCGAGCAAGGTCTGATAGACGCCCACGTCGTTGCCGGCCGACATGTCCTGCACGCTCGTCACGCCGTGCGCGGCGGCGTGATTGGTCGCGGCGCGCGCGGCGTCGAGCTTCTCCTCAAAGCTCGGCTCGGGTAAGACCTTCCAGACGAAGCTCTGCGCGGCGTCCTTGAGTATTCCCGTCGGCTCGCCCGTCTTCGGGTCGCGTACGATGAGGCCGCCGGGCGGGTCTGGCGTGTCGCGCGTGACGCCCGCCAGCTTGAGCGCGTAGCTGTTGGCGAGCCCCATGTGGCCGTCGAGGCGGTTGACGAAGACGGGGCGGTCAGGCGTGAAGGAATCAATCAGTTCTTTCGTCGGCAGAGGCGCGCTTCCCTGTACGTTGGGCCAGCGCTCGTGATCCCAGTCGCCGCCCGTAATCCAGCATCCTGCGGGAAGCTTCTCCGCGAATCGGCGTATGCGCTCGGCGAACTCCTGCGGCGTCTGCGCGTCGCGCAGGTCAACGCTCGAAAGCTGGAAGCCGCCCGACAGAAAGTGAACGTGCGCGTCGTTGAAGCCCGGCAGCACCGACCCGCCGC
>DATFHD010000076.1:0-31536 GCA_035248785.1 Pyrinomonadaceae bacterium | reverse complement strand
CGCGAGCCTCCGCCTCGAAGTCGCGCGCGTGGCCGCAGGTCGCGTCCTGCTCCATCCAATCTTCGGCCACGGCATGGACGCGGTACACGAGCACTGGGCCGAGTGGGGCTTCCCCGGCAAGGACATGCTGCACGCGCACTCGACGCCGATTCAGCTCGCCTTCGACCGCGGCCTGCCCGCGCTCATCTTCTGGCTCTGGCTGATGTACGCCTTCTGGCGTCTGGCCGCGCGCGGCGAGCGCGCTTGGCGCGACACGCGTGACGCGGGCGCGCACGGCCTCGCGCTAGGGCTAACGGGCGCGCTCGCCGGCTTCCTCGCGAGCGCGCTCGTCAACTACAACTTCGGCGACGCAGAGGTCGCGCTGCTCGTCTGGTGGATGATGGGAGTCGCGGTGATCCTGAACGGCTCAGAGCCGCGCGGCGCCGACGGGCTCGGGCGTCTCTGAGAGGCTGAGGTCGTACTTGCCTTCGTGGCGGGCGAAGAAGTTTTTGAGGAAGTCGAGCGACTGCTCGGGAGTCAACGAATGTAACGACTCCATGTCCTGATTGCGCGGGAAGCGCTCGCGGCGGTCGGGGCGTTCGAGGTAGCCGCGGCGGTAGGCGGTCTCGGCGTCGAGCGTCGGAAGCCCTCCGACCAACTCGCGCGGGGCGATGAAGGCGTTGTTGTATTCGAGCGCGAGCAAGGCGTACGAGTGTCGCGCGCAAAGCTCTTCGAGGCTGGCGATGCTGTAGCCGAAGAAGTGGTGTTGCAGACGGAAGCCGGGGTCGTAGCGGACGACGAAGCGGACGGGCGGCGGCACCTTCTCGTTAATCTCTGTGACGACGACCCGAGGCCGGAAGCTTTTCAAAACCGCGTCGAGCACCCAGTAGTCGTAGCTGTCTATGTCGAGGCTGAGCACGCCGAAGTCGCGCGCCACGCCCGCCTCTCTGAGCAGCGCGACGACGTTCGACGGCGTGACGAGCGCGTGGCGCGCCTCGACGCCTTCGAAGTTTCTGTAGGCGCGCGCCAGCCGCCGAGCCCTCTTCTCGTCCCCCTCAAACCCGACGCCGCGCCAGCCGCGCCGGAAGAGCGCGTAGGTGTTCGAGCCGCGTATGCCGTCGCCCGCGCCGATGTCGGCGGCGACGCGCGCACGCTCTTCGGGGACGAGGCGCGCGGTGAACTCTTCGAGGATGCGCTCCTCGTCGAAGTTGGAGAAGCCGCTCTGGCGGAGCCGCTGGCGCGCGCGCTCCAAGTGGAGCCCGAGCCGGTTGAGATAGCGCTGCGCTCTCTTCGCCATGCTGTCACAGTTAGCGGCGGCGCGTGCCGGGCGAGTCCGCCGAAGCGTTGCGGGGACGTGAACGACTGCCGTCGAAGCGCTTGCTTTTATGCCAAAGCCCCGCGGGCAAGTCAAACGGGGGAGTAGACAGTAGACAGTAGTCAGTAGCCAGTAGAAAAGCCTTTGTCAGCCGGGCAGTCAGTTTGCCGCCATCAACGTCCGCGACGCGGAGCGCTACAGTCTACTGACTACTGTCTACTTCCTCAGATTACGTCCGCGAAGTTCTTGCGGGTGCGCGCGAACCACCAGTAGCCGAGGAGGAAGAGGGCGAGCGCGAGGGCGGTCGTGTAGGCGAGCCCGGCCCAGTCGGGCTGCGCGCCTTCGAGCAGCGTGCGGCGGTAGCTGCGTACGAGCGGCGTGAGCGGGTTGAGTTCGAGCGCGGGGCGGAAGCGCGCGGGCACGATCTGCTCGGGGTAGATAATCGGCGTGAGGTAGAGCCAAGCCATCAGGACGAGGCCGAGCACCTGCGACGTGTCGCGTATGAAGACGCCGAGCGAGGCGACGAGCCACGCGCCGCCGAGCGTCAGCAACAACTGCGGGACGAGCAGGACGGGCAGCCACAGCGCCGTCGCGTGCAGCTCGCGCCTGATGATGATGGTGGCGACGAGGAGCGCGACGGTGCCGAACAGTTGCGCGGCCAGCGCGGCGAGAGACTGCGCGACGGGCAGGGTCTCAAGCGGGAAGACGACGCGCTTGACGAGGTTCGCGTGCGCGACGACGAGCCCCGCGGACTGCTGCAACGTCTCGGAGAAGGCCGTCCACGGCAGGAGGCCGCAGAAGAGGTAGAGCGCGTAGTCCCACGGCGTGCCGTCCGGCGTGAAGCGCGCGCCGAAGACGCCCGCGAACAGGAAGGTGAAGACGGCTATCATCACGGCCGGCGTCAGCAAAGCCCACAGAAGCCCGAGCGCCGACCCGCGGTAGCGCGCCAGAGTCATCCGCCGCGCCAGCGGCCATATCAAATCGAACCGCCGCGGCAACTCCCACAGCGGCCTCCACACCGCGCGCCGCGCCGTCTGTGCCGAGATCATGGGGCGCATTGTAGCAGGAAGGGGTGTCGAGTGCCGGGTGTCACGCGCCGGGTAAGAACTCGGTCTTAACCCCGGCACCTGACACCCGGCACCCGACACCCTACAGATGTATGACGTGCGACTTGCGCCAGAGTTCGGCGGGGATGGTGCCGCGCGGGGCGGTGGTGACGAGGATGACGTAGCCGGCGCGCGGGCCCGCGGGCTCGACGCGGTGCCAGAAGTCTGGGCGCGCGGCCGGGTCTGCGTCGGTCGTGAGCGGCTCGACGAGCGCGAGGCGGCGCAGGCATGAATACAGATGCGGGCGCCCGACGTCGTAGCGCGTGGTCTCGTCGCCGACCGAGAGGCGCACTTCCGCACGCTCTTCGAGGAAGTGCGAGACGAGCGAGGCCGTCTGCGTCACGGCGCGCTCGAAGCGCTCGCGCGCTTCGGGTTCGTCCGACAGTTCCGCGAAGGGGTCGAGGACGACGTGCACGCGCCGCTCGTCCTCGGCCGTGAACTCGCGGACGATGGGGCGCCCCTGCCGCGCCGTCGCCTTCCAGTAGATGTGTCGCACGTCGTCACGCGGCTGGTACTGGCGCAGAGAGTGCAGGTCGTGCCCGGCGCCGCGCCTCTGGGCTTCGAGCTGGCCTGCGTCTATCGGCAGGAGGTGCAGGTCGTCGCCGACGGGCTCGGGCTTCGGGTAGATGACGATCTCCACGTCACGCGCGCGCAGGCGGCGGCGCTGTCGGAAGAAGCCGAACGGGAAGCGCGTCGAAAGCTCGAAGCCGGTGATGCGCGCGCGCCCGCGCCGCGCGAAGGTCTGCTCGACGCGCTGCTCGACGCGCGCGCGGCGTGGGACGTACATGAAGTATGCGAGCGTGCGCTTCCACGCGCGCGGCCGGCGCAGTATGCCGCGCGCCGGGCCGACCGATTCGCGCGCCTCGACTAAAACCGAGAAGGACGGAAGCAAACGCTTCGCGTTGTTGACGGTGACGATGACGGGCGCGGCGTCGCCCGCGAAGATGTGGTCTGGGAAGCGCGCCGTGACGGCGAGGTCGCGCAGCGCCGCGCGGCCGGCCGACACCGCGACGAAGAGCGTCGAGGTCAGCACCGAAAATATTAGGAAGAGGAGGTTGTTGCCCGTGTTCCACGCGGCGAAGCCGACGACCGCGTAGACGCTGACGAAGACCAGCCCGCCCGCCGTCACCTGAAAGGCTAGGTCGAGCCGCGCGGCCTCTGCGCGCGCGCTGCGCGCCAGCGGCGGCACGACGAAGAGCACGATGAGCACCGCGAAGGCGAGCGACGCGACGGCGCCCAGACGCGTCAACTCCCAGTCACCGCTCCTGCGCGCCGCGACCGTGATGACGGCCGCGCCCACGCCGCTCAGCACGACGAGCGTGCCGAGAATCGTGTTACGCAAGCCCTTCAGAGTAGCCACGCTTCGGACTCTTTAGAGGGGGACGCTGACGGTCTTCATGATCTCGCGCAGGACTTCCTCGGCCTCCTCGCTGCGGCGTTGGAGCGAGGAGGAGAAGCGCGAGTTGACGACGAGGCGGTGCGCGAAGACGGGAAGGATGAGCCGCTTGATGTCGTCGGGCAGGCAGTAGTCGCGCCCGTCCGTGAGCGCGAGCGCCTGAGCCGCGCGGAAGAGCGCGAGCGTGCCGCGCGGGCTGACGCCGAGGTCTAAGGTCTCGGACTCGCGCGTCGCCGCGACGATGCGCATCAGGTAGTCAACCAGCGCGTCGTCCACCGTCACATTATGGACGGCGCGCTGCAACTCCAAAATGTCCTCGGCCGTCATCACGGGGCGTAAGCTTTCGAGCGGGTCGCTGTGCTCGCGGTCGCGCAGGATTTCTTTTTCAACGTCGAACGAAGGGTAGCCGACGCGGAGCCGCAGCATGAAGCGGTCAACCTGCGACTCGGGCAGAGGGTACGTGCCGTGGTGCTCGACGGGGTTCTGCGTGGCGACGACCATGAAGGGCGCGCGCAGACGGTAGGTGACGCCCTCGACCGTGACGTGCCCCTCGGCCATCGCTTCGAGCAGCGCCGACTGCGTCTTGGGCGTCGTGCGGTTAATCTCGTCGGCGAGGACGATGTTGGCGAAGATGGGGCCGTGCTTGAACTCGAACGAGCGGCTGCGCTCGTCGTAGACCGAGAGGCCGATAACGTCCGACGGCAGAAGGTCTGAGGTGAACTGGATGCGCTGGAAGGTGCAGTCGAGCGCCTGCGCGAGCGCCTGCGCGAGCGTCGTCTTCCCCACCCCGGGCACGTCCTCGACGAGGAGGTGGCCGCCCGCGAGCAGCGTCACGGCCGCGAGGCGCACGGCCTCGGGCTTGCCCTTAATCACGCGCTCGACGGCCGCGCGCAGCGTGGCGACGCGCTCCGCCGCCTCGGCCGCCGTCGGCGTGCCCCCCCTGTCCGCCGGATGTAGATTTCTCATGCCCCTCACATTCTAAAGGGAAAAGAGGTTAGAGGCTAGAGGTTGGAGGTTAGTTGTCGCGTGCGGCGTTTCAGCGGATTTCATTTTGACGGCTAAAGGCCGCGGCTCTTACTAACCTCTAACCTCTAACCTCTGCTCTTCTCCCCTTTGACCCCGGTATGACTTGGCGGGTTCCCTGTAGTAGAATTTTTCCGTACGGAAGCGCCCGCGTCCCCTTCATACCCCGTTTTAGTGGAACCCGGTTCGCCCCCGCACGTGTACTACCCGGGCAGCGAGGTTTTGAACTTATGAGCAACAGCAGCAACAGGCACCAGCGAGGGTTTTCGCTCGTCGAGCTGATGATCGTCATCTCGATCATCGGCATCCTCGTCGCCATCGGCATCCCCGCGTGGCAGGCGAGCGTGCGCTCGACCAACGAGGCCGCGGCCATCACGCACCTCCAGCGCATCTCGACCGCGCAGGTCACCTACTTCAACACCAAGAACCGCACGGGCTACGGCACCTTCGACCAGCTCACCTCGGGCGGCTACCTTGCGAAGCAGTTCACCGGCGACACGCCGCTCGTGGACGGCTACATCTTCCGCATGACGCTGACGGCGAAGTCCGGCAACCAGCCGCCGGGCTTCGGCGTCAACGCCGACCCGCAGAAGCCGACGGGCCTGACCGCGACCGGCAGCCGCTTCTTCTACGTCGGCTCCGACGTGGGCGTCCCGACCTCCAACGG
Organism: Pyrinomonadaceae bacterium; assembly: GCA_035248785.1. Lineage (GTDB taxonomy): Bacteria > Acidobacteriota > Blastocatellia > Pyrinomonadales > Pyrinomonadaceae > QHXN01. Next base: position 26,050 of record DATFHD010000076.1, on the reverse strand, counting down.
CGAGAAGTCCGCCGGCCCCGACGACCCGCCCGCGGGCGGCGGTTAAAAAGCCACGCCCTCATTGCGCACCCGCGCGCGAGCGTCCGGCCACCCCGCTTGACGCTCGCGCGCGCGCTTTGTTAGCATCGCGCTTCCTTAAGGAAGGGCAGGCCCGCTTAGCTCAGTGGTAGAGCGCACGCTTCACACGCGTGATGCCGAAGGTTCGAATCCTTCAGCGGGCATTTTTCCTTTCTCGCCGCCACGAGATGAAAGGCATTCTCGTGGCGAAGCACATTCCGAAACTGCACCTCACGCAAATCAACCGCTTCTTACACAACGTTGATTACTCCGGCTCGCCCGATTCATGCTGGCTCTGGACGGGCCATGTCCAGCAGCGGACAGGCTACGGGACGATTTCAATCAACGGTCGTGAGCTAAGAGTTCACCGCGTCGCATATTTCTTAGAGCACGGTCGTATAGATGAGTCGCTGATGGTGCTGCACAAGTGCGACGTGCGCCTCTGCGTGAACCCTGCGCATCTCTATCAAGGCACCGCCAAAGACAACAGCACAGACACGTCACGACGGGGACGCGTGCCGAGGATGTACGGAGAGACTAACGGCAAGGCTAAACTCACGCGCCAGACGGTGAAAGCAATCAAAAGGATGTTGGCCGACAAGGCCAGCGGGAGGTGTCACCTCCGCCAGTATAAAATCGCGCGCCAGTTCGGCGTCAGCGAAGCGACCGTCTCATACCTCAAGAACGGCGGGCGGTGGGACTCCCTCGCCGATGACTAAACCGCCAGAGCCTCGCGCCTTCATTACCCAATCTGTTTAATCACTTGGCCCACAGAGCGGTGTAGGCGGAGGCGAGGCGGTCGCGCCAAGCGGTGTAGTTGTGGCCGACGGGCTCTTCGCGGTAGGTCACAGGGTAGCCGCGCGCGCGGAGGATGAGGTTGGCGCGGCGCGTGGTGTCGAAGATGGGGGGCTCGTAGCGGCCCGCGTCGAGGTAGAAGCGCAAGGGGTGCGCGCGGCGCTCGGCGTCGTCGAGGCGCGAGAGGGCCGCGAGGACGCGCTCCTCGTCTATCTGGAAGGCGGTCGAGTTGCCGCCGACGCGCGCGAAGGTGTCGGGGTGTCGGAGTGCAGTCCAGACGGAGATGGTGCCGCCGAGGCTCGCGCCGATGAGCGCGCGACCGTCACGTTCGGCGCGCGTGCGGTAGCGCGAGTCAACGAGGGGGACGAGCGTCTGCGCCATCCAGTCGGCGAATTGGTCGCTGGCCCAGTACTCCTTCGTCCGGTCGAGCGGGTCTATAAGGACGATGATGAAGGGGTCGAGTTTGCCCTCCGCGATCATGCGGTCGGCGGTCTCGGCGGCGCGGCCGAGGTTGATGAACTGCGTGCCGTCCTGCATGTAGAGCACGGGGTAGCGCGTCGCGCCCGCGGCGTAGCCGGGCGGGAGGTAGACCTGAACTTTGCGCTTGTCGTCGCCGGGGATGTTGAGGCGTTCGAGGCGGCCGCGCAGTTCGTCGCGCCCCGCGGCGAGTGTGCTCGGGCGGTAGTCGGGGCCGTTGAAGTTGGAGTTCTGCCCGCCGACGCCGTTGTCGTTTTTGTTCGGGTTCAAGGGGTCTAGCATCCACTGGCCGTCGGCGATGAGCTTGTATTCGAGCCGCGCTGACTTGGGAAACTTCAGTCGGATGAACTTGAGATTCGACGTGCCCGGAACGTCGCGCAGGACGAGCCCGGAAGGCGCCCAGCCGGTGAAGTCGCCGACGACCTCGACGCGCTTGGCGTCACCGCGGTAGACGAAGGTCACGTCCTCGCCTTCAACCAGAGGCGAAGTCTTCGCCGCCTTCACGCGCTCGGCCGCGTCCGGAGGGTAGAGGTCGCGTTCGGCCTGCGCGAGCTCGGCGGCGGCGCGGCCCGTGACGTTGACGCGGCGGAAGTAGGTCGCGCCCGAGGGTGAGACGACGGCGACGACGACGGGCGTCGTGCCTGTCGTCGGGGTCACGTCGAAGTTGAAGTTGCCTTCGGCGTCGGGCTTCAACTCGCGGCGCTCGTCGCCGACTAGCAGAAAGGCGCGGCTGCCTTTCGTGCGCGTGCCGCCGCTGACGCGAAAGGTCTTGCCCGCCTCCGCGCGTTCGAGGACTTCCGCGGCGGGGAAGTTGAAGTCGGCGTTGGCGTGCCCGGGCGGCGACTGCTTCGCGTAGCGCGCGGCGACGAGGTCGGGCGTGTCGAGATTGCGCCCCTCCTGCAAGTTCGTCGCGAGGCGTATGAACTGCGCCATAGACCACGCGAGCGGCGTCGCAGAGCCCGTGCCCTCGCCGAACTTGAACTCGGGCTGCGGCGGGCTCGTGGGGCTGTCCCAGACCTGCTCTGGAATCATCCCACCCGCGTTGGCGAAGCCCGCCATCGCGTCGAGGCGGCGCGCTGCATCCGCGCGGCGGCCGAGCGCCAACTCGTACTGCCCGCGCTCGCCCGCGAGCAGAGCCCACAGACGCCCTTTACCCGTGTACTTCCCGTCCCAGTTCCACGGACGGCCGTCGTCCATCTCGCCGTAGCCGTCGTGGTTGTAGCGGTAGAAGGTTGCGCCGTTCGGCGTGTCAACTTTGATGACGCCGTCTATGACGGCAACGCTCTTCGCGACGAGAGGGTCTTGCGGCGGGCGCACGCCGAGGCGTACGAGTTCGAGGAAGCCCGCGTCAACTATCTCGCGCTCGTCGAAGGTGCCGCCGCCGTTGCCGACGTTGAAGGGCTCGCCGTCTTCTGGGTCTTCGTTGAAGGAGAGGCGGAGGAAGTAGTTCTTATCGCCGTAGACGCCGCTCGTCGTCGCCGTCCAGCGCTCGACGTTGCGCGCGAAGTCGTCGGCCGCCGCGATGTAGACGGCCGCCGAAGTCTGGTCGTCGTTGCGCCGCGCGATTTCGGACGCGCAGACGAGCCCGGCGATCTCGGCCGCGATGGTCGAGGGCGAGTAGCCCGGCTTCTCCTCCCAGCGCTCCTGCGGCGTGAAGGGGCCGTTCTTGACGATGAAGTCGGCGGCGGGACGGACGTGCTTAATAAAAGTCTCGTTGTCGGTGCGCCCGAGTTGGTACGCGAGGACGAGCGGGTACGAGACCTCGTCCATCTGCAAGGAGCCCCAGAACGGGCGGCCGTCGAGCCAAGAGTTCTGCGGGAAGCTGCCGTCCGGCTTCTGCTGCACGCGGAAGAGGTAGTCGAGCGCGCGGTCGGCCGAAGCCTTGTCGCCGAGCGCGTAGAAGGCCGTCGCGACGTTGTAGAGGTCGCGCGACCAGACGAGGTGGTAGCCGCCGACGTTCGGCTCGTTCGCGTTCGCGCCGCCGCCCCAAGGGATGCTCAGCGACGCGATCATCGCGCCGCGGTAGGTCTTATCCTCGTGCGCCTTCAAGACCATCGCGGCCATGTCGTACTGCGCCTGATACTTCGGCTCGACGCGCCGCAGCGTCCGCACGTAGTCGTGCCAGCCCTTCTCGTACTCGGCGCGCGCCTTCGCGAAACCTTTTGCGAGCGAGGCGCGCGCGTTCTTCAAAGCCTCGCCCGGCTCCTTGCCGAAGCCGAGCGCGAGCGTGATGTGTCCGCCGCCGCCCGTCCCGACCTCGCCCAACTGCACGACGTTGCCGTCGGCCGCGCGCGCGTAGCTCTTGTCGAGAACGCCGCGCGCGCGCAGTTCTTCCAGCCCGTCGCTCGTGCCGAAGTAGCCGTTCGAAGTCTCGTCGAAGCCCGTGCTTGAGACGAGCGCCGAAGCCTTGTCGGCGTCCGAGGCGAGGAGCGCGCCGTCCTCCGTCCAAGCAGAGTCGTGCATGCCGCTGTTGTTGAGCGAGGGGTCGTAGTAGGCCCAGAGCCTTTGCAGCGAACGGCAGCGCCCGTGGAACTCTACGTCTATGAGGACGACGGGGCGCTCGGGGTCTGTCGTGTAGGTCTTCGTGAGCGTGTAGTTGCTCGTCTCGCTCGTCTGCCGGAAGGTGAGCGACTGCGGGTCTGTGACCTCGATGCGGTGCGACGCGGCCTCTTCCGACAGCGCGCCGCCGCAGCCCGTGACGACGAACTGAAGCGTGCGCGTGTTCGCAACGTCCACGGTCGGGTAGTAGACCTCGTCCAACACGCCGCGGCGCAGGGTGAACCAGACTTTGGACTCCGTCGTGTTCGACGTGCCGACGGCCTCCTTGCCCGCGCTCGTCCACTGCGCGTCCTTGCCCGGCGCCCCCGGCGCGAGGTTGTTGGGAGTTTGCGCCCGCGGCGCGCTCGCCCCGCCGCAGAGCGCGAGCGACAACAGGACTGCGGAAAGGAGAAATCTTCTGCGCATCTTCTTATTCCGTCGTAACGCCCGCGTGTAGGGAGAATGAATTAACAGGGATGGACAGGATGGTTAGGATAAAGATTTGATTTCTTATCCTATTCACCCTGTCCATCCCTGTTAAATTCTTTTCCTCAGTCTCCGCCGGTCAGGACTTGCGGCGGCCGAGCATGTCGAAGCCGACGGCGGCGACGAGCACCGCGCCCTTGACGATGTACTGCGTGTAGTTCTCGACGTTCAAGAGCGACATGCCGTTATCCAAGCTCGCCATGATGAGCGCGCCGACGACCGCGCCCGAGACCGTCCCGCGCCCGCCCATCAGGGACGTGCCGCCGATGACGCACGCCGCGATGGCGTCCAGCTCCATCAGCGTGCCCGCGTCGGGCGAGGCGCTCCCGACGCGCCCCGTGTGAAGGAGCGAGGCCACGCCGACGAGCAGCCCGAGCACGCAGTAGGCGGCGAGGATGTAGCGGCGTATGTTGATGCCCGAGAGGCGCGCGGCGTCGGGGTTGCCGCCGATGGCGTAGAGGTAGCGGCCGAAGGTCGTGTTCTGCGTCAGGAAACCGCCGAGCACCGCCACGACGAGCAGCACGAGCACCGGCACCGGCATCCCGCCGCCCATGTTCATCCAGAAGATGAAGAGCGCGATGAGCGCCGCCGGCACGACGATGCGGAGCACGGTCGAGCCGAGGCCGGGCACGCTCAGGCCGTGGCGCTTGCGCGCGCGGGCGCGGCTGATGGTCAGGAAGATGACGGCGGCGATGGCGACCGCGGCGATGGTGACGCCGACCGGCTGCGGCAGCTTTTCGACTCCCAAGTCCCTGAAGAACTGTAGGCGCACGGGGATGGTCGCGCCCTTACTTAAGCCGAGTATCACGCCGCGCCAAGCGAGCAGCCCGCCGAGCGTGACGATGAAGGCCGGGATGTTCGCGTAGGAGATGAGTGCGCCCTGCGCCGCGCCGACGAGCGTGCCGACGACCAGCGCCAGCCCGAGCGCGCCCGCCAGCCCGTAAGGGTCTTGCGACATCGCCGCCACGCCGCCCGCGAGCCCCACCACCGAGCCGACGGAGAGGTCTATCTGCCCCGCCACGATGACCATCAGCATCCCGACCGCGAGCACGCCCGTCACGGACATCTGCTGCAAGAGGTTCGAGAAGTTGTTCGGGTGGAGGAAGATTCCGTAAGGGTAGAGCGGGTTGACGGTCTTCCACTGGAAGAAGAGCCAGATGGCGATGAGCGCGATGATCATCGTGTAGGCGCGCAAAGATTCCGTCGGCAGGCGGAAGCGCCCGCCCGCGGGCGACTCCACGCCCTCCGGCACCGCGCCCGGCGGCGACACGTCCGCGGTCGCGGGCGGTCTGTTCGTCGCTGGCTGGTTCGATGAAAGCTGGTTGCTCATTGACTCTACCTGTTCTCTTTACGCGGCGCGTTGCGTGTGGCCTGTGGCGCAGGCCATGACGGCTTCGGGCGTGGCCTCCGTGCGCTTGAACTCGCCTGTGACGCGGCCTTCATGTAAAACCAGCACGCGGTCGGAGAGGCCGAGCACTTCGGGCAGCTCCGACGAGACGAGCACGATGGCCAAGCCCTCTTTCGCCAGCCGGTTGATCAGCGCGTAAATCTCCTGCTTGGCGCCCACGTCTATGCCGCGCGTAGGCTCGTCTAGGAAGAGCACGCGCGGGTTCGTCAGGAGCCACTTGGCGAGCACGACCTTCTGCTGGTTGCCGCCCGAGAGCGTGCCGACGACCGTGAAGACCGAGTTGGCTTTAACTCTTAAGTCCTTCTTCGCCTGCTCGCCCTTGGCGGCCTCGGCGTCAACGCTCGTGATGAAGCGGCCCGAGAGCTTGCGAAGGCCCGCGAGCGTCATGTTGTTGAGAATCGTCTGGTCGAGGACGAGGCCGAAGCGCTTGCGGTCTTCGGTGACGAAGCCGACGCCGTGGCGTATGGCGTCCGAAGGGCGCGAGACCTTGACCTTCACCCCGCCGACGTACACGTCGCCCGAGACGCGCCCCGGCCACGCGCCGAAGATGCCCATCAGAAGCTCGCTCCGGCCCGCGCCCATCAGGCCGGCGACGCCGAGCACCTCGCCCCGTCGGACGTTGAAGCTCACGTCCTTCACCAGAAGCTTGCCGGGGACGTTCGGGTCTTCGACCGTGAAGTTGCGCGCCTCGAAGACCACCTCGCCACGCTCGTGTGCGGCCTCGGGGAAGATGTCGCCGACCTCGCGGCCGACCATCAGCGAGATGACGCGCGCCTCGTCCAGCTCGCCCGTCGGCTTGGTGCCGACCGTGCGGCCGTCGCGCAAGACCGTGATGCGCTGCGAGACCGTGAAGACCTCGTCCAGCTTGTGCGAGATGTAGATCATGCCGACGCCGCGCGAGCGCAAGCCTTCGATGATGCGGAAGAGCGACTCGACCTCTGCGTCCGTGAGCGCGGCGGTCGGCTCGTCGAGGACGAGGATGCGGGCCTCCTGCGAGAGCGCCTTCGCAATCTCGACCATCTGCTGCTGGCCGATGCCGAGGTGGCCGACCGGCGTGCGCGGGTCGAGCGGCAGGTGCAACTCGTCCAGAAGTTTCTGCGCGCGGCTGTAGAGCTCTTCCCAGCGTATGACGCCGAAGCGTCTCGGCTCGCGACCGAGGAAGATGTTCTCGCCGATGGAGAGTTCTTTAATCAGGGAGAGTTCTTGGAAGATGACGGCAACGCCCGCGTGCTCAGAGTCGCGCACGGAGGCGAAGTGGCGCACCTGCCCGTCAATCAGCACGTCGCCGCCGTAGGAGCCGAAGGGGTAGACGCCCGCGAGCACCTTCATCAGCGTTGACTTCCCCGCCCCGTTCTCGCCGACGAGCGCGTGCAGCTCGCCAGCGTGCAGATCGAACGAGACGCCGTCGAGCGCGCGCACGCCGGGGAAGCTCTTCGTGATCTCCCGCATCTCAAGCAGCGGGGTGTCAGGTGTTGACGACATGGCTCCTTAGAATTTCAGATTTGAGATTTGAAATTTCAAATTGAGTTTTGAGTTTTCAAATCGTCAGCGCAGCCTGAGCGCGACGCCGAGGCCGCAGAAGAGGAGCGCGGCCGCCGCGAGCAGGCCGGCTTCCGGCTTAGGCCGACCACCTTCCGTCCCGGCGGTCGCCTTCGGGCACTGGTGGCCGGGCACGTCCTTGTAGACATCCTCGCACTTGTGGTAGCCGTCCTTGATGATGGTGGCGTCGAGGTTGTCCTTGTCCACGGCCTGCGGCTCTTGAAGTATCGAGGGCACGTCTATCTTGCCGTTGTTGACCTTGTCGGGCGCGTTCAGGGCCTCGCCGTGCGCGAGCTTGACGGCCGAGTCCACGGCCGAGTCGGCGAGCGGCTTGATGGGCTTGTAGATGGTCATCGTCTGCGTGCCCTTGGCGATGCGCTGGACGGCGTCAAGCTGCGCGTCCTGCCCCGTCACCAAGACCTTGCCCGCGGGGATGCCGGCCGCCTCCAAGGCGGAGATGGCGCCGCCCGCCGTCCCGTCGTTCGACGCGACGATGGCCTGTAGGTCGTTCTTCGTCTTCGTCAGAGAGTCCTCGGTGATGCGCTGCGCCTCGTCCGGCTTCCACTCCTTCGCGTACTGGTCGGAGATGATCTTCACGTCGCCGCGGTCAACGGCCGGCTTGAGAATGTTCATCTGCCCCTGCCGGAGCAGCAGCGCGTTGTTGTCGGTCGGCGCGCCGCCGATGAGGACGTAGTTGCCCTTCGCCACGTGCTTCAGCGCGTAGTCGCCCTGCATCTCGCCCATCTTCACCACCTGATGCGAGACGTAGAGGTCTGGCTCGGAGTTCTTAATCAGGCGGTCGTAGGAGATGACGGGGACGCCCTTGGCGTGCGCGTTCTCGACGATGGAGGCGGCAATCTCGCCGTTGTGCGGCGCGACGATGAGCACGTCCACGCCGCTCGTCAGCATGTTGTCGCACTGCTTGGTCTGCACGGCGTCGTCGCCGTTGGCGACCTGCACGGAGATCTGCGCGCCCAACTCCTTGGCGCGCGCCTCCACGAGCGCCTTGTCGCGCTGCCAGCGCTCTTCCTTGAGCGTGTCCATCGAGAAGCCTATGAAGATGGGCTCGCCCGCCTTCTTCGTCTTACGCTGGTAGCCGCCCGTCGTGCCGCCCGCGGTGTTCGCGCCGCCCGCGCCGCCGCCGTTCTGCGTCGGGTTGTTGACGCACGCGCCCGCGGCCGTCAAAGCCGCGGCGGCCAACGCCAAAGCCAACACTCTCGCCTGTCGCATCAGTTTTCGCTCCTTTTTAACCACGACGGCGCGCGGGGTTTGAAAGCCCACGCGGCCGCCGCGCCGGAAGTCCCGGCGTCTCGTCTGTATTGCCTTGTCTGCGGAAATTGACTGCTAGAACGCGGCTAAGATTACCAGAGCCGCGCCGGAATTTTCCAACGATTTTTTCGGCGCGGCCGACGTACCCCGCCCGCTTTAAAACCTGAGCCCTCTGGCCGAGCGCTGAAAGACGCGGTAGCCCCACGCGTCGAGCGAGAGCGCGGGCAGCCCCGAGGCGCGCGCTCTCGCGGCGCGCTCGGCCGCGGTCGCGTCGGGCTTCAAAGGTTCTCGCGTGTCGGGCGTGACATCCGCGAAGGCCGCACCCGCGGGCGCTTCGACCGTGCCGTTGAAGGGGCGGTTCGAGAAGTTGACGGCGACGAGCACGTCCTCCACCTCGTTGCGCCGCATGAAGGTGACGACGCGCGACTCGTCCGAGTTGTGCAGCCACTCGACCCGCCCGTCGGCGAAGACCGGCCGGCTCTTGCGCAGCGCGATCATCTGCCGGTAGAAGCGCGGGAACTCGGGCCGCCGCTTCTCGATGGGCCAGAAGATGGGGAGCTTGTAGAAGAGCGCCGGGTCGCCCGACTCGGTCGTGTCGCCGACCTCCATGCCGTTGTAGAGCATCGGCACGCCGTCGAGCGTGAGCACCAAGGCGGAGGCCGCGAGCGCGCCGCCCTCGCCGAAGCGCGCGATTGCGCGCCGCTCGTCGTGGTTGTCCGAGAAGCGCATACGCAAAGCGCCCTGCGGGTACTTCGCGGCGTCCGCCTCCCAAGTCTCGCGTATCGCCGAGGCCGCGCGACGCCCCTGCAAAACGTCGGTCAGCGTCCCGTGCAAAGGCCACGAGTAGTCGAGGTCGAAGGCGCGCAACAGCAGTTCGGGCTTGTCGGCCTCGGCGAGCATGACGATGTCTGGCTTCACCTTATCGAGTTCCACGCGCGCCTGCTCCCAGAAGTCGGTCGGCACCTCGCCGGCCACGTCGCAGCGGAAGCCGTCGAGGTCGAAGTCGCGCAGCCAGAACTTGAGCATGTCCGTCATGTAGCGGCGCAAGGCGGGATTGTCGTAGTTCAGCTCGGCCACGTCCGACCAGTCGTGCGGGAAGGTTATCTTCCCCGACGCGTCGCGGACGTAGAACTCCGGCGTCTTCATCATCACGCTGTCCCAAGAGGTGTGGTTGGCGACGATGTCTATGATGACCTTCATCCCGCGGCGGTGCGCCCCGGAGACGAGCCGCTTCAAATCCGCGGCCGTGCCGTAGTCGGGGTTGATTGCGTAGTAGTCGCGCACGGCGTAGGGGCTGCCCACGGGGCCCTTCTTCTTCTCCTGCCCGATGGGGTGGATGGGCATCAGCCAGAGGATGTTGACGCCGAGTTCCTTCAGGCGGTCGAGCTGCGCCGTGACGCCCTCGAAGTTCCCCGCCTCGGAGAACTGGCGCGGGTAGATTTCGTAGATGACGCCGCCGCGCACCCACGCGGGCGCCGTCGCGCGCGCACGCTCCTTCGACACGTCGTGCGCCTGCTGCGCCTGTGCCGCGCCCGACAGCAGCGACGCGAACAGTAACGCCCCTAACAGCGCGCGCCTCCCGACCCGTTGAAGTCTCATATGCTCATCCCGTCGGGTCGCTTTACTTCAGCTTCTCGTCGTCAATCAGGCCGGTGCTCGGGACGGGCTGCGCCGTCTGCTGCGTCAACAGCGGCTCGTGCTCGTCGCCGCCGATGACCTCGCGTGCGGGCGCCGCCTCGTGCTCGCGCACGCGCAGGACGAGCAGCGCGGCGAGGACGAGGAAGGCGCCGCCGATGAGCACGACGTAGAGCGGCGCGCGCGGGTTGTCGGCGCCGAAGACGCTGCGGATGAGCGGGCCGAAGGTGAGCGCCTGCGTGATCTCGGGGATGACGATGAAGAAGTTGAAGACGCCCATGTAGACGCCCATCCGCGCCGCCGGCAGCGAACCCGAAAGTATCGCGTACGGCATCGAGAGTATGGACGCCCACGCCACGCCGACGCCTACCATCCCCGCCACCAGCGCCCACGGCGAGCCCGCGACGTAGACCGAGAGCAGCCCCGCCGCGCCGCACAGAAGGCAGATGGCGTGCACCGCCTTGCGCCCGAGCGCCGACGCGAGCTTCGGCAGCAGGAAGGCCACGCCGAAGCACGTGATGTTCATAAACGACATCGCGAACCCGGCCCAGACGATGCCGTCCGTGTAGGCTTGCGAGCGCGGGTCGGCCGCGCCGAAGACGTGGCGCGCGACGGCCGGGCCGTAGAAGAGCCACATGCAGAAGAGGCCGAGCCACGTGCATATCTGCACGGGCGCGAGCCGACGCATCGTCGAAGGCATCTCGCGCAGCGCGTCGAGGATTTCGGCCATGCCCGCGGAGAAGCCGCGCTTCTCGCGCCGCATACGCTCGAACGCCTCCATGTCCTCGGGCGGGTACTCCTTCGAGGTGAAGACCGTCCAGAGCACCGCGAGCAGGAAGGCGGCGGCGCCGAGCTGGAAGGCGTACTTGATGGGCAGAGGGATGCCGCTCGCTGTGTTGCCCGCGACGCCCATGCGCTGGAAGACGAGCGGGAGCCAGCCGGCGAAGGTCGCGCCCAGTCCGATGAAGAAGCTCTGCATGACGAAGCCGGTCGTGCGCTGCTCGTCGTTGAGCTTGTCGGCGACGAAGGCGCGGAACGGCTCCATCGAGACGTTAATCGAGGCGTCGAGAATCCAGAGCAGTCCCGCCGCCATCCACAGCGTCGAAGAGGTCGGCATGAAGAAGAGCGCGACGCTGGCGAGGATGGCCCCGACGAGGAAGTACGGCCGCCGCCGCCCGAGCGGCCCCCACGTCCGGTCGCTCATCGAGCCGATGATCGGCTGCACGATGAGCCCCGTCAGCGGCGCGGCCAGCCACAGCAGCGGCAACTGGTCGGGGTTGGCGCCGAGCCGCTCGTAGATGGCGCTCATGTTGCCCAACTGCAAGCCCCAGCCGAACTGTATGCCGAGGAACCCGAAGCTCATGTTCCAGATCTGCCAGAAGCTCAGGCGCGGTTTCTCACGCATCTCTCTCTCCTAGACTATCTCGCGTAGATGTTGATGTCTTCGAGGACGACTTCGCGGTCGAGCGAGAGCGCGTACATCAGGCTCTTCGCCATGTTCGAGACGTGGACGAAGCCGGGGCGCGGGCTCGCTTCGGCCGCGGTGTTCTCCACGTCAACGAGGCCGGGGCAGAGGTTGAAGACGCGTACGTTCGCGCCCGTCTTGCGCGCGTGGTCGCGCACGGATTCGGCGAAGCCGAGCAAGCCCCACTTCGAGGCGCAGTACGATGGCACGTCCGCGTAGCCGTGCTTGCCCGCCTGCGAGGAGACGTTGACGATGTCGCCGAACTCGCGCGCCGCCATCAAAGGCAGCGCCGCGCGTACGAGCCACATCGCGCCCTTCAGGTTCGTCTGAAGCACCGTCTCCCAGCCCTCTTCCGTCAACTGCTCGACCGTCTCGGGCACGGCGAGGCCCGAGTTGTTCACCAGCACGTCGAGCGAGCCGAAGGCTTCGGCGCAGTGGCTCACCAGCGCCTCGCACTGCTCGCGCACGCGCACGTCGAACGAGTAGACGAAGACGCGCTCGGCGCCGACCGACGCGTTCAGTTCGCCGGCCGTGCGGCGCAGGGTTGACTCACTGCGCGACGCGATGACGACACGCGCGCCCGCCTGTGCAAGCGCCCCGGCGAAGGCGCGGCCGATGCCCGTCCCGCCGCCCGTGACGAGCGCGACCTGCTCCGAAAGTGGTTTCGTTCGCAGACTCATGAGAACAACCGTCCGCGGCGCGGGGCGCACGCCTCACGCCGCGAACCTTCAGTAGATCGTGGAGAGAGGCCGCTCCTGCGTCAGAATCACGGCCGAGCGCGGCGGCAGATTCAAGGCCAGCACGCCGTTCGTCGTCAGCACTTCGGACTTGATGGTGCCGAGCCGTTCGCGCAGACGCGCGGCGCCCGGCCAGATGTCGCCGACCCTGAACGCGAAGCTCGCGGGCTTCGTGTCGTTGTTGATGGCGACGACGACCGCCTCGCCGCCGAGGGCGCGCGCGTAGGCCGTCTGCTGCTCCTCGTCGTAGAGCTGTACGAGCGAGCCGCGGCGCAGCGCAGGCAGTTCCGCGCGCAGTTTGGTAAGCAGCTTCAGGTGCTCGAACACGTCGTTCTCGACGGCCGTGCGGCCGGACTTCTCGAAGGCGTTGCGCTCGTCGTTGGGGAAGCCGCCGGGGAAGTCGCGCCGGTTGTCCGGGTCGCCGCCGCCGGGCATCGCCAGCTCGTCGCCGTAATAAAGGAGCGGCGTGCCGCGCGTCGTCAGCAGAAAAGTCTGCGCCAGCTTCAGGCCCTCGACGGTCGCGCCCTTCTCGCTCATGAAGCGCTGCATGTCGTGGACGCCTATGAAGGGGACGAGCACTTCGGGGCGCGGATAAAGATAGTCGTGCGCGAGCACCTGTTGGAGCTTGCGTACCGACTCGCCCTTGGCGAAGGCGTCGCGGATGGCGTAGTGGAGCGCGAAGTCGTAGACGGTATCTATCCCCGTGTCAATGCCGTCGTGCCCCGTGCGTCCGCGCTGGAAGTACGCGAGCAACGCGGGGTCGCCGTCGAAGAGTTCGCCGAGGATGTTGACGTGCGGGTACTCGTCATGAATCGCCGCAGACCAGTCGCGCCAGAAGGGGCGCGGGACGTGCGGCAGCGTGTCCATCCGTATCGCGTCGAAGCCGACCGTGCCGAGCCACCAGAGCGTGTTCTGGATGAGGTAGCGGCGCACCTCCTCGTCCCCCTGATTGAGGTCGGGCAGGATGTCTATGAACCAGCCTTCGAGGTTTCGCCGCCGCGTCGCGTCGGTGGCGTGCGGATCCATCGTCGTCCACTTCTGCCAGTTGTTCGAGAGGTGGTTCTCGGCCGTGCCGTAGAACCACGTCGGCGTCGGCCTGTCAGTAACCCACGGATGATAGGGGCTCGTGTGGTTGGCTATCTGGTCTTGAATGACTTTTAGCCCCGCGGCGTGTGCCTTGTCCACAAGCTCGCGCAGCTTGTCGAGCGTGCCGTAGTGCTCCTCGACGCCGTAGAAGTCAATCGCGCCGTAGCCGTGGTAGGCGGTCGTCGGTCTACGGGGGCCGCCCTCCGTCTCGGAGTACATCTCCTTCTCGTCGGGGCGGTCTGTGTTGTCGTAGACGGGGTTAATCCAGATGGCCGTGACGCCGAGCTCTTTCAGATACGGCAGGTGGTTGATGATGCCCTGAAAGTCGCCGCCGTGGTAGTAGCGCCCGCGGCTCCGGTCGTAGAGGCCGGGCGACTTGCGCGGGTCGTTGTTCAAGGGGTCGCCGTCGGCGAAGCGGTCGGGCATGATGAAGTAGATCACGTCGTCGGGCGTGAACCCTTGGAAGCGACCCTCGCGCGGCAGAGGCTCGTTGACGGAGAAGTTCGCGTCCGCGCTCCCGAGCGCCGTGCTGACCCGGAGAAGTCTCAGGCCCGGCCTCGCATCCCTGTCAATGAACACGTCAACGAAGGCGTACGTGCCCGCCTCGTTGACGCGCACGAGGCCCGTCCTTATCCCCTGCCCCACGGCCGCGACGCGCGCGCCAGCGAGGTTCTGCCCGCGCAGCATGACGCGCACGGGGTTGACGGAGTGGCCGGCCCACCAGTTCGGCGGCTCGACCTTCGTCACCGAAGGTAGTCGCTGCGCCGCGCAGACGGCGGAGGCGAAGACGCAGAGCAGCGCGGAGAGTCCGAGGCGCGCGAGTTTTGTCGAGACTGTACCCATCAGGCTTTCATTGTGACAACCGCGGCGCGGGGGCCTGCGTGCCGGCCTCGTGCTGCGGGAAGATTTCGACGACCTTTCCGTGAATGTACTTCTTCGGCAGGGTCGGCGTCCCCCAGTACCTGCCGTCGTAACTGTTCGCGCGGTTGTCGCCCACGAGGAGGTATTCGCCGGGGGGGACTTGAACCCACGGGCGGCCGGGGTCGCGGTGCGGGTCGGGCGGGCCGGGCGGGACGGTCTGGAACGGCTCCTCCAGCGGGCGGCCGTTGACGAAGACCTGCCCGCCTTTGAACTCGACCGTCTCGCCGCCCAGCCCGATGACGCGCGCGATGAAGATTTCTCGGCCGCCGTTAGCGTCCACGTTCTCCGGCCTGTTTTTGTACGCCACGATGTCGAAGCGCTGGACGGGGTGTTCGTCGTAGAACCCGACCTTGATGGCCACGTGGTCGCCGGGCTTGATCGTCGGGGCCATGCTCTCGGAGGGCACCGTCGCCACCTGATGCGTCACGGCGTAGGGGAGTTCGCGCAAGGGGAGGCCGCACCCGGCGAGCCACACGGCGAGCAGCGCCGCGAGCGCCAACCTTGTCGTGAGGCGGCCCATACGCATCCCTCATCCCCAAGTCTGTTTGAACTCGTAGCTCTCGGCCGTGTGCTCGGGGCGCTGCTCGGGCGGCACCGAGGGGAAGCGGCCGTAGAGTTCGGCGAGGCGGCGGAGGCGCGCGCCCAAGTCTTCATGAAGGTCGCCGTCGCAGAAGCGCCAAGCCCAGTTGCCGGACATGGTGGCGGGCGTGTTCATGCGCGCCTCAGAGCCGAGCCCGAGCACGTCCTGTAGGGGGACGAGCGCGGTGTCGCCCGGAGAGGCGTAGAGGGCGCGTATGAAGTCCCAGTTGATTTCGCCGCCGTCCGAAGCGAGGTAGTCGAGTGCGTACCGGCGCTCGCGCTCTATCTTCTCGGCGGAGCGGACGGACGAGCCGCCGGGCTGACTCTGGAACCAGCCGACGGCCGTGTCGTTGTCGTGCGTGCCGGTGTAGACGACCGTGTTGCGGACGTAGTTGTGCGGCAGGTCTTTGTTCGTCGAGTCGGTCGAGAAGCCGAACTGAAGTATGCGCATGCCGGGGAAGCCGAACTCGTCGCGCAGCTCTATCACGTCGGGCGTGATGAAGCCGAGGTCTTCGGCGATGATGGGCAGCTCGCCGAGTTCCGACTTGATTGAACGGAACAGCTCGCGCCCCGGCGCCATGACCCAGCGGCCGCGCTCGGCCGTGGGGTCGCCGCCCGGCACCTCCCAGTAGGCCGCGAAGCCGCGGAAGTGATCAATGCGTATCACGTCCACGAGCGAGAGCATCGAGCGCACGCGCTCGACCCACCAGCCGAAACCGTCCTCGCGCATCCTGTCCCAGTCGTAAAGCGGGTTGCCCCAGAGCTGTCCCGTCTTGCTGAAGTAGTCGGGCGGGACTCCGGCGACGACCGAGGGCTTGCCGTCCTCCCTCAGCTTGAACTGGTCGGGGCGCGCCCAAACGTCTGCCGAGTCCTGCGCGACGAAGATGGGGATGTCGCCGACGATGCGTATCCCCTGCCCCTCGCAGTAGGCGCGCAGCCGCGCCCACTGGTCGAAGAAGAGGAACTGCTTGAACTTCACTTCTTCAATCTGTTCGGAGAGCCGCGCGCGCGCCTCGTCTAACGCGGCCGTGTTGCGGCGGACGAGCGGCTGCTCCCAGTCAGTCCACGAAGCCTCATCGCGCTCGCGCTTGAGAGAGCGGTAGAGCGCGTAGTCGTCGAGCCACGCGGCGTGCGAGGTCTTGAACTCCTCGAAGGAGGCGGAGACGAGCGCGGGCTCGGTCTCGCGGAAGTTCTCGAAGGCTTCTTTGAGCAGAGCCTCTTTGCGCGGGAAGGCTTCGGCGTAGTCGGCCTGCCCTTCCGTTAAGGGCGAGAGGGTTTCGACCGAGCCGGGCGCGAGCAAGCCCTGTTCAACTAAAAGCTCGGGGCTGACGAGTAAGGTGTTTCCGGCGAAGGCCGAGAAGCATTGGTACGGCGAGTTGCCGTAGCCGGTGGGGCCGAGCGGCAAGACCTGCCAGAGCGTCTGGCCCGACGCGGCGAGGAAGTCCACGAAGCGATACGCCTCGCGGCCGAGGTCGCCGACGCCGTGCGGGCCGGGCAAGGAAGTCGGGTGCAGAAGGATGCCGCACGCTCTTGGGAAGCTCACCTTGTACCTCGCTGCTTTGGTTTCCCTGAAAGCTACAACAATTAGGACGCTCTGGCAACGGAAACCAGCCTCTCACGGCGCAGCCAGTTTGTAGACGACGGCCGTGCGCGCGGGGATGGTGAACTTGAGCGTGCCGGCGGCGACCGACGGGCTGTCTCTGGCGACGAGGAGCGGCGTGAGCCGCGCGCCGTCGCGCGCTTCGAGGTAGGAGGCGGGGAACGTTATCTCCTTCGGCGCGGCGGCGCGGTTGAGGGCGACGACGATGGTCTCCGAAGCGTCGCGGCGCGCGTAGGCGTACGAGTCTTCGTCGAAGGCGAGGTCGAGGAGCGTGCCGCGGCGCAGCGCCGTGTGCTCGCGTCGCAGTCGCAAGAGGTCTCGCGTCCACTCGTACATGCGCTGCTCTTCCGGAGTGCGGCCGGACTTCTCGAAGGCGTTTCTTTCATCTCCGGGGAAGCCGCCGGGGAAGTCGCGGCGGTTGTCCGGGTCGTCGCCGCCGCGCATGGCGATCTCTTCGCCGTAGTAAATCTGCGGCGTGCCGCGGATGGTCGTGATGTAGGCTAGGTGGAGCATCGCGCCCTCAGGCGTAGCGCCTTCGAGCGACATGAAGCGGCGCGTGTCGTGGTTGTTCGCCATCGTCACGAGGCGCGAGGCGTCCGGGTAGAGCGCGTCGGAGCGGAGTATGTAGCGGAGCACGTTCGCGGGAAGCTTCCCCGTGAAGACGTTGCGCGAAACGTCCCAGACGGGGAAGTCGAAGACGGCGTCCATCCGTGTGTCTATGCCGTCCCAGCCCGCGCGGCCGCCGATGAAGAAGCTCGTGTGCGCCGGGTCTGTGTCCCAAGCCTCGCCGACCATCCACATCGAAGGGTACTGCCGGTCGAGCGCGGCGTTGAGGTCGCGTATGAAGAAGCGCGGCATGTACTGCACGGTGTCCTGCCGTATGCCGTCTATGCCGGTCACGCCGACCCACCAGAGCGAGTTCTGTATCTCGTAGCGCGCGACCTCGGGCTGCTCCTGATTCATGTCGGGCAGGTCGTCGGAGAACCAGCCGTCGAGCACAGCGCGCCGCGCCTCTGCGGGCGCGTGCGGCGAGAGCAGCAGGTCGCCGCGGAAGGGGTTGCGCAGGTGAGAGGCGAGTGTGCCGTGGAACCAGTCGGGGAGCGGCGGCTGCTTCACCCAAGGGTTCTGCGAGCCGACGTGGTTGGCGACCTGATCCTGAATGACCTTGATGCCGAGCGCGTGCGCACGCTCGACCAGCTCGCGCAGCGTCTCAAGCGTGCCGAAGCGGTCTTCGACCGAGTAGTAATCAATCGCGTGGTAGCCGTGATAATACGTGTTCGGGCACCAAGGCTTGTCGCAGCGGTTGACGCCGTTCCAGTTGTCGTACCAAGGCGTGAGCCAGACGGCGGTGACGCCGAGTTCCTTCAGGTAAGGCAGGTGTTCGATGACGCCGCGGAGGTCGCCGCCGTGCCACGCGCGAGGGTTCTTGCGGTCGTTGGCCTCGGGCGGCGAGTCGGCCGGCGCGTCGTTCGAGCGGTCGCCGTCCGCGAAGCGGTCGGGCATGATGAGGTAGATCACGTCGTCGGTCGTGATGCCCTGAAAGTGCTTCGCGGGGTCGAGCGGCGGGTTGATGCGGAAGTTGACGACGGCGCGGCCCGCGTTGTTCTCGACGGTCAATTTGTAGTCGCCCGGCTTGGCCGTCGGGCTGATGCGGAGGTCTGCGAAGATGTAGGCGCCCGCCGGATGCAGGTACTCGTTAGAGACCTCGAAAGGCGCGCCCGGCTCGGGGCTGACATGCGCGCCGATGAAGTCCCTGCCGCTGATGAGCAGACGCACCGGGTTGACCGTGTGCCCCGCCCACCACGAAGGCGGCTCGACCTTCGAGACCTGCGGCCGTCCCGCGCCCTGCGCGTGCGCGCAGACGGCGGCGAGCAGGACGGCGGCGCAGGCTTCGGCGAAGAGCTTTACTGATCTGGTTCTCATCCCGTTCTTAGCGGCGGAAGGTGCGCACGTAGGCGACGGCCGCGGCGATGTCCTGCCTTGAGAGCTTCTTCTTGAAGGCCGGCATCTGCCCGCGCCCGTTGGAGACGGAGGCGATCATGCGCGAGGTG
The DNA here is from genome assembly GCA_035248785.1 of Pyrinomonadaceae bacterium. Lineage (GTDB taxonomy): Bacteria > Acidobacteriota > Blastocatellia > Pyrinomonadales > Pyrinomonadaceae > QHXN01. The sequence continues at coordinate 7,407 of DATFHD010000076.1, read as the reverse complement.
CTGCGCCCGCGCTGCCACGCGGGGTCGGTCATGTCGGGCGGCTCGACCATCTCGGCCATGCGCGTGTGGCCCGCGCCGTCGTCGCCGTGGCAGCGCCGGCAGTTCGACGCGTAGACCTCGCGTCCGCGCGTGAGTTGCGACGACCTACCCCGCTGCGGCTCGGCGGCCGCGAAGCCGCCCGCGGTCGCCGCCAGAAAGAGAAGCACGCCCGAAAGCGACACGAAAACTTTTACCCTGTGCATAAGAGAAAATTAAGCCCCTCGTCTGTCTGGTAAAGAAAACTTATCGGTCTTCGTCCGTTGAAGCGAGCCGCACGCGCCCGAATCTCAAGGGAGCGGCGGCCGGCCGGCGCGCGGCGCGGCCGACTCGGGCGGAGGCGGAAGCTCCTCCTTCGTCTGCGCCGAAGGCATGCCCGACTCGACGGCCTTGCGCGCCTCCTCCAACTCCTTGAACTTCGCAAGCTCGCGGTCGGCCTCCTCCTTGCGCCCGAGCCGCGAGTAGGCGAGGAAGAGTTGATAATGAACGCCGGGGTCTTGCCCGCCGACCTTCGCGCCGCGTTCGAGCAGCGGCAGCGCCTCCGCGTAGCGCTTGAGGCGTACGAGCAGGCGGCCGAGGTCGTAGGTCGCGGGCAGGTTCTCGGGGTCGAGCGCGAGCGCGCGTCGCAGGAGGCGCTCGGCCTCCTCGTGCTGGCCGCGCTCGGCCGACAGGAAGCCGAGGTTCGCGTACGACGCGGCCGAGTCGGGGTTCAACTCCAAAGAGCGCTTGAAGTGCGCGGCCGCCTCGTCGAAGTGCCCTTCGGCGCGCGCGGCGTAGCCGGCGAGGTATTGGAGCGCGGCGTCTTCGGGCGCGTGCGCTATCCCATGCTCGAACGTCTCGCGCGCCTGCTGGTAGCGGCGCGCGCGGAAGTGCGCCACGCCGAGCCGCACGTAGTAGACGGGCTTCGACGGGTCGAGCTCGACGGCGCGCTCGTAGAAGGGGACGGCGCGCTCGGCGCGTCGGTTCTTCACGAGTTCTTCGGCGATCATGAAGTTCGCGTCCGCGTGCGTCGGCTCAAGCTTCAGAACGCGCTGCCAGAGCCCGAGCGCGTTCTCGCTCTCGCCGCGCGCAGAGGCGACGAGGCCGAGGCGGTAGAAGACCTCGGCGGAGTCAGGCTGAAGCGTCGCAGCTTCACGCAGGAAGCGCTGCGCTTCATCAAACTTCTCAAGATAAGAGAGCGCGACGCCGAGGTTGAAAAGGACTTCGTACGTGTTCGGCCGCAGTTCGTTCGTGCGCGCGAACAGGCGCGCTGCGCGCTCGTAGTCGCCGCCCTCGGCGACGGCCAAGCCGAGTGAGAAGAGTGTGCGCGCGTCCGCAGCGCCCTCGCGCTCGACCTCACCCGCGAGCGCCGACGCTTCCGCAGCACGCCCTGCGCCGAGATACGCGGTGATGAGCGCCAGCATCGCCGGCAGCTCGGCCTTCGGCAACATCGCGCCGGGGCGCCCGGCGGGTGTCGCGGCGACAATGCCCGACGAGACTGGTCGTCCGGCGCGGACGCCCGCCGCGCGTTCGAGCAAGGGGACGGCGCCCTTGTAGTCTTTGCGCGCGAGGTGGAGGAGGCCCAAGTTGTACGCGGCCTGCGTGTGCGCGGGCGCGAGACGTAGCGCCTGCTCGAACAGTTGCGCGGCCTCGTCGGCGCGGTTCGATTGGACGAGCAGGACGCCGAGATTCGTCAGCACGCCCGGCGACTTCGGGTCGAGCCGGAGAGCTTCACGCAGCTCGCGCTCGGCCTCTTCGCGCGCGCCGCGCTGGCCGAGTATCACGCCGAGCAGCGCGTGCGCCTCCGCGTCGCGCGGCGCGGCGCCCACGGCCCCGCGCACTGCCGCCTCGGCCTCCTCCAAACGCCCCGCCTGCAACAGCGCCGCAGCCTCGCGCACGGCAGCCGACTCACCGCCGCGCTTCGCCGCCGTCGCAATCCCCTGCCCCGGCGCGCGCGTCGAGCCGCGTCGCTGCGCGGTGCTCGGCTCTGCCACAAAGAAGAGGCAGAACGCGAGCAGGCACGGGCCGCGGACTGTCGCGCACTTACCCCGCGCGCGTGCGCTGTGCAATTTGAAATTTGAAATCTGAAATTTCAAATTCATTGGGGCGGGGGCGTGCCCGCCTGCTGCGCGCCCGAGGCGCGGCGCGACTCGTGTATGCGTTTGACCGTCTCGGACTCGGCCGCGGCCTCCTCCTTGCGGCCGAGGCGGCGGTAGGCGAGCGAGAGCTGGTAGTGCGGCTCGGGGTTGTCGGGCGCGAGCGCCGCCGCGCGTTGAAGGTGCGGCACAGCCTCGGCGGCGCGGCCCCGCGCGACGAGCGCGCGCCCGAGCGCGACGCGCGCCTCGTAGAGGTTCGGGTCTATCTCGACTGCGCGCCCCAACTCCCTGAGCCCTTCGTCCACGTCGGCACCGCCGCGCTTGACGAGGAGCACGCCCAAGCCCATGTGGCCTTCGGCCGCGCGCGGTTGGCGCGTGGCGAGTTCCTTGTAAGCGGCGAGCGCGCCCGCGTCGTCGCCTGCGTGTTCGAGCGTGGTGGCGAGGAAGAAGAGTGCGCGCGGCTCTTCGGGACGAAGCACGACGGCCGCGCGGAAGGCGGCGGCGGCGCCCGCGTCGTCGCCCGCGCCGAAGCGTGCGCGCCCCAAGGTGAACTGCGCGTCGAAGTTTCGCGGGTCGAGCGCCGCCGCACGCTCCGCGGTCTTCAGTGCGCCCGCGTCGTCGCCGCGCACCGCGAGCACGACCGCGAGCAGCACGAGCGCGTCGGCCGCGGACGTTCCGGGCGCCGAGTCTGAACCCGCGCCGTGCGCCGAGTCCGAGCCGCGCGCGTCGTGAGCGTCTGTACTTCGAGCGAGGGCCGCGTCGGCGGCGCGGCGCGCGAGCGGTTCGGCGTCGGCGGCGCGGCCGGCGTTGAAGGTCGCGAGCGCGGCGCCGTAGAGCGAGGCGGCGTCGCGCGGCTTCTGCGCGGCGAGCGCCGTGAAGAGTTCCGCGGCCTCCGCGAAGCGCCCCTCGCGTATGAGCACGTAGCCGACGGCGCGAGCACGCGCGAACTCCTCTTCCCCGAGCGCCCCGCGGCGCGCGAGCTCGATGGCGCGCGCCACTTCGTCCGCAGAGACCGACGCCGACTGCCGCGTTGCCGCGTAGACTGACGGCGTCTGCTGTTCGGGCGCGGAGTCGGCCGCCGTACGTCGCGCGGTCGCACCGGCGGCGGACGCGTGCGCGCACAAAAGGATGACCAGCGCCGACGCGAACGGGGTCGCGCGCTCGCTGCGGCGTAGACTTTTGGCGCGCGTAATCATCGAGCGCTTGCGGGCGTGTGCGCCGGGCGCGCGGCGCGTGTTTGGAGCGGCTTCGGGTTCGTCGGAGAGACAGGCGACAAGTTAACTGCTTCCGACGGCAAACTCAAGCAGCCCGAGTGAAGGCACTTCCCCCACGTTACCCTCAACTGCACAGGCCCTAACGGCCGAAGTGGCGGGGACGACCAGACGGCCGCGCCCGCCACTCCTTTGCCGCTTGAAGGCGAAGGTCTTCGCCTTCGGTTTTAGAAGACGAGCCTCAGCCCGAACTCGAACTGCCGGCGGCGCTGCTCGGCGGTGTCTATGCCGAAGGTGCCGCTCGTCAGGTTGTTGTCGGGGCGGAAGCCGTTGACGTGGTTGAAGAGGTTGTAAGCCTGCATGCGCAGTTGCAGGTTGACGGTCTCGGTGAAATGGAGGTTCTTGAACAGCGAGGCGTTCACGAACTCCTGCCGGTCGCCGCGGAAGACGTTGCGCCCGAGGTTGCCGAACTTCGGCCCCGTGGGGTCGTTCGAGAAGACGGGCGTCACCGCCGCGCGGAACGCGGCCGGGTTCAGCTCAAGCCCGCGCGCGGCCTGCGCGGCCGTCGGCGTCGGGTCGCCGATGATGTCCACGCGCTGCCCGTTGGCGAAGACCGTGTAGGGCGGGCCGCTCTGGACGTAGATGTCCGTGTTGAGCTGCCAGCCGCCGATGATGAAGTCGGCCGCGCGCGGGATGTCGCCCGCGTAGCGGCGCCCGCGCCCGAAGGGCAGTTCCCACACGCTGGCGAAGCTGAAGCGGTGGCGCACGTCGAAGTCGGCGCTCGCCTTGTCCAGCTCGGGCCGGAGCGGGTTCGAGAAGCCGCAGGTCGAGGGGCCCGTGCCGCCCGTGCAGAAGTTGCCCGGCGAGTTGTCAATCGCGTGCGACCAGACGTAGGTCGTAATCACCGACAGCCCCTTTGTGAAGCGCCGTTCGACCTTCGTCTGGAGGCTGTCGTACCAGCTCTTGCCGATGTAGTCCACGGTCTGCACAGTGCCGCGCGTCGTCACCTGACGCGAGCCGGGGAAGCCGCCGCTGCTGTTTCCGATGTTGCGTACGACGAGCAGGTTTCGGCCGCGGCTGCCGACGTAGCCGACCTCGGCGAGCCAGTTCGGGCGGAACTCCCACTGGCCCGTCAGGTTGAACTGGTGGAACAGCTCGTTCTTGATGTCCGGGTTGACGTAGACGACCGCCGCGCCGCTCGCCGGGCTGAACGTCCCGCCGGGCGCGACGTTGATCGCCGTGCTCGGGAGCGGGATGCCCGTGTCGAGGTTGAAGCGCGCCGGAAGCTGCGTGCAGGACGAGGTGCCGAGCTGGTTGAAGCTGCAACCGTAGCCGCCGCCGCCCGGCGAGTTGGCCTGAAGGATGCCGGGGATGCCCGGCGTGTCAACCGCGTACTTGATGGCGTAGCCGCCGCGCAAGACGACGGTCTTGTCTTCGCGGAAGCCGCTCCAAGCGAAGCCGATTGAAGGGCCGAAGTTGTTGTTGTCGCTGTTGACGAGGTCGCGCCCGCCCGGCGCGTTGTCGCCCGCGCGCGTGAGCGTGTCGTTCGCAGGGTTGTAGTTGGCCTGCGCGTCGAAGCGCTCGGTCGGCTGCGTGAACAAGTCCCAGCGCAGGCCGAGGTTCAGGGTCAGCGTCGGCGTGGCCTTCCAGTCGTCCTGCCCGAAGAAGGCGATCTCCTTGTTCGAGAGGAAGGGCGGCGTGCCGGGGATGCCGCGCGAGGTGAAGCCGGGGTTGTAGCCGAAGAGGAAGTTGGCCGCGCCCGAGCCCGAGTCGGCCGGGCCGATGGGCACGTTGTAGTTGCCGGCGAGGAAGCCGCCCGCGCCCGTGCCGTACTGATACTGACCCTTGATGGCTCCGGCGCGGCCGGCGTCGAAGTTCGAGTTCTGGCGCACGCGCAGGTCGCCGCCGAACTTGAAGGTCGAGGTGCCGCGCACCCACGTCAGGCCGTCAGCGAAGCTGAAGTTGTTCGAAGTGAAGTAGAACGGCCCGCCGTCGCCGATGAACTCAAGCTGGTTCTGGCGGCCGCCCTGAAACGGCTCCTCGATGCCGAGCAGGATCGAGCCCGTGCATTCGCCGCAGACGTTCGTGTTCGGGATGCCGAGCTGCGACGAGATGTCGGCCGCGAAGCCGAGCGCGCCGCCGACGCCCGTGTTGAAGATGCCGATCTCGACCCGCGTAGCGCCGAAGCGCGCGTCGTTGATGACCGTCGGGCTAAAGGTGTGCGTCTCGCCGAGCCTGACGCCGCGCGAGTTGCCGAACTCGTTGCCCGCGCCGAAGCCCGAGGGCAGGTCGCGGTTCGTCGGGCTCGTGCCGAGCGGGAAGTTGTTGTCGCGCGCGCGCTCGCTCTTGTCGTGGCTGTAGGCGAGGAAGATTGTGTCGGTCGTCGAGATGTTGTGGTCGAAGCGCAGCCCGTAGCCGTTGCGGTTGTACTTCTCCTTACGGTTCGTGGCGAAGTTGTCGAAGATGCGGCTCGTGACGTTCGGCAGCGGGTACGCCTGAAGCACGTTCAGCGCCGCGGGCGAGAGCGCCACGCCGCAATTGCGTATGTCGTTGGCGGGCGCCGGGAAGGCGTTCGGGCAGAAGACCGTCCCGCGCGGCGCCGTCACGTTGCCGCGGGTGGTGTTGTAGACCTGCGAGGTGCCGGGCTGAAGCAGCTCGCCGAAGTCGCCGACGCGCATGCGCGCGGTCGGGACGCTGACGAAGCCGAAGTCGCCGGTCGTCGAGGGCGTCGCGTTGCGCTGCCCCTCGTAGTAGACGAACCAGAAGGTTCGGTTGCGCCCGTCGTAGAGGTAGGGCGTGCCCTCGCCAAAGCGCGGCAGGAAGACCGGGCCGCCGGTCGTGAACCCGAACTGGTGCGTGTTGCGGTTCGTCAGCGCGTTGACGTTGCGCTTGTCCTGACGGCTGAGCGCGCTCCAAGCGCGCCCCTGATAGAACTCGTAGAGCGAGCCGTGGAGCGCGTTGCCGCCCGACTTCGTCGTCGTGCTGATGATGCCGCCGCCCGCGCGGCCCGCCTCGGCCGGCGCGACGCTCGTCTCGATCTTGAACTCGGCGATGGCGTCGGGCGGCGGGTAGATGCCGATCTGTCCGAACTGCCCCTCGTTGTTGTCCGCGCCGTCGAGCGTGAAGTTGTTGTTCGTCGGGCGCGCGCCGTTGACCACGAGGACGGAGCCGCCCGACTCGCGGAAGCGCGTGGACTCGGTCGAGGTGCCGACGGGGTTGCCGCCCGCCTCGAAGTTGCCGCCGCCGCCGAGGACGCCGACCGTCGGGCGCGTCACGCCCGGCGAGAGCGTGGCGAGCAGCGTGAAGTTGCGCTGCGGGATGGGGAGGTCTGTGACCTGCCGGCCGGTGATGAGGTCGCCGCGGACGCTCGTCTCGGTCTCGGCGAGCGGCGCCTCGGCCGTCACCGTGACGACGCCGCCGCTCACCCCGCCGGCCGTCAGAGTCACGTCAACCGCCTGACGGCTCGCGGTGTCGAGCTTGACCTCCTCGACGACCGACTGGCTGAAGCCCGAGGCGTCAACCGTAATCTTGTAGAGGCCGGGGTCGAGCGCCGGCATGACGTAGGTGCCCTCGTCGCCCGTCGTCGCCTCGCGCGACTCGCCCGTGGCCGTGTTGGTCGCAGTGACCTTGGCGCCCTTGACGGCCGCGCCGTTGGGGTCGGTCACAGTCCCGGCGATGGTGCCCTTGTTGGTCTGGCCGAAGGCCGGGAAAGCGAAAGCGGCAACGCACAAAAGCAGCGCCGCCGCCCATCTCGAAAGGGGTGCAGTTCTCCGCGGTGTACTCATGAGTGGGCCTCGCTAATTCAATCGTGGCAGATACGAACCCGACGCGGCCTGTTAGACGTGCCTCGGCGAGGGCCGGCGAAAGGTTAACAAGCCTGTGGGAACGGAGTTTCCTCCGTAGCTGAATTGCCTGAATTTTTCCGTAGAAGGCTGACTGTCGCTTTGTTGCCTGTCCGAACGAAGTGTTTGTAATACAGATTCGATTTACTGTCAACGAATTTCTACGGAGGCGGGGCGAGCGACAGATTGGAGGGCGATGCCCCGCTCGATTCCGGCGTCGTCTCTACTCGACTTCGGCGTCGG
>DATFHD010000075.1:0-144400 GCA_035248785.1 Pyrinomonadaceae bacterium | reverse complement strand
CGGTCGCGGCGGCAACGGCAAAGGCCCGAACGGCGGCGGCCCCGGCGGCGGAGGCCCGGGCGGCGGTGGCGGCGACGAGCCGCGGCGCTTCTCGCCCGACCGCTACCGTCTGGGCGTGCTCATCGGCATCGCCTCGATCCTGATGATGTTCACGGCTCTGGCGAGCGCCTACGTCGTCCGCTCCGGCATGCCGACGAGCCTCGACTGGACGGGCGGACGGATGCCCACGTTCGTCTACCTGAGCACGGGGCTCATCCTCGTCAGCAGCCTGACCTTCGCGCGCGCCAAGGCCGCGCTCAAACACTCCGAGGAAGCCGCGTACAGTTTGTGGCTGACCGTGACGCTGCTGCTCGGCCTCGGCTTCCTCGCCGCGCAGCTCCTAGCGTGGCGGCAGTTGGTGGCGGCGGGCGTCTATCTGGCGTCGAACCCGTACAGCTCCTTCTTCTACGTGCTGACGGGGCTGCACGGCATACACCTCGCGGGCGGCATACTCGCGCTCGGCTTTCTGGTCGCGTACGCGCGGCGCGCGGGCCGCGGCGGGGCCGAGTCGGTCGCCAAGAGGCGCGCGCTGACGGACGTGGTCGGCATCTACTGGCACTTCATGGACGCGTTGTGGGTCTTTCTCTTCCTGCTACTCTTCTTCTGGAGGTGAGGCTTGAGCACTGAAGCGCAGGTCGGACGGCTGCCGGCGACCGAGTGGGACGGGGGGGCGCTGCCGTTCCGCGTCGGCCACCGCAAGCTCGGGATGTGGCTCTTCATCGTCTCGGACGCGATGACGTTCTCGGCGATGCTCGTCGCCTATTCTTACGCGCGCGTCGCGAGCGACTCATGGCCCACGCCGTTCCCCTTCAACCCCTCCATCCTGTTCTCGACGACGATGACGCTGTTTCTTCTGGCGTCGAGCTTCACGATGGTCATGGCGGTCAGGGCTTCGGCGCACAACCGCCTGAAGGCGGCGCGGCGCTGGATAGGCGCGACGATGCTCGGCGGCCTCATCTTCCTCGTCCTGCACTCGATCGAGTGGAGCCACCTCATCCACGAGGGGCTGCGCCCGTTCCGTCTGGCCGGCGAGTGGGCGAAGGAGTGGCCTGACGCGCCGCCGCTCTTCGGCGCGGCCTTCTTCGCCATCACGGGGCTGCACATGTTCCACGTCTTCACGGGCGTCTGCTACCTCGGCGTCGTCGCGCTGCGCATCGCCAAGACGCGCCACGAGGACGTGGAGATCAGCGGCCTCTACTGGCACTTCGTTGACCTCGTCTGGATGTTCGTCTTCCCGCTGATCTACCTGATGTCGGTGAACTTCAATGGCTGAAGGAGGCAAGCCGCGATGGCGAACGAATCTATACGCGACCTTGTGAAGAAGTCAGACCTCGTGCTGATGGGCGTCTGCGTGGCTTTGGCGGCGGGCTTCCTGCTGCTGGCGGGGAAGAACGCGGCCGACGCCGGCAAGTTCTTCTCGATAGACAGCCTCTTCTTCACGGCCGTCTGCATGCTGCTGGCGCTGACCTTCGTCGCCATCCCTGCGCTCACCCTGCGCTCGCGCGGCATACACCCCTTCGGCGTGCCCGACGGCGTCCCGCCCGCGCGCGCGCACGAGCACGTACACTTCGAGGGCGGCACGCGCCTCTTCCTGAACGTGCTTTTGGGCCTGCTCGGGCTGACGGTGATTGAAGTCTTCCTCGCCTACAAGCACGTGCCGCTGCACATCATGCTGACGCTTTTGATAGGGCTCTCGCTCATCAAGGCGGCGATGATCATTGCTTACTTCATGCACCTGCGCTTCGAGCGCATGAGTCTCGTGCTGACGCTCATCCCGACCCTCGCCGTCTGCATCTGCCTGCTGTTTATCGTCTTCCCCGACAGCTTCCGCACGCAGTCGCTGCGCGCGGTCAAGCCCTCGGAGGTCGCGCCCGCGGGCGAGGCGGGAACGAACGCGCACGAGTGAAGTGTTTCGAGCGTCGAGAAGTTTAAAGAACTGAGGCTGAGGAGTTGCAAGTGTCTGGGTTGAGAATGAAGTCGGCGCCCGCCTTCGTCGCGGCGCTCGTGCTCTGCGCACTGGCGGCGCTCACGCCCGCAACCGTGGGTGCGCAGTGCCCGCTCTGCCGCTCGGCCTTGCAGCAGGGCGGCGACCAGACGGCGCGGACGATGAACCTCGCCATCCTCGTCCTGCTTATCCCGCCCGTCTCCATCTTCTGCACCATCTTCGCCGTCGCCTACAGGCGCCGGAGCGGGCGCGAAGACGAAGGGGACGACCGCGGGTTTGAGCCTTAGTCAATTTGAAACTTCAAATTTGAGTTTGAGATTAGAGATTTGAAAGTATGGCAGACGAACTAGTTCCGGCGGTTGACGTGGAGCGGCAGACGATACGCGGGCGCGTGTGTCCCGCGTGCGGCGGCAAGATTATCCCGTCCGACCGCGCCGTATACCAGAACGCGGCCGACCCCGGCGGGGTCTTCCCGGCGTGGCAGTGCGAGCGTTGCGGCTACGAGGAGCTGAGCGAGAAGAAGGCGCCCGCGCCCAAGGCGCACGCGTCGAAGAAGAAGGCGGAAGGTTAAGAGACGAAGGTTAAAGACGGAAGAGAAGATGAGCGCAGAAGAGAACAAGAGAACAGTCCAATCCATCTTCGAGGCGTTCGGGCGCGGCGACGTGCCCGGCGTGCTTCAACACGTCTCCGAGGACGTTTCGTGGAAGGCGCCCGGCCCCGACGCCGTCCCGTACTTCGGCGACCGGCGCGGCCACGCGGGCGCCGTCGAGTTCTTCCAGAACCTCGGCGGGAACGTTGACTTCGAGCACTTCGAGCCGGGCGCCTTTATAGCCGAAGGCGGCCACGTCGTCGTGCTCGGGCGCGAGCGCGGGCGCGTGAAGCAGACGGGCAAGACCTTCGACAACGAGTGGGCGCTCGTCTTCGGGTTCGACGACGGCGGCAAGGTCACGAGCTTCCAGTGCTACGAGAACACGGCGGCCATCGCCGAGGCGTTCTCGTAGGTTATGAACGACTCGATACTGCCGCACCTAAACGCCGCGCTCAACGCCACGAGTTTCGTGCTGCTCGTCGCCGCGTTCTACCAGATCAGGCGCGGCAACGTGCAGGCACACCGGCGCCTGATGCTCTCGGCGCTCGCCGTCTCGGGCCTCTTCCTCGTCTCCTACGTCACATACCACGCGCAGTACGGCTCGGTCAGGTTTCAGGGGCAGGGAATCGTGCGCCCCGTCTACTTCTTCATACTGATTACGCACGTCCTGCTCGCCGCCGGCATCGTGCCGCTCGTCTTCATTACGGTCAGGCGCGCGCTGCGCGGCGACTTCGCGCGCCACCGGCGCATCGCGCGCTGGACGTACCCGCTCTGGCTCTACGTTTCCATAACCGGCGTCGTCGTCTACCTCATGCTGTACCATCTTTTCAAACCGTAGCGACGCGATGAGCACCACGCCGACAAGTCCCACCGACGGAAACGGCAACGGCCACGCCGCCGGTCGCGCGCGGGCTCCCGCCGGGCGCAGGCGGACGCCTTGGCCGCTGGCGGTCGTCGCCGTGCTGTTCGTGGTCGTGCCTTTCCTGACTTGGTACTGGACTTGGTTCGGGAGGAGTCTGGGCGACGCCGAGTTGGAGCGCTACCTTTCCGAAGACAACCCGCGCCACGCGCAGCACGCGCTGTCGCAGGTCGCGGAGAAGATTGAGAAGGGAGACGCGGGCGCGGCGCGCTGGTACGGGCGTGTGGCGGCGCTCGCGTCGAGCCCTTCGCCGGATGTGCGGATGACGGCGGCTTGGGTGATGGGGCTCGAACACCGCTCGGACGAGTTCCGCGCGGCGCTCGCGCGACTGCTCGAAGACCCCGAGCCCATCGTCCGGCGCAACGCCGCGCTCGCGCTCGTCCGCTTCGGCGACACGCGCGGCCGCGCCGAGCTGGTCGCGATGCTGCGCCCCTACGGCGTCAGCGCGCAGGCCGCGGGCACAGCGCTCACGGCGCTCACACAGGGCTCGCGCGTCAAGCGCGAATCCCTCCTGCTCAAGTACAGGGACGCAGCGAGCCAGACGGGCGAAGTCCGCTCGCCTTTGCCGGGCGTTGTTGAGAAAGCGCTTGTGAAGGACGGCGAGAACTTCGCGGCCGGCGCCGAACTCTTCACGCTCGCGCCCGACGAGGAGCAGGCGCGCGATGCGCTTGTCGGCCTCTACTACGTCGGCGGCGAAGGGGAACTGGCCGAGGTCGAACGCTACGCGCGCGGCGTCGAGGGCATGCCCGATGACGTGAAGGCGAAAGCGGCGCAGACGGCCGAAGCCATCAAGCGCCGCTCGTCGAACGCGCGTTGACGGGTTTTAAAAGTCAGGTTGTCGGCGGCGGCGGGGGCGCGTCGGGCAGCGAGACGCCGTGCATCGCCTCCCAGTCTTCGGTCGGCACCATCTCGATGGCGTCCCACGGGCAGCCGTCGAGAAAGGCGCCATCCGGGCCTTTGCTGATGCACTTCTGGCAGCCGATGCAGAGGTACGGGTCAACCTCTATGCGCCCGAACGGCGAGTGGTCTTCGTCCGGCACCCAGAACATGCACGCCTCAATCGGGCAGTACTCGATACACGCGGGCGAGCCGGCGCAGCCCGTGCAGCAGTCGGTCGTGATGGCGAGGATACGCGGCTTCTTCTTGCGCGTCGCCTTGCCGTCGCCCACGGACATCGGCCAGTGCTTCTCGACAACTCCGATCATGCTCTCAAGGCTCCGTGCGGAACAGTTTGGAAGGCGAGAGATACTTTAACATGACTTAGAAGGGCGCTCAACGAATTAATTCGCCGCGGGCTCCGCCTTGACAACGACGCGCCCGGCGGATAGTCTCCCCGCACTCACAACAAGGCGGCTGCTGAAAGTAACGCCCCGTCAGCCCGCAAAAAGTCCCGGCTCGTTCGACCGCCCGGACGCCGTCATCCGTTTATTAAGGCGATTATTTCCTGCGACTCGACGCGTGCGGCCACGCCGACGAAAGACCGGCGGGCCGCCAAGCGAGTTCGTCCCCTCAAACGCCGAAACCGACAGGAGGTACATCCCTTGAAAATCAGGATTCTATTATCTGCGACACTGCTGTGCGCCGCCGCGACGGCCGCGTTCGCGTTGAGCTGGGCTGGAAGCGGCGCGGCGCAGGCGCACGGCCCCAACCTCACCGTGCGCTCCGACGTACTTGGCTCGCAGTGGCTCGTGCGCGACGAACAACTCGCCGCCAACGCGTGCAGCGTCGAGGAGGGCAACATAGACGCGGGCCTCCGCAGGCTCGTGCGCTTCACGGTGATGACGCCGAACATCGGTGACGAGGACATCTACGTCGGCGACCCCAACGAGCACGTCGCCGCGGGCGACGGACTCTTCGAGCTGGCGACCTGTCACCACCACTACCACTTCCGCCACTACGCTCTCTACCAGCTCATTGACCCGCGCACGGGTAAAATCTGGAAGGCGGCCAAGAAGGGCTTCTGCATGCTCGACACCGACCCGAACCCGGCCTCGCTCGGTTACGGGTCGCCCGGCCCCGGCAAGTACCACAACTGCGGCGCGGTGGGCATCCCCGGCAATCAGGGCGTCACGGCCGGCTGGGCCGACACCTACCGCTTCTACCTCGCCGGCCAGTTCTTCGTGCTCGACGGCGGCGACGGCCAAGACCCCGTCCCGCCGGGCGAGTACGTCATACGCATCACGGTCAACCCGCCCTTCGTCGCCAAGAAGGGCGAGCCCTGCCCGTACACGGACACCAACGGCTTCTGCCACCAACTGCCCGAGACCAACTACGACGACAACGTCGGGCAGACGACCATCAAGATTCCCGCGCACCCGGGCCGCGACGGCTACGGCCCGCTCAAGGGCGACAACACCCCGGCGGTCGAGGATCGTTGCGTGGAGTAATTCCCCGCGGCGAACAGAGGCGAGCGCCCCGCGTCGGTAACGGCCGGGGCGCTTTTCTTTCAACTTTCAAACCGGCGCGGCCCGGTTCCGTGTTAAAATTCCGGCTCAAAGCTTTCTACATCCCCTTTCAGTTAATTGAAGCTTCGGACTTCTCGGCCGGGGAAGGCGGCCGGGGCGTTCGCCCCGCGCGGGGCGCGCCCGAACCTTTTGCGGGCATGAGCACTGTCGCAGGAATCTACAATTCGACGGCCGAGGCCGAGCGCGTCGCCGCGGCCCTGCGCGAGGGCGGCTTCGGCGAAGAGCACGTGAGCGTTTTGACGCCCGGCACCACTCAGGCCGAACTCGACGAGGTGCCGACGACCGAGACCGAACAGCCCGGCATGGGCAAGGCTCTGGGCGGCGCGGTCGGCGGGGCACTCGGCGTCGCGGGCGGACTGCAAATCGGCGCGGCGGCGGCGAGCCTGCTCGTCCCCGGCGTCGGGCCGGTGCTGGCCGCGGGGCTGGTCGGCGCGGCACTCTTAGGCGCGGGCGGCGCCGCGACGGGCGCGGCCGTCGGCGGCTCGCTCGAAGACTCTATGGCGAAGGGGCTCCCGCACGACGAGCTTTTCGTCTACGAGGACGCGCTGCGCCGCGGCCGTTCGGTCGTGCTGGTCGTGGCCGAGTCGGACGCCATGGCCGAGGCCGCGCGCAAGACCTTCGAGCAGACCGGCGCCGAGAGCGTTGACGCCGCGCGCGAGAACTGGTGGGTCGGCCTGCGCGACGCGGAGGAGGCCGAGTACACCGTTGACGGCGGCGACTTCGGCTCGGACGAGCCCGTCTTCCGCCGCGGCTTCGAGGCGTCGCTCCACCCGCGCGCGCGCGGGCACGCGTACGATGAGGACGCCGAGCGCCTGCGCGAGTGCTACGGCGAAGAGTGTCAGGAGACGGCCTTCCGGCGCGGCTACGAGCGCGGGCGTCGCTACCACGGCGAGCTTTTGGAGAAGTACAAGGCTTGAAGGACACGCTTCTCAGTCTGCTCGTCCTCGTCGGCATCCTCGCCGCGAGCGCCGTCATCACCAACTGGTTCGCGCGCACGATGTACAGGCGCTGCGCCGCCTGCGGCACGCTCAACGCCCGGCGCCGCACGCACTGCCGCTCCTGCGGCGCGGAACTGAGATGAGCAGAAGCCCGGCCCTGACGGGAAGGCAAAAGGCAAACTTCAAAAGGCAAAAGGCAAAAGTGAAGACTGACGGCCGCACACCGCGGCTCTCGTCTTCAACTTTTGCCTTTTGAAGTTTGCCTTTTGCCTTTTGCCTTCCCGAAGGGTCGGGCTTCCGCCTTAAACCCTTAGACCGTTCTGCGTCCCGTAAGGAGATTGATCACGAAGATCACGAGCGCGAGCACCAGCAGCAGGTGAACGAAGCCGCCCACCGTGTAGCCGCTCACGATGCCGAGCAGCCACAGCACAAGCAGAATCACAAGAATCGTCCACAGCATTGTCGTCTACTCCTTCAAGTGTAGTTTGGTGTCCTCGAACGTTTCGACAGTACCCAGCCTGCGACGGAGGTTGGCAACGGTCATGCCAGCGGCGTCTACGCGGCCGGCGCGTCGAAAACGCCGCGGAAATTCGGAGGGGAGGGCGGCGCCGCGAGTTTTTGATGAAGGCCGGTCTGTACGGAATCGCGCCGCCGGGCGACGTGCGGGCGTGTCTGGATACAGGGCGGCGACTCTCAGCCGTGAAAGTTCAGGTCAGACGGCGGCAACCGGAGCTTAACCTTCGTCATCGGAAGGTTAAGCCGTCTCGGCCGGTGTTTGAGCAGGAGAAGGCCCGACCCCCGCAGGGCGTGTGCGGTTTTTCACTGGACTTAAAAAGGTTTTGACTGCTAGAGTGTGGTTTGTGCACGTCCTTTAGGGCGTTGCGCCTTCACTGTCGGCACCGCGTGAACCTGTCCGGCGGCCTTCGACGGCCCTCCTGAGGCGGTTTCCAAGCTAAACAATACCCGATGCGAGGAGCCTCAACCCCCGGCTCCCGGATTTTAATTTTTAGAGGTCTGTATGCCTTTTTCCCGTTCGCTTCCCCCGAAGAAGAAGACCACGCTCGCCGTTTTCGGCTCGCTCGCTCTGCTCGTCGCCGCGCTGGTGACGGTCGGGCTCTTCAACCAGAAGCTTCAGCCCGCCGTCCGCGAGGTCAACTTCACGCAGTTGCGCGAACTGGCCGACGCGGGCAGCGCCCGCTCCGTCACGGTCTCGGGCGAGGTCGTCACCGTCACGCAGTCCGACGGCGCGCTCGTCCGCGGGCTCGTCACGAACGCGGTCGCGCAGCACGAAGTCATCGCGGCCTTCGAGAAGCAGCACGTCGCCGTTGACTACGAGACGATGCAGCCCGGCATGCTCGTCACCGTCCTGAACTACCTCCTGCCGGCCGCGGCGCTCGTCATCTTCGCCCTCATCGGCTGGCGCGTCTACGCGAGCATGGGCGGGCAGCAGGAGTCGGCCGCGTCCGAAGTGACGGGCAGCCAGCCCGTCAGCTTCCAAGATGTTGCCGGCGTTGACGAGGCGCGCGCCGAACTCGCCGAGACGATTGAGTTCCTGCGCGACCCCGATAAGTTCGGCCGCCTCGGCGGGCGCTCGCCGCGCGGCATACTCCTCTCCGGCCCCCCGGGCACGGGCAAGACTCTGCTCGCGCGCGCCGCGGCGCACGAGGCGAAGGTGCCTTTCCTCTCCGTCTCGGGCTCTAGCTTTCAGGAGAAGTTCGCCGGCCTCGGCGCGGCGCGCGTCCGGCGCCTCTTCGCGCGCGCGCGCAAGCTCGCGCCCTGCGTCATCTTCATTGACGAGATTGACGCGCTCGGCCGTCGTCGCGGCCGCGGCGGCGACTCCGCCTCTGCCGATCAAGATCAGACCTTGAACCAGTTGCTCGTCGAGATGGACGGCTTCGAGCAGTTGAGCGGCGTCGTCGTCATCGCCTCGACCAACCGCCCCGACATTCTCGACTCGGCGCTGACGCGCCCGGGCCGCTTCGACCGCGAGATAACCGTCAACCTCGCCGACATGCGCGGCCGCGAGCAGATACTTCGCGTCCACTCGCGCAAGCTGAAGCTCGAAGAGGGGCTCGACCTCGGCTGGATAGCGCGCGGCACGCCCGGCTTCTCCGGCGCGGACTTGGCGAACCTCCTGAACGAGGCGGCCATCGCCGCGACGCGCGACGGCTCGCAAGCCGTCGGCCGTCCGCACGTCGAGTACGCGCGCGACAAGATTCTGATGGGCGTCGAGCGCCTCGGCTTCATGATGGACGAGGAGGAGCGCTACGCGACCGCCGTACACGAGGCGGGCCACGTCGCCGTCGGCCTCGCCGTCAAGCACGGCGACCCGATTCACAAGGTCTCCATCCTCCCGCGCGGGCGCGCGCTCGGCGTCACGCAGGCTCTGCCCGAGCGTGACCGACTGATGCGCACGCGCGAGTACTTGGAAGACCAGATCGCGATGCTCTTGGGCGGGCGCGCGGCGGAGGTTCTTTTGCTCGACACGATGACGGCCGGCGCCTCGAACGACATCGAGCGCGCCGTCGAGATCGCGCGCCGCATGGTCGCGGAGTTCGGCATGAGCCCGCTCGGCCCGATACACCTCGGCAAGCCCGAAGACCCGCACAGCCAGACGCTCCTCGACCGCATCGAGACGGCCACCAACGACATCGTCAACGCGCAGCTCAAGCGCGCCTGCGAGGTCGTGGACTCGCGCCGCGAAGAGATCGCGCGCCTCGTCGCCGGCCTCCTTGAGCGCGACACGCTCGACGCCGACGAGATTCACGAGAGCTTCGGCATCAAGAGCGAGCCGGTCGCGGCCTGAACCACAGTTGAAAGTTAGCAAAGCCGAAAGCGGCCGGGGACGTAACAAGTTCCCGGCCGCTTTCGTTCGCGTTCTAACGACTCCTCAAGCACTTCCGAAGGCCCATCGGCCGTTAGCAACGACCGGACGGCCCCGCGCGACGATTCTTCAACGTCGCGCAATCGTTCGTCGGCCATCCGGAACGACCCGGCGGACTTTCTAACCGACTACGCGGTCGTTGTTAACGATTCCGCAACCGTCGGCAACGACTCATCTGTCTACAGGAATCATTGTCCGGCCCGCGGGAGTCATAAAACGGCATAGAGGAATCGTTGCGAAGCGTGTCGGAATCGCAAATCAGGCTGCGGGAATCACAAAACGGCGCGCGGGAATCGCAAAACAGTACGCGGGAACGGCTGAGCGGCGCGCAGGAATCGCTCATCCGCTCGCAGGAATCGCTCATCGGCCCGCAGGAATCGTTGTCCGTTTATACAGAATCGTTGTCGGATAAATTTTTTTTATAGAACGGCACGCAGCAACGACAGAACGGAGTGCAGCAACGACAAAACGGCGCGTCGGAATTACCAAATTGACCGACGTGGTGAGTAATCGGCGGAGCGCGGTTATTGATTTCCTTGGGAAATTAAGAGTTTTGTCATACGCGATCATCTCTCCGCAGAAGAGAATCGCTCAATCCGCTCACGGAATGACTTGTTAGGTGATCTCAACCATTCAACGGGGAGAAGCGGCGACCCGTCGGGCGTGCCGGTTCATTCCACTCTCTACGCGTGGGATTTTTCCCTATGCCGGCGCGATCTATTGATACGTGACGAGGGGATGTGCAGGGTGTATATTTCCGTCACAATTCTCTCTCCGAAGTCAGGCCGCAAGCGGAGGCAAGCGATGAAAACGAATAGATCGAGAAGGCTCGCGGGCGCGTTCGTCGCGCCGTGTCTGCTGTTGCTTTGCGTGACGGCCCTGTCGCCGTCAACGTCCGCCCGTGCGCAGGCCCGGCACGAGGTTGACAGAACTGAGGAGAGCACGCGGAGCAGTGAGAGTAACAGTAGCCGAAGTGAAAGCAGTTCCGACAACAGTTCCAGCAAAAGCTCCGACAGCAGTTCCAGCAGCAGTAGTTCGAGCAGCAGTTCGAGCAGTAGCAGCAGCGACAACAGCAGCAGTAGTAGCAGCAGTAGCAGCAACGACGATTCCAGCAGCGGCCGCAGCGAGCGGAACCGAAGCGAAGAGGGCAGGCACGGCGACCACAACCGCGGCGACCACAATCGAGGCGGCGGAAGCGGCGGAGGCGATCACAACCGCGGCGGCGGAGAAGGCCACCGTCACCGAGGCGACGGTGATAACCCGCACGCGGAGCGGCCCGGCGGGAGCGGCACCGACACGGGCGGCGGAAATTCCGGCGGCGGAAACAATGCGGGCGGCGAAGGCCGGCATCACGGCGGGGGCGACGACGGCGAACGCCACCGCGAACACGGCCGGAAGCACGAAAAGAACGACGACGAACATCATCACCACCGCCACTCGCGCCGCGACGAGACGGTCTACCAGCAGTCCGACGACAGCACGAGCATTCAAAGCGGCGACGGCCGCGACGAATGCCAGCGCGGACTCGACGACGGCCGCCGCACGGGCGCGAGCGACGCGCGCCGCGGGCAGAGCAACGACCCGCAACGCTCTGACCGTTACAGGAGAGGCGGCGGCGGCTTCTTCTCTTGGGGCAGGAGCGCGGCCGCCAAACAAGCCTACCGCGACTGCTTCCTGCGCGGCTACGCGGAAGGGTTCCAGAATCCGAATCTCTACTGAGCGGGTCGGGAACTTCAACCACACTTCGGCGGCGGGCGTTGCCAGAGCGACTGCCCGCCGTTCGACCTTTCCGCACGACGCACGCACGCTTGATTGTTCGCCCGCTTCTCCTGTAACTTTGCCGCGTAAGCGTTAGACGGGAACTGCCCTTCCCGAAGTCCATTCACTCCCGAGCCTTCAAACCAGATGGCCTACCCGAGCGTGGAGCGCATCGAACTGCCCCTCCTACAGGAGTTGGCCGCCACGGGCGGCGCGGAACACGTGCGCTTTCTCTACGACCGCCTCGTCGCCTACTTCCCGCAGTTGAGCGCGGAGGAGGTTCTGGCCGTCTCGAACGGACACCGCCGACAGTGGCGTCGGCTCGTGCAGGCGGCGGCGCGCGAACTCGACGAGCGGCGCGAGATCGAGCGCGACCGCGGCCGCTGGCGTCTGACGGAGAAGGGAAGAAAGCGCGTCTCGGACGAGGCCATCCAGTTCACCTTCGACGAGCCGCCCGCGCCCGAGGCCGCGGCCGCCGAAGGGCTGACGCACACGGAAGTCCAGTTGATGCTGGTCGAGGTCGCGCGCGTGCTCGGCTATCACGCCCAAGCTGAGTTCGACTACTACGACGTGGTCTGGCGAGAGGCAGAGGACAGCCCGCGCCTCAGCCACGTCTTCGAGGTGCAGCGCAAGGGGAACGTGGACGCGGCGCTCGCCAAATTGAAGCGCGCCTACGACGCGCAGCGCACGCGCCCCTTCCTCGTCGTCGCCAGCGAGCGCGACACGAACCGCGCCGAGCGCCAGTTGAGCCTCGCGCGCACAGGCCCCTTCCACGAGATAGGCCGCGTCACCACCATCCTCAGCTTCGAGCAGTTGCGCTCGCTCCACCGCGCGCTCACCTCCGTCGGTGACATCCTCGCCGCACTCTTCGAGCGATGACGACGACGGCCACGCCACTACGCAAGCAGTACCTCGACATCAAGCGCCGCCACGCCGACGCAATCCTCCTCTTCCGCATCGGCGACTTCTACGAAGCCTTCGACGACGACGCGCGACTGCTCGCGCGCGAGCTCGACATCGTCTTGACCTCGAAGCCGATGGGGCGCGGCCAGCGCGTCCCGCTCGCCGGAGTTCCGCACCACAGCCTCGAACGCCACCTCGCCACGCTCATCTCGCGCGGCCACCGCGTCGCCATCTGCGAGCAGTTGACCGCCACGCCCGTCCGCGGCGAGGCGGCGGGGCGCGGCCTCATCGAGCGCGACGTGGTGCGCGTCGTCACGCCCGGCACGGTGTTAGAGACCGGGCTGCTTCAAAGTAAAGTCAACAACTACCTCGCGGCCTACGCCTCCGACGGCAGGCGCGCCGGAATAGCCTACGCAGACGTGACGACGGGCGACTTCCACGCGACCGAGCTTGAGACGGACGCCGCGCTCGCCGAGCTTCAACGCATCGCGCCGTCCGAGCTTCTGGTTCCGAAGAGTCTCGCCGCGCAGATGTCGAACCTGCCCGGCTTCGTCACGCGACGGCCGGACGCGGGCTTCGAGCCGGCTCACGCGCGAAAGGTTCTTCAGCAACACTTACACGCACGCACGCTCGCGCCGTTCGGCCTCTCGCGCTGGCCGCTCGCGACCGCGGCGGCCGCGGCAATCATCTCTTACCTGAACGAGACGCAGGCGGGCGTCGCCGAGCAGTTGACGCGACTGACGAGCTACAACCCGGAAGCCTTCATGGTGCTCGACGCGCAGGCCGCGCGCAGTCTGGAAATCTTCGAGAGCGCGGGCGGAGCGCCTTCGCTCCTCGCCACGCTCGACGAGACGCGCACGGCGATGGGCGGGCGCATGCTGCGCCGCTGGCTGCGTCAACCTCTGCTCGACCTCGCCGAGATAGCGCGCCGTCAGGAGCACGTCGGCTGGTTCGCCGCGCGCGACAAAGACCGCGCAGAGCTTTTCGCCGCGTTGGAGAACGTCCACGACCTCGAACGCCTCTCGGGCCGCGCGCGCGCGAGCCTCGCCACGCCGCCCGAAATCCTCGCGCTGCGCCAGAGCCTCGAAGCCGTTCCGCGCGTGCGCGCCGTGCTTCAACGCGACGCGGCCCGCTTCGGCGCGCTGCTCGCCTCGCTCCCCTTGTGCGAGCGCGTGCTCGAACTCATACGCGCCGCCGTCAACGACGACCTGCCGCGCCGCAACGACCAGACCGGCATCATACGCGAGGGATTTTCGGAAGAGCTTGACGGGCTGCGCGCCTTGCTTCGCAACGGCAAGACCTTCCTCGCCGAGATGGAGCAGCGCGAGCGAGCGCGCACAGGGATAAAGAGCCTGCGCGTCGGCTACAACAAGGTCTTCGGCTACTTCATCGAGGTCACAAGGCCGAACCTGCACCTCGTCCCCGCCGGCTACACGCGCAAGCAGACACTCGCCGCCTCCGAGCGCTTCGTCACGCTTGAGCTGAAGGAGCACGAGTCTTTAGTTCTCAACGCGCAGGAGCGCATCGGCGAGCTTGAGGCGGGAATCTTCCGCCGTGTCTGCGCCGAGGTTGGCCGCGCGCGCGAAGAGATACTGTCCGCCGCCTCGACGCTCGCGCACCTCGACGCTGTCTCCTCATTCGCACAAGCGGCCGCGCGCTGGAACTACGCGCGTCCGACGGTCGTGGACGAAGCCGTGCTCGACATCAAAGGCGGGCGCCATCCAGTTCTTGAAAGGCTGCTCGAAGAAGGACAGTTCGTCGCCAACGACCTGCGGCTCGGCGGCGAGGGCGCGCCGGAGATCGCGCTCATCACGGGGCCGAACATGTCGGGCAAGTCAACGTTTCTCAGGCAGGCGGCGCTCATCGTCGTCATGGCGCAGGCGGGCGCGTTCGTCCCGGCCGCGTCGGCCACAGTCGGCCTGACCGACCGCGTCTACACGCGCATCGGCCTCTACGACCGCATCGGCAGCGGCGAGTCAACCTTCATGACTGAGATGACCGAGACGGCGCACATCCTGCACCACGCGACGCCGCGCTCGCTCGTCCTGCTCGACGAACTCGGGCGCGGAACGTCCACCTACGACGGGCTCGCCGTCGCGCGCTCCGTCCTCGAATACATACACAACCACCCGCGCCTGCGCTCGAAGACGCTCTTCGCCACGCACTACCACGAGCTGACGGAACTAGCCGAGACGCTCCCGCGCCTGCGCAACCTTCGCGTCGAGATCGCCGAACGCGAAGGCGAACTCGTCTTCCTCTACCGCGTCACGCCCGGCGTCGCCGAAGGCAGCTACGGCGTCTACGCCGCGAAGCTGGCGGGGCTGCCCGCGCCCGTCGTCCGCCGCGCCGAAGAACTGTTGCGAGAGTACGAGGGCGGGCGCGAGGTTGACGATGATGAAGGCGACGCCCTCGAAGCCGTCGAGCACTTCGACGCCTCGACGTGGGGGCGTGGCGCGCGCGTCGTTGAAGAACTCCTCGCCGCAGACCTCAACTCGCTCTCGCCCGTCGAAGCCCTCATGAAACTCTTCGAGCTGCGCCGCCTCGCCGAAGGCGAAGAGAAGAAGGGAATCAAAGCGCTGAGAACGGCCTAGTATTGGAGCGATGCGGCAGGAACGCCGGCCGAACCGCCAGCCTTGACAGCGCCACGCGATTAGCCTACAGTTCGCGCGCGTTGTCACAACCTGGTTGGCGGGCCCCTGCCCCCGTCGGCCTCACATTAACCACGACAGTTCATAATTCGTCCGGCGGATGCTCCTTGCCGGTTGACTCGCGCCCCGGCCGGTCGCCGACGAGCAGTCGTGGCATCCCTGTAGAAGGAGGAAGTATATGCTCAGGGTCAAAACACCAGTGTTCGCATTCACCGGAGTGGGCATCCTAGCCCTGTCCGCCGGGCTTCTCGTGTCAACGAATGTGAAGAGCCAGCATGGGCGCGGCGTCGCGCAGACGGCGAAGGTCTTGCGGAGGGGCGAGCAGGCGGCCGGCGCGGCGGCCTCACAGCCCTCGGAGAAGGAGATTGACGAGGCATCAACGCCCGTCGTTGATTTCGACTCCGGGGCGGCCGCGCCCGATAGGGACAGCCCGCGCGGGCGTAAGAACGCGCGGTATAACAGGGCCGGCTTCGTCGTCGCCGACCCCACGAACCTCGGCGAGGTGAGGATGAGCAGCGACCCGCGCGTCCCGCCGTCAGACATGCCCGTGGACGCGAGCGACCTCGTCGTAGAGGGGCGCGTCCTCTCGGCCGAGGCTTTCCTCTCCGATGACAAGAGTGCCGTTTATTCGGAGTTCACCATCCGTGTTTCGCGAGGGCTGAAGTCGGCCCCGGAGTTGACGACCGCTGCCGGCGACACGGTCATCGCCGAAAGGCTCGGGGGTCGGGTCAGGTACCCTTCCGGGAAGATCGTTCGCTACAGGGTGGCGGGCGAGGGGTCGCCGACGAAGGGCGGCGAGTATCTGTTCTTCCTCAAGCGGGCAGCCGAAGGCAACTACGCCATCGTGACGGCGTACGGGATGAGGGGGAACACGGTGTTCGCGCTCGACGGGGCGAGGATAATGCTCCGCGGCGAGACGATATTTGACAGGCACAATGGTAAAGACCGCAGCGCGTTCATCGAAGAGGTAAACCGCGCCGTCCTCAATTCAAGGCACGCCGAGGCGGAGGTGCGCTCACATGAATAAGCTCACCTAATCCCGCCTCATCCTCGTCGCAGTCGGGCTCTTACTCACTTGCCTCTTCTCCCAGTCCTCCGTCTCCGCCCAGACTTGCGGCTCGCAGAGCCCACCAATAGAGGGCCTGGGCTTCCCGCGCGGCTCCGAGATTCCGGTCTACATAGACCCCAACATCACCGGGGACAGACGGGACGCGGTCGTGCAGGCATTCAGCAACTGGCAGGCGGCCAGCTTCAACAACGGCTCCAACATCACCTACAAGTTCGTTTCCCAGCCGCCCGCGCCCAACACCGGCATCACCGTGAATAACCAATCACCGGCGAGCGGCGACAGGGCACACACGGACGCCTACGTCAACGACACCACCGGCTACACGATGTCCGCCAATATCCAGATCACGCCTGACATGTGGAACCCGACGGCCGTGCTCGAAGCGATGGCGCACGAGATCGGTCATGTTTATGGCCTCGGGCATTGCCCGACTTGCTCGAAAACACAGTCGGTGATGGCGACGCCCGGTTACTCTGACCCGAACGAGGTCACCGGCAGAGTGACTTCCCCGACGGGTTGCGACAACCAAGTGATCTCCTACGAATATGTCCCGTGTGACATCTCGCAGCAGATGGCCTGCTACTACTCGGGCGGGACTTGGAACGAGGCGGCGTGTAGCTGCAACGCGCAGTACGGGGGCGGCGGCGGCGGCGGCGATCCCGGCTACTACGATAGCTACTGCACGCCTTACTACTGGGTCTACTACGTGTCATGGGACGGCGGGAAGACTTGGGACATTGTTAACGTCGAGTATGCGGGTTGCTGGTGACGAAATTCAGGATGAATCCGCGTGCTGTGAAAAGGGGGGCACCGCCCCCCTTTCGGCTTATAGGGCGACAGCGCGCCTTCACTCCCCGCCTTCGGGGTCTGTGTGTATCTGGACGCGGGAGCGGGGGATTTCGGTTTGGATGGCGCGGATGACGCGTTCGGTGAGGTCGTGCGCGGCGACGAGGCTCTGGTCGCGCTCGACTTCGAGGTGGAGGTCTATGAACTTGTGCGAGCCGGAGCGGCGCGTGCGCAGGTCGTGGAAGCCGAGGACGCCCTCTTCCTTAAAGCGGTTGACGACCGCCTCGACCTTCGCGTCCACCTCGCGCGGCAGGCGCCTGTCCATCAGGACGTGGACGGAGTCGCGCCCGACCTCGAAGGCCGAGTAGAGGATGAAGGCCGAGATGGCGAGCGAGATGAGCGGGTCGGCCAGCGTCCAGCCGGTCAGCGCGACGACGAGCAGCGCGACGAGCGCCGCGCCGTTGGTGAAAACGTCAGTGGCGTAGTGCACCGCGTCGGCCGCGAGCGCGGGCGAGTCGGTCTTGCGCGCGACGGCGCGCAGGCGCGCGACCAGCGCGACGCTGACCGCGCCCGCCACGGCCATCGTGCCCACGCCGAGCCATTCCTGCGCGGTCTCGTGCGGCGAGAGGATGCGCCTCACGGCCTCGCGCACGAGGAAGCCGCCCGAGACTGTGATGACGAACGACTGGAAGAGGCCGGCGAGCGATTCGGCCTTGCCGTGGCCGTAGCGGTGGTCTTCGTCGGGCGGGCGCGAGGCGGCGCGCACGGCGAAGTAGTTGATGACGGACGCGATGATGTCCATCGTCGAATCGAGCAGCGAAGCCCACACGCTGATCGAGCCCGTCAGCCAGCCCGTCGCCGACTTCAAAAGGATGAGGAACGCCGCGGCCAGCACGGAGAGGCGCGCGGCCGAACTCTTCAGCCCCGCCTCCGTTCTCGCGTCCAGCGCGCGTGTCGCTTGTGCGCCGCTCGTTGCCATGCCTTCGAGGCGGATTCTAACAAATCAGCGGCCGGGCGCGTCAGTCTGCTCCAACACGTCGGGCGGCGTGCCGCGCCGTCGCAGCGTGACGAAGGCGACGCCCGCGAAGATGAGCGCCGTCGCGAAGGCGTGGCGCGGGCCGGGCCGCTCCGCCTCGCCGAGCAGGAGCGGCGCCAGCGCGAAGGCGAAGAGCGGTTGGAGGTAGACGTAGACGGCGACGGTGCTCGGAGTGACGCGTTCGAGCGCCCACGCGTTGAGGTAGTACGCGCCCGCCGTCGGCACGAGGACGATGTAGACGACGGCGAGCCACACTTCCGTGCTGACCGATTGCCACTCGACGCGCGCGAGGTAGTAGCCGCCGAAGGGCAGCGACATCAGCGCGCCGAAGGTGAAGACCCACGCCATCGCCGCGAGCGCGCCGTGGCGGCGGAAGGCGTCGCGCGAGACGGCGATGTATGCGCCGTAGGCGGCCGTGTTGGCGACGAGCAGGAAGTTGCCGAGCGTCGTCTCGGCGTTGAAGCTCGCGCGCAGGGGGTCAACGAGGATGACGACGCCCGCGGCGGCCAGAGCCGTGCCGGCCGCGACGCGCGCCGAAAGCTTCTCGCGCCCGAGCGCGGCGCCGACGAGGAGCGTGAAGACGGGGATGCAGGTCGAGAGCAGCGTCGCGTTGACGGCCGTCGAGAGCGCGAGCCCCTTGACGAACATGAACTGGTTGAGTGTGACGCCGAGCAGGCCGTAGAGCGCGAGGCGCGCGAGGTCTGCGCGCGGCGGGAGGACGATGCGCCCGCGCGCGCGCAGGAGAAGCAGGAACGCCAGCGCGGCGCCCGTGGCCCTGAAGACGACGAGCCCTGCGCTCGGCAGTCCGCGCAGCGCGACCTTCCCGAAGATGGGCCACGTCCCGAAGATGACCTGAACCGCGAGGAGCGCGACGTGCGGCCCCCAGCGGTTGCGGCCTTCGGATTGCGGAATGCGGACTGGAAGACTCATGAAGGTCGCGCTGTTAGAAAAGGAGGACGAAAGACGCGCCGTCTTCCGTCCTCCTTCAATCCGAAATCCGCATTCCGAAAATCGAAATCAACTGTACTCGCCGCCCTTCGCGCCGGTGCCTTCGCCGGGCTCGCCCGCGCCGGTGTTGCCGGGGTCGGCCTCGGCGTCGGGGTCGGAGGAGCCTGTGTTCTGCCCCTCGGGCGTCTGGCCGTGCTGCGCGCCGAACTCCTGACTCTCGGCGTCGGTCGTGATGTTGTCGGGCGCCTCGTCCTGCTGGTTGCTGCTCATCAAGTCCCCCTGAATGTTTTAAGCGATAAGGTAGAGCGGGTTCTCCAAAATCTTCTTGAGCGTCTGTAGGAACTTGGCGCCGGTCGCGCCGTCCACGACGCGGTGGTCGCAGGAGAGCGTGACCTTCATCATCTGCCGCACGGCGACCTGCCCGTCGCGCACGACCGGCGTCGGCGTCATCGCGCCGACGGCGAGGATGCAGGCCTCGGGCGGGTTGATGAGCGCGGTGAACTCTGTGATGCCGAACATGCCGAGGTTGCTGACGGAGAAGGTCGCGCCGGTGTACTCCTCGGGAGTCAGTTTCCGGTTGCGCGCGCGCTC
Source organism: Pyrinomonadaceae bacterium (assembly GCA_035248785.1). Lineage (GTDB taxonomy): Bacteria > Acidobacteriota > Blastocatellia > Pyrinomonadales > Pyrinomonadaceae > QHXN01. Next base: position 124,882 of record DATFHD010000075.1, on the reverse strand, counting down.
GGCAAGCTCTTTGACCTCGCGGCTGATCTGGCCGACCGACTTAGTGTTCGCTGCGCGCACGACCGGCGTGATGAGCCCGTTCTCAAGCGCGACGGCCACGCCCACGTCGGCGCGCTCGTAGAAGCGAATCGCCTTGTCCTGCCATGACGAGTTGACGGCCGGGTGCTGCATGAGCGCGACGGCCGCGACCTTGATGACGAAGTCGTTGATGCTGACCTTGTTCTCGGGGTCGAGCTCGTTCAACTGGCGGCGCATCTCGGCCGCCCTGTCCATCTCGATCTCGGTCGTGAGGAAGATGTGCGGGATGGGGCCGAGCGAGGTGACGAGGCGGCGCGCGATGGTCGCGCGCATCGTCGTCACGTTCTCTTCACGGTAGGGCGCCGCGCCGCCTTCGGGCTGGACGGCGGGCTGCTGCGCGGGAGTCTGCACGGCGCGGAGCTGAGTCGCGGCCTGTTCCGGCTGCGCCTGCGCCTGCGGCTGTGCCGCCGCGCCGCTCAACGCGGCCTCGATGTCGCGCTTGACGATGCGCCCGCCGGGGCCGCTGCCCGTCAGGTCGTGGAGGTTGATGCCGGCGTCCGCGGCCATGCGCGCGGCAATCGGGGAGACGATGAGGCGGCCGCCCTGCGCGCGCTGACCGTTGCCGCCCGCGGCCGGCTGTGCGCCTTGAGCCTGTGGCCGCTGCGCGCTCTGCGTCTGCGCCGGTTGCGTGCCCTGTCCGCCGCCTTGTGCATTGGAAGGTGCGCCGCCCACGTCGCCGCGGACTGGCTGGCCCTCGACGGTCGCCTGCGTGCGCTCGCCGCCGGGGACGACCTGCGCCAACTCGTCCGGAGCGCCGTGAGCGCGCCCTTCGGTGCCCTCCTCGATGCGCTCCTTCTTCTCGGCCTGCGCGGCGCCCGAAGAGGCTTCGGAGACGAGTCCCGAAATATCTTCGTCCGGTTCGCCGATGATGGCGATGATGGCGCCCAGAGGCACGGTCTCGCCCTCGGGCACGAGAATCTTGCGCAGCACGCCCGAGGCCAAAGCCTGCGCCTCCATCGTGGCCTTGTCGGTGTCTATCTCGGCCAGACCTTCGCCGACGCTGACCTTATCGCCTTCCTTCTTCAACCAGCGCGAGAGCTGCCCCTCCTCCATCGTCGGCGACAGCTTCGGCATCACGACCTGCGTTGCCATTACGTCTCCTAATCGAGTCAGTCCAGATAAGACACTTCGCGCACGGCCTTGACGATGCGCTCCACGTCGGGCAGCGCGAGCCGTTCGAGGTTCTTGGCGTAAGGCATGGGCGCGTCTGCGCCGGAGAGGCGCTTGACGGGGGCGTCGAGGTAGTCGAAGGCGTGCTCCATGATCTGCGCGCTGATCTCGGCGCCGACGCCCGCGAACGCGTGCGACTCTTCGGCGACGACGACGCGGTTGGTCTTCTTCACCGAGTTGATGATGGTCTCGATGTCGAGCGGGCGGATGGTGCGCGGGTCTATGACTTCGACCGAGACGCCCTGCTTCTCCAACTCCTCGGCCGCCTTCAAGGCGAGCGGCACGGTGAGCGAGCGCGCGACGATGGTGCAGTCCGTGCCCTCGCGCTTCACGTCGGCCACGCCCAAAGGGACGACGAAGTCCTCGCCGTCGGGCACCTCGCCCTTGTTGCCGTACATGCGCTCCTGTTCGAGGAAGATGACGGGGTCGTCGTCGCGTATGGCGCTCTTCAAGAGACCCTTGGCGTCGGCGGGCGTCGAGGGCATGACGACCTTGAGGCCGGGGAAGTGCGCGTACCAGCTCTCAAGCGCCTGCGAGTGCTGCGAAGAGACCTGAAAGGCAGAGCCGTTCGGGCCGCGGAAGACGATGGGGATTTTGAACTGCCCGCCGGACATGTAGCGCATCTTCGCCGCCGAGTTGATGATCTGGTCTGTGGCGAGGATGGAGAAGTTGAAGGTCATGAACTCGATGATGGGCCTCAAGCCCGCCATCGCCGCGCCGACGCCGAGTCCGGCGAAGCCCAGTTCCGTAATCGGGGAATCAACCACGCGCTTGTCGCCAAACTCTTCGAGCAGCCCCTTCGAGACCTTGTACGCGCCCTGATAGGCGGCGACCTCCTCGCCCATCAGGAAGATGCTCTCGTCGCGTTGCATCTCCTCCCGCATCGCCTGATTCAGCGCCTCGCGCATCGTGATGACGGCCATTCAAACCTCCGGAGTCCAGTCTTACTGAAGGACGAAGTTGTAAGTAATCACGCCCGAGACCTTGACCGGCTGGCCTTCGAGCAGCGTCGGCGAGAAACGCGCCTGCCGCGCGGCGTAGACCGCGGCCTGCTGAAGCAGAGGGTGTCCGCTGACGGCGTTCGCCGCGATGACGTAGCCCTCTTCGTCCAAGAGAATCTGCACGGTAACGGTGCCCGAGGCGCGCGCCGCCTTCGCAATCGGCGGGTAGGAGGGCTGCGGCTTCACTATGGCCTTGCCGTTGAGCACGCCGCCCGAAATGATTTTCCGCCCTCCGGCCTTCGAGGTATCAATATCAGGGAGGCCGCCGGGCTGCGCCTTGGCGTCCCTTGTTCCGACAACCATGTTCGTGCCGCCGGCCACGGGCCACGACAGCGGCTCGGGCGGACGCGCCGACACGGTCATGACGCTCGCCGTGTCGCTCAGTTCGACGCGGTCTGCGCCCGTGCGGTCGAAGGTGAACGAGTCGAGGAAGTGCTCTTCGGCGCCGGTGGCCACGGTGCGGCCGTAGGTCAGCAGGGCGTAGAAGTGCTGCTCGGTCTCGAAGACGCGCGCCGCCCCCTCGGCGTCGCCGACCGTCAGCTTGAACTGCCTGCCCGCGCGCCCGTCGAGCTGCAACTCGCGCTCGAACTGAAGACTCGCCTTCGCCGCTCCCCCGCCTTCAGAGAGGGCTTTGCGGAGCCCTTCCACGAAAGCGTCGAGCGACTTGGGCGCGCCGGGCTCGGACTTTGAAAATGATAGGACGGTGAAGTAAGAGCCCCTGTTCGTAATCTCGTAGGACGCGGGCCTGAGCGTCACGCCGCCGCCGAAGGGCAGCTCGCGCCTGATGCGGAAGTTCGGCTCGGGGAAGTGGACGGCGAACTCTTCGCCCTCGGGCGCGACGCGCAGCCAAGTGTGGACGTACGACTGCGCCGCTGCGGCCGCGGCCGCGGCGACGATGAACATCGTGCAGATGAAGAGTCGGCTTCTCATCGAGGTTCGGCCGTTCAGCGCCCGGCGCCCTTAATCGGGCTGGCGTAGATGTCGGTGAACAACTCTTCGGGCTCGGGCTCGGGGCTCTGGTCGGCGAACTTGACCGAGCGTTCGACCTCTTCGCGTACGCGCGCCTCGATCTCCTTCAACCCTTTTTCATCAAGCACGCCCTTCTCGCGCAGGTTGTCGCCGAAGACCTTGATGGGGTCGCGCTCCTGATAGCGCTCGATCTCGGCCCGCGTGCGGTAGTGGCCGGGGTCGGACATCGAGTGGCCCATGAAGCGGTAGGTGCGGATTTCCAGAAGCGACGGCAGGTACTCCTTGCGCGCGCGCTCGACGGCGCGCTCGGTCGCGGCGCGCACGGCCAGCACGTCCATGCCGTCCACGAACTCCGAGGCCATCGCGAACCCGCAAGCCTTCTGCGACACGTCGCTCATTGACATCGCCCGCTTCAGCGAAGTGCCCATGCCGTACTGGTTATTCTCGCAGATGTAGATGCAGGGCAGCTTCCAGAGCTGCGCCATGTTGAGCGACTCGTGGAAGGCGCCCTGATTGACCGCCGCCTCGCCGAAGAAGACGAGCGTCGCTTGGTCGGTGCCCTTGTACTTCGTGGCGAAGGCGACGCCGGTCGCGAGCGGAATCTGCCCGCCGACGATGCCGTGCCCGCCGAGGAAATGCTTGTCTGCGTCGAAGAGGTGCATCGAGCCGCCCTTGCCCTTCGAGCAGCCGCCGATGCGCCCGAACAACTCGGCCATCACCTCGTCGGCCGCGGTGCCGAGCGCGAGCGCGTGGCCGTGGTCGCGGTAGCTCGTCAGCACGTAGTCGTCCGGCCTGAGCGCCGAGAGGCAGCCGACGGCGACGGCCTCCTGCCCGATGTAGAGGTGGCAGAAGCCGCCGATCTTGCCGAGCGTGTAGGCTTCGGCCGCCTTCTCCTCGAAGCGGCGGATGAGAATCATCTGGTAGAGCATCTTCAGAAGCGTCTCATTGTCCACATCCTCGATGTGCTTCTGCTGCTCCTGCTGGCGGTTCTTGTGCTCCTCGCGCAACTCGGCCGGGTCAACGCGGTCGCGCTCGTCGGGCGCTTGCTCGTTGCGCGCCTGCTCGTCGCGCTCCTCGGCGACTCCGGCGCCGGCCGAGGCGCCCTCCGACTGTGGACGAGGTCTCATCGGTGTCACTTTTAGCTCACTCATAATGTGAATTCTCGCGCGCGTGCGGGCGCTTCCGCCGACGCCGGGCGCGCCCTTCGGTGTCGCCCGCGCCGCACTACTTCCGCGACTTCTCGGTGTTCAGTTGTGACGGGAACGGATTATACGCGACTTTAACGCCCGCGGCAAAAACGGCGGGAAGTAGACAGTAGACAGTAGTCAGTAGGCAGTAGAAAACGTCGGATGGCGCGAGCATTCATTCAACTCGCACCCTCCGACGTTCTAAAGACTTCGGCTTTAATTCCTACTGACTACTGTCTACTTCCTAACGGTAAACGTCAATCGGGACGACCGCGGCGGCGGCGGGGCTTTGCGTGAGCTTTTCGCGGCGCATGTTGAGGGTGGCGGTGTGGATGAGTTCGTCGGCGGTCTCGCCGCCGTCGGGGTGGCCGGCCGTGCCGACGCTGACGGTGACCTGCACCTGCCGGCCGGTCTTGACGTTGAAGCGCTGCGACTCGACCGCCGAGCGTACGCGCTCCGCGACCACAGACGCGACCGCCGCCGAGGCGCCCGGCATGACGGCCAGAAACTCGTCGCCGGTGTGGCGCGCGAGCATGTCCATCTGCCTGAGCTGGCCGCGTATGACCTTGGCGAGCGCGGACAGCACGCGGTCGCCGACGCCGTGGCCGAACTGCTCGTTGAGGCTCTTGAAGTCGTCCACGTTGATGCTGAGGACGCCGACCGTCTCGTGCTCGTAGCGACGGCACTCGGCGAGCCTGTGTTCGAGCGTAAGGTGCAGAGCGCGCGCGTTCGGCAGCCCCGTCAGGTGATCCGTGAGCGCGCTCTCGCGCGTGCGCTCATAGGTCAGGGCGTTGTTGAGCGCGCCGGAGGTGTGCAGGCAGACCGTCTCAAGCAGGCGAAGGTGCTCGACCGTGTAAGCCCCGCCGCGTTTGGAGAAGAGCGTGATCGCGCCGAAGGCCCCGTCCTCGCGCAGGAGCGGCGAGGAGACAACGTCCCTGACCTGCGCTACGACCTCTGCGGGCGCGCCGACCGTCTCAAGCTCGGGCGGCGTCTGGTACATCGCGCGCGCGTTGGCGAGCACCCAGCCGGTGATGCCTTCGCCCATCGAGACCTCGCGCGCGGAGAAGAACTCCTCCCACTCGCCCGCGGCGAGGACGGGCGCGGCCTTCGCCGTCTTGTCGTCGAGGACGTAGATGGCGCAGGCGTCGAAGGGGACGATTGTCCTGAGTCTCGCGACGATGAGGGCCGCCGTGTCCGGCAGGCTGAGCGACGAGCCGATGGACTGCGCCATCTCGTGCAGTGCAGAGACCTCTCGTTGCGCGCGCGCGATGGAGCGGAAGCCTTCGGCGCCGTCGCGCGAGACGTTCGTCGCCGGAGCGTTCGTCGCGTGCTCGCCCGGCGCGGCGTGTGGTTCGGTCAACGCCGGCTGAACCTGCTCGCGCAGGTCTTCGGGCGAGAGGAGCGCGTCGAAGTCGTCAACGTGTTTGACGAACATCTCGACGACGACGGGGTCGAAGGACTTTCCGGCCAACTGCCGGAGCAGCGCGAGCGACTCTTCGCGCGTGCGGCCGACGCGGTAGGGGCGGTCGCAGCGTACGGAGTCGTAGAAGTCAACGGTCGAGATGATGCGCGCGATGAGCGGGATGCGCTCGCCCTTCAGGCCGCGTGGATAGCCCGTGCCGTCCCACTTCTCGTGGTGAAACCTGACGACATCTTCGACCGGGTACGGAAAGCCCACACGCCGGACGATGTCGCCGCCGACCGACGTGTGAATCTTCATCTTCTCGAACTCGGCGGCCGACAGGCGCCCGGGCTTGTTCAGGATGTACTCGGGCACGGCGAGATTGCCAACGTCATGCAGCAGGGCGCCGGCCTTCAAGGCTTCCAGTTCGGCGGCGCCCACGTTCAGGAGTTTGCCAAGTTCGAGCGCGTAGAGCTGCGTGCGGCGGACGTGGCCGTGCGTCGTCTGATCCTTTGCGTCAATGGCGATGGCCAGCGACTCGACCGCGCGCAGGTGCAGGTCTGCGCTCGACTTCGCCAGCTTCAGGCTCTCCGCGCCCTCGCGCCGCAAGGCTTCGAGGCGCCGCCCCTGCCGGCTTTGGAGGAAGAGGAGGAGCAGGACGGTCAGCCCGCCCGAGGCCGCGAACAGCACTTCCCAGAGCAAACGCCCGCCCGGCATACGCAAAACCAGCCCGGCGAGGGCGGCCAGATAGCACAGCGCCGCCAGACAGGAAAGGGCGTTGGCGGCGTATTCATGGGTTTTTCGGGGCATTCTTGAAGGTCGGGCGGTTTTTGAAGGCGTATGAAATTTGACCCGGCGGGGTGTTTTGACAAAAGGGCCAACAGTGTTGGCACAACTAAAAGTATCGCCTAAAGGAGGTCGAAGTCAAGCAAAATGTTTGACGCCCGCCGCGACTTATCTTATTGATTAGGTGTAACATCCGGACTCGGGCGAGGTGGAGACCGTTTTGAGCTGGATCGAGCAGACGGGCCGGTTCAGTTGGCGTTTTATCGCCGACGAGGGGCAGTTGCGCGAGGTGGTCGGGGCGCTGCGGAACGAGCGCTTGCTCGGGCTGGACACGGAAACCTACTGGAACCCGGGCGCCAAGGGCATGGAGTTGGCGCTCGTACAGATCGCGCCGCCCGAGGGCGAGGTGATAGTCGCGGACGTGCTGGCGACGGGAGTCGAGCCGCTGCGGGCGCTCGTCGAGTCGCCCGAGGTGAAGATGGTGGCGCACAACGCGCGCTTCGACGAGGCGGTGCTGCGCGGCGCGGGGCTCTTGGCCGCGGGGCTGATAGACACTCTGCGGCTGTCGCGAATGGCCCTGACGCTCGGCTCGCACAGCCTCGCGGCCCTTTCGGAGCACCTGTTCGGCCTGCCGATAGACAAGACGCTGCAAAAGTCGAACTGGCGCCGAAGGCCGCTCACGCGCGCGCAGTTGGAGTACGCGGCGCTCGACGCGCGCATGGCGCTGCTCGTCTACGGCGAGCTGACGCGGATGCTCGCGGAGGAAGGGCGTCTGGAACTGGCGCTGCGCGTCTCGGAACTCGCGCCGGCCGAGCCGAAGGAGCCGGGCAAGGAGCCTCGGAAGAGGAGGAAGGTCGCGCTGCCCGAGATCGTCCTCACGCCCGAGGAGAAGCGTCTGGTCGCGTCTCTGAAGAAGTGGAGGCTTGAGCGCGCCAACGCGCAGCGCGTGCCAGCCTACATGATCTGCCCCGACCGCACGCTCGAACACCTCGCGCGCGAACGCCCCGAGACACTGGAAGCGCTCGCAAGCATCTACGGCCTCGGCGAGTCGAAGATAAGAAACTTCGGCGAAGACCTTTTGAAGGCGCTGCGCGAGTCGTGCGGCTGAGCGTCCTTTAAGAGTCGGAAGCCGACGGCGGGGCGAGCCACAGCGCGAGGTTGCGCACGTAGGTCTTCACGTCCTCCAACTTCTCAGGCTCCCTCTGGATCTGGTCGCCGGGCGGCTCCGCGAGGAAGCTCGGGCAGCCCGCGGACGTGTCCCAGTTGTAATCCACGAAATGATGGAAGCTCGACTCCGCGACGGCACGCCCGAGCGTGTTGCCGTGCCTGTCTCTCACCGACTCGAAGGCGACGATTAAGTTGAAAGGCCGATTCGTCACGCCGCTCGCGCCGGTGGCGATGACGCGCGCGTGACTCTCGCCCTCGGGGACGCCGACGGCGCCTTCATGCGGGTGCGCGGGGAAGTATTCGACGCGGCCCGAGGGCGAAGAAGGATTGCGCAGGAGTTCGTGAAGGGGCTCGGCGGCCGCGACGCGCTGGTAGTCGCCGTTGCTGCCCGAATGGTAGTTGGGCCAGTTGATGTCCTTAGTCTCGACATCGTCGCGCACGCGCCTCGACTCGTCCGGGTCTTGATGCTTGCTGTGGAAGAAGTGCGCGCGGCCGATGCCGCCGAGCGTGCAGAGCGAGGAGCCCAAGTCCTGATGGTCGCGCGTGGAGAGGATGCCGCCGCCGCGCTGCCGGAAGCGCGTGATGCCCTGACAGTCGGCCACGGTCAGCCCGTCGCCCGCGTCCACGGCGAAGAGCCAAAGCTCGTCGAAGTCGGTCGAGTCGAGCCGGCTCAGAACCTCTTCGTCGCCGTCGGCGTTCGTCACGCGGTCGCGCGCCGTCACTTCGCAGAGCGGACGCCCTTCATCATCTCTGAGCCCGCGCAGGTGCTCTGCGAGCAGGGAGAAGCGGCCGACGTGCCAGTCGTCCTCCGCGGCCGGGATGGTGGTCTGCAAAAGGATTCGTAGGGGTCTCTTCATTCGTTCACCTCATCCTTCGGCGGCGAGGCTCGCGCCGCCGTCGAGCTGGGCGGCCAGTTCTTCGGGCGTGTTGACGGGTTGGAGGCAGGCGTAGCTCTCGCAGAGGTAGGCGGTCGCGCGTCCGTTCATCGCCTTGCGCTCGCGCAGGAGCGGGACGAGTCCTGACGCGGCTTCGTCCGCACCCGAAGTCAAGGCGACGACCTTGTTCGGGAGATAGCGGCCCCAGACCTCACGCTTGAGGGCGCGCGTCTGTTCTTCGTCGTCGCCGGAGACGATGACTATCTCGCGCGGCGTCGAGAGATAAAAGTCTACGGCGCCGAGCGCGTAGCCGAAGGCCGAGGGGTAGCGCTCGACGGCGTCGCGGACGAGGCGGAGGACGTTGACGGCCTTGCGCCTGTAGCCTTCGTTGCCCGTCAGGACGGAGAGGCGGAGCAGCGCCTCGGCGGCGACCGAGTTTCCGGAGGGCGTCGCGTTGTCGAAGTAGTCCTTGTTGCGCACGATAAGCTGCTCGCCGCTCCGGCCGTTGTAGAAGAAGCCGCCGCCGTCCTCGTCCCAGAACTCTTCGCCCATCTTGTCCGCAAGCCGCACGGCCTCTTCGAGCCAGCGCAGCCGGCCCGTCGTCTCGTAGAGCGTGACGAGGCCCGAGACGACGTACGAGTAGTCGTCGAGGAAGCCGACGTGCTTCGCGCGCCCGTCCTTGTAGACGTGTAGCAGGAGGCCGTCTCTGACGAGCGTGTTGAGGATGAAGTCCGCGTTGCGCTCGGCCACTTCGAGGTAGTCATCACGTTCGAGCACGGCCGCGGCTTCGGCGAAGGCTTCGAGCATCAGGCCGTTCCAAGCGGTAATGACCTTCTCGTCGCGGCCGGGTTTGATGCGTCTTTCTCTCTCGGTGAAGAGAATTCCGCGCCCACGCTCGACCGCTTCGGTCAGACTCTCGACGGAGACGCCCTGTTCGCGCGCGACCTCGGCCGCGGGGCGCTCGACGTGGAGGATGTTGTGCTCCTCGAAGTTGCCGCCCTCGGTCACGTCGAAGTAGGCGCAGAAGAGTCGAGCGTCCTGTGGGCCGAGAAGGCTCTCGACCTCCTCCTTGTCCCAGACGAAGAACTTGCCCTCGACGCCTTCCGAGTCGGCGTCCTGCGTCGAGTAGAAGGCGCCCGACTCGTCCGTCATCTCTCGCTTCACATAACCGAGCGCCTCCTCGGCCACGCGGCGGAAGAAGGCTTCGCCCGTCGCCTGATACGCGTGCAGGTAGAGGCGCGTGAGCAGCGCGTTGTCGTAGAGCATCTTCTCGAAGTGCGGGACGAGCCAGCGCGCGTCCGTCGAGTAGCGGTGAAAGCCGCCGCCGAGCTGGTCGTACATTCCGCCCTCGGCCATCATGCGGCAACTGTGCGTCGCCATCTCAAGAGAGCGCGCGTCGCCCGTACGCCTGTAGGTGCGGAGCAGAAAGTCGAGGTTCATCGTGGAAGGGAACTTCGGCGCCGAACCGAAGCCGCCGAAGCGCGGGTCGTAAGAGCGCGCGAGCCCTCGGTATGCGTTGTCTAGCAGTTGCGGGCCGATGACTTCCGTTGACTCCTGCGCGACGCTCATCCTGCGAAGCTCTGAAAGAATCTCCCACGCAGACTGTCGAACCTCCTCGGGCCGCGTGCGGTAGGCTTCCGAGACGGCGGCGAGGATGCGCGGGAAGCCGGGCATCTGGTGGCGGTCTTCGGGCGGGAAGTATGTGCCGCCGTAGAAGGGGACGAGGTCGGGCGTGAGGAAGACGGTCAGGGGCCAGCCCCCGTGGCGCGTCATCATCTGGACGGCGCTCATGTAAATCTGGTCGAGGTCTGGGCGCTCCTCTCGGTCAACCTTGATGTTGACGAACTGCTCGTTCATCTGCCGCGCGATCTCCTCGTTCTCGAAAGACTCGCGCTCCATCACGTGACACCAGTGGCAGGCCGAGTAGCCGATGCTCAGAAGTATCGGCCTGTCCTCCTTCTTTGCGCGCTCAAGAGCCTCCTCGCCCCACGGATACCAGTCCACGGGGTTGTGCGCGTGCTGCAAAAGGTACGGGCTAGTCTCGCCCGCCAGACGGTTCGTGTGCCTGTGCTCCGTCATTCTGACTCTCCCCTTGTCCGAATCGTTTTCGGGGATTATGTGCCCCGCACGCAGAAACGGCAAAGGCTGACGCACTCCCTCACGGGCGGGCTTCCGCTTCGGGCTGTTTTGCTATTTTCAGGCAGTGCCGATAAACTGAATGGCGATTCATTTTTTACACGGCGATTAAATCGGGAGCGCATGTGATGGAACGTGAAAGCATCGAGATGGATGTTCTGTTCGTGGGCGCGGGGCCGGCGTCTCTGAGCGGGGCGCTGCATCTTTCGCGGCTGGTGAGCGAGCACAACGAGGCGGTAGCCGCGGGGAAGCGGCAGGGCAAGCCGCTCGGCGAGATTCAGATCGCCGTCATCGAGAAGGGCGCGGCCGTCGGCTCGCACATCCTGTCGGGCGCGGTGATGGATCCGAAGGCGCTGAAGGAGTTGATACCCGACTTTATCGAGCAGGGCGCGCCGGTCGAGTCGGAGGTCAAAGAGGACTACTTCCTCTACCTCACGAAGACGCGCGCCATCAAGTCGCCCGTCACGCCGCCGCCCCTGAAGAACCACGGCTACTACATCGTCTCGCTCAACAAGCTCACCGCTTGGCTCGGCGAGAAGTGCGAAGAGGCGGGCGTCAACATCTTCCCCGAGTTCCCCGGCGCAGAGATGCTCTACGACGGGCAAGACCGCGTCGTCGGCGTCCGCACCGGCGACAAGGGAATTGACAAGGAAGGGAAGCGCAAGGCGAACTTCGAGCCGGGCGTGGACATCCTCGCCAAAGTCACCGTCCTCGGCGAAGGCCCGCGCGGCTCGCTGACGAAGCAGTTGACCGAGCGCCTCGGCCTGAACGAGGGGCGCGAGCCGCAGGTCTACAGCATCGGCGTCAAGGAGCTTTGGGAGTTGCCGGATGACCGCTACCCGGCGGGGCGCGTGACGCACACGCTCGGCTTCCCTTCGGACGCGAACACGTACGGCGGCGGCTGGATTTACGGGATGCGGAACCGCATCGTCAACCTCGGTTACGTCACCGGGCTCGACTACCAAGACCCTCTGCTCGACCCGCACGCCGAGTTCCAGCGCTTCAAGCAGCACCCGTTCGTGGCGAAGCTGCTCGAAGGCGGCAAGATGATTCGCTACGGCGCGAAGACCATCGCGGCGGGCGGCTTCTACGCCATCCCGCAGTTTCACGGCGACGGCTTCCTGCTCGTCGGAGACTCGGCCGGCTTCCTCAACGCGCAGCGCCTCAAGGGCATCCACACGGCGATTAAGAGCGGCATGCTCGCCGCGCAGGCCATCTTCGAGGCGCTGCTGAAAGAAGACTATTCGAAGCAGCAGCTCAAGCGCTACCGACAGTTGATACGCGAGAGCTGGATTACGCAGGAGCTTCGGCGCGTGCGCAACTTCCACGCGGCCTTCAAGCACGGCCGCTGGCTCGGACTCGCAAACGCCGGCCTACAGTTCTTGACGGGCGGTCGCGCGTGGGGACTCTTCGACCGCGCGAGCTCGGAGCCGGGCCACACGGCTTTGAAGAAGCTGAAGGACTACGGCTACGTCGGCGACGACATCAAGCAGCGCTACGACAAACTTCGCTTCGACGGCAAGCTCACCTTCAACAAGGTGACCGACGTTTACCACGCGGCCGTCTCGCACGACGAAGACCAGCCGGCGCACCTGCACGTCCTCGACACCAACATCTGCTCGACGCGCTGCGCCGAAGAGTACGGCAACCCCTGCCAGCGCTTCTGCCCCGCGGCCGTCTACGAGATGGTCGAGAATGGCGGCGGAGAGCGACGCCTGCAAATCAACTTCTCAAACTGCGTCCACTGCAAGACCTGCGACATCATGGATCCGTATCAAATCATCAACTGGGTCACGCCCGAGGGCGGCGGCGGCCCCGACTATAAAGGCATGTAGGGAAGGGATGTCGGGTGCCGGGTGTCGGGCACCGGGTTCCGGTTTGGTTCTTACAGACACCCGGCACCCTCCTTCCCCACCCTTACGACCATGAAACTCTCGGACGACTCCCACGCCCGCGTCGAGCGGTTCTTCCGCGAATACCTGAACGAGCCGGGATTGGTTCTGCCGCCGGTAAGTTTCTACGGCGGGACTCCGGCGCGGCTCGTGTTGGCGGCCGCGAAAGGGATGGACGCGATTACTTTCGGGCGGCGCGTCTTCGTCAGGCCGGACGTGTTCGTGAGCGACGGCCGAGGGCGCGCGACGCTGCCGGGCCGTCTCGTCGCGCACGAGGCGCGGCACGTCTTGCAGTACGAGGCGAGGGGCTACCCGCGCTTCTTCCGCGACTACCTGCGGGGCTACTGGAAGGCGCTTCGCGCAGGCAAGCGTTGGGACAGGAAGGCGCGCGCGGCGGCCTACATGGCGATTGAGGAGGAGCGCGAGGCGTACGCGGCCGAGGCGGAGTACGCTTCAAGGCCGGGCGGCGGCGAGAGGCTCACGCTGGCGTAGAAAAGGCTTGACGTAGAAAAGGCGCGTGCGAGGCCGCCGGCCGTTGCTTCACTTTGAAAGCAACGGCCGGCAACGTCGCACGCGCCTACATTTCAAGCGGCGAGCCTGCGGCTCACTCCTTGTCGAGAATCGAGAAGGTCACCTTGCCGCGCTGCACCTCTTCGAGGGCGATGCGCGTGGGCTTATGGCGCTGCGCGTCCATCTCGACGCGCGGCCGCGCGCCCTTCTGTAGCTGCTTGCTGCGCTGCGCCGCGATCAGAATGAGGCGGTACTTGGAATCCACCGTCGGGCTCTCCTGTCCCTGATCGTCCTGCTCGTCCGTCGTCCGTATCGCGTCTGCGGGCTTTGCCATATCTCTCCACGGCCGGCTTCACTCATCCAGCCGGCTCTTTCATAAATTCGGCGTTTAGATGAACACTCTTTTATAAACCGTCCGCGCCATTTATTCAACGCGCGGCGGAGCCCCGAAACTGGCGAGCACGCGGCGCGCGACCCACTCCTGCCGCTTTCGCCGCGCCCTCTCGGCCCACACGACCGCCGAGAGTTGGGCGGCGGCGCGTTCGACCTCGTCGTTCAGGATGAGGTAGTCGAAGTGTTCGTACTGTTCGACCTCGCCGCGCGCGTTCGCGAGCCGCAGCTCAAGCTCTTCCGGGCGCTCGGTCATGCGCGCCGTCAGGCGCTCGCGTAGGACTTCGAACGAGGGCGGGAGGATGAAGACGGAGACGACCGAACGCATCGCCTTGCGGACGGCGCGCGCGCCCTGCACGTCTATCTCAAGGATGATGTCGCGCCCGCTGGCCATCTCCTGCCTGACGGCCGCGCGCGTCGTCCCGTAGAGGTGGCCGTGGACGACCGCCCACTCAAGGAAGCCGTTCGCCTGCCTCTTACGCTCGAACTCCTCGACGGAGACGAAGCGGTAGTTGACGCCGTCCACCTCGCCGGGGCGCGGCGCGCGCGTCGTCCAAGAGACCGAGTAGCCGATGCCGGGGACTGTCTCACGCAGCCGTTTGATGAGCGTGCCCTTGCCGCCGCCCGACGGCGAGCTGATGACGAAGAGGATGCCGCGATAGCCTTCCGTCCCGCCGCCCTGTTTCGTGCCGGCGCTCCCGCGCGCCTCACTCAACGTTCTGCACCTGCTCGCGTAGTTTTTCGACCGCCGCCTTGATGGCGAGCGCCGAGTCCTTGATGGCGAGGTCGGTTGACTTGGAGAGGACGGTGTTGGCCTCGCGGTTGAACTCTTGCAGGAGGAAGTCGAGGCGCTTGCCCACGTCGCCGGTCTCCGTGAGCGCGGCGCGGAACTGCTGTACGTGGCTGCGCAGGCGAGCGGTCTCCTCCGTGATGTCGCTGCGGTCTGCGAGGTAGGCGACCTCCTGCGAGAGACGGCCCTGATCGAGTTCCACGATTTCCAGCCCGTCGCGTGCGAGCATTTCGCTGATGCGCTTGAAGACGCGCGCGCGGTAGTTATCCACCTGCTCGCCCGAGAGCGATTCGATGACGGGCAGGTGGCGCTCTATCTCGTCGAGGCGGGCGGACATCTCGGCGGCGAGCGCCGCGCCCTCGCGCTCGCGCATCGCCTCAAGCTCGTCGAGCGCGACCGAGAGCGCGACCTCGACGCCCTGCAAAGCCTCTGGCGGCACGCCGTCGCGCGAAGCCTGCATCGCGCCGGGCAGGCGCGCGAGCACGTTCACGTCCGGCTCGCCCTGCAAGCCGAACTCGCGCTGCATCTCGCGCATGGCCTGTATGAAGCCGGCGATGAGCGGGCGGTTCAACTCGTAGCTCACCTCGCTCGTGCGTTCGAGCGAGATGTTCACGTCCACGCGGCCGCGCGAGAGGCGCTCGCCGATGCGGCGGCGGACGAGCGCCTCGACGGGCGAGACCTCTGGGCCGGCGCGCAGGTGTACGTCGAGGAAGCGGTTGTTGACGGTCTTCAAGTCAACGGCGACGCTGTAGCCCTCGCCCTGCGCCGTGCCCCGCCCGAATCCGGTCATTGATTTCATGAGTAGTCAGTAGACGGTAGTCAGTAGACAGTAGAAGAACTTCGTCGGGTGAGTCGTCAGTCCGAAGCTTCGGCGTCGGCAGAGCGGAGCCTACTGGCTACTGTCTGCTGACTACTGTCTACTCCGGTTCACTGACTACTGGCTACTTCCTCGGTCTCCTCCTCGTCGGCGAATTGGAGTTCGTAGAGCCTTCGGTAGGCGCCGCCGAGCGCGAGCAGTTCGGCGTGGCGCCCTGTCTCGATGATGCGGCCGCGCTCGATGACGACTATCAGGTCGGAGCGGCGGACGGTCGAGAGGCGGTGCGCGATGACGATGGTCGTACGGCCGCGCGTCAGGTTAGCCAGAGCCTTCTGGACGAGCCGTTCCGACTCTGCGTCGAGCGCGGACGTGGCCTCGTCCAAGACGAGCACGGAAGCGTCGGCGAGCACGGCGCGCGCGATGGCGAGCCGCTGGCGCTGCCCGCCCGAGAGGAAGATGCCGCGCTCGCCGACGACCGTGTCGTAGCCGTGCGGCAACTCCTTAATGAACTCGTGCGCGTGCGCGGCGCGTGCGGCGGCCTCTATCTCGGCGTCGGTCGCTTCGGGGCGGCTGTATGAGATGTTGTAGCGAACCGTGTCGTTGAAGAGCACGGTCTCCTGCGTGACGACGGCGGTGTTGCGGCGCAAGGAGGCGAGCGTCGCGTCGCGCAGGTCTGTGCCGTCCCAGAGCACGGCGCCCTCTACGGGGTCGTGGAAGCGCGGGACGAGCTTGGTGAGCGTCGTCTTTCCGCCGCCCGACTCGCCGACGAGCGCGACCATGCGGCCGGCGGGGATGCGGAGACTTATGTCACGAAGAACGAGACGTTCTTCGTTGCCGTAGCCGAAGACGACGCTCTTGAACTCGATGCTGTCGTTCAGGGGATGGAGCGCGACGGCGTTCGGGCGCTCGGGCATCTCGGCTTGCTCGTCAATCACCTCCCAGACGTGGCGCGCGGCGGCGAGCGCCTGCTCCATGCCGTTGTGGAGGCGCGAGAGCTTGCGCATCGGGTCGTAAGACGAGAAGAGGAAGAAGAGGAAGGTGATGAAGAGCGCCGCGTTCATACGCCCCGACAGAATCTCCCGCTGCGCGAAGAAGAGCAGGGCGGCGACGGCGAGGACGCCGACGAGTTCGATGATGTTGGGCGCGATGCCCTGAATCTTAGCCGTGCGGAGGTTGGCGCGCATAATCTGGCGCGCGACGCGCTCGAAGCGGCCGAGCTCGCGCTGCTCTGCGACGTAAGCCTTAACAATCGTCTGGTTGGACAGAGCCTCCTGCGCCGTGTCCACGAGCTGCTGCCCGCCCTCGTACGACTCGCGCGCGAGGTTGCGGAGCGCGCGCCCGAAGCGCGCCGTCAGAAACCCTATGAGCGGAGCGATGGCGAGCGAGCCGAGCGTCAGGCGCCAAGAGTAGTAGAACGACGCCGCGAGGAAGCAGGCGAGCGTGAAGCCCTCGCGCAGCATGTCGCGCAGGGTGTTCGAGACGGCCGACTCGATGGCGGCGGCCGAGCCGACGAGGCGCGAGACGAGGTAGTTCGTGCGGTGGCGCTCGAAGAAGTCTGCCGACTGCGAGTGCAGGTGCGCGTACATGTCCGTGCGCAGCTTCAGCACAGACTCCTGCCCGACGCGCGCCATCAGGTAGGTCGAGAAGTATTCCGCGACGCCTTTGGCAATCGTGAAGAGGATGAGCAGGACGGCTATCGTCCGCCACGCCGCGAAGCCCGAGTCGGGGATGACGTTCTGAAGTCCGAACAGAGTCGGCGTCCGCTGCCCCGCGCTGCCGCTCTGGCGCAAAGCCTGATCGAAGATGGGGACGATGAGGGCGCCGATGGCGCTCTGCAAGAGCCCGACGGCGAGCATGGCGACGGTCGCGAGGGTGAACTTGCCCCAGTGCGGCCTGAGATAGAATAAGAGTCGCCGTAGGTCGCGCATTAAAGATATGGCCTTGTGCCCGCGTGCCTGAATGGAAGGGGCCGAGCCGCCTCTCGGTAAAACGAAACTATACGGAGCACAGACCCCGAAGGCAAGGCCACGAAGCGGCGAGAGCCATTCATGCGGATACGGCTGTGATAGCGGTCAGAACCGCCCGCGGTAGCGGGTGGGTCGGTGTCACTCCAACAACGCTCAAGGAGTCACACACCCACCCGCTACCGCGGGCGGTTCTGACCGCTATTGTTTACGGGATGAAGGTGGCGGTGACGATGTCAGACCACTCGCCCGTGGCTTGGTCGCGGAGGATGTAGCGTGCGCGATACTCCCTCTGCTCAGGCTTGCCCGCTTCCAGCGGCGGCCGGTCGTCTATGAACGGGCTGTAGTTGTCTACCCCGAGCGACTTCCAGCCGTCCTCGCCCGCGCGTCGGCTCTCGATGACCACGCCGTCGTACTTATCCTTACTGAAATCCACCTGCAACAGGCCCGGCCCCGTAGAGCGAGCCTTCAGCGTGGGCTTGGGCGTCGAGGTGGGGGCGGAAGGGCCGCCGTCGGAGCCCGTGATGCCGAGGTCTGCGCCGATGGCTTCGGTGTAGCCGGGCGCGAGTTGTATGCGCTGGATGAGATTGCGCAGCCGCGGGACGATGCCGGGCGCGACGGCCGTCGGCGCCGTCCCGACGTTCGGCGGCGGGGGCGGGGCTACGACCGCCGTCGCTACCGGCCCGTTCATAACGAGGTTCTTGTAGGTGGTGCGCGCCTGTAGCCCGGCCTTGTAGCCGGGCAGGAGGTCGCCGAGGAGGTAGTTAGCCATCGCGATGTCGGCCCTGAGTGAGAGGACATCCGCCTCCACGAAGCCGAGCGTGTCGCAGTGTTCGGAGAAAGCGTTATCGAAGTTGTTGAGCCAGAGCATCAATTCGGAATCTGTGCGCGGAAGTCTCATCGGTGCGGTTCCTTTCTTTTGGCAGGGTCGTGAAGTGTGGGCGGCTGCGAGAATTGTCGCCCGTGAAAGTGCGCCTGTAGGTTCAAGGCATCCCGGGGGACAACCGCGGCAAAACGTGAGGCAACGACCGGGATGCGCCCGGATTCTACACACGCACGCCGCCCCTGACAACGTTTTTCTAACCTCTCCGCGCCCCCTCCGACCCTCCGCGCCCCCAAATGGAACCATTTTGCCGGGCGGCGGAAGCAGTCTGCCGGGCGGCAAAACCATTCTGCCCGCCGGCAGAATCATTCTGCCCGCGCGAAACTGTTCCGCCCGCCGGCAGAGACCTCCCGCCGCCCGGCAAAATGATTCCGCCCGCCGGCAGAACCGTTTTGCCCGGCGGCAGAGCGATTTTGCCCCGGCAAAATGATTCTGCCGCCCGGCAAAGCCTTTCTGCCGGCGGGGAGCGGGTAGCCGCCCGCCCGCAAAACGGCTCCGCCGCCGGGCAAAACGGTTCTGCCGCCCGGCAAAACGGTTCTGCCGCCCGACAAAACGATTCCGCCGCCCGGCAAAACGATTCCGCCCACCGGCAAATCCCTTCTGCCCGCCCCCGAAACCCCGCCGCACGCCCGCAAAATGCCTCCGCGACGCCGCACCGACCCGCCGCACACCCGCAGCACTCTCCCGCAGCCGGGTCAGTACCACCCGCGGTAGCGGGTGGGTCAGTTGACGCCGTCCGGGCCATCTGAGTCAGACGCACCCAACCCGCTACCGCGGGTGGTACTGACCGCTATTGCCCTGACGGCCCCGGAGGCGTAAGCTAGGCCCACCCGCCAACGACCCGCCAACCCGACACCGCAAGGGAACAGTTTGATGTGGAATGACACGGAGACGCCACTGGCGTATCTCGTCACGTTCCGCTGCTACGGGACGTGGCTCCACGGCGATGGGCGCGGCTCGGTTGACCGCTTCAACAACCGCTTTCAATCCCCCTGCATCCCTGCTAACGATAGATGGGTGAAACATAATGCGCATAGGCTCAAAGGCGAGCCGGTGAGCCTCGACGCGTCTCGACGCGCGGCGGTTGCGGAAGCCATTCGCGAGACTTGTCGGCTGCGGGGCTGGCTCCTGCGTGCCGTTAATGTGCGAACAAATCACGTCCACGTCGTCGCCTCCGTCGGGGGCACGCAGCCGGGACTCGCCCTCAACGCATTCAAGGCAAATGCCACAAGACGGATGAGGCACGCCGGCTGTTGGAAGCACGACTACAGCCCTTGGGCGGACAAAGGGAGCGTGAGGTATCTGTGGAACGAGAGAAGTATCGAACGGGCCGTCGAATACGTCGTTGACGGTCAGGGCGGGCCTTTGCCGGACTTTAACGCGGATTGAACCGAGGTCAGTATGCAGGTCAGAACCACCCGCGGTAGCGGGTGGGTGTGTCTAACGCAGAGGGGCTCTGCCGCGTGAGATTGACCCACCCGCTACCGCGGGTGGTACTGACCTGCCGGGCGCGCAAGTTGGGCGGTATTGCGGTATAATCCGGGCGCATGTGACTGTGGACTTGCAACGCTCTACCCCGACAACTCTTCATGGTGGGATTCTGTGACGCTTCGGATTCTGATTGTTGACGACGACATGAGCATGCGTCTGCTGCTCGCCCAGTACTTCCGGGGCAAGGGCTTCGAGGTCGAGGAGAAGGAGAGCGCCGAGGACGCGCTCGAACGCGCCGTCTCGGGCGAGTTCGACTTCTTCATCTTCGACGTTTCGATGACCGGCATGAGCGGCGTCGAGCTGCTCAGGCGCGTGCGAGACCGGGGCGTCGAGACGCCCGCGATGTTCCTCACGGCGCACGACGCCGTGGACGACAAGGTCGCGGGCTTTCAGGCCGGCGCCGACGACTACCTCGCCAAGCCCTTCAACCCGCTCGAACTCGAAGTCAGGGTCGAGGCGCTCCTGCGACGCGCGGGCAAGTGGTCGGCGAAGTCCGAGGACGAGAAGAAGGACAGGATAGAGGTGGGCGAGCTCGTCATAGACAAGCGTCGGCACGAGGTCACCGTCGGCGGCAGCCGCGTTGACCTGACGCCTTTGGAGTTTCACATACTCGAACGCTTGGCGAGCGAGCCCGGCCGCGCTTGGTCGCGCAACGACCTGCTCGACGAAGTCTGGAGCACAGAGTACGAAGGCTACCAGCGCAACGTAGACCCGCACATCAACCGCCTGCGCCGCAAGATCGAGCCCGACCCCAAAAATCCACAGTACGTCCTGACCGTGCGCGGCGTCGGCTACAAACTCAACGAGGCCCCATGAGACACCAAACCATCCCCCGCGCCCGCCTTCTGAGCTTCATCGCGCTCTCCGCCCTCGCCCTCAACGCCTCCGCCCCGGCGCAGACGGCGCAGAAGAAGGGCGCCGCCAGCAAGAGCGAGGCGCAGAAGAAGAGGCCGGAGAAGGTGAAGCCGGGCAAGACGCTTCTGCCCGAAGCGCAGAAGTTGCCCGACGCGGGCCTCAAGCCGGTGGCCACGCAGGTGCCTCCATCCATCCTCGTACGCTGGCAGGGCAAGCCCGGCGTCAACCGCTACCGACTGCAACTCGCCACCGACGAGAAGTTCGAGGACGTGGTCTTCGACAAGGCGGTCGAGGGCCGGCAGTACGTCGTCAAAGACCTCCCGCCCGGCAACTACTTCTGGCGCGTCGCGCCCGCCGCCGCCGAGACGAGCATCGTCTACTCGGCGCCCGAGCGCGTCAACCTTGGCACGGAGGCGAAGGTCGAAGTGGCGAGCGTCGTCTTGCCCGCGGACGCCGCAGGCTGGCGCACCGCGACGGGCGAAGTCACCGTGCTCACGCCAGCGACGCTTCGGCCCGGTGGCGTCATTGATTTCGTCGGCGTCGGCGCCGACGGCCGCGTCTTCGCCGTTGACGGCGCGAGCGGCATCTCGCTCTGGACTGCGCGCTACAGCGCCGCGACGGCGGGCGCCGCCGCGAGTCAGGCCCCGAGCGACAAACGTGTCACGTTCGCGCCGCTCGTCATCGGCGACGCGCAGCGCGGCGCGAAGGTCGTCGTGGCGACGCAGGGCGGCGTGCGCGCGCTGCAAGGCGACACGGGGCGCGAACTCTGGCGCGCGAGCCTCGAAGGGCGCGCGTCCGCAGGCGTGGCGACGGACGTTGACGGCGACGGCACGCCGGAGGCCGTCGTCATGACGCAAGACCCGGCGATGTTCTACGTCGTCAACGCGGGCTCGGGGCAGGTGCTTTCGAGCCAGAAGCTCTCGGGCGAAGTCTCGGGCGCGCCCTGCCCGTTCGCCTCGGGCGGTAAGCGCGGCGTCATCGTCGCCTACCGAAACGGGCGCATCGAGCTGCGCGGCGCTGACGGCGCGGTCGTCAGCGAGTCGAAGCTCGACGGCGAGTTGACGACGCCGCCGCTCGTCGCCATGCGCGGCGAGATGCCGTTCCTCGTCGTCGGCAGCAACGACGGACTCTGGGCCTTCAGCATGCCGGAGTTGAGGGCGCTCGGCGCCATCAAGGCCGACGACGACTCTGCGCGCGGCACGCTCGCCGCGGCCGACGTTGACGGCGACGGCAGCTCCGAGATCGTGATGGTGACCAAGCGCGGGCGCGTGGCCCTTGTGAGCACGACCGACGGCAACGTCCGCTGGTTCGCCGAAGGCGCGACCGAGGCCGCGGCCGCAGCCTTCGCCGACGTGAACGGCGACGGCGTGCTCGACGTGATCGTGCCCGGCGGAGGCACGACCTTCGCGCTCGCCTTCTCGGGGCGCGACGGCTCGCTCGTGATGAAGGTCGAGGAGGGCGGCAAGGCCACCGCGACGCCGGGCGGCGCTTTGCGTTCGCTCGTCGTTACGCCCGCGCTCGGCGGCGGCGGGCTGCTCGTCGGCGGCGACCCCGGCCGCATCGGGCTGCGCGCCGTAGAGCTTCCGAAGGGTTCGGTGAAGACGGCCTCGAAGTAGACGAAGAAGAGGCCGAAGGCTTGAGGGGTTGACTTGTACATCTGGCTGCTGTCGGCGGCGCTCTTCGCCGCGTGGGTCGTGGGGAAGTTCGTCCTCGGCAAGGAAGGGTTCATACACATCTTCCTGCTCTGCGCCGCGGCGGTCGCCGTCGTCCAGTTCGTCCACGACCGCCGCGCCGCACGGCCTTAAAGTTTGCGGGCCGGGATTAGGTCAGGTCAGTACCGCCCGCGGTAGCGGGTGGGTGCGTGCTGCTCTTAACGGCCCGCGAGGCGTCAGACCGACCCACCCGCTACCGCGGGCGGTACTGACCGCTATCTCAGGCGCAGCCGTAATTCCGCGGCAACAGCGCGGGCGTCGCGGAGCATCAATCATCCTGTAGAAAGTTTTTCCCCGCGCTTCTGCCGAAACTCCCCGGGGCGCGCCACTTCACCCGAACAGGAGGAGTAAGGTTTTATGAGATTCGTAAGCTCTCATTCGCGCGTGCCGGCGGCCGTGCTGTTCCTACTCGCGGCGGCGCTCGCTGCCGCGGCGCAGGCCGACATACGCCGCGAGACGGTCGCCGTCTCGTACCCGCTTGAGCAGACCGTGAGCCTCAAGTTCCGCGGCACGACGCGGCTGCCGCGCCTGACCGGCTCGGCCAAAGTCAGGCGCACGGGCCGTCGCAACACGCGCGTCGAGATGAACATAGACAACCTGCCGCGCGCGTACGAACTCGGCAGCGTCTACACGACGTTCGTGCTGTGGGCCATCTCGCCCGAGGGGCACGCCGACAACCTCGGCGAGCTGAAGCGCAGCGGCAGCCAGTTCATAGACACGAAGATTGACGTGACGACGCCGCTCGAAACCTTCGCGCTCATCGTCACGGCCGAGCCGCACTACTTGGTGAGAACCCCGAGCCGCATGGTCGTGCTCGAAAACCTCCCGCCGCGCGACCCCGGCGACGCTCAGGTCTCGACCGTGCCCGTGCAGTACATCGGCAACACGTCCGACTACTTCCGCGACCCGCGCGTGCCGGATCTCGCCGACCGCGAGTACATACGCACGCCCACGTCTCTGCTTGGAGCGCGGCAGGCCGTCCAGCTAGCGCGCTACGCGGGCGCCGAGCGCGACGCGTCGCAGGAGTTGCAGGAGGCGCAGGCGATGCTCTCGCAGGCCGAGAACGCTTGGCGTCTGAATCAGTCGGAGGCGGAAGTTGACACGCTCGCGCGTCGCGCCATCAGCCTCGGCGTGAAGGCCGAAGAGACCGCAGAGCTTCGCGCCGCCGCGCGCAAGCGGCGCGAGGAGAAGGCCGAGAGCGACCGCGCCATCAACGAGGCCGAAGAGACGGCGGCCGATGCCACGCGCAAGATTCAGGAGCTTCGCGACGCCCTTCGTAAAGAAGAGTCGGCGCGCGAGCTGGCCGAGCGCGACGCGGCCAACGCCAACCAGATGCTGCGCGAGCTGCGTCAGGAGAACACGCGCCTGCGCGACGAGTTGACCTCAGTCCGCGCGGAGGGCGACGCCGCGCGCCTCAAGCTCGCGCGCATGGAGGGCGAGCAGGCCGCCGAGCAGCAGCGCGTCGAGGCCGAACGCCGCGCCGCGCAGGCGGCCGAAGCGCTCAACAACCTGAAGTCCTCGCTCGCGCGCTTCGGCACCGTGAAGCAGACGGCCGGAGGGATTGTTCTCGTCCTCTCGGACGCGCTCTGGACGGGGCCGCGCGCGGCCGAGCTTTCGGCGAAGGCCGTCGCCTCGACCGTTGACCCGTTGGCGGCGCTCCTCGCCAACAACCCAGACCTGCGCGTCCGCATAGAGTCGTACACCGACGCGCGCGGCGACGCGGGGGATTTGCAGAAGCTCACGCAGGACAGGGCCGAAGCGCTCGCCGGCCGCCTCGTCTCGTCGGGCGTGGACGGCGCGCGCATACAGGCCAACGGCATGGGCACCTCGAACCCTGTCACCCCCAACACGACCCCCGCCGGCCGCCAGCGCAACCGCCGCGTCGAGATCACCCTCACGCCCGCGGCGGCCGACACCGCGGCCACTTCGGGGCAGCAGTGAGGAGGAGTTAGAGGTTAGAGGTTGGAGGTTAGAGGTTAGTGAAAGCCGCAGCCGGCACCCACCCGGGTTCAAAGCGGTCAAGGCGCTAACCGCAACTACTAACCTCTAACCTCCAACCTCTAACCTCTGCCTTTTTCATGGCGCTTCTCGAAATCCTACAGCTCATCGGGTACAGCACGGCGGCGGCGTTGCACTTCTGGATCGCGGCGCTGCTGGCGCAGAGCCGTCAGGCGCTGGGGCGTTTGGAGCGCGTGCTTCTGGTGCTGGCCGTGGCGCTCGGCGTGTGGCACGCGTCGAGTTTGCTTGTGGCGCTCCACACGATGCTCGGGCTCTCGCAGGATCGCTGGACGCCGCTGCTGCGCTTTACGGACACGCTCGCCGTCGTCAGCGTCACGCTCACATACTCGCTGCTGCTTCACCTGCACCTTCATCTGTGGGCTAACGCGCGGCGGCGCGGGTTGACTTGGAGCGAGCGTGCGCGCGTGTATCTGTCGTACGTGCCGGCGGCGTTCCTCGCGTACGCGGCGCCGAAGCTCTGGACGGGCGCTTACGCGCCGATGACGGTCAGGCTGTCGCACCTGCTTTTGCCGTTCGCGCTGTGGGCGGCGTACGTCCTGTGTCTGGTGGCGGGGACTGACTTCCTCATCGCGCGTCTGGCGACGACGCGCTCGGAGCGGAGGCTTTTGACGACGCTCGCCGCTTCGTTCCTGCTCATCGCCGCGCTGATACTTTCGGTCTACGGGCTCGGTGTGGGGAAGGGGACGACCGCGGGGCTCTACCTGCAAACGTTCGCCAACCTCGGCTCGCTTCTGCCGACGGCGCTGCTCGCCTACCACATCTACCGCTACCGATACCTCGAACTCATCTTCAAGGAGAGCCTGATACTCGCCTCGTTCGCGTCGGTCGTGCTCGTCGTATACCTCTACGGCATACGCACCGTGGCGCTCTGGCTGACGGCGCGCTACGAGTTTCGGCCGGGCGCGGTCGAGTCGTTGATGATTCTCCTGCTCGCGCTCGTGGCCGCGCCGCTGCGGCGCTGGCTCGACCGAAGATTCCGGCGTCTCTTTGAAGAAGAGGCGGGGCTGTTCCGCGAAGTGGCGGCGCGCATAGGCAAGTCTGCGGGGCGCTACGGACAGTTGCCGGAGTTCCTTCGCTTCGTAGAGGAGCGCGCCGTTCAGAGCCTCGGCCTGCGGCGCGTCCGCATCCTGACCGCGCCCGTGTCCGATAACGACGGGACTTTAACGCGCTCATTCAACACCGTCGCCGTAGCAAGGGAAGAAGGCGAGGCGGGCCGCGCCGCCGAAGTAAACAGCAACGGCGCGGGCGCCGGGCACTTCACAGCACACACAAACGTACAGGCGCACTACGAGGCGAACGTGCCGGGGCTTTTGAAGGGCGAGCAGCGCGCGGTCGCTTCGGCGCAGGCTGTACAGCCCGTGTCTGAAGCGAAGTCCGGAGCCGCAGCGCAGTCTGCGTCCACGTCCGCGTCGTCTGCGTCTGCGGTCGTGTCGTCTACGTCAGCCGCGGAAGGCGAAATCGCCGCCAACGAATCTCAGGAAGAGGCTGCGTGGGCTGCGCGCGTGCTCGCGCTCGGGGACGAAGAGGCGGGGGTGGAGATTGAAGGCGAACCGCTTCTGCGCGAACGCGGTTGGGAACTGGCCTACGCGCTCAGGCGCGAGGAGCGCGTCGTCGGGCTGTTGCTGGTGGACGCCGCGCACGAGGCTCTGACATACGAGGTGCGCGCGTCGCTCGAACTGCTGGCGGGGCAGGTCGCCATCGCCATCGAAGACAGCCGCCTCGTAGAAGAGAACGTCCGCCTCGAACGGCGCGCGGCGCAAAGCGAACGCCTCGCCGCGCTCGGCCGCATGGCCGCGACCGTCGCGCACGAAGTTAAAAACCCACTCTCGGCCATCAAGTCCATCGCGCAGGTCTTGCGCGAGGACGAATACATCCGTCGCGAGTACGCGCGCGACGTAGAGCTAATCGTCGGCGAGACCGACCGCCTCTCGCAGAGCGTCACGCAAATGCTCAGCTTCGCGCGCACCGCGCCGCACGGGGGCGAGCCGCGCCGCGTCGGCGAACTGTTGGAATCAGTCCTCCCGTTGATTCGTAAGGACGCGGCCGCGCGCGGCGTCACAATCAAGACCGACCTCGCGTCGCCGGACGTTGAACTCGACGGCGCGGCGGCCGCGTCTCTCCGCGACGCTTTGACGAACCTGCTGCTCAACGCGCTCCACGCGACGCCCGCGGGCGGCCGCGTCGAACTCGCCTCCGCAGTCGAGGACGGCGCGCTCAAAGTCACGGTGGCGGACACGGGCCCGGGCGTCCCCTCGGAACAGCGCGAGCGCATCTGGGAGCCCTTCTTCACCACGAAGCAGCGCGGCACCGGCCTCGGCCTCGCCATCGTACGCAAGCGCATCGAGGAGGCCGGCGGCGACGCGCGCCTCGCCCCGCAACGCCCCGGCGAGGGCGCGCGCTTCGTGCTGACACTGCCGCTGAAGAAGTAGACGGCGGCCGGGCGTGGCACGGGGCGTGCAACTCATTCGGGCATGGAAAACGAGATGAGTGCTGTGAAGAATAGTAAGAAGTGGCGCGTGCTGGTGGTTGACGACGAGGAGGCGGCGCGTTACGGGATGCGGCGCGCTCTCGGCGTCGGCGATTACGAGTTGGAGGAGGCGGGCAGCGTCGAGGAGGCGCGCACCGTCGTCAGCGCGCGCCGTCCAGACCTGATGCTTCTGGACGTGAACCTGCCGGGCGTGAGCGGGCTCGAATACCTGCGCGAGCTTGCGGGGGCCGAGGACGCGCCGCTCGTCGTCATGGTCACGGCCTACGGCTCGGAGCGCGTCGCCGTCGAGGCGATAAAGTCGGGCGCCTACGACTACCTTTCGAAGCCCTTCGAGATTGACGACCTGCGGCTCGTCGTCAAGAACGCACTTGAGACGGTCGCGTTGCGCCGCGAGAACCGTTCTCTTAAAGAGCGTATACAGCTCGAAGCCGCGCAGCGCGGCGCGCTCATCGGCAACTCGGAGGCGATGAACCGCGTGCGCTCGATGATAGAGAAGGTGGCCGAGACGGACGCGACCGTGCTCGTGCGCGGCGAGTCGGGCACGGGCAAGGAACTCGTCGCGCGCGAGCTGCACGAACGCAGCTCGCACCGGCGCCGCGGCTCTTTCGTCGCCGTCAACTGCGCGGCCCTGCCTTCCGAGTTAATCGAGTCGGAGCTTTTCGGCCACGAAAAGGGCGCTTTTACGGGCGCCGCCGCGCGCCGCCGAGGGAAATTCGAGCAGGCGGACGGCGGCACGCTCTTCCTAGACGAGATTGGCGACATGAGCGCCAACGTGCAGGCGAAGCTCCTTCGTGCGCTCGAAGAGCGTCGCATCGAGCGCCTCGGCGGCAACGAGTCCATCCCCGTTGACGTGCGCATCGTGAGCGCCACGCACCGCCCGCTCGAACAGGAGATTGAGCGCGGCGGCTTCCGCGCAGACCTCTTCTACAGGCTTCAGGTCGTGACCGTCGAGATTCCGCCGCTGCGCGAGCGGCGCGAAGACATCCCGCTGCTCGCGGAGACTTTCGCGCGGCAGGCCGCGGAGCGCTACGGACTCCCGCCGCGCACGCTCGCGCCCGCGACGCTGCGGCGTCTGGTCGAGTACAACTGGCCGGGCAACGTGCGCGAGCTGCGCAACGCCGTCGAGCGCTCGATGATTCTGGCCGAGGGCGGCGAGGTGGCGGCGAAAGACCTTCCCGAAGAGATAGGCGGCGCGGCGTCGAAGTCTTCCAAAGACGCACCCGCCGTCGCCGTCATAGAGCTGGGCGCGCTGGCCGTCCCTTTCACCTCGGACTTCCGCGAGGACAGGCGCGAGTTCGAGCGGCGCTACATCGCGCGCTGCCTCGAAGAGACGGGCGGCAACGTCACGCGCGCCGCGACTATCTTAGGGATGCACAGGCAGTCTCTACAGCACAAGCTGCGCGAGTTGGGGCTGGCGCGGCGCTACGTCGCCGTGGGCGAAGCGGCCGACGAGGCGCAGGATAATTCCGACAACTGAAACGCGCTCTGTTGTCGGCGCGGGCCGTTAGCGGGTATATTGCCGAACCTATGAAAGCAAAAATTGACGCGATCGTACGCCCCGAACAGGCCGAATACCTCGAACGCCTCCTGCCCGAAAACTCGGGACTGCTGGCCGAGATGGAGGCGTACGCAGCGGAGCACAACGTCCCCATCGCCGACCGAGAGGTGGCGCGCTTCATCGAAATCACCGCGCGCTCGACGGGCGCACGCCGCGCGCTTGAGATCGGCATGGCCATCAGCTACACGGTCATACATCTCCTTAAAGGGATGGGCGAGGGCGGCGAGGTCGTCACCATCGAGCCGAGCGACGAAATGATCGCGCGCAGCGAAGAGTACCTACAGCGCGCCGGCCTTCGCGAACGCGTGCGCATCGAGAAGGGGAAGGCGCTCGAAGTGCTGCCGCGTCTGAGAGGCGAGAGCTTCGACATGCTCTTCCTCGACGCTTTGAAGGAGGAGTACGCGCAGTACCTCGAACTCGCCCTGCCGCTTTTGCGCGTGGACGGCGTCGTCATCGCCGACAACCTTCTCTGGGGCGGGCAGGTGGCCGGCGAGATACGTTCGCCCGAGCAGACCGGCTCGACGCAGGCGCTTCGTATGTTCAATCAGATATTCACGCGCCACCCGCAACTCCTCTCGGTCGTCCTGCCCGTCGGCGACGGACTGGGCTACGCTGTTAAGATAGGTTAAGGGCGCACGCGCTCGTTCCCGAACAACTTGCCAGTCCACCCCGACAACACGGAGACGCGCGAGCGCGCCGGGCGACTCGTCAAAGCGGGCGGCGTCGTCATCTTCCGCACAGACACCTTCTACGGCGTCGGCGCAGACCCCTTCAACGTTGATGCGGTGGCCTCCGTCAACGAGCTGAAGGGGCGCGACGGCAAGCCCATCCTCTGCCTCATCAACGAAGCCACGAACGCGGCCCGGCTCATCGCAAACAGAACGCGCGCCTTCGACCTGCTCGCCGCCGCGCACTGGCCGGGCGCGCTGACGCTCGTCGCGGAAGCGCGCGCGGAACTGCCCGAGCTTCTGACGGCGGGCACGGGTACGGTCGGCATACGTCTGCCCGACGACCGCGAAGCTCGCGCCGTCGTCCAAGCCTGCGGCGGAGTCCTCACAGCCACGAGCGCCAACCCCGCCGGCCAAGCGCCCGCACGCAACGCCGCGGAGGCCGCGCGCTACTTCCCAGACCTCTTCATCATCGGCGGCGGCGACGCACGCACAGACCTGCCTTCCACGGTCGTTGACGTGAGCACTGAGCGCCCGCGCCTCATCCGCGAAGGCGTCGTCACGCGCGCCGAGATAGAAAAGACCCTGCGCGCCGAAGGCATCGAGCTTTAGG
Organism: Pyrinomonadaceae bacterium; assembly: GCA_035248785.1. Lineage (GTDB taxonomy): Bacteria > Acidobacteriota > Blastocatellia > Pyrinomonadales > Pyrinomonadaceae > QHXN01. The sequence goes on along the minus strand of DATFHD010000075.1, from coordinate 95,461 downwards.
CGCGCAGGGTCTTTGTGATTTCTGCCCGTTAGTAAATTCTCGCCTGACTACTGTCCGGCCTTGTAACCAGCCTCGTCGAGAATCTGCTTGGCCTTCGCCGGGTCGTAGGTGTAGACCTGCCCGGGCGCGTAGGCCCATGACTGTTCGGGCAGGATGGAGTTGGCGACGCGCGCCTGCCCGAGCAGGAGTTCCTTGACGATGGTCTCGCGGTCTATGGCGTAGGCGATGGCTTGGCGTACGCGCGCGTCCGAGAGCGGCTCGGCCGTCACGTTGAAGAGCAGGTAGGTGAGGTTGACGCCCGGGAACTGTTGCACCTTCAGGTTCGGGTCTTGCCCGAGCGCCTGATAGGTGTCGGGTTGCAGGTTCGCGGCCTGCGCGAGGTCAACGCCGCCGCTCTTCAGCTCGGCCTGTAGCGTGTTGGCGTCGAGGATGGTGCGGACGCGTAGCTGCTTGATGGCGGGCGCGCCGCCCCAGTAATTCTCGTTCGCGGCGAGGTCTATGACCTGCTGCGACTCGTCCTGACGTACGAACTTGAAGGCGCCGGTGCCGACAGGGTTCTGCTTCTGCTGTTCGAGCGTGGAGCCCTGCGGGTACATGCCGACGGCGACGAGGCCGGAGAGGAACTTGTTCAAAGGTTTCTTGAGGCGCACGACGAGCGTGAGCGGGTCGGGCGTCTCGATTTTGTCTACGAGCGGCTTGCGTTCGGTGCCCGCGCCCTCGAAGAAGTCGTTGGCCTTGGCCGAGTCGGACGCGAGCAGCGTGTCGAGCGTGTACTTGGCGTCGGCCGAGGTGAACGCCTTGCCGTTGTGGAACTTCACGCCGTCGCGCAGCTTGAAGGTGTAGGCGAGCCCGTCCGCAGAAGCCTGTATGTCTGAGGCGAGGTCGCCGACGTAGTCGAACTTCTCGTTCTTGCGCACGAGCGAGTTGAAGACGAGCTGGCGTATGCGCTCGGCCGAGGCGTCTGTGCTGTGGAGCTGTTCGAGCGTCGTCGGGTTGGATTCGAGGATGACGACGAAGGGGCCGTTCTTCCCGCCGTCAACGGTCACGTCGCGCAGGTAGCGCCAGTCGCCGTCAACGGGCACGTTGATGTTCTGCACGTTCTTGCGCGCGACGACCACCTGATCCGAGTACCAGAGAGGGAACTGCGGCATCTCGCGGCTGGTAATCTCCTGCGCGCGGACGTAGAGGTCGCGCGCCTTCGTGCGGTCGGCGGTGTTGATGGCCTCGTCGAGAATCTTGTCGAGCTCGGGGTTGCTGTAGCGCCCGCGGTTGCGGAAGGAGCCGGTGCGGAAGAGGTCGTAGAGGTATATCGGGTCTTGGTTGCCGCCGACCCAGCGCCCCGTCGTCAACTGGAACTGCCCCTTCGTCTGCTGTTCGAGCAGCGTGTTGAACTCGACCGCGTCTATCTCGCAGGGGATGCCGACCTGCTTCAGTTGATTCTGGATGATGAGCGCGTACTGGCGCGTCGGCGCGCTGCCGCCGTTAATCTTGAGCACGACGGGCTGCTTGAAACGCGCGGCTTTCGTCCCGCCCGCGCCTCCGCCGCAGGCCGCGAGCAGCGCGGCGAGAATGAGGACGAGGGCGGCGACAACAGGCAGCGTTCGGCGGCGCATTCAGATTTTTCCTCCGTAGACGTAGTTCAGCTTGCGATTAAGTTCTGCGACTTCGAGGGAGAGTTCCTGATAGCGCTTCGGGTCGAAGGGGAGCGGTGGCTTTACCTGCGCCTTGAAGGCGGCGATGCGGCGGAGCGCGGCCTTGATGCGCCCGCGCGACAGCACGCCGTTCTGCGCGGCCCGGAGCAGTTCGTGGTAGGCGCGGCGTATGAGGTCAGGGCGGGCGCAGACGAGGATCATGTCCTCGCCCGCCATCACGGCGCGCAGCGCGGCCTCCTCTATCTCGCAGTGCTTGGCGATGGCGCCCATCTCTAGGTCGTCGGTGACGACGAGGCCGTCGAAGCCCAGTTCGTCGCGCAGGAGGTCTGTGACGATGGACGGGTTGATCGAGGCCGGGACGAGACGGCCGCCCGCGATGCCGCGGTGGATGTCTATGTTTGGGAAGCCGCCGTGGCTGACCATGACGGCGCGCACCATGTTGTCCTCGCGCTGGAAGAGCTCGATGTAGGGCGCGAGGTCTTGCGCGATGAGGTCATCGTGCGTGAGGTGTATGACGGCCATCTCGTCGTGCGTGTCCACCTCGCCCGCGCCGATGCCGGGGAAGTGCTTGGCGCACCCGAGCAGACCCGTCCCTTGCAGGCCCCGCAGGTAGACCATCGTGTAGCCCAACACTTCGCCGGGCGAGCGGCCGTATGAGCGCGAGTAGAGGCCGTTCGAGAGCAGGTCGCGGTCGTCCGTCATGATGGACATGACGGGCGCGAAGTTCATGTTGAAGCCGAGCAGACGCAAGACCTCGCCCGTGATGCGGCCGTGCGCGCGCGCGCCTGCGAGGTCTCCGTGCTGGCGTATGACGCGCGCGGCGGGCATCGGCGTGCAGATTTTGCGCAGGCGGTCAACGAGTCCGCCCTCCTGATCTATGCCGCACAGCGGCTCGACGTGGAGCAACGCGCGCACGCCGTCGAGCAGTCCGCGCAACTGCTCGGGGCCCGCGACGTTGCGGCCGAAGATGATGACGCCGCCCGGGTTGACCTCTTCGAGGAGCGCGCGCGCCTCCTCGTCAAGCTCTGTGCCGGGCAGGCCGATGAAGAGCAGTTGTCCGATTTGCTGTTCGAGGGGGAGCGATTGAAGAGATTGGAAGTCGGTCATGTATTAGACGATTCTGTTCTTCAAACCGAGCAGAAGCTCGCGGGCCTCTGCTTCTGTGAGGGTTTCTACATCAACGCCGCGAAGCTCGTCAAGGAGGCTCTGGTTGACCGAGTCGAAGAGTGTGAACTGCGCGGCGAGTGCTCGGCGGCCCGCGCGCGTGGCCGCGCGCCCTAGCGCCTCGCTCCCGTTCTCGTTTTGCGCGGCCTGCGCGGACGCCGCGTGCGCCGCCTCTGCCGCCGCGGCCTGCGTCTGCGCCGCGCCCTCTTCCGCGAACACGTCGAGTTCGTAGCGCTCAAGCTTCGTCAGGACTTCGCGCGCGCGTGCGAGCACCTGCGGCGGCAGGCCCGCGAGCCGCGCGACCTCGATGCCGTAAGACTTCGACGCGCGCCCGCGCTCGATCTTATAGAGGAAGATGACTTCGCCCTCGCGCTCGGCGACGCGTATCTGGTAGTTCTGCGCGCCGGGCAGGCGCTCGGCCAGCTCGGTCAGCTCGTGGTAGTGCGTCGCGAAGAGGGTCTTCGCAGAGTGCTCGGGCGAGTCGTGCAGATGCTCCGCGACGGCCCAAGCGATAGAGAGCCCGTCGAAGGTCGCAGTCCCGCGCCCTATCTCGTCGAGCAGCACGAGCGAGCGAGGGCTGGCGTTGTGAAGTATCGCCGCCGTCTCCGTCATCTCGACCATGAAGGTCGAGCGCCCGCGCGAGAGGTCGTCCGAAGCGCCGACCCTCGTCCAGATGCGGTCGAGCAACGGCAAACGCGCCCGCTCGGCTGGCACGAACGAACCCATCTGCGCCAGAAGACAAATCAGCGCGGTCTGTCTAAGTAAGGTTGACTTGCCCCCCATGTTCGGGCCGGTGATGATGAGGAGGCGGTCGGTCGAGCCGTTCATGTAGAGGTCGTTAGGGACGAACTGCGCGTCGCCGATGGCCTCGATGACGGGGTGGCGGCCCGACTTAATCTCAAGCTCGTCGCCCTCGTGAAGCTGCGGGCGCTGGTAGCGGCGGCGCGCGGCGACTTCGGCGAGCGAGGCCAGCACGTCGAGGACTGAGAGGGCGCGGGCCGTCGCCTGAAGGCGGCGCGTCTCGGCCGCTACCGCCGCGCGTATCTCGCCGAAGAGGCGCGTCTCGATTTCGAGTATGCGCCCTTCGGCGCCGAGAACCTTCTGCTCCCACTCCTTCAACTCGGGCGTCGTGTAGCGCTCGGCGTTGGCGAGCGTCTGGCGGCGTTCGTAGTCTGCGGGCACGCGCGCCGCGCCGGCCTTCGAGACTTCGATGAAGTAGCCGAAGACGTTGTTGAAGCGCACGCGAAGGTTCTGTATGCCGGAGCGCGCTCGCTCGCGCGACTCGATGGAGGCGATGATCTGCTTCGCGTCGCGGCTGACCGAGCGCAGCTCGTCAAGCTCTGTGTCGAAGCCCTCGCGTATGACGCCACCTTCGTTGAAGTTGACGGGCGGGTCGTCACTCAGAGCGCGGCCGATGAGTTCGCGTACTTCGGGCAACTCGTCGGCGTTCTCGACGACGACCTGAAGCAGCGACGCCGCGGAGTCCGATAACGCCTGTCGGATGGCCGGGACTTGGTTGAGTGAACGACGTAGGGCGACGAGGTCACGCGGCGTGGCCGTGCCCATGTTGATGCGGCCCACGAGGCGTTCGAGGTCGGAGACTTCGCGTAGCAGTGCGCGCGTGCGGTCGCGGCGCATCTGCGAGCGGTGCAGGTCTTCGACCGCCGCGAGTCGCGTTTCGATCTCCCCGAGTCTGACCGAAGGGCGGAGCATCCACGAGCGTAGGAGTCGCGCGCCCATGCCCGTTACGGTCGCGTCGAGGACTGCGAGAAGGGAAGCGCCGCGTCCTCCGGCGCCCTGCGACTCGACGAGTTCGAGGTTGCGGCAGGTGACGGCGTCAATAACGAGGTGGTCGTGCGTCTCGAAGAAGTTGATGTCGGTGACGTGCGCGGCCGCGGCGCGCTGCGTCTCGCGCGCGTAGCGGAGGCAGGCGCCCGCCGCGCTGACGGCCGCGATCTTGTTCCCGAGCCCGTAGCCTTCGAGCGTGCGCGCGCCGAACTGTTCGAGCAGAAGTCCCGCGCAAGAGGTCGGCTCCCAGAGCCATTCCTCCAAAGGCGTGAGCGCGATGTCGCCCGCGCTCGCGGTCGCGGCGTGCTCGGCCGGCATGATGCGCGCGACGGGCGCGTCCTCTTCGCGCGGCTCCGCGTGGAGCGGCAGCGGAGCGGTGTGCGCGCCGCGCCCTGCGTAGGCGTCTTTGACGAGCGGCGCGAGCGAGCGCGGGAAGAGAAGCTCGCGCGGCGCGTAGGATTCGATGTCGGCGCGCACGCGCGCCCAAGCGTCTGCGCCCGACACTTCGGTCGCGCGGAAGTCGCCGGTCGAGAGGTCAAGAAACGCGGCGCCGTACGTGTCGCCCGCGCCGCAGACGGCGGCGAGGTAGACCGTCTCTTTGGCTTCGACGAGGTGCGGGTCAACGGCGGTGCCGGGCGTGATGACGCGCACGACCTCGCGTCGGACGAGCTTCTTCGCCTTCGAAGGGTCTTCGGTCTGCTCGCAGATGGCGACGCGGAAGCCTTTGCGTATGAGCCGCGCGACGTAGTTGGCGACGGCGTGGTGCGGGACTCCGCACATCGGGATGGGCTGGCCGCGCTCCTTGTGGCGCGCGGTGAGGGTTATCTCAAGCTCGCGCGCGCCGGTGATGGCGTCCTCGAAGAAGAGCTCGTAGAAGTCGCCGAGGCGGAAGAAGAGGAGCGTGCCGGGGTGCTGCCGCTTAAGCTCCTGATACTGCCGCAGCATGGGCGTCAGCGTTGCGTTCGTCGTCGTCATGTAGAAATGTTTGGCCTGCGTGAAGGGCGGATTTTATTCGACCGCAGGTTTTTTCGGGTCAAAGCTACCACAGACGGCGCGGAAAGGCACTACACAGAGGGGGCAGAAATTCCCAAACGCTTCGGAATAAAACCGTGACAGCGTTCGGGGAGAGTTACGCCGTTTCAGGGCCGGAGAGTTCCGATGAGTTTGAGCTTACAGGTGGCCACGCTCTTCCTGCTCGCGATACCCGTCGCTTGCGTCGCTTGGACGGTGACGCACGAGGAGGTCTTCCGCGAGCCGCGCGAGTTCTGCGTGCGTCGGAGCCAGAACTGCCGACGCTGGTACGAGAGAAAGTTCTTCTACCTCTTCACCTGCGAATACTGCTTCAGCCACTACGTCACCGTCGCCTTCCTCTTCGTCACGCGCTACAAGCTGCTCTACGAGGACTGGCGCGGCTACCTCGTCGCTGGCTTCGCGCTCGTCTGGGTCGCCAACCAGTACATGAGCGTCTACAACCGCCTGCGGCTCGACATCAAGAGCGAAAGGCTTGAGACGACGATTAAGGAGAAGGTGGCGGAGAAAGTGAAGGGCAAGGAATGAGCTGTCGGCTGTTAGCCGTTAGCTGTCGGCTCATGCAAGCTGCGGTCTAAAGCTAACGGCTAACGGCCAACAGCCAACAGTTATCCGAAGAAGACTTCCGCGACGTGGTAAATCTCGTCGTCGAGGTGTTTGATTTTGCGTACGGCGTCGTCGAGGGGGACGCAGGCCATCTTACTGCCGCGCAGGGCGACCATCTCCCCCCAGCGTTTTTCCAGAACCATCTCGAACGCCTTGACGCCGAAGCGCGTCGCGAGCACGCGGTCGAAGGCCGAAGGGGAGCCGCCGCGCTGCACGTAGCCGAGGTTGGCGTGGCGCGTCTCGATTCTGGTGCGCGCTTCTATCTCGCGCGCGAGGTAGAAGCCGACGCCGCCGAGGCGCCCGCGCCTGTAAATCTCGGCCGCGGCCGCCTCGTCGAGGAAGTTCTCTTCGGGATGCGGGTGCGCGTCCTCCGCGACGACGATAATGGAGAAGGCGGAGCCCTGACGCTGCCTCTGGCTCAGAAGCTCGCAGATGCGAGAGATGCGGAAGGGGTGTTCGGGGACGAGTATGATGTCTGCGCCGCCCGCGATGCCGCCGTAGGCCGCGATCCAGCCTGCGTGGCGCCCCATCGCCTCGATGACCATCACGCGGTGGTGCGACTCGGCCGTCGAGTGCAGCCGGTCAACGGCCTCCATCACGGTATTGACCGCCGTGTCGAAGCCGAAGGGGAAGTCCGTTCCGTCGAGGTCGTTGTCTATGGTCTTGGGGATGCCGACGAGCGGCAGACGGTGTTCGTGCCACATGTCGCGCGCGGCGCGCAGCGTCCCCTCGCCGCCCGTCACGATGAGCGCGTCGAGGCGGTGCTTGTCCCAAGTGGCGCGTATGCGCGGGACGAAGTCGGGGCCGTCCTGCGGGTTGACGCGCGAGGTGCCGAGGATGGTGCCGCCGCGCGGCAGGATGCCCGCGACGCGACGGCGCGTGAGGAGATTCACGTCGTCCTCGATGAGCCCGCGCCAGCCGTTCATCACGCCGAGGATTTCCGAGCCCTCGGCCAGACACGAGCGGCGTACGACGGCGCGGATGACGGCGTTCAGGCCGGGGCAGTCGCCGCCGCCGGTCAAAATTCCTACGCGAAGACCCATCGAGACACCCTCGAACCCCTTGCAACGTGACGGACAAATTGATTTGATTTGCGCACCACGCCTATAATCTCGCGACAAAACGGGCGTGTCAAACAAGAGTATTTTCAACACCAAACGCGGCGGTGCTTTCGCTTGGAATCATTCGACAGAGAAGGGGAACTGCTGACGCTCGGCGTAGACACCTCGACGGAGAAGAGGAGCGTGGCTCTCCTGCGCGGTCGCAGTCTGCTCGCCGAGAGCGTGAGCGAGCTGCGCGAAGGCGGCTCGGCGAGCCTCCTCTCCGACATCGAGCGCGTGCTAGCGTCCGTCCCCGTAAAACTCAGGGACGTGGGACTGTTCGCGGCGGCCGTCGGGCCGGGCAGCTTCACCGGCCTTCGTGCGGGGCTGGCGACAATCAAAGGGCTGGCGCTCGTGCTCAAGAAGCCCGTGGTCGGCATCCCGACGCTGCACGCAGTCGCGTACGGCGCGCGGCCGGCCGAGCGCGTCGTGGCCTTGATACCGGCGGGGCGCGGCGAAGTCTTCGCGCAACTGCTCGGCGTGGACGAGGAGGGGCGCGTGACCGAGCACGAGCCGCCCGCGCACCTGCCGCCCGCGAGCCTCTTGGAGAAGGTCGTGCGACTCGGCGCGGGCGTGACGTGGGCCGGGGGCGGCGCCTTCAAGTTCAAAGAACTGATTCAACAGGCGGCCGCGTCGGCGGGGATCGAGTTTGTGGAGGAGCCGGGGGCGGACGCGTCTTCCGGCGCGTGGCGACTCGCGCGCGCCGAAGAGGCGCTGGCGAGGAACGTCATCGCCCTCGCCCTGCGACGCGTGGGCGAACCCGGGGGAGCGAGCGCGGGGGACTTGAGCGCCATTTACGTCAGGCCGTCTGACGCGGAGTTGAAGGAGCAATGGCACGCGCAGAGTTGAGGTTGGCGCTGGAGCGCGCGAGCTGCGTCATCGAGCCGATGAACGAGCACGACTTGCTCGAAGTCGTCGAGATCGAGGAGACGACCGGGCTCAGCCAGTGGGGCTGGGACGCATACCGCGCGGAGCTTGAGAAGCCCGAGGCCATCATGCTCGTCGCGCGCCGCAACACGCCGGACGCGCGGACGGGCCGTCGCCTCGGCGGCTACATCGCCGCGCGCATGAACGCAGACGAGCTGCACGTCAACAACATAGGCGTCTGGCCCGAGTCGCGCCGTCGGGGCATCGGCGGGGCGCTCTTAGGCGCGGCGCTCGATCTGGCCGCGCGTTGCGGCGCCCGCGAGGCCGTGCTCGAAGTCAGGGCCGGCAACCTCCCGGCCTTGCAGCTCTACGAGCGTTACGGCTTCGCGGTCGTGGGCGAGCGGCGCAACTACTACCGCGAGCCGCCCGAGGACGCGAAAATTATGACGAGGCTGCTGGCACCAAACGCTTGATACGGGTCGTGAATTGGGCTAACATTTTCGCAAACGAAAGGACGGCGCGGCCGCTGAATTCCCCCGCGGCGGCGCCCGAAACCGAGACCACTCCACGCATCTGAAAGGAGAGTTTTCCGCTATGGAACTGACCAACACGGACAGCTTGAAGGAGCAGTTGATCGCGACCGACCCGGAGTTCCGCGAGCTGGCGCGCGAGCACGGGCGTTACGAACAGCGCCTCAGCGAACTCACTTCGCTCCAGTACCCGAGCGACGAGGAGCAGATCGAAGAGGCGACGCTGAAGAAGAAGAAGCTGGCCGTGAAAGATCAGATGCACGCAATCATGCTCAGACATCAACACGCGGAGAGTGCCGCGCACTAGGGCGGACTCCTCCGAGGGTTTTAAGACAGGTCACTCCCAGCATTTAAAAGGGACGGGGGAGCGCGTCAAAATTTGATGGGCGCCCCCGTTTCGCTTAGGAAGAAAGTTTCCGCGGGCCGCGCGCGCGGCGGCCCCGCTTCAAGGGGGCTGATGGTCAAAGAAGGCTATCCATGGATACTCGCGCCGCTCTTGGCGGGGCTCTTTGTCGGCGCTTTATATCTGCTCTGGCCGACGTTCTGGCTGCTGGCGCTGGCGGTGCTTCTGCTCCTGCTGGCGGCCTTCATGGCCTACTTCTTCCGAGACCCTCGGAGGGATGTGCCCACGGAGAGCGACCTTGTCGTCTCGCCCGCGGACGGGCGCGTGACGCGGGTCGAAAAACTCGACGGGGCTGACGGCCGCTCGCCGACGGTCGTCAGCATCTTCCTCTCGCCCTTCGACGTGCACGTCAACCGCTCGCCCATCGCCGGCACGGTTCTGGACGTGACCTACACGAAGGGGCGCTTCACCGCCGCGACGAGCGACAACGCGAGCCTCGTCAACGAGCAGAACGCCCTGACCATCAAGGGAGAGAAGTTGACCATCGTCTGCAAGCAGATCGCGGGCGTGCTCGCGCGCAGGATCGTCTGCTGGAAGCGCCCGGGCGACCGCCTCGAACTCGGCGAGCGGTTCGGTCTGATAAAGTTCGGCTCGCGGACAGACCTCGTCCTGCCCCCCGAGGTAGAAGTCCGCGTCGGCGTCGGCGAGCGCGTGCGCGGCGGCGTGACCGTCATAGGGAGGTGCGTTGATGTCGAATGAAGCAGCGGACGCGGCGGTCGAAGAGGTCAGGGTGCAGCGGAAAGGGGTGAAGAAGGGTCTCTACCTGCTCCCCTCCGCGTTCACGGCCGCGAACATCGGCATGGGCTACTTCGCCGTCATGGCGGCGCTGCGCGGCTTTCAACTGCTCGACGCGGGCGCTACGGGCGGGAGCATCGCGGCGGCCACGGCGCACTTCGACAACGCCTCGCGCGCGATAGGCTGGGCCATCCTCTTCGACTCGCTCGACGGCCGCATCGCGCGCATGACGAAGACGACCACGGAGATAGGCATCCAGCTCGACTCCATCGCGGACGTCGTGACCTTCGGCATCGCGCCGGCCGTGCTCGTCTACGCGTGGGGCTACGGCGGCGCCCTGCCCGAAGGGAGTCAACTGCACAAGCTCGGCTGGTTCGTCTCCTTCATGTTCCTCATCTGCGGGGCGATCAGACTCGCGAGGTTCAACGTGCAGGCGACGCGCCCTCGCCCGCTCGCGGAAGGCAGCGCGAAGGTTGACAAGAAGAATTTCGTGGGGCTGCCGATCCCCGCGGCCGCGGGGCTGCTCGTGGCGCTCATACACTTCGCCCCGCGCCCGCTCCTCACGTACGAAGGAAACCTTCCGACCCTCTACAGCGGCATCCTCATGGGTCTCGTCGCGGTGCTCGCGACGTTGATGGTCAGCACCATACGCTACTCAAGCTTCAAGACGCTCGGGGCGGGGAAGCATAGCACGATAAAAGTGATGCCCGTGATCGCGGCCGTCGGCATGCTCGTCTGGCTCTTTTCGCGCTACGTGCTGCTGGCGATTATCCTCAGCTACGTGCTGAGCGGGCTTCTCTCGCGCTTCTTCGCGCTGTTCCGCTCCCGCCCCGCACAGGATTAAAAAGAGGGGCCGAACGCCCCAAAGGCTACGGCTGTGACGCGGCCCCCTCTTTCTCCTTCGACGCGCGGTTGGAAAAAGCCAGCAACCCCTCGCGCGTCGTTATCAACAGCGTGTCGGCCATGAAGAGCGGCGCCGCCTCCGTGTTGTTGTCTTCGCCGACGTATATGCTGTTGGTCTTCTTCCCGTCCTCCAGACTGAGAATCACGCACTCGTCTCCCGCAAGCGGGGCCAGCAGGACGCTGTCGTTCAGAATCAGAGGGGGCGCAGCCACCCTCCCCGCGAGCTGTCGCTTCCAGAGTTTCGCGCCGCGCTGAGGCGAGAGACAGTAGACGAAATTATCGAGCGAGGTCGCCAAGATACACCTGCCCTCGGCCAAGACGGCCTGCACGGCTGCGCCCGTCCGCGCCCGCCATCTGAGCCGCCCCGTAACCCTGTCAATCCCGTAGACGTATCCGTCCGCAGTCCCCGCGTAGACCATATTCCCGAAGATTGCGACCGGCGCCCGGAGCTGCCTTCGAGTCCGATAACGCCAGATGGTGCGCCCTGCCTCCAACTCCAAAGCCGTTACGTCGCCCTGAGCGTCGCCGATATACAGCTCGTGGCCGCTCAACACGTGCCGGGGGCTGAAGGGTGAGGAGTTATATTTAATCCATTTGATCTCGCCCGTCTCCCTCTTGAACGCATAGAGCCGGCCGTCAGACGAGCTCGCGAAAAGACTGTCTTGATTAAGGTTGATTGTTCCCCTCAAGGGGAAGGGCAGCATACGCATCCACGTCGTCAGCCCGCTCTGGCGGCTCAAAGCTCTCAGGACGCCGGTCGCCTGCGGGTATGCGGAGTTCGGTGACGGCAGACTTTCCGACGCGACGTACACGTTCCTGAGGTCTGCGACGGGTGAGGCGGAGATTGAACCTCCTATGTCACTCTTCCATGCGAGGCCGCCGTCGGACAGCCACACGCCGAGGATGGCCCCCTTGTCGAGCGGTATGTAGACCTTTTCGCCGTCTATTGCGGGCGTGAGGTTCGTTATCCCATCAGTTTTATATTGCCATTTGGCGTAAATCGGCCTCGAAAGGTCATCCGGCTCCTGACGCGGCGTTACAGCCCCGGGAAAGAGCAGAGTTGCTAGCACGGCGAAGGCCCCCGCCAAGCTCCTTCGGGGTTTGCGTGTATGGGGCGGCGCGTAGATTCCTTTAATATTGCCGAATATGCGCATTAACTTGGCTAAAGTTATTTTCACCAACTATAATTCTTTACGGCGAATAAAGTTCAATATCCGTGCGCCGTAAGTCTACGGAGGAGGAAGGCTTTTGAGCAAGCGACCCAACTCGCACGACAACATAATTATTCTCGATTTCGGTTCTCAATATACGCAGCTTATAGCGCGTAGGGTTAGGGAATCGAACGTTTACTGCGAGATTTTGCCTTTCAACACCCCGCCGGAAGCTCTGCTCGAGCGAGGTCCGAAGGGGCTTATCTTATCGGGCGGCCCCGCCTCCGTTTACGACGAGGATGCCCCAAAGCTCTCTTACGACCTGCTTCAGAAGTTCGACTGCCCCGTGCTGGGCATCTGCTACGGGATGCAGATACTCGCTTCGGAACTGGGTGGGGAGGTGCGTCCCTCCAAAAACCGCGAGTACGGGTATGCACGGCTCCGCGTCACTGACAATAACAGCCTTCTTTTCAGGCATTTGCCTGAGGAGATGGACGTCTGGATGAGCCACGGCGATCATATCATCAGCGTGCCGGAAGGCTTTCAAGTCACCGCGAAAACTGCCGATGCGCTTAACGCTATTGAGGGGTTAAGCGGACGCATATTTGGCGTCCAATTCCACCCGGAAGTCGCGCACACTCCGTTCGGCAAGCAGATTCTCCAAAACTTCCTCTTTCAAGCCTGTAAGGTGACGCCGGATTGGTCGCCGCGCGCCATAATCGGCGAGCAGGTGGAGAGGATTCGTGAACTGGTCGGAGACGGGAACGTCATCTGCGGCCTTTCCGGGGGGGTGGATTCGACCGTCGCGGCGACCCTCGTGCACGAGGCGGTCGGAGAGCGTCAGACGTGCATATTCGTTGATACGGGCCTTTTAAAGGAGGGTGAGTTTGAAACCACATGCGCCTTATTCAGGCAGAAAATGAGCCTGAACGTCATCGGCGTGGATGCTTCGGAGCAGTTCTTGGGGGCGCTGAAGGGCGTCGTCGATCCGGAGGAGAAGAGGAAGGTCATCGGCAGGGTTTTTATTGAGATTTTCGAGCAGGAGGCGCGCAGTATCGGGGGCGTGAAATATCTTGTGCAGGGTACTCTCTACCCGGACGTCATCGAATCGACGTCGGTCAGAGGCCCCTCCGCAGTCATCAAAAGCCATCACAACGTCGGCGGCCTGCCCGAGCGTATGAATCTTAAGCTTATAGAGCCGTTGCGGGAGCTATTCAAAGATGAGGTACGCATGATCGGGCGAGATCTGGGCATACCCGAAGACTTTCTGCGGCGGCATCCTTTCCCGGGGCCCGGGTTTGCCGTGAGGGTGATAGGTGAAGTGGTGCCTGAGCACCTCAGGGTGCTGCGTGCGGCTGACTTAATAATCGAAGAAGAACTCAAATTATCCCAGCTATACGACGCCGTTTGGCAGGCTTTTCCGGTGCTCTTGCCGGTCTCCACGGTCGGAGTAATGGGAGATTTCAGAACGTACGAACGCGTGCTTGCGATACGCGCGGTGACCAGCGTGGACGGGATGACCGCAGACTGGGCCCGACTCCCGCACGATGTTTTGGGGAGAATTTCGGCCAGACTGATCTCAGAAGTCCGTGGTATTAACCGTGTAGTCTTTGATGTCAGCTCGAAGCCTCCGAGTACAATCGAATGGGAGTAATAAATCTCCGCGAACCGCTTTCGACTGTTATGTCATAAGCGCTTAATTTAAGTAAGCGCTTAATACTCTCGACAAAGAATGTTGACGGTTTTTCACGTCAGAAATGTCGTTTCTGATAAACTCCCGCGTGAGGACTCAATTTGAATAAACCTACAGTACATATAGAGACTTTTGGCTGTCAGATGAACGTGGCCGATTCGGAGCGCGCCGCGACAAAGCTGCGTGCCAAGGGGTTTGATCTGACGGATTCGGTCGAAAGTGCCGACATCATCTTGCTCAATACTTGCTCGATTCGAGAGAAGGCCGAGCAGAAAGTTTTTAACAGGGTCGGCGAGATTAAGAGGGATCGTGCGGGCCGGAAGGCTTTGATCGGTGTCATGGGTTGTGTCGCGCAACTCGAAGGTGAAGCTATTTTTAACAGCTCCTCCTCCGTCCAGTTGGTCGTCGGCACGGGCGCTACCGACAGGCTCCCGCAGCTACTTGAGAAGGTGCGAGGTGGCGAAGGGCGTGTTGTAGACGTTGGAGCGCGTGAGGAGGAGAACGCGTATGAAATCTCACACGCAGAGCGTCATTCCAAGCACGTCGCTTTTGTCCCAATCGTCGAGGGGTGTAATAAATTCTGCACCTATTGTATTGTGCCTTTTTCAAGGGGGCGGGAGCGGAGCCGTGCGGCGTCCGAAATTGTCGAGGAGGTCAGAGGGCTTCTGGGGCAGGGTTACAAGGAGGTCCAGTTAATCGGCCAAAACGTCAACAGCTACAGGCCGAAGGTCGAGAGAGGTCTGGAGGGGTTCGACGGCGCCACGCCTTTCTCTAGACTCCTACGTGCGGTCGCTTCCACAGGCATGCCGAGGGTGAAATTCACGACCTCTTTCCCCAGAGATTTTCATGCGGATATCGTTAGAGCACTCGAAGAGCACGAAAATCTATGCAACTGGGTACATCTTCCTGTGCAGTCCGGCAACAATCGCGTGTTGCGTGCAATGCGCCGCGGTCATAAGGTCGAGGATTACCTCAAAAAGGTGGAGGCGATTAAGAATTCGCGTAGGAGAATTGCTTTAACCAGTGACATAATTGTCGGCTTCCCGGGCGAGACCGAAGAGGAGTTCGAGGATACTCTGAAGTTGGTGAAAACCTGCGGTTTTCACGGGCTGTACATCTTCAAATACTCGCAGAGGCCGGGGACGCCTGCGGCCAAGCTGCACGATTCTGTGTCGCCGGAAGAGAAGACGCGCCGTTTCCTGATGCTTGAGCGGCTGCAGATGGCGATTCAGGGCGAGATTTACAGGGATTACGTAGGTACGGAGGTCGAGGCCCTCGCCGAAGGCGCCAGCGCGCGGTCCTTGGAGGACTTGAAGGGGCACACGACCTGCAACAAGGTTATAAATTTCCGGGCCGATAAGGCCTCGGTCGGGAAGATTTTGAAAGTTAAGGTGACCGAGGCCAAATCCCACAGTCTCTACGGGAAGGTGTCGGCGCCTTCCGCAGCGCAAGTTTGAGGTGTGTATGGAGATCGAGGTTAAAATCAGAGGCTTAATGATGGACCCGAGCAGCGGGACGCCCATCATTATCTTAAAGGACGTTAACAGCGAAACGATGCTGCCCATCTGGGTGGGCGCCTACGAGGCGAACGCCATCGCGCTCGAAATCGAAAAAATATCCCCGCAGAGGCCCATGACGCACGACCTTCTGCGGAACGTCATACTGGAGATGGGGGCGGGCGTCGAACGCGTCGTGGTGACGGAGTTAAGGGATAACACGTTTTTCGCGGCCATCATCATGAAGGATCGAGCGGGCGAGACCGTCATGATAGACGCGCGCCCTTCGGACGCCATCGCGCTCGCTTTGCGCGTGGACTGCCCGATATACGTGAACGAAGAGGTGATACGCGCTTCCAGAAATACTGTCACGGGCGACGAGGAAGAGGCGTCCGCGAGCGGGGAAGAGGATTGGCCCGACGTGATCGGCGAGGCCGGCGATTTACCTATGTAGTTCTGCGACTAAGTGGTTCTGCAACTCTCTGACCGGGTAACCTCTCTTTTGAGCAACATCATCTCCATCGCGAACCAGAAAGGCGGCGTTGGAAAGACGACGACTGCCATCAACCTTGCGGCCGCGTTCGCACAGAAGGGCCGGCGCGTCCTTCTGCTCGACCTTGACCCGCAGGGCAACAGCTCCATCTCCTTTCTAGACCCGCAACTCATAGGCGTCTCCGCCTACGAGCTGATGGTGGACGGGCAGGAGGATTTGGGGGCGTACACATACAAGACTTCCGTCGAAGGGCTTGAGTTAATTCCCGCCAGAATCAACTTGGCGAAGCTGGAGTCGAAACTCGTAGGGGATTTCGACGCCCCTTTCCGCCTGAAGGACAGGCTGGAACGGATCTCTGCGCGCTACGACACGATTTTTATTGATACGCCGCCCACGTTAGGTCTGATAACGGTGAACGCGCTGGTCGCCTCGACTCACGTTCTGATTCCGATACAATCCTCCTTTTATGCGCTCGAAGGAACCGACGACCTTCTGGAGACGATTGAAAAGGTCAAGGCGCGGCCCAACCCGAACCTGCGCGTGCTCGGGGTTGTGGTGACGCTCTTCGATAAGAGGACGACGCTCGCGAGGGAAGTGTATGAGCAGATACGTAGCGTCTTCGGCCCACAGGTCTTCGAGACGGTAATCACGAAGAGCGTGCGTCTGGAAGAGGCCCCTGCCTACAAGGAATCCATCTTTACATTCGCGCCGCACTCTACAGGCGCGAGCGAGTACACAAAACTTTGCGAAGAGGTGTTGAGCCGTGTCTAGGAGAGGTCTCCCGACGGGGATACGTATGAGGCATGACGCGCACTACGTCGAGGAGCTTTCGAGCCAGAGCCCCACGGCAATCGGGCGCCTGATCTCAATCGAGCTACTCGACCCGAACCCGGAGCAGCCGCGCGTAGAGATCGGTGACCTGTCCGAGTTAGTCACGTCCATCAAAGAGAAGGGCGTTCTGGAGCCGCTCTTGGTCAAGCCCTCGCAGCAGCAGAAGGGGCGCTGGATGATCATCGCTGGCGAGAGGCGATGGCGTGCGGCGACGGCGGCAGGGCTCAGGGAAGTGCCGTGCATAGAGATGGACGTGGACGCTGCGGCGGTGGCCGAAATCGCGCTCATAGAGAACATGCAGAGGAAAGACCTGACGCCTTGGGAAGAGGCGGACGGGCTCGCGGCCCTCTGTCAGAGATACGGCTACACGCACGAGGACGTCTCGAAGAAAGTCGGGAAGAGTCGCAGCACTGTAACGGAGGCGATTACGCTGGCGGCGATACCTGAGGAGATACGTGAGGAATGTCGGCGCGCCGACATCAACGTGAAGTCGCTCCTTTTACAGATCGTCAGGCAGCCGGACACGGACTCGATGCGGGAGATGATTAAATTTCTCTCAAAGAAGGATTTGACGAGAGACGAGGCGCGTACACTTATACGTGAGAGGAAGAGTAGAGAGGCGGGAGCCGAGTTTACGAAGCCTTTCACGTTCAAATACCACCTCCCGACACCTAATGTAAAAGTTGAAGTCAAGTTCTCTAAGTCGGAGGTGGGAAAGGCAGAGATCGTCAGCGCCCTCAAGTCCGTGATTCAGGAGCTTGAGGAGTCTTAAAATTCTCCGAACAGGGAAGACCTAGCTGGTCTTCCCGCCGCTTTTGGCTCTCCTTTGAAGGCTGCGCGCCCAACGCTCGAAAGTAGGCTGAAGAGGCTTGAAGATGCGCGCGCGCAACGTGTGCTCACTCTCATTCCATTTACGCAACTGCTTTTCGGTGTAGAGCCTGATCGAGGACTCCAACTGCCCCTTCTTAACCGAATGGCGCAGCGTAAGGTAGTGGTGTTGTCCTACGAGCGAGAAGATGACTGCTGCCAGATTGGCCTTAAAAGAGAGTCTCGGAAGAAGTCTCTTATGAACTGGTACGTTTTTAGGGAGGAGCACGTCGAGTGCGACTTCCAGCCAAGCCGGTTGCGCCCCCTGTTTCGGATGATAGAGCCCCGGGAGCTGCGCCGTATTGGCCTGTCTGAGTCTGGGATCGTTTATTGAGTCCACGAGCCGCACGCGGTCTATACCGCGTAGATGCTCTTTGGGCAGGGTGTTGATGATCTTCTTAAGGCTTTCCAATGTCCCCGCCGGGAGCTTCTTTCGGCTCGAATTGTTCTCGATTTTATTAGTCATATGAGTTAGTTGGGCTAGCACGCGTCCGGGAAGAGTAATAAAGAATAAACGAGAGATTTGCAAGCGTGGCCGACAGGGGACGTGCTCGAAGACAACTCAGGAATAGAAAACACGATATCCGCGGAGTCTGATAATGAATCTTATGTTCCATTGCTGATACCAAGATACTAAAACTTCACAGGCTTACAACACTCCCGCTCCTTGACACATACAAAGGCCAGTTGATACATTACGCGTTCTTTTGACCTGAGCAGATTCTTCCCTATAGAACACAGGAGGCACATCGCAATTGAGCAACTCCGGCAGTTACCTCTTCACTTCAGAATCCGTCACAGAAGGCCATCCGGATAAGATCGCCGACCAGATTTCAGACGCAGTCTTAGACTCGGTTCTATCACAGGACAGCAAAGGCCGCGTCGCCTGCGAGACGCTCGTCACGACGGGGCTCGTCGTCATCGCCGGCGAGATCACGACGGACGCACAAGTGGATTTCTCGCAGGTGGCACGTGAAACCGTTCGAGAGATAGGTTATACGCGCGCCAAGTTCGGGTTCGACTGCGACACATGCGCAGTCCTGACGGCGGTGGATAAACAGTCGCCGGACATCGCCATGGGCGTGGACACGGGCGGCGCGGGCGACCAAGGGCTCATGTTCGGGTTCGCCTGCAACGAGACGGAAGAGTTGATGCCGCTGCCGATACAGATGGCGCATAAACTCTCGCGCAAGCTCTCGGACGCAAGACGCACTGGGGCACTCCCCTACCTGCGCCCAGACGGCAAGTCGCAGGTGACTGTGGAGTACAGGGACGGACGTCCTTTCCGCATAGACGCGGTGGTTATCTCCACGCAGCACGCCCCGGAAGTCTCGAACGAACAGCTACGCGAAGAGATTCTCGAACAGGTCATAAAGGCTACCGTCCCGCAGGAATTGCTGGATAAAACGACGAAATACCACATTAACCCGACCGGGCGCTTCGTCGTAGGGGGGCCGCAGGGTGACGCAGGGCTCACCGGCAGAAAGATTATCGTAGACACTTACGGCGGCTACGCACCGCACGGCGGCGGCGCCTTCTCGGGCAAAGACCCGACCAAGGTCGACCGCTCCGCGGCATATATGGCCCGCTATATCGCCAAAAACATAGTGGCGGCGGGGCTCGCGGAGCGTTGCTTGGTGCAACTGGCCTACGCTATTGGGGTCGCCGACCCGGTCTCTGTGCTAGTAGACACGGGCGGCACAGGGCGCGTCAGCGAGTCGCTCCTGTCCGAACTCGTGCGGGAACATTTCAAGCTCACCCCCCACGGCATCATCGAAACTCTCAAGCTACGCCAGCCAATCTATAGGAAAACGGCGGCTTACGGCCACTTCGGACGTAACGAGGAGGGTTTCACTTGGGAAGTCTCCGATCGCGCACAGGAGTTGCGGGAGGCGGCCAAGGTATAAGGTAAGCTTGGATTTAAGCTCCTTCCGAGGCTTTTCAGCTATACTTAACCCTTTACTTTAAGGTGGAATGATGAGTACAAAGAGTGTCAGCGAGTTTGATATAAAGGACATCAATCTCGCGGCGGACGGCAAGCGTCGCATCGAATGGGCCGAGCGCGAAATGCAGGTTCTGCGCCTCATACGCGAGAAGTTCGCCGCCGAAAAGCCCTTGAAGGGTGTGCGCTTGGTCGCCTGCGCACACGTGACGACGGAGACTGCGAACCTCGTCCGTACACTACAGGCGGGCGGGGCGGAAGCCCTCCTCATCGCCTCGAACCCTCTCTCCACACAGGACGACGTCGCCGCCTCGCTCGTGGCAGACTGGGGCGTGCCTGTCTACGCTATCAAAGGCGAATCCACAGAGACGTACAACCGGCACGTGCGCACCGCTCTGGACTTCCGCCCGCAACTCATCATAGACGACGGCTCGGACGTCGTCGCCACGCTTCTCAAGGAGCGCGGCGAGCAGCAGGCCGAGCTCATCGGAACGACCGAAGAGACCACGACCGGGATTGTACGCCTGAAGGCTATGGAACAGGCGGGCGTGCTCACCTTCCCCTCCATCGCCGTCAACGACGCACAGACGAAGCACTTCTTCGATAACCGTTACGGCACAGGGCAGTCCACGCTCGACGGAATCATACGCGCGACTAACATCCTTCTCGCGGGCCGCACGGTCGTCGTCGTTGGCTACGGCTGGTGCGGCAAAGGCGTCGCCATGCGCGCGCGCGGCCTTGGCGCCAACGTCGTCATCACGGAAATCAACCCCGTCAAGGCCGTCGAGGCGGTCATGGACGGCTTCCGCGTGATGCCTATGGCCGAGGCCTCGGCCATAGGCGACCTCTTCATCACGGTCACCGGCAACAGGCACGTCATAGACGGCGAGCACTTCGCTAGAATGAAGGACGGGGCTCTGGTCTGCAACAGCGGCCACTTCGACTTGGAACTTAACCTCGTCGCACTGCGCGAGATGTCTCAGCCCCCACAGACCCTGCGCCCCTTCGTCGAAGAGTTCGCGATCAGAGAGAGCGGGCGGCGCGTCATAGTCCTCGGAGAGGGGAGGCTCATCAACCTCGCGGCGGCCGAGGGGCATCCCGCGAGCGTCATGGACATGAGTTTCGCCAACCAAGCACTCTCGGTCGAGTATCTTGTGAAACACCGTGATGAGCTCAAACCCGGCGTGCACACACTGCCCGAAGAGGTGGATACGGAGATCGCGAGCCTCAAGCTCAAAGCCCTCGGGGTCAGCATCGACACGCTGACTTCAGAGCAGGTCGAATACCTTTCCAGCTGGGAGACTGGCACCTAGGCGGGTCTCAAGCAATCAACCTTCAACAACACGCGCTCACGGACTTGATGCCCTCACCCGCGTCAAGTCCGTGAGCGCGTGAGCATGTATATACCCGCCCCTGAGAAGAGTATCGGCGGAGACCACGCGGCGATGTAGGGTGAGATTAACCCGCTGGCCCCGACCTGCTGTGCCACACTCATCACCCCCAAGAAGAGCAGCCCGACCCCTATCGAGACACAGAGTGCCACGACCGTCCCGCGTCTTCCGAAGACGAAGGCGAGCGGCGCGCCGACGAGGATCATGACGAGTGGGAGGAACGGCTCAGCGAGGCGTCGGCCCAGTGCGACTGTGAGGGGCTGTACGTTGGCGCCCCGCTCCTTAAGCGCCTTTATGTAAGCGCTTAAAGAGCGGTAATCCAGCTCCATCGGCCGGTTAAGTCCGGTGCTAAACGCTTGGAAATCGACCGACTCGAGCGATACCTCGTCCAGATGTGTGTAAGTCGCCCTGCGCCCGCCGAAATCAATCACCTCCGCACCGCGCAGCACGAGCCTCCCACCGGCGCCCGTGTCCGCCTTCGGCGCAATGTATATCCTTTCGAGGTGCGTCGCCTCCGTGTCGAAATCAAAAACCACAAAATCGTCGTAGAGTCCCCCTTCGCCTCCCGTGGGGTCGTATGCGTATACGCGCCTCGCGTCTGCGCTGGAGACCCAGCGCCGGCCCGTCTGGGCCTCGGTCTGCGCTCCCCCTGTCTTAATCATCCCGCGCAGGGCGTTCTGGCGCCGGTTGGCTTCGGGCATGAGTTTGTCCTGCACTAGCCAGACGCACGCGCCGACCAGAACCGCGAAGAAGAGGCACGGCACGATGAGTCGGAAGACGCTCTGCCCGCTCGACCACCACGCGACCGACTCGTTACGCCGAACCATCAGGGCGAAGGTTATGAGCGCGGCCAGAAGCACGCCGACGGGCGTGACCGCCACGCACGCGAAAGGCAGAAGATACAG
Organism: Pyrinomonadaceae bacterium; assembly: GCA_035248785.1. GTDB lineage: Bacteria > Acidobacteriota > Blastocatellia > Pyrinomonadales > Pyrinomonadaceae > QHXN01. The sequence continues at coordinate 73,915 of DATFHD010000075.1, read as the reverse complement.
AAGATATCTGATAACGAGGTACGCGCCCGTCTTGTTGATGACGATGAATTTAATCAGCTCGAAGAGCGTAAAGATCAGGAAGATCGAGACGAGCGCGGAGACGGCCAAGAGGAAGTTTGATGCGAGCGAGTTGAAGATGTTCTTGTCCAGAAGTCCGAAGGGCGAGACGTGCCACCTCCTCGCGCCCGCGGCCACACCGACGGACGCGTTCGCCTGTCTCGCGGGCCGCGAAACCTTTAGGACGAGGCCGTAGTTTCTGCTCCGTGAGGCTAAGAGCAGAAGCCCTGCCGCCGTCGCTAAGGCGATGGCCAGCCAAGAGCCTATGATGGGCGAGACCGCACCCGCGCGCCCCAACTGCTCCCCCGCGAGGGAGATGAGGTAGTAGACGAGCATCGAGGCCAAGGAGAGCACGACGCCTTTCGAACGCCCCCCGCGCACGACTTTCAGGCCGAGGACGGCGCCGAAGAAGGCGAAGATGACGGGAGAGAGCCCGAGCGTGAGGCGTCTGTGGAAGGCCAGCGTGGCCTCCCTGCGTACCGTCGCGTCGCTTGAATTCCCTGCCCTTTCTAAGAGTCCCGACCAGCCAAGCTCATCCATTTCCGGCTCGCGTTCGCGCATACGGCGTGTGATGGCGCTCCTGCCGAGGTTGAGCCGTTCGTCGCGCACGCGCATGTTGGCCGAACGCTCGATCGTGACGTGCGCGCCCTTTGCGATGGCCTCAGCGCCCCCCGCGGGCAGAGTCGTCAGGAGTGCTTCGTCGAGCACAAGTTCCGCCTGTTCGCCAGAGAAGTCGAGCCGACCCGTCTTCGCCGTGACGAGGCGCACCTCGCCCCCCTGCTCCTCCCACTGTATAAAAATCTTCCCCCAGAGCCCCTTCTCTTGGTCGCCCTCACGCACGTAGACGACTTTGCCGGGAATGCCCGTGTAGAAGCTCTTCGGCTCGACGGGGGACTCCAACTTGTATAGGGCCGCGCGCAGGCCTATGTCGCGTAGACTTTGAGACGAGAGCGGCAGGACTCGGAAGGCCACGAAGAGCGTGAGGGCGCTGGCGAGCGCGCCCAAGAAGAGGAGCGGGGCGATGATTCTGAGCGTCCCGACGCCTGCGGCGCGTATGGCCGTCAACTCGCTATCGTGCCCCAGTTGACCGAAGCCGGTCGAGGTGCCCACGAGCACGGAGGTCGGCAGCGTAAAGACGAGTATGCCCGGGAGAAGGTTCGCGGCGACCTGCAAGGTCAGATTGAGCGGGGTGTCGGAGGAACCGAGCACTTCTGCGAATTTCGCAGTCTGTTGTATGAGCAGTATCGCGGAGAGTACAGTCAGCGCTAGAAAGACGTAGGGCAGCGCGGCCGCGATGAGATATCTATCCAGCGCTCTCCAAGGTTTCAGCATAACGTCTGCGACACGGATTTAACACCCTACCTTATCGGACGCGGTTGTGGGGTGACCGGTTCGCTAAGAGAGCGCTCTGGTAAACTGGCCTGCACGCGGTTCCCGCTCTAAAGCCCTGCGTACTAATCTTCGTGCGAGTTCCGAGACGGCGCGCCGACTCTCGGCGTCGGCCTCTGTGTAGAGCATAGACCACTCCCCGGGACGCATAGAGCGCGTGGCATAGAGTAATCCGTATACTTCTGCCCCGATCGGCTGCGCGCCCGCGCCTTTACATGTCTGGCACCAGAGAACCCCTTCGTGTGAGAGGAAAATCTGGCCGCGAAAGGATTTGCCCAAGGCCGTTCCACACACGCCGCACGCCTTAAATTCCGGCAGAAAACCCGTGAGCCTGAGCGTCCAGAGCTCCGCGTAGGCGTTGACCGCATGAGCCCGCGTTGGGTTCCCTGCGAGGTACGCGACGCACGCACGCAGCATTTTAAAGAGCCTCTCGTCGGCCTGGTGTGGCGGCGCGAACTCCTTTACAAGCTCCAAAATGTACACGAGCCCTTCGACGGCGTCCGCATCAGACGCTGCCTCGAAGTAAGACTCGACGATCTCCGCGCTCTTGATTGTGACGAGTTCGCGCGTCTCCTTCTCGAAGAAGGTGAGCTGAATCAGCGTGGAGGGTTCTAGACTCGCTCCGAACTTACTCTTGAGGCGACGTGCGCCCCGCGCGACGCCCCGCACGAGTCCGGCCTTCTCGGTCATGCAGAGGACGATCTTGTCCGCGTCGGCCAGCTTATACGTCTGCAGGACGATGGCCTCTGTCTCGACTAATCCCATGATCTCTCTTGCGTCTGGGAGGTTCTGGCGGCACCTCTACCATGGCACGAAGTAGAGCAGCCAGGCCAGTGCGAACCCGACCCCCAAGAACTCAAGAAATATCTTGACCCCGTAGCGCAGGCGTCCGTGCTCGCCTTCCCTGCCCACGACGCCGAAGACGACCGCGACGAGCAGCGCGAACAGAATCATTAAGGCAAAGTGTGTCAAGACTTTCTCCCAACCCTTATGTCAAAAGCGTCGAGCGCCAGAATGAGGTTGAGCAGCCCGGAGACCATCAGAAAGACGCTGCCGTACTCGGCCGTAGCCTGGTCTGGCCGCTCGTTGTACGCGAAGCCGGCCAGCCTCGAAACGAGGTAAAGAATGCCCGCCCCGAAGTCGCAGAGCCCGAACAGGGCAGACAGAAGCCCTTCGCTCGTGTCCCTGACCCCGTAGATGTGCCCACCGAGTGTAACCCCTATGACGAACATCAGAAGGATTACAGCTCCCCCCAGAATGCCCTTTATGAATCGTCTCTGCAGGGCGTGACCGAGCCCCGGGACGAGCCAAGCGATCAGTCCTATCAACCAAGGATTCATGATCTCTCTTCCAAGCGTAGCCGAATCGGTTCTAACAACTTACTTTAAATAACACCGCGCGAATCTCAAATTCCATACAAAACAGCATTGAATCGTTCAGGCTTTGCACATTGAGCTAGGCCTGATGGCGAACCACTCTATGCCGGGTACGCTCCCGTATTTTTGTGCAAAGCCAATCGTTCACCGTCGGCGTTATCGGACGCCGACGATCAGGGTAGTTGATAATATGCTCCGAAGGCACAGGCACGACAAACTTTCCTGTTCAAGCCATCTAGAATCTCCCTGCCATCATTTACCCCTTCCCCACAAAGCTCGCACGTGACTCTTTTAATCGGCTTTCCGGGCATGTCTAAATCTTTAACGTTGACTCGAACAGATTCGATCTTAAATAACTCTTCCGCAAGGGCCTCTCTGTACGTCAGCATCTGCCGCTCTTTTTTACTGGCGACGCCGGGGTGCAGTTCATCCGCCAGAGTTCTGGACTCATCCCTCGCGACGATTCTGACAGCGCTTTTTTCATGGATATTCGAGAAAGTCGCCGCCACCTTCCCGTAATCAAAATACTTCAGACTCCTCTTCCCCAGACGCACGCCCGTCACGGCGCCTATCGCGTCCGCGACACAGCGGTCAATCTCCACCCAGACGATCAACTTTTTTCTATCGGCGCCGCGCGGGTCGTCTATCCCGATCAGTTTACAACCCAGCGTCGCCATACGCACGCCCAAGAGTTGACCGGGACAGATGTGGCCGTGGAGGGCTTCGCACTCGGCCAAAAGCTCGTCTAAATCAGATAAATAGTTCGAGTCTTTCAACATTATTTCTTCATCAACCTCAACGTAAAGTTTTACTCTAAGTCTTTGGCTGACGTTTTACTTTAAGAGTCGGCGCGACGACATTCTTAAGGTTTTTGTTGAAGTCCGGCGCTTTTGAGCGTCAGTAGAGCAGAAATTCCTGCCGCGCCTCACGGAACGTCTGAAGTCCAGCCTTCCAAGACTTCTCTATCTCTTCCAGTCCATCCCCTCTCTCGAAAGCCCTTCTGAGGCTTTCACCACCGGAGATGATGTCGAAGGGGTTTCGGTCGAAGACGTATTCGTAGGGTGGCTCCTTCCAGCGAAAATCTTCAGGGTAGAGCTCGAAACAGGTCTTTACAACCCCTACGCCCGTCAGCACGGGCTTGAACTCAAGCCTGTCCAGCACGTGTATCTGCACGCCGTGACAGGTAGCTCCCATGTGCTTCTGAAAGGTCGGCAGAAAACTTGTCGGGCGAAAGGTGACTGCCGGCAGACCTTCCGACGTGAGTTTTCGCGCGAATTCCCAAGGGTTTATGTAAGGCGCCCCGACCAGCTCGAAGGGTCTGGTGGTGCCCCTCCCCTCGGACATCTGCGTGCCTTCCAGATGCACTGTCCCCGGAAAAATGGTCGCCGAATCGAGCGTGGGCATGTTCGGCGAAGGCAGAACCCAAGGGACATCAGTCTCGTCGAACCAAAGCTCGCGCGACCAGCCTTCCATTGCGACTACTTCCAACTCGCAACCTAACCCCCAGTGCTCATTAAACATCCGTGCCAGTTCGCCAGCGGTCATCCCGTGCCTCGTCGGCAGAGAATACTGTCCGACGAAGGACTCAAAACCCTCCTCCAGAACGTTCCCTTCCAAAGCCACGCCGCCGAGGGGGTTAGGCCGGTCGCAGACGACCACGCGCTTGCCGAGCCTGCGCGCGACGCGCATACAGTTGGCGATGGTGTAGACGAAGGTGTATATGCGGCAGCCAACGTCCTGTAGGTCGCAGACGATGACGTCTACGTCTTCGAGCATCTCATCGGTCGGCTCGCGCGTCTCGCTGTAGAGGGAGTAGACGAGCAGCCCCGTCTCTTGGTCAACCGTGTGCGGCGTCTCGACCATGTTGTCCTGCACGTCGCCCCTGACGCCGTGCTGCGGGCCGAAGAGGGTCGTCAGGTTCACTCCGCCGAGTCCCCTCAGAACGTCAGCGGAGTGGTTCAAATCGTGATCGACAGAGGCCTGATTACAGACGAGCCCGACCCTTACGCCCTTTATCAACTCGGAGCGTTCTTTACAAAGTCTCTCAATCCCTAAATCTATTTTCCGCTTGGACATTTTTAAGGATATTCCTCCGCTACAGTTCTCTTCCCTTTAGAAACAATCAAAAAAAAGCACTTGGCAAATCATCCGATGTTATCGGACGCAACGGTGCACGCCTCAACAAACGCACTGAAGATTGCGCCGGACAGGTCATCTTTCGCCCAGCCAATCTCCGGATGCCATTGCACGCCGACCGCCCAGCGTCCCTCTCGCAGGTCTTCGACCGCCTCGATTAACCCGTCAGGACTCCAAGCGGTCGCCTGTAACCCCTCGCCGATCTTTTCGAGCGCCTGATGATGATGGCTATTGACCAGAGCACTACCGCCGCCCGCCAATCTATACAGAAGGCTCTCCTCGTGCAGCGTGATTCCGTGTGAACGCCTGTCACGCGGCGCGCCCTGCTCGTGCTTGAGCGCCTTGGGGACTTCGGACGCGATGTCCTGAATCAGAGTCCCGCCGCGCGAGACGTTCCAGACCTGCATCCCGAAACAGATCGCCAGAAGGGGCAGGCGGCGCCGCTCGACCTCTTTCAGGACGAGCAGGTCTGTCTCGTCCTTTAAGGGATGCACCTGCCCGAGTTGCGTGTGCGGGTCGCTCCCGTAGCGCAGAGGGTCTACGTCCGAAGCGCTCCCGGGCAGAAGCACGCCGTCGAGCCGAGACACGACCGAACCGATGTAATCCGGCTCCGGAATCAGTGGGATGTGCAGAGGCACGCCGCCCTTCGCCTCCACGGCCTCCGCATAGAAGCGCGCGAGGTAGAACCTTTCGGTCTCAAGCTCGTGGCGCGTGGTGATGCCTATAAGCGGCCTGCGCGCGTTCATCCGTCCGACCCCTCCCGAAGGGTTTCATCATAACCTAAATCCGCGGCGCGTGTCCGTTCCCGCGGGGCCGGCGCACGCGAATCAACAGGCGCCGGCCGCGGCGGCGGGGTCGCTTGACTTCCCTTCTCGCCAGTTTCTATAGTGCTTAGCTTACTTATGAACCGCCCGTCGAGAGAGTTTCGCAGTACAACCATCCTGCTCGTGCGCAGGGGCGGCCGCGTCGCGCTCGCGGGCGACGGGCAGGTCACGCTCGGCGATACGGTGATGAAGAGCGGGGCGCGCAAAGTCAGGCGTCTCTACAACGACAAGATTCTCGCGGGCTTCGCGGGGGCTTCGGCAGACGCCTTCTCCCTGCTCGCGCGTTTCGAGGGCAAGCTCGAACAGTATCACGGCAACCTTGAGCGCGCCGCCATCGAGCTGAGCAAGGAGTGGCGCACCGACAAAATCTTACGCCACCTCGAAGCGCTGCTCATCGTCGCGGACGAGCGGAGTTCCTTCCTCCTCTCCGGAAACGGCGACGTAATCGCGCCCGACGGGGGCGTCTTGGCCATTGGCTCCGGCGGCCCTTACGCGCTCGCGGCCGCGCGCGCTCTGCTCGAACACACGGAGATGCCTGCGCGCGAGATAGCCGAGCGCGCTTTACAGATCGCAGGCGAAATCTGCATCTACACTAACCAGAACATCATCATCGAAGAGATTTGAAGGCGCCGCACGCGCGGCCGTCCCTTCAGGGGAAGCTTTAAGTTTCAGGCAAGTTCGCAATGGTCATTTATCTTTCAGGCGAGGTGGACGAGGAGGCTCGGCTCGACGAGATGACGCCGCGGCAGATCGTCGCGGAACTCGACAAGCACGTCGTCGGCCAGAACGCGGCCAAGCGCGCCGTCGCCATCGCCCTGCGCAACCGCGTCCGCCGCCAAAAACTCCCGCCCGAGATGGCCGCCGACGTGATGCCGAAGAACATCATCATGATCGGCTCGACCGGCGTCGGCAAGACAGAGATCGCGCGCCGCCTCGCGCGCATGTCCAACTCGCCCTTCCTCAAGGTCGAGGCGTCGAAGTTCACAGAGGTCGGCTACGTCGGCCGCGACGTCGAGAGCATGATACGCGACCTGACCGAAATCGCAGTGGACATGGTGCGCGAGGAGAAGATCGAGGAGGTCGCTGAGAAGGCCGAGAACAACGCCGAAGAGCGCGTACTCGACCTGCTCCTGCCGCCGCGTCAGTCGGCCGGCTACTACGACTTCGACTCGGCCGCGGACGACTCCGCCGACGCCCCCGAGCGCGAAGACCAGTCGCAGAAGACGCGCGAGAAGCTGCGCGCGCAGTTGCGCGAGGGCAAGCTCGACAGCCGCCTCGTCGAGATGGAGGTGCGCGAGAAGAGCTTTCCGACCATCGAGGTCGCGGGGCCGCAGGGCGTGGAAGAGATGGGCATCAACATGAAGGACATGCTCGGCAACCTCTTTCAGGGCCGCACCAAACGCCAGCGCATGCGCGTGGACGAGGCGATGGAGTACCTCATACAGGAAGAAGAGGAGCGCCTCGTTGACATGGACTCGGTGGCGCGCGCCGCGCTCGAACGCGTCGAGTCGTCCGCCATCATCTTCCTCGACGAGTTGGACAAGATCGCAGGGCGCGAGTCGGGCTCAGGCCCGGACGTTTCGCGCGAGGGCGTGCAGCGTGACCTCCTGCCCATCGTCGAGGGCACGACCGTCAACACGCGCTACGGCATGGTGCGCACAGACCACGTGCTCTTCATCGCGGCCGGCGCCTTCCACGTCTCGAAGCCCTCAGACCTCATCCCCGAGCTACAGGGTCGCTTCCCCATACGCGTCGAGCTTGACTCGCTCACGCTCGAAGACTTCAAGCGCATCCTGACCGAGCCGAAGAACTCGCTCGTCAAGCAGTACAAGGCGCTCCTTGAGACGGAGGGGATAGAGCTCGACTTCACGGAGGACGCCGTGGACGCCGTCGCGCGCTTCGCCGTGCGCGTCAACGAGCAGACCGAGAACATCGGCGCCCGGCGCCTGCACACGATCATGGAGAAGGTCTTGGACGAAATCAGTTTCCTCGGCCCAGACCTCGAACCCAAGCGCCAGTTCATAGACGCCGAGTACGTCACGCGCATGATCTCCGACATCGTCAAAGATCAGGACTTGAGCCGCTACGTCCTCTAATGAAGGCAAAAGGCAAAAGGCAAAAGGCAAAGGGCAAAAGTGGTCTGAGGCTCCGCGCGAAGGGTTTCTCTTCCCTTCTGATTTTTGCCTTTTGCCTTTTGCCTTTTGCCTTGACGCTTGCCGCCTGCGGCAAGCGCAGGCCGCCTTTGCCTCCGGTCGAGAGCGTGCCGCAGCGCACCGAACTCCTCTCGGGCGTGCAGCGCGGCAATCAGGTCATCCTGAGCTGGCCCGCGCCCCGCCGCAACGCGCCGGACGTGAGCGTCCAGAGCATACGACGCGTGGACGTATACCGCCTCGCCGAAGCCGTGAACGACCCTCTGCCCCTGACCGAGGAGGAGTTCTCGGCGCGCGCCACGCTCATCGGCTCCGTCACGCAGGAAGAACTGGAACGGCCCGGCGAGACTCTCTCATACACGGACGAGTTGACGCTCTCGGAGCCCGTGCGCCTGCGCTACGCCGTGCGCTACGTCAACGCCGCGGGCCAGCGCGCCTCCTTCTCAAACTTCCTTCTGATAGAGCCCGCGGCGAGCGTCAGCCGCCCGCCCGCCGTCAACCCGAGCCCGGAAATCAAAGAGAACGCGATCGTCCTGCGCTGGACGGCGCCTGAGGCTAACGTGGACGACACGCGGCCCGCGAACCTGCTCGGCTACAACGTCTACCGCTCGGCCGCCTCGCAGAACCAGCCGGCGCAGACCCCTCTCAACTCTCGCCCCGTCGAGGCGACGAGTTTCGCCGACCAGTCTTTCAGCTTCGGCGAGGAGTACGTCTACGTCGTCCGCGCAGTCTCGCTCGGCACGGGCGGCGAGCCCGTCGAGAGTCTGAACTCGAACGCCGTCACGGCGAAGCCCGTTGACATCTTCGCGCCCGCCGCGCCGACAGGTCTGACCGCGGCGGCTTCGGGCACGCCGCTGCGCATGTCAATCTTCTTCGCCGCGAATCAGGAGCGCGACGTCGCGGGCTACAACCTGTACCGCTCGACAGACCCGACGCTTCCGAAGAAGGAGTGGACGAAACTCAACCAGCGCCTCCTCGACCGCACGACCTTTCAGGACGAGGCGCTGAAGTCCGGCCAGAAGTACTACTACTACGTGACGGCCGTGGACGCGGCCGGCAACGAGTCGGCCCCGTCCGAAGTCTTCTCGGAGACGGCGCCGTAGACAGTAAAGGCTCAGGTCGAGTATGAAGATTTGCCGTTTCATTGACCCGGAGACGCAGCGCCCGAGTTTCGGCCTGATAGAGGGCGACGAAATCTACACCCTGCGCGGCGAGATTCCGGAGGGGAACCTCTCGCTCGAAGGCTCCGAAGCCTCGGTCAAACTCTCGGAAGCGCATCTGCTCGCGCCCGTCGCGCCCTCGAAGATCGTCTGCGTCGGCCGCAACTACCGCGAGCACGCGGCCGAACTCGGCAACGAGATGCCGACCGAACCGCTCCTCTTCCTCAAAGCCCCCTCGACCATCATCAAGGACGGCGACCCCGTCGAGCTTCCCGCGCAGTCGGAGAGGGTCGAGCACGAGGGCGAGCTCGCCGTCGTCATCGGGCGTAGGTGCCGCGGCGTCGGCCAAGACGAAGACCCGCTCGCATACGTCCTCGGCTACACGTGCCTCAACGACGTGACGGCGCGCGACATACAGCGCAGGGACGTGCAGTTCACGCGCGGCAAGTCCTTCGACACCTTCTGCCCCGTCGGCCCGTACATCGTCACGGGGCTCGACCCTTCAGACCTATTCGTGCAGACGCGCGTCAACGGCGAACTCCGCCAGCAGGGTCGCACGAGCGCGATGGCCTTCCCCGTCCCCTTCCTGCTCCGTTACATCTCGCAGGTGATGACGCTCGAACCGGGCGACCTCATCGCGACGGGCACGCCCGCGGGCGTCGGCCCGCTGCGCGACGGCGACACGGTCGAAGTAGAAGTCGAAGGCGTCGGCGTCCTGCGCAATCCTGTGCGCGTTCGGCGGCGTTGAAATGCCCGACTCCGAAGAGGTCTTCGTACACTCCTGCAAGCACGACGGGCGCGTGAACCGTAGCTGGCCGGCGCGCTTGATTCGGCGGGACGGTTCCCTCATCGTCCTCGAAGGCGTCTTCGCCGAAGAGGTGCGCCACCCGCTCATCGGCCTCATCGAGGCGGGGACGCTGAGCACCGAAGTTTACTGGACTGACCGCTGGTACAGCGTCTTCCGCTTTCAGGCGCCGGACGGCCGCCTGCTCAAGTTCTACTGCAACGTCAACACCCCGCCGCGGCTCGAAGGCGGCGTACTCTCCTACGTAGACCTCGACGTTGACGTATTAGTCGAGACCGATTTTTCTTACCTCGTCCTCGACGAGGAGGAGTTCGAGCGGCACGCCGAAACTTACGGCTACCCGCCCGAGTACCGCGCGCGCGTGCGCGAGGCGGTCCAAGAGATTCTGCGCCTCGCACAGTCGCGAGAGTTCCCCTTCTCCCTTAACCTTAGCTTCACAGATGACGTAAACGCCGAAGATTCGTCCGGCTCAGGTATCGTCTGAAGAGTCGGCGCGCCGACATCTCGCGCCTTACCTTTGAAGTCTTTTCTGAGACGGCGGCGCGGCCGCGTGTCGTGTACAAATCCGCGCCTTTCATTCATAATTCACGCCTTCAAACCTTTATGAAACCAGAACCCGTGGAAGACGCGCACAGGTCGAAGCTCGAACGTCTGCTTGAGCGTAAGCGTCAGGCCGAAGAGGGCGGCGGCCGCGAACGCGTCGAGCGCCAGCACAAAGCTGGCAAGTGGACTGCGCGCGAGCGCGTCGAGTTCTTCCTCGACGAAGGCACCTTCGAGGAGTTCGACCAGTTAGTCGTACACCGCTCGCGCGACTTCGGACTCGACAAGCAACTCTTCCCCGGCGACGGCGTCGTCACCGGCCACGGGCTCGTAGACGGCCGTCGCGTCTTCGTCTTCGCGCAGGACTTCACGGTCTTCGGCGGCTCGCTCTCCGAGACTCACGCGGCGAAGATTTGCAAGGTGATGGACTTGGCGATGAAGGTCGGCGCGCCCGTCGTCGGCCTCAACGACTCGGGCGGCGCGCGCATACAGGAGGGCGTCGTCTCGCTCGGCGGCTACGCCGACATCTTCCTGCGCAACACGCTCGCCTCCGGCGTCGTCCCGCAGATAAGCTGCATCATGGGCCCCTGCGCGGGCGGCGCCGTCTACAGCCCGGCCATCACAGACTTCAACGTGATGGTGAAGAACACCTCCTACATGTTCATCACAGGGCCCGACGTGATTAAGACCGTCACGCACGAGGACGTTTCGAAGGAGGAGTTGGGCGGCGCAGACACGCACAACAGCGTCTCGGGCGTCGCGCACTTCGCGGCCGACTCGGACGAGCACGCGCTGCTGCTCGTGCGAGAACTGCTCTCCTTCATCCCCTCGAACAACATGGAGGACGCGCCCCGCGTAGAGACTTCAGACCCCGCAGACCGTCGCGTCGAGGCGCTCAACACCCTCGTCCCCGAAGCTTCGAACCAGCCCTACGACATGCGCGACGCCATCCACGCGGTCGTGGACGACGGTTATTTTTTTGAAGTCCACGAGCACTACGCGCCGAACATCGTCGTCGGCTTCGCCCGCCTCGGCGGCCGCAGCGTCGGCGTCGTCGCCAACCAGCCCGCGTACCTCGCGGGCGTGCTCGACATAGAGGCTTCCGTCAAGGGCGCGCGCTTCGTGCGCTTCTGCGACTGCTTCAACATCCCGCTCGTCGTCTTCGAGGACGTGCCCGGCTTCCTGCCCGGCGTACGCCAAGAGCACGGCGGCATCATCCGCCACGGCGCGAAACTCCTCTACGCCTTCGCCGAGGCGACCGTGCCGAAGTTGACCGTCATCACGCGCAAGGCATACGGCGGCGCATACTGCGTCATGGCCTCGAAGCACATACGAACTGACGTCAACTTCGCTTGGCCCACGGCCGAGATCGCCGTCATGGGCGCTGAGGGCGCCGTCGGCGTCCTCTACCGGCGCGAGATAAGCGAGGCCGCGGATCAGGAGTCGGCCCGGCGGACGCGCGCGACGGAGTTCGAAGAGAAGTTCGCCAACCCCTACGTCGCGGCCGAGCGCGGCTTCATAGACGAGATCATCGAGCCCGCGCTGACGCGCAGGAAACTCATCACAGCCCTCGCCCTGCTTGAGAACAAGCGCGACACCAACCCTCCGAAGAAGCACGGCAACATCCCGCTCTGACTCGGCGGGACGAATGATGAAAGCCGCAGTTTTCGACAAAGAAGAAGGCCCGCGAGTTTAAGTCTCGCGGGCCTTCTCGTTTTGAAGTCTTCCCCGTCGTTTAGGAAGGACGCTGCTGGGGCTGCGGCTGCTTATCGCGGAGGAGTTCGAGCGCCTTCTTGAGCTGCACGTCTTCGGGCTGCTGCTTCGGCGCGTTGGCCTCGGGCGTGACCTCACGCTGGTCTGCGGGCGCGTTCGGCTGCGCGATGGCGTCGTCGTCGTTGCCGGTGAGGTCTTCGGGGTCAATGGCCTCGGCCAGCTCGGGCGCCTTCACCTCGACCGTAGGCTTGACGCCCTCGCCGAGGAAGGTCTTGCCGGTCGAAGAGGCCCACTTGACCGTCGTCAGGAGCAGCCCGTCGCCGCCGCGCAGCGTGAACAACTGCTGCTCGGCGCCCGCGCCGAAGCTCTTGATGCCGACCACGTCGCCGCGCTTGTGCTCGATGAAGGCCGACGCGACGACCTCTGCCGCCGCGGCCGTCCCGCGGTCAATCAGCACGACCACGGGGCCGTCGAAGAGCGTCGCCTTCGGGTCGGCTGTGTAGGTCTTCAGAACCTTGCTCCCGCGCCCTACCGTCTCCGCCAGCGTCCCCTCCTTGATGAAGAGGTTCGCGACCTTCACGCCCTCGTCGAGCGAGCCGCCCGCGACGCTGCGCAAATCGAGCACGATCTTCTGCGCGCCCTGCTTCTGCAACTCCTGCAAGCGCGACTTCACGTCCGCCGCCTCGCCCTCCGCGAGGCTGTTGACCTTGATGACGCCGACCTTGCCCGCCTCCGTGCGCGCTTCCGCGCCCGGCACCTGCACCGCGCCGCGCTTGACGCTCAGGACGAAGGGGCGCGTGCCCGCACGCAGGACGCGCAGCTTGACTTCGCTGCCCGGCGCGCCGTTCAGGAGCTGCCGCGCGTCGTAGAGCGAGATGTCGCGCGTCGCCTTGCCCTCGATGTACTCGATAACGTCGCCCGCGCGCAGGCCCGCCTGCTCGGCCGGCCCGCCCTTCACCGGCGCGATGACGTAGAGGTAAGAGGAGATTTGCGACAGCTCTGCGCCAATGCCGACCTGATTGGGCACGGCGCCGGCGCGAAAGCCCTTCACCTGCTCGGCCGTCAGGTAGGTCGAGTAGGGGTCGAGCCCGTAGGCGAGCCCGCGCAGCGCGCCCGCGCGAACCTTGTTCAGGTCGGGCTCGTCCACGTAGTCGTCCTGTATGTGGCGCACGACGCTCTCGAAAATCCTTAGCTGCGCGCCGGGGTCGTTGTTCTGCTGCTGCGCGTTGATGGACATCCAGCCGCCCACGACGGCGTAGAGCGCCAGCGTCGCGGAGAAGACGACCAGTAGAAATTTACTGCGAAAAGACATCAAAACACCTCGGATGTTGCTCTGACCCGGCTACGGCGGCCTGCGCCCCCGACGAGTGGAGGCGTTAACTCGAACCCTAAGGCCGGATGATACAGCAGCGCTTGGGCGTGCGCAAGCCGTCTAAGTGGCGCGAACTTCAGGGGTTGCGTTATACTTCGACGCCTGACGAAATCCCCCTTCATCAACAGAAACGCCGCGGAAGGTAGAGCCTTGCAGGGACGCGTCCTCGCCATTGACATGGGGTCGAAGAGAGTCGGTCTGGCCCTCTCCGACGAGTTGCGCCTGAGCGTCCGAACGCTTCAGGCGCTCCCGCGCACCCCTTGGAAACGTCTGCTCAACTCCCTCGCGGGACTGTGCGAGGAGTTTGACGTGCGAATGATAGTCGTGGGTTTGCCGCTCCGCCTCGACGGAGTCGAAGGCGACGCCGCGCAGGAGGTCAGACGGCTCGCGCGCAACCTCGAACTCACTCTCAAAATCCCGGTTTCCCTACAGGACGAGCGTTTGACCTCGAAGGCGGCCGAAGGCGCGCTCCGCCGGCAGGGCTTTCAAGGGCGGCAGATTTTAGAGAACGTTGACAGCGAATCGGCCGCAATCATCCTCAGAGACTATCTCTCCGACCAGACTGCCGCCGCACGTCCGCCAGATTTTGATGAGAATCTACTGTAACCGAGCCAAGGTAATAGATGAAAATCATAAGGGTTATCTTAATCATCTTTATTTTACTTTTCGTAGTCGGCGCGGGCTTCATGTTCTGGGTCAGGCGCGAGCTTCAGACCTCCGTCACACATTCCAAGGCAGACCAGTATATCGAAATCCCGCGGGGCTCGACGCCGGATCAGATTATCAACAATCTGGAAACAGTCGGCGTTATCAGACACGGATGGCTGCTCAGGCTCTACATACGCCTGACAAATTCCGGCCAGACCTTAAAAGCAGGCGAGTACCGCTTCCCCTCCCCCGTCTCGCCACTTCAAGTTTTACGTAAGCTTCAGGAGGGCGAACAACGCCTCAGCCGCATGACCGTCATCGAGGGCTGGACGCGTTGGGACATCGCCTCGCTGCTCGTACGCATTCCCGAGCTCAAGCTACGGAATCAGGAAGAGGCTCTGGCGCTTCTGGACGACACGAGCCTCATTCGCGACATAGACCCCGAGGCCAAAAACCTCGAAGGCTACCTCTACCCAGACACGTACAGCTTCCCTCCGGACACGACGGCGAAGCAGGTGGTCGAGACGATGGTGAAGCGCTTCCGACAGGTCTGGGGCGAGATACGTGCGAACAACCCTTCCGCCCCCGCGCGCACGCCGAGGGAGTTCGTCACGGTCGCCTCGCTCATCGAGACCGAAGCGAAGCTCGCTTCGGAGCGCCCCGTCGTCGCCTCCGTCATCTACAACAGGCTGAACGTAGACATGCCGCTCGGCATAGACTCCACGGTCATCTACGCCTCAAAGGCTGCCGGCAAGTGGCGTAACGACGGCAAAGTCTACTTGAGCGACATCGAGCGCGACTCGCCCTACAACACGCGCAAAGTACGTGGGCTGCCGCCCGGCCCCATCGCCTCGCCCGGCCGCAGCTCGCTCGAAGCCGCCCTGAGGCCCGCGCAGACCGACTACCTTTATTACGTCCGCGACCCTTCCAGAAACGACGGCGCGCACAACTTCTACAGTAACTCGGCTGAGTTCGAGCGCGGCGTGCAGGCCCTGCGCGACTGGGAGCGGACGCGCAACGCCAACGCTCTCGCCACCCCGACGCCTTCCGAAGGGACGTTCACGGATGCGCAGCCCTCCCCTTCGCCCTGAAACAGCATCAAAGTGTGAGGCGCGAGATTCTTCATCTTGAATTCGCCTGTGCGTTGCTTTATTCTCGGCGCGTCCCCCGTTACGACAAGGGCAAGAGGGCTCGGCAAAGGGGTCTACGATGAAACCGATACTCGGAATCCTGCTTCTCGCACTCGCCTGCACAGTCTGCGCCGCACAGGAGAAGGGCGTTGACCAGCAGAACGACCGCATACGCGACGACGCCAACAACCGCCAGCCCGCCGTCAACGGCAGCAAGGTGGACAACGGCGTCGGGCGCGGCATGGACTTCGGCAAGGGGCGCACGCAGACCCCTCCGCCCATCCCGAACCCTTACCGCTTTCAGGTGCCGAACGACGTTCTGACGAAGGCCGTCGTCGAGTTGATGGGCGAGAGGAAGCTGATCGTAGACGACACGGTCTCGAAGCCCGACAACGGCCTGCTCATCTCACAGCCCTACACCTTCACGCGCGGCACGGTCGTCTCGACCTCCGAGCTGAACCGTCTGGCCGACATCCCGCGCACGGATCAGGGCAACTGGGCGCGGGGTCGTTACACGATCATCGTCGAGATACAGCCCGTTGACAGTTCGAACACGAACGTCTCCGTCAACGCTCGCGTCGAGGGGCGCAGCGACACTGTTCTCGGCGCCGAGTGGCTCTCGCTTAAGAGCAACGGCACGGCCGAACAGGAATTTCTCCTCTCTCTCATCGAGAAGGTCACGGGCGGGCCGCCGCCGGGGAGAGAGCAATAGACCGGCGCGCGCAAGGCCCTTCGCCCCTTCAAGTTTCACTTCAAGCAGCAGAGACTAAACGGCCGTCAGTGTGCGTCTAAAGGCGTCAGGCTCGTTTTTCGTTTGAACTTCGTCCGATTCATATTCCGAAACCAATGCTCTATCCGCAAAATTTTTCCGGCCTCTCCCGACAACTCTTAACCACACTTCCACTACTCGCCGCGCTTCTCTTTTCCGGCTGCGGCCAGAAGAAGGCCGAGCCCGCTACGGCGGCCGACGGAAGTAAGAAGAATGCCGCGGCCTCTCAAACTCCTCAGACGGCGCAGGCCGAGCCCGAGGCCAACCTCTACGTTGACGAGGCGATGCTGGCCAAGCCCTACGCCATCATCGGCGGGACGGTCGAGAACGTCGGCGCCGGGCGTCTTGAGCAGCTTTCGGTTGAGATTGAACTCAAGCGGCGCGCGGACGGCGCCGTCGAGCGGCGTGCGGTCGCCGTCGAGCCGGCCGTCTTGGAGAAGGGCAAGCAGGGGCGTTTCCGCCTGAAGGTTCTGTCCGAAGAGTGGAGCAGTTCGCGCGTGGTCAGCCTGCGCAGCGGCGCGCGCACGCAGGAGGTGGCCTACAAGACTCTGCCGGGCGCGAAGCGTCCGCCGGAGAAGTTCGAGAATAAAACGGTCGTCCTCCCGCCTGCGCGCAAGAAGTCCGGCGGCGGCAGCGGCGACTTTATCAACACGCCGGACACGCCCTACAAAGTTCCTTGAGCTTATCACGGCGCTCAGGTTCTACTTCAGGAGTCGGCGCGCCGACAAACTTCAGGTAGAACATTCAAAGGCGTGACTCAACGATTCGGCCGGGGACAACCCGTGATTTCCGACCCGGCGTCAAACGTTTAAATCGCAGGTCAACAGAACGGCACGTCGCGTCTGCCGTTTTCCGCTGACAGATAATCCATGACCAGAGTTCTAGTGCTCGCTTCCCTGCTCTTGGCCGCGCTCGCCGTCTCGGCGCGGGCGCAGGCGACGCACGACGCGCAGATGAGCGCTCCGCCCGTGCCGCAAAAGCAGGGCGACCTCGGCACGCCCACAGAGGAGATGCTGCGCCGCGCCGAGATCAAGCGCGACGAGGAGTCTCACGAAGAGATGGTCGAGCGCTCGGACGAGGCGGCGCAGATAGGCGAGGAGATTCTCGACTCCTTCAACAAGCACAAGGCGCTGACGGCCGACGACTATAAAAAGCTCGAACGGCTTGAGAAGCTCGCGCGCAAGATTCGCGGCAGCGCCGGCGGCTCGGACAAGGTCGAGGTTACGGAAGACGCTCCGAGCAAGATCGGGGCGGCGGTCGAACGCCTCGCGGAACTCTCCGGGCTTCTGAAGAAGAGCGTTGCGAAGACCTCGCGCCTCGTCATCTCGGCCGCCGTGATAAAGAATTCCAGCGACGTGATCGAGTTGATAAAGCGCATACGCAGCATCAAACAGCCATGAAAGCCCCGCACACGCGCCTCGCGGGCCGCACGCGCCGACGCCCGCGATTTACGACGCTCCCCCTTCTGCTCCTCTCGCTCGCAGCCTGCCTCTTTACCCTTTCCGACTCGGCGCGCGCGCAGAAGGACGACGACGAGGATGTCGTACGCGTCAACTCCGACCTCGTCGTCCTGAACGTGACCGTGACGGACGGGCAGGGGCTCTACGTACACAAACTCACGCGACCGGATTTTAAGATTTTTGAGGACGGGCGCGAACAGCGCATCTCGCTCTTCACGGTCGAAGAGACGCCCTTCGCCGCGGCGATTCTGCTCGACACCTCGGGCAGCATGGAGAGCCGCCTGACGCTCGCGCGCGCCGCGGCCATACGCTTCCTCGAAGGCTTGCGCGAGGAGGACGTGGCCGCAGTCTACCACTTCGGCTCGGACGTGGAGCAGTTACAGGACTTCTCGCCCGGCCGCGACCTGCCGCCGGTGGCCTACGACCTACGCTCGAAGGGGATGACGGCTCTGAACGACGCGGTGCTGCGCGCCGCGAAGGATTTGTCGCAGCGCCCCGAGAAGCGACGCGCGATCATTGTCTTATCGGACGGCGCTGACAACAAGAGCGGCGCGTCGGCCGAGAAGGCTCTCAACGCCGCGCTCGCGGCGGGCGCGACCATCTACACCGTGGACATGATGGATCCGGCGGCGCAGGGGTCGGAAAAGATGATGGCGGCCGGCGCTTTGAAGGGTTACGCGGCGAAGAGCGGCGGGCGCTACGTCTCGAAGCCGGGCGGGGCGGCACTGGACGAGGCTTTCAAAGGGATTCTGGAAGAGTTGAGTAACCAGTACACGCTCGGCTACAGGCCCGAGAACACTGCGCGCGACGGTCGCTGGCGGGCGATTCAGTTAAAGCTCGCAAGGCCCGGCCTCAACGCGCGCACGAAGAACGGCTACCGCGCCCCGAAGTCTTGAACTTAAAGCCCGCGCCCTGACAAATCACTCGAACGTTTTCAGATGCTCGTCTCGTTGCGCGACTTCTCAGCGTGGCGCTCGAAGGCGAGTTCGACCAGCCGGTCAATAACCTCTCTGAAGGGCACGCCCGAGGCTTCCCACATCTTCGGAAAGCCGGAGACATCCGTCAGCCCCGGAATTGTGTTCAGCTCGTTGACGAGCAGCTTGTTCGCGTCGCGCGTGAGGAAAAAGTCCACGCGCGCGAAGCCCGCGCCGTCTACGGACTTGAAGGCGCGCACGGCCATCTCGCGTATGCGGCGCGTCAGGCGCGCGGGAATCGGGGCGGGGACGACGAACTCGACGTGGCCGGTGCTCGAATATTTCTCCGTGTAGTCGAGAAATCTGGCCTGCTCGTCATGGACGACGTATTCGCCCGGCAGGCTCGCCCGCGGGTCGTCGTTCCCCATCACCGCGCACTCAATCTCGCGCGCGTCCAAACCCTCCTCGACGATGATTTTGCGGTCGTAACGCGCCGCGAGGTTGATGGCCTTTACAAGTGATTCCTCGTCCGCCGCGCGCGAGACGCCGACCGAGGAGCCGAGGTTCGCGGGCTTGACGAAGCACGGGAAGCCGAGTTCGCGCGCGACGCGCTCGTGAATCAAGGCGGGCTCGCGCTCCCATTCGCCGCGCAGGAACCAGACGTACTTGCAGACGGGAAGCCCCGCCTGCTTGAAGAGCGTCTTCATCGCCACCTTGTCCATCCCGCAGCTCGAAGCCAGCACTCCGCAGCCGATGTAAGGGACGCCGGCCATCTCAAGCAGACCTTGAATCGTCCCGTCCTCGCCGTACGTGCCGTGCAGGACGGGGAAGACCACGTCGAGACGCCTGCCGCCCGCGCCCGAGCCGCCTTCCCCGCTCTGACGTAGGAGACCGCCGCCGGTCGGGTCAACCTCTATGGCCAATGAGCCGCCGCCGGTCGCCGAATCCGAAATCTGCGCCCGCGTAGACTCGGGCAGCAGCGCCGCCGACTCCGCGGGCGCGAGCCAGCGACCCTCCCGGCTGATTGCGATGGGGACGACTTCGTACTTCTCCGGGTCGGCCGCCTCGATTACCGAGCGCGCGGAGCGCATCGAAACGTCGTGCTCGCCCGAGCGGCCGCCGTAGATAACGCCGAGTCGAATCTTGTCCGTCATAAGATGATTGAGCCCCTTAAAAAATCGGAGCCCAAAGCTTTGCCCCAGAGCAGCTTTGGGCTCGCCGAGTGAGAAACTACGTCAACCGCCGCCGCCTTACAGAATCGTCTTGCCGAGGGCGGAGAGGATTAGCTCGACGCCCAGCTCCGCCGTGCGGTTGTTGATGTCGAGAGCGGTGTTGATCTCGACGACTTCCAGAGAGAGCGCGCCGCCTGCCTCCGCGACCTTCTCCATCGCCAGATGCGCCTCGCGGTAGGTCAGCCCGCCGCGTACGACCGTGCCCGAGCCGGGCGCGTCGCCGGGGTCGAGCGCGTCCACGTCGAGCGTCACGTGGTAGCCGGCTTCGGCCTTCGAGGCGATGCTTATCGCCTCGTCAATGCACGCGCTCATCCCGCGCTCGTCAATCTCGCGCATGGTGAAGAAGCGTATGCCGAGTTTTCGTATCAGCTCGCGCTCGCCGGGGTCTACGTCGCGCGCGCCGATGTGGGCGCAGAGGCGCGGGTCGAGCTTCGGCGAGAAGCCTTCGATGCCGGTCAGCTCGGGCGCGCCGTAGCCGAGCAGCACGGCGAGCGGCATCCCGTGGATGTTGCCCGAAGGACTCGTCTCGGGCGTGTTCATGTCCGCGTGCGCGTCGAACCAGATGAGGCCGATTGACTGTCCGCGCTGCCTGTAGAAGGAGGTCACGCCCGCGACCGAGCCGATGGCGACCGAGTGGTCGCCGCCGAGGACGATTGGCAGTTCCCCTCCCTCCAGAGACTTCTTCACGTCCTTCGCCAACTGCTCGCACGCGGCGCTTATCTCGCGCAGGAAGCGCAGCTTCTCGCCGGGCGGAGGCGGCTCGGCCGCGCACTCCATCTTTATGTCGCCTTGGTCTCGGACTTCGTAGCCGAGCGCGGCGACCCGTCGGCGCAGGCCCGCCACGCGCATCGCCGCAGGCCCCAAGTCTACGCCCGCGACGCTCGCGCCGAAGCCGCACGGCGCGCCGATGATGCTCACGCGCCGCCCGTGTCCGGGGCCGCCCTGAGTCGCCGCCGACTGCTGTTCTTCGAGAAGCCTGCTCATCAGCCCCCGAGGTTAATGTTGAAGCCGCCGCTCCCGCCGCCGCTCTGCGTCGGGAAGAACGGCTTTAAGAGTCCGGCGAAGGCCGCGAGGTTGCGCGTCTGTATGAGAAGCTCGCCCGGCCCCGTGAACTCCGAGACGACGCCCTCGCCGCTCACCATGCTGCGGAAGAAGCCAGCCGCGGCCTTGCGCAGAGTGTACTGCGTCGTCCCCTCCCAAGCGACGAGGTGCCCGGTGTCAACGACGTAGCGCTCGCCCGCCGCGAGTCGCTTGCGGTGTATCGCGCCGAAGGACGAAAGCAGCAGGAGCCCCGTCCCGCTGACCTGCAAGACGAAAAGGCCCTCGCCGCCGAAGAAGCTCTTGGCGCCGCCCCAGCGCGTGTCCACGACGAGGCTGGCGTCGCCCGCCAGATACGAGCTCGACTGGACGTAGAACATCTGGTTGCTCAGCTCGACGGCCGCGATGTCGCCGGGGCTGCCGGGCGCGAAGGTGACTTCGCCGGGGCCGCCGCGCGCCGTGAAGGTCGAGACGAAGGCCGACTCGCCGCCGACCGCGCGCTTGAGGGCTCCCATCAGCCCGCCCTTCATCTGCGACTGTAGCTCGACGTTCGCGGACATCGAGACCATCGCGCCGGCCTCGGCGAGTATGGACTGCTCGGCCGCGAGCTGGACGACGGCGAGCGAGAAGGCCGGCTGGTGCAGGACTTCGTAGGAGTAGCCGCGCCCCTGCCCGCGCGCGTCGTCGTCTATGTGTATGCCGCCGCCGGTGCCGCCGGTTTGCGCGGGGGCAGGCGCCGAGGGCTGAGGCGCGCTCGCCGTGATGGTTGCGCCGCACGCGCCGCAGAATTTAGCGCCCGGCACGAGGCCGGCGCCGCAGTTCGGACAGTTCATTAACGGTTCTCCTCAACTCTCTCTTCGATAACGCGGACGGCCTCCTCGGGCGTGCTCACGAAGTTGAGCAGATTCACGTCCGCCTCGCTCACGACTAAGTTTTCGCGGAAAGCCTCGATGACCTTCGGCCAGCAGTCGCCGAGCAGTATGAGTGGGCGCGGCTCGATGACCTTCGTCTGAAGCTTGTTCCAGACTAGCGAAAGCTCCGTCACGGTGCCCGCGCCGCCGCGCAGCGCGACGAAGCCGACCGAGCGGTCTATGAGGTTCTGTAGCCGCTCGTAGAAATGCGCGCTCGCGACCTTCTCGGTCAGGTAGCGGTTCGGCTCGGACTTGAACTGGTTCATCACGATGCCGAGCACGCGCCCGCCTGCCTCGTGCGCGCCGCGGCTCGCGCCCTCCATCACGCCGAGGTAGCCGCCCGTGCAGATGGTGTAGCCGCGCTCCGCGAGCAGACGCCCGAGCCGCAACGCGAGTCCGTACTCCTCGCTATCCTCGCCGCACTTCGAGCCGCCGAAGATGGTGACGATCTTTTCCATTGTTTACGGTCTGAGTCTGTAGAGCATGCGCGGGAACGGGATGGTCTCGCGTATGTGCTCGATGCCGCACATCCATGCGACGCAGCGCTCGATGCCCATGCCGAAGCCCGCGTGCGGGACGCTGCCGTAGCGACGCAGGTCTAAGTACCACTCGAAAGCCTCGCGCGGCAGCTCATGAACTTTAAGCTGCTCTTCGAGGAATTCGAGCGAGGTCGCGCGCTCGCCGCCGCCGATGACTTCGCCGTAGCCTTCGGGCGCGAGCACGTCCACGCCGAGCGCGAGCTCGTCGCGCTCGGGGTCGCGCTTCATGTAGAAGGCTTTGACGGCCGCGGGGTAGTGGTGAACCATGACGGGCCGGTCGAAGCGGCTCGAAATATAGGTCTCGTCGGGCGCGCCGAAGTCGCCGCCCCACTCGAAGCGGTTCTCAAGCTCGCCGCGCTCGTGCCCCTCTTGCAGAATCTTCACGGCCTCGTCGTAGTGCAGACGCGGGAACGGCGGCGTGATGGCTTCGAGCTTCGACGTGTCGCGCTCTAAAACTTTCAATTCCTCCTTGCGCTCGTCGAGCACGCGCGCGGCGATTGAGGAGAGGAAGCGCTCGGCGAGGCTCATCACGTCTTCGAGCGTGGCGTAGGCCATCTCGGGCTCGACCATCCAGAACTCGGTGAGGTGGCGGCGCGTCTTCGAGCGCTCGGCGCGGAAGGTCGGGCCGAAGCAATAAACTTTCCCGAAGGCCGCGGCCGTCGCCTCGTTGTAGAGCTGGCCGGACTGCGAAAGGTACGCCTTCTCGTCGCCGAAGTAGTCAACCTCGAAGAGCGTCGTCGTGCCCTCGCAGGCGGCGGGCGTCAGTATCGGCGTGTCGCAGAGTATGTGGCCGTCGCGGTTGAGGAAGTCGCGGACGGCGTTGATGACCGTGTGGCGGACGAGCAGTATCGCGTGCTGGCGGCGCGAGCGGAGCCAGAGGTGACGGTGATCCATCAGGAACTCCGTCCCGTGCTCCTTCGGCGTGATGGGGTAGCCCTCGACGCGCTGCAAGACTTCCGCCGCGGTCACGTCAATCTCGAAGCCGCCCGGCGCGCGCTCGTCCGCGCGGACGGTGCCGTTGACGCTGACGGCCGACTCCTGTCCCAAGTGGTTGAGCGCGTCCCAGACCTCGGGCGCCACGTTCTTTTTGAAGACGACGCACTGGACGACGCCCGTGCCGTCGCGCAGTTGCGGGAAGATGAGCTTGCCGCTCGAACGCGTGTTGAAGAGCCAGCCGCGGATAGTTACTTCTTCGCCGACGTGGCCTGAGAGTTGGTTGATGTAGACCTGTTGCATGTCGGAATTGGTGCGTTTGGTTTTGAGGTTGAAGAGTCAGACGTTGTTTCCGCGGCCCGAGACCTCCGCGCCGCTGAGACGCTCGCGCAGCGTCAGGCGCAGGAGCGGGAAGCGTCCGAGCCAGTCGGCCGCCTGCACGACGATTTCGAGCATCGGGTTGATGAACTGCGCGTAAGTCTCGCCGCGCCCGGCCACGGCCGTCTGGAACGAGAAAGTCCCGACGGCCTTCAGGCAGCGCTGGACGGTCATCAGTCGGAACTCGTATGCGAAGTCGTCGGGGTCTATGTCTTCCAGTCCACGCGAGCGCCGCTCGTCGAGGAAGAAGAGGCGGCGTTCGCGCACCTCCGCGAGCGAGGGGACGGTCGTGCGCCGGTCGAGCAGGAGCGAGACGAGGTCGTAGCTCGCGGGCCCCATCCGCGCGTCCTGATAGTCAATGATGCGCAGGCGCCCTTTCGAGTCAACCATCAGATTCGACGGATGAAAATCGCGGTGGCAGAGCGTCCGCGGGCGCGCGGCGAGCTCGGCCGACACGTCGTTCAGCTCGGCACGGAGCTGCGCCTCGTCGCCGTGCTTCAAAGTCTCGCCGCGCAGGCTCTTGAAGTAGTGCTCGACGAAGTAGTCCAGTTCCCAAGAGAGTTTCGCCTCATCGAAGGCGAGGCGCGCGGCGATGGAGTTGCGCTTGTTTGCGAGCGGCGTCGCGGCCTGTATGTCGGCGATGAGCGCGATGGCCTGTTCGAGATAAGCCTCGCGCTCGTCCTCGGACGACGCCTCGAAGACGCGCCGGAGCTGCTTGTCGCCGAAGTCCTCCTGCACGATGATGCCGTTCAGAGGGTCAACGTCGAGGATCTCGGGGACGGGCAGGCCGGCCTCCGTGAACAGGCGCGAAAGGTCTAGGAAGGGGTGAATCTCCGGGTCGAACGGCTCGGGGTAGACGGCCGCGACAGCCTGCGCCGAGCCCTTCCAAGGGAGGCGGAAGTATTCGCGCGTGGAGGCGTCGGGCGTGAGCGCCACGATGCGCGCCCCGTCGCCGCCGCGGCGCCGGACGTATTCCTCCAGACGTTCGCGCGCCGGTGTGCGGAAGGCGTTCGGGGTGATCTGCGAAGGGTGGTGCATCGGGCGCAACGTCAGGGGCGAACCGGAAAATTCGACGGCTTGACGAGGGAAGAAAGACGGGGGCCTTTAAGGAAAAACGGTTGCCGGCCGGACTTTTGGCGGCTCCCGCGCATTGTTTCTTTCGTCTTTATCCGCTCGGCGGCTGGCGCGGATTGTATCATTCCGGTATCGGCGCGACAAAATTTGAGCCGCGGAACTCGCCGCTGAGTCCCTTCTCGGGCCGCTCCTCGCTGCGAGCGAGCTCGGCGCGGACGACGGCGACGTTCTCAAACACGTCTTGTGCGCCGACTTCGACGCCCGCGCCGAGCACCGAGCGATGAACACGCGCGCCCGACGCGACGCGCACGTCCTCCCAGAGCACGCTCTCCGAGACGTGTGCGCCCGGCTCAATCGAAGAACCGCGGCCGACTTCCACGTCGCGCCCTTCCCTCTTCATCAGCTCGACGCTCGTCTCAAGGTAGCGCCTGACGGTCGAAAGCTCGTACCAAGCGCCTTCGGCCACGTGCGCGGCGATCGGTTCGCCGCGCTTGATGGCCGGGATGAACAAGTCCGTCACCGAATGCGAGAAGACGCCGCGCGGGATGAACTCGAAGACGCGCGGGTCGAAAATCTGAATGCCCGTGAACATCAAAGGGCTTTCGCCCCCGGCCTTATCAGACTCGGGGTAGCCGCCGAAGCCCGTCACCAGCCCATCGCGGACGTTGACGACGCTGTAGCGTTCGCGCCGCGGGTTCGGGCGCAGGACGAGCGTGACGAGGGCGCGCGTGTGCCGGTGCGTTTCGAGGGCGGCGCCGAGGTCTATGTCGGTGGCGATCTTGCCGTTGACGACGACGAAGGCGTCGCCTTCAAGAAGGTGTCGCGCGTTCTCGACGGCGCCGGAGGTTCCGAGGATGACCGGCTCGGCGATGTAGTGGAAGCGCACGCCGAAGTCTTGGCCGTCGCCGAGCGCGGCGCGGACGGACTCGGGGCGGTGGTGGAGGTTGACGACGATGTCGTCGAAGCCGTAGCGCGCGAGGTATTCGGCGACGTAGCCGATGAGCGGCCGCCCCATGAACGGAATCGCGGGCTTCGTGCGGTCAATCGTCAGCGGCCACAGGCGCGTGCCGTAGCCGGCGGCGAGAATCATCGCGCGCATCAGTCTTCCCTTGCCTCACAGTCTTTTGGTCGCGGAGCTTTGCCGGAGAACTTAGCACAGGTGCGGCGCTCGTGGCTAAATTGCCGCCCCGCGCAAAAACGCCACAAGGGCGGGCGCGCGTCCGAAGAGGCCGGACGCTTTCCGGCGCCGTTTTCAACGGCGGAAGCGGCGCGGAGTGGGCGAGAGTCCGAAGGAGGACGTTCTGGCGCGGCGGTTGCTAACGTCCCCGGCGTAGAGTCTTAAAGGTCTTTCGCCCCGGGCCGGAGTTCAACTATTCAACGAGGAGAAGATGATGAAGAACGTTCTGACCAAAACTGTGTTAACGCTGGCTCTTGCCGTCGCTGCCGGGGTGCCGGCCGCGGTCGCGAAGCCGAAGAAGCCGAAGCACAGCGCCGAACACGTCGCCGCCGTCAAGAAGTGCAACGCGGACTACTCGGCCGCGCTCAAGTCGGCCAAGGGCCTCAAGGGCAAGGAGCGTAAGGACGCGCAGATGAAGGCCAAGGCCGACCACAAGCAGTGCCTCGCCTCCGCGCCGCAGTAGGGCTGCGACCGACGATTTAACCACAGAGACACAGAGACACAGCCCTTAGGAATTTCAAATTTGAAATTCTTTAAGCTGTGTCTCCGTGTCTCTGTGTCTCTGTGGTTAATCCTTAACTCATGAAGCCTGCGCCGCGTCGCGGATGGTGAGGTCGAAGGTGCCGGGCGCGACCTTCCGGAAACGCCGGTTGCGGTTGAGCGAGACAGCGATGCTGATAGTCGGGTTCTGGCCCGTGAACTGGAAGCCGCCTTCGAGCAGGCGGTTGTAAATCTCGTTGACGTGGAGCGGCCCGCCCGACTCGCGCAGCAGCACGGCGGCCGCGTGCGGGATGGTGCGCTCGAAGAAGCGGTCGCTCTTCGGCTCGATGCCGGCGCGAACCGGGGGGATTTGGTGGCGGAAGTCGTGCTCGCGCTGAGGGGCTTGGCTCGGCGCGTAGCTGGCGGGCGGCGCGGGCGGGGGCGCGACGCGCGACGCGGCCGCGCTGGTCGCGGCGTCGCGGCGCAGGGCGAACTCGATCTCGGCGTCGGACGGCGCTGAGGCCGACGCTGCGCCGAACATCGAGGAGAGGATGCGGAACATCGCGGCCTCGGTCTGGCTGATGATGGCGTCCATCTCGTTCAGCTCAGTCCGCACGCGCTCGGCCTCTGCCTCAAGGTCTGCGAGGCGCGACGCCAGACGCGAGCGCGTCCCGCGCGCCTGCCGCAGCCCGTTCTCAAGCGTGGCTAAGAGATTTTCGTCAGGCATAGGCTGAAGTAGATAGTAGACAGTAGTCAGTAGTCAGTAGAAAAACTTTCATTTGCGAGTCACCCGAGTATCAGCGTCAGCGCCCGAGAGGCGGAGCCCTACTGGCTACTGACTACTGACTACTGACTACTCCAAAGCCTACGTCTCCCTTTCGAGGATGTAGGCGGGGATGGAGCGCAGGCCGTCCGTGTACTTTGACGGCGCGACCTCGTCCAGTGCTTTGACGGCCGCCTCGGCGTATGAGGCGGCGCGTGCGCGTGCGCGTTCGAGCGCGCCGCCCTTCTCGGCCGCGCGGACGAAGGCCTCGCGCGCGAACTCGCCGTACGAGCCCTCGCGCATGACGGTCTGCACGGCCGACTTCATACGCGGCTCGTCTTCGAGCAGGTAGATGAGAGGCAGCGTCACCTTGCCTTCCAAGAGGTCTGCGCCCGCCGCCTTGCCGAGCGAGCCCTCGTCGGAAGTGAAGTCGAGCAGGTCGTCAACCAACTGGAAGGCCGTGCCGAGGTTCATGCCGTAGTCGCGCAGCGCCTTCTGCTCCGCGGCGCCCGCGCCGCCGAGGATGGCGCCTATCTCACAGCACGCCGAAAAGAGGTACGCGGTCTTGCGCCGCAGCACGTCGAAGTACTGCTCCTCTGTCACGTCTGCGCGGCCGAGCAGGGTCAACTGCAAAAGCTCGCCCTCGGTCATCTTGCGCGTGACGGCGGTGAGGATGTCCAGAATCGGAAGCGAGCGCTCCTGTAGGCTCGTCTCGAAGGCGGACATGTAGAGCCAGTCGCCCATCAGCACGGCGGTCTGGTTGCCGAAGCGCGAGTTGATGGAGGGGCGGTTGCGGCGCGTCTCGGCGTTGTCAATGATGTCGTCGTGGACGAGCGTGGCCGTGTGCAGAAGCTCCATCACGGTCGCCATCCGCACGACGTTCGCGCGCGAGGCGTCGCCGCCCGCGGCGTAGGTCGAGAGCAACGTGAGCGCAGGCCGCACGCGCTTGCCGCCCGACGCGCGCAGGTAGTCGCCGATGTACGCGATGACCTGAATGTTCGAGCGCGCCTGCCGCTCGAACTCCTCCTCGACGAGCGCCAACTCCTGCGCGACGAGGCTGAAGATGCGCCTCGCCGTCATCTGCCGCTCCTCGACCGCCGCCGTGTTTCCCGAAGTGTTCACTAGTTCGACCTGTAGTTCGTGTACTGCATGTTGATGCCGAAGTCTTTCGACTTGAGTTGGGTGATCACGTCCTGAAGCGTGTCGCGGTCGCGGCCCGTCACGCGGACGACATCGCCCTGAATCGCGGCCTGCACCTTGAGCTTGGTCTCCTTGATGAACTTGACGATCTCGCGCGCCTTCTCTGTCGGGATTCCCTGCTGGATGGCGGCGCGCTGGCGGACGGTGCCGCCCGCGGCCGGCTCGACGCGGCCGTAGGAGAGCGCCTTCAGGGGCACGCTGCGGCGGACGAGTTTCTGTTGAAGGATGTCGTTCATGTTCCGGAGCTTCGTCTCGTCCTCGGCCGAGAGCACGAGGTCGTGCTCTTCGAGGCGGACTTCCGCGTGGCTCCCCTTGAAGTCGAAGCGCTGCCTGACCTCCTTCATGGTCTGGTCGAGCGCGTTCTTGACCTCGGCCATCTCCACCTGCGAAACGATGTCGAATGAGTTCTGCTGGGCCATAGGAAAATGACGGGCGAGGGGTGACGAGTGATGAGAAAAATGCGCTCGACGCCCGCCGACCGTCCCCGCTTTTATAACATTTAAGGGCTGAGAGGAAAAGTTTGATTGTGCGGCGGGAGTGGGAAAGTTGCCTGTGCGCCAGCGCATTTCAGTCCACGGGGACGCCGAAGAGGCGCGAGAAGTTCGCGGTCGTCGTGCGGCCGAGTTCTTCCGACCCGACGCCGCGAAGGTCTGCGACGAAGCGCGCCGTCTCGACGACGAAGGCGGGCTCGTTGCGTCGGCCGCGCAGGGGCACGGGCGCCATGAAAGGGCAGTCGGTCTCGACGAGGAGCCGTTCGGCCGGGACGATGCGCGCGACCTCGCGCAGGTTCTCGGCCTTCTTGAAGGTGACGTTGCCGGCGAAAGAGATGTGGAAACCGAGTTCGAGCACGCCTTCAGCCATCCGCATCCCGCCGCCGAAGCAGTGCATCACGCCGCCGCGCGGGGCTTCGGCGTATTCCCTTCTCAGAATCTCGACCGTCTCTTCGTCGGCCTCGCGCGAGTGAATGATGACGGGCAGGCTTAGCTCTTTCGCCAGACGCAACTGCCGCGCGAAGACCTCGCGCTGCACTTCGCGCGGCGAGTGGTCGTAATGGAAGTCGAGCCCTATCTCGCCGAGCGCGACGACGCGCCCGCCGCCTTGCAGGATGTCGAGCAGTCGCCGCTCGGCGGCCTCGTCATACAGACGCGCGTCGTGCGGGTGGACGCCCGCGGCCGCGTACACTCCCTCGTATCTCTCCGCGACCGCGACGCCGCGCTCCAACTCCCCGCCGTGCGGGTCGCCCGTCCCCACGTTCAGAATCGCCCGCACGCCCGCCTCACGCGCGCGCGCCACGACCTCGTCGCGGTCGGCGTCGAACGCTTCGCCGTCAATGTGTGCGTGCGAGTCTACGAACACGGAAACTACTTCAGCCTTGTTCCGTTCGGCACGTCCTCGGTGAAGGTGGCGAGGACGGGGCGGCCCTCTTCGCCGACGGAGGCGGCGAGCACCATTCCCTGCGACTCGAAGCCGCGGAGCTTGCGCGGCTTGAGGTTGGAGACGATGACGAGCTTGCGGCCGACGAGTTTTTCCGGCTCGTAGTGCTCGGCGATGCCTGCGAGGATCTGGCGCGGCTGCTGCTCGCCGACATCCACGGTGAAGCGCAGGAGCTTGTCCGACTTCGGCACGCGCTCGGCAGTGAGGACTTCGCCGACGCGCAGCTCGACCTTCACGAAGTCGTCAATCGTGATGTAGGTGGCGACGCCTTCGGGCGCGGGCTGCGCTTCGGTGGCGCCCTGTTGTGGCGGCTGTTCGGGCTTCGTCTCCGTTGCGGTCTGCGAGCCGGGCACGGCGGCCTGCGTGGCGTGCGCGCCGGAGTGCGTTGTTGATGAAGGCGACGCTGTCTGTGATGTTGAAGGAGCCGGCGCCGCCTGCGCTTCGGCCTCTTTGCGCTGTGCTATCTCTTTCTCGATCTCTGCCATCGTTTTCCCCTTGTCTATGCGCGGGAAGAGCGGCGCGACTTCGCTGATGTTCGTGCCGGCGCGCAAGCCTCCCCACCTGAGTTCGGTCGGGTCTGTCTGCCGCGGGTCGCCTTCGAGCCCGAGTTGCTTCCAGATGGCGCCCGTGGACTCGGGCATGACCGGGTGAAGAAGAACCGCGAGCCAGCGCAGCGTCTCGGCGGCGCGGTAGAGCACGGCGCCGAGCGTCTCACGCTGCGACTCGTCGCGCGCGAGTTCCCAAGGCTTCGCGTCGGAGATGAACTTGTCGGCGCGCGCGATCATGCCCCACGCGGCTTCGAGCGCGCGGTGGAAGGCGTACTCTTCGACGTTCTGCACGAACTGGTCGCGTACGAGTTCGAGGCTGCTAGCGAGCGCCTGCGCGTCGGAGTCTACGCCCGCGCGCTTCGCCTGAAGGCGCCGCGCCTCGGAGATTTCGTCCGCGGGCAGCGTGCCGCCGAAGTACTTGTGAATCATCGTCAGCGTGCGGCTCAAGAGGTTGCCGAGCCCGCTGGCGAGGTCGCTGTTCGAGCGTTCGAGGATGACCCCGTAATCAACCTTCGCGTCCTGCCCGAATGACATCTCGCGCAGGAGGAAGTAGCGCACGGCGTCCACCTTGAAGTGTCGGAGCAGCGTGGGCAGCTCAAGCGCGTTCCCCAGAGTCTTCGAGCCCTTGCGCCCGGTCTGGTCGAGCCAGAGCCCGTGCGCGACGACCTGCTTCGGCAACTCGACGCCCGCCGCCAACAGCATCGCGGGCCACAGCACGGCGTGCTGGCGCAGGATGTCTTTGCCGATGAGGTGGACGCCCGGCCAGAATTTATCGAAGAGGTCGCCCGCCTCCGCCCTTCGCTGTTCACTTCCCCAGCCGAGCGCGGTGATGTAGTTGATGAGCGCGTCGAACCAGATGTAGACGGTGTGCTGCGGGTCGTCGGGCACGGGGATGGCCCAACTGACGGAAGTCTTGAGGCGGCTGATGGAAACGTCTTCGAGCCCGCCGCGGACGAGCGCGGCGACCTCGTTGCGGCGCACTTCCGGTAAGACGAAGTCGGGGCGCGACTCGTAAAGTTCAAGCAGCGCCTCTTCGTAATCCGACAGGCGGAAGAAGTAGCTCTCTTCGGAAACCTTATCTAACGGCCGCTCGTGAATGGGGCAGAGCGGCGGGCCGCCCTCTTCCGTAGCGGGCAGCATCTCGGCCTCGGTCTTAAACGTCGCGCACGGCGCGCAGAACCAGCCCTCGTAGAAGCCCTTGTAGATGTTCTCGCGCCCCTTCGGCGTCTTGCGCGCGGCGGCGCGGCGCCAGAATTCGGCCGCGCCCTCGTAGTGGAACGGCTCGGTCGTCCGCATGAAGATGTCGAAGCCGCCGTGCTCGCCGTCGAGCCCGAACGCGCCGAACATCTTCTTCAACTCGCCGACGACGTAATCAACGTGCTCCTTCGGCGTGCGCCCGGCCCGCGCCGACGCGCGCTCGATGTTCGTCCCATGCTCGTCCGTCCCCGTCAGGAAGTAGGTCTCGAAGCCGCGCTGCCTGTGGTAGCGCGTCAGGAAGTCTGCGACGACGGTCGTGTACAGGTGCCCCATGTGGGGCAGGCTGTTCGCGTAGTAGATGGGGGTCGTGACGTAGAATGTTTTCATGTAAGCGAAGGCTTCCGCACCTCGTTTCCGGCTCAAACTCGCGAGCGCTCTGTCGCAAACGCTATTCCCGCTCGTCGTAATTTCATTTCCACGCCTCGGAATAGCATTCCCACGCGTGGGAATGCTATTCCCGCGTGCGGAAATTCAATTTCCGGGTGTCGGAATTCAATTCCCGTGCGTGGGAATTCAATTTCTGCGTGCAGTAATTCAATTTCCGCGCGCGGGAATTCAATTTTCGGGCGTGGGAATTGAATTCCGGCGCGCGGGAACGCCATTTTCGCGCCCGAAATTGTCAATCAAGCGCCTGTCAACGGCGTTCGCACGCGCGAAAAGACCAATATTTCCGCCGCTTTCTACGCTTGCGCCCGCCGCCGGCCGCTCAACCCTTCTTGTAGCGTCCGCCGCGCGGCACCGTCCAGACGTAGACGGTTCGGTAAAGGTTCTTCCAAGGCACGCGTATCGTCTTCTCGGGCTGCCAGTCGCCCATGCGGAAGTCGTGCGAGATGATGAGCGAGCCGGGGCGAAGGTCGCGCAAAAGCTTCGGCCGCAGCATGACGTTCAGCGTGTCCGAAAGGTAGAGCGTGACGACCGTCGCGTCGTGTATGTCGGCCGCGAACATGTCGCCGAGGCGGAAGGTGACGAGGTCGCCCACGCCCTCTCGCTTCGCGCTCTCGGTCGCCTCCTCGACGAGCTTCGGGTCTATGTCTATGCCGACGGCGCGCACGCCGTACTGCTTCGCCGCCGCGATGGGGATGCGCCCGTCGCCGCTCCCGAGGTCGTAGAGTACGTCGCCCTTCTTCAAGTGGGCCTGCCGCAGCATCTCGTCCACGGTCTCGGGCGGGGTGGGGACGAATATCACGTCCGGCTGTCGCAGAGGCTTGTGGCGCGCGCGCCTCTGCTTCGCCGACTTCCCTGTCTGGGCGGCCGCGTGCGCGCCGGCCGAGAGCAGGCACGAGATGAGCGTGATTATCGTCAGCGTCTTCTTCATCAAGTTCACTTCTCGCGGATGAGCGCCATCGCCTCCGCGCGCGTGCGCGAGTCTTTGCGGAAGCCGCCGCGGATGGCCGAGGTGATGGTGACTGCGCCCGGCTTCTTCACGCCGCGGATGGTCATGCAGGTGTGCTCGGCCTCCATCACGACCATCACGCCGACGGGCGTCAGACCCTCAAAAAGAGTGTCGGCTATCTCCGAGGTCAGCCGCTCCTGAACCTGCAAGCGCCGCGCGTAGGTCTCGACGAGCCGCGCCAGCTTCGACAGTCCGACGATGCGCCCGCCCTTCGGGATGTATGCGATGTGGCACTTGCCCACGAACGGCGCGAGGTGGTGCTCGCACAGCGACGCGAAGTGTATGTCCTTCACGATGACCATCTCGTCGTGGCGGTCGCCGGGCAAAGCCTGCACGTGCTCGGAAGCGTCCTCGCGCAT
Source organism: Pyrinomonadaceae bacterium (assembly GCA_035248785.1). Classification (GTDB taxonomy): domain Bacteria; phylum Acidobacteriota; class Blastocatellia; order Pyrinomonadales; family Pyrinomonadaceae; genus QHXN01. Next base: position 40,756 of record DATFHD010000075.1, on the reverse strand, counting down.
TCCCGCGGTCAACTCCGCGTACATCTCCGCCACGCGCCGAGGCGTGCGTTGCAGTCCCGCGCGGTCTATGTCCTCGCCCACGCCTTCGAGGATGAGGCGCACGCCGCGCTCAATCTTTTCGAGGTCTACGGGGCCGCCCTTCGACACTTCGCCGCCCGCAGACTGCTCCGCGCCGTCGTCGGGCTCGGTCGCCGAAAAGATCGTCGCCATAAACTACACCTCAACCCTTCTGGAAAGCCGCCCGCGCCGCGTCCTGCACGACGCGCAGCGCGACGCCGCTCCTGCGCGCCGCCTCGCGGCACTCGTCGTACTCGGGCGTCGCGCTGACGACGCGCCCCTTGTGCCGTCCGACCTTGACGGCAATCGTACCGAACTCGGTCTCGACAGTCACGGCCTCCCTTTCGAGCGCGCGCCGCGTGACGGCGTAGCTGCGCACGCCGAGCGTCGGCGTCTCTGCAAAGAGGAGTTCGAGCAGACGCTCGCGCTCCGACGGGCGGCACAGCACGGAGACGAGCACGCCGGGCCGGTTCTTCTTCATCTGCACGGGCGTGTGAAAGCAGTCGAGCGCGCCCGACTCGAACGCGCGCTCAAGCAGGTGCCCAAGGACTTGCGGCGAAACGTCGTCCACGTTCGTCTCCAACATCAACAACTCCTCGTCCGCGTCCGAACCCGCTCCGACGTGCGCCGCTCCGGCCGCGGCCTTCGACTCGCTGTCCTCTTCGGCGTCTTCGCCGACTATCAGGCGCAGCACGTTCGGGAAGTCCTTGTACTCGCGCGTGCCCGCGCCGTAGCCCGTCGCCTCGACGCGCATCCGCGGAAGCCCGCCGAAGCTCTCGCAAAGCGTCGCCACAATCGCCGCGCCCGTCGGCGTGACCAGCTCGCCCCTGATGTCCGTCGAGTAGACGGGCGCGCCTTTCAACAGTTCCGCGACGGCGGGCGGAGGCACAGGGAAACGACCGTGCGCCATCTCGACAGTGCCGCTGCCGACGTGCAAAGCCGATGCGGCGAATCGCTCGACGCCCAGAAGCTCGAAGCCGACGCACGCGCCGACCACGTCCACGATGGCGTCCACGGCGCCGACCTCGTGGAAGTGTATCTTCTCGACTGGAACGTCGTGGACGCGCGCCTCCGCTTCGGCGAGACGCCCGAAAATCTTCAGCGCGCGCTCCTTGATTGAATCTCCGAGGCGCGAGCCTTCGATAATCTTCCTGATGTCCGAAAGGTGCCGGTGATGGTGCTCCTCCCTCGTCAGCCTGACGACGGCGCGCGTAGCGGTGATGCCCGAGCGGTCAACCTTCTCGAACTCTATCTCGTAGCCCGGCAGGTCGAGCAGCGCGACACCCTCTTTCAACTCGCGCGCGTCCACGCCGGCCGCGACCAGCGCGCCCAGAGTCATGTCGCCGCTGATGCCGGCGAAGCAGTCGAAGTAGAGCGTCCGCATTAGTCTTAAAAATTTAACCGCGGCAGGATTTCTCCGGCCGCGCCGCGCAGCGTCACGTCGCAGATTTCGGAGAGCGGCGTCTCTTCCGGGTTGACCTCGACGAGAAAAGCGCCCGCCCGCTTCGCCGCGTAAGGCAGGCAGGCCGCCGGGTAGACGATCGCCGAAGTCCCGACGACAAAGCACACGTCGCACTCCGCGGCGCGCTCGGCGGCTTCCATCCAGACATCTTCGGGCAGCATCTCGCCGAAGAGGACAACGTCCGGACGCATCAAGCCTCCGCACGCCTCGCAGACGGGCGGGCGCACGTCCGTCGGCTTCTCGCGTATATCTTCGCGTCTTCGGCAGTTCAGGCAGCGCGCGACCCAGACGCTGCCGTGCAGTTCGAGCACTCCGCGCGAGCCCGCGGCGGCGTGCAGCCCGTCAATGTTCTGCGTGGCGAGCGTGAAGCGCGGGAACGCCCGTTGCCAGCGCGCGATTGCGTCGTGCGCGGGGTTCGGGCGGCAGTGGCCGAGCACGCCGCGGCGGTAGTCGAACCACTCCCAGACCGCGGGCAGGTCGCTCCTGACCATCGAGCCCGAGGAGATGACCTCGAAGGGCATGCCCTTCCAGACCGCCGCGCCACCGCCGCCGCGGAAGGTCGGCACCCCGCTCTCGGCCGACACGCCCGCGCCCGTCAGGACGAAGACGCCGCGCGCCGCACGCAGACGCTCGCGCAGTTCTTCCTTGATAACCGACTCGCCTTTCATCGAGAACAAATCGTGTCGGATGGTAGCAGAGCGCTTCTGCGTCGTGTCAAGCAAGGCGACTGAATCGCGTTAGCGTCGCGCGAACGGCGTGCGCTATACTTTCGGCTTTTCCGGCCTCAGCCGTTTTAAGAGCCAAAGGAACGAGCCGCTTTGAACCTGATCGAACTGCAACAATACCTGCGCGAGCGCGTGCGCGCCGCGGCCGCCGAGAAGTTCGGCGTCGAGCTTGAACAAGTCCCTTCCGAAGTCCCGCCGCGCACCGAGCTAGGCGACTTGGCCTTCCCCGTCGCCTTCGAACTCGCCAAGTGCATCAAGCAGGCCACGGGCGAGAAGCGAAACCCGCGCGCCATCGCCGAAGAGCTGAAACAAGAGCTTGAGACGGCGGAGGAGGTCGCGCGCGTCGAAGTCGCGGGCGCGGGCTACCTCAACCTCTTCTACGACCGCGCGCGGCTGCTGGCGGCGCTCTCTTCATCAACGACGGAAGCCGCGCCCGAAACAGAACCGCGCCCGAAGCGCATGGTCGAGCACACGAGCGTCAACCCGAACAAGGCCGCGCACATCGGACACCTGCGCAACTCGGTCATCGGCGACACCTTCGTCCGCATCCTTCGCGCGGGCGGCGAGCGCGTCGAAGTACACAACTACATAGACAACACGGGCGTGCAGGTCGCGGACGTGGTCGTCGGCTTCCAGCACCTCGAACAGATGACGCTCGCGGACGTGCAGGCGCTAGCCGGCTCGCTTAAAGAGGATTACCCGTTCGACTATTACTGCTGGGACTTGTACGCGCGCGTCGGCCTCTTCTACCGCGGCGGCGACCCGGACGCGAAGGAAGACCCCGAGCGCCTCAAGCTGCGCGTCGAGACGTTGCACGCGCTCGAAGAGGGTAACAACGCGACTGCCGAACTGGCGGACTACGTCGCTACGCGCATCGTCCACAGCCATCTGGACACGATGGCGCGGCTCGGCATCACCTATGACCTTCTGCCGCGCGAGTCTGAGGTGCTCCACTTCCTCTGGTCGCACGCCTTCGAGCGCATGAAGCAGTCGGGCGCCATACGCTTTGAATCGGAGGGGCGCAACAAGGGCTGCTGGGTCATGCCGATGGAGACGCACGAAGGCAGCGAAGAGCACGAGGCAGACAAGGTCATCGTCCGCTCCAACGGCACCGTCACCTACACGGGCAAGGACATCGCCTACCAGCTCTGGAAGCTCGGGCAGGTTGGCCTCAACTTCTACTTCAAGCCCTTCCGCACCGAGTCGGACGGTCACACCATCTGGACGACGACGAGCGAGCAGTCAGAGGCTCGTTCGGACGCTCCGCACTTCGGCGCGGGCGCGACCGTCTACAACGTGATTGACTCGCGGCAGTCGTACCCGCAGGAGGTCGTCAAACGCGGCGTCGCGGCCGTCGCGCCCGCCGTGGGCGAGGCGGCGAGCGTCCACCTCTCTTACGAGATGGTCGCGCTCTCGCCCGCCGCGGCCGAAGAACTCGGGCTTGAGCTGAGCGCCGAGGAACGCGCCCGCACGTTCGTCGAGATGAGCGGCCGGCGCGGCCTTGGCGTCAAGGCCGACGATTTGATTGACACGCTCGAAGCGAACGCGCTCGGCGAAGTGAAGGAGCGCCATCCCGACGTGTCGCTCGAAGAGCAGCAGAGGGCCGCGCACATCCTCGCCGTCGGCGCCCTGCGCTACTTCCTGATGAAGTGGACGCGGAACTCCGTCATCGTCTTCGACTTTAAAGAAGCACTCTCGACCAAAGGCGAGGCCGGCCCCTACTGCCAGTACGCGGCCGTGCGCGCCAACTCCATCTTTCGCAAGTTGCCAAACGGCGAGCTTGAAGACGCACAACGCCTCGTCACGTCCGCCGCGTCGGAAGGCGGCGCGACGGCCGAGCGCGTACGCAAAGTTTTTGAAGGCGAGACGGGAAGCGAAATCTGGGCGCTCGTCACGCTCGCCGCGCGCCTGCCCGAGGTGGTCGCGCAGGCGGCGAGCTTCGCAGAGCCTTCGCACCTCGCGAAATACACGTTCCAGTTGGCCCAGAGTTTTAACTTCTTCTACAATCGCGACGAGAACCGCATCCTCGAAGAGAAGGACGAAGTGAGGCGCGCGGTGCTCGTCTACGTCACGGACTTCGTGCGCAAACGCCTGACGGCGGCGCTCGCCACCCTCGGCATCGAGGTGCCCGAGAGGATGTGAGCGCGCCCGCGCCGGAGGCGGCACAAGCCTTGCACTCAAATTAAACGGAATAGATTAGCCGGCCGGCGAGAGTCGGAACGGTTCTGCTTTAGAGGTAAATCATGCTTATCGTAATGAAGGCCGACGCCACCGAACGCGACATCGCGGAGGTCGAGCGCGTCATATCTGAATTGGGCTTCCGCCCGCACACCATGCCCGGCGCGTCGCGCACGGCCATCGGCATCACGGGCAACGAAGGCCCCGTGGACGTGACGCGCTTCGAGACGCTGCCCGGCGTCGCCGAGGCCATCCGCGTCACGAAGCCCTTCAAGCTCGTCTCGCTTGACCTGCGCCCGGAGAAGACGGTCGTCCGCGTCGGCGGCGACGCAGAGATTGGCGGCGACGAGCTGGCCATTATCGCCGGCCCCTGCGCCGTCGAAGACCGCGAGCAGATTTTCGCCGTCGCCGAGGCCGTCCGCCGCAGCGGCGCGCGCTTCTTCCGCGGCGGCGCGTTCAAGCCGCGCACCAGCCCTTACGCCTTTCAGGGACTCGGCGAAGAGGGCTTGAAGCTTCTGGCCGAAGTGCGCGAGGCGACCGGCCTGAGGATTGTGACGGAGGCCGTGGACGAGGCGAGCGCCGATCTGGTCGAGAAGTACGCAGACGTTTTCCAGATAGGCGCGCGCAACATGCAGAACTTCTCTTTGCTGAAGCGCGCCGGGCGCGCGCGCATCCCCGTGCTCTTGAAGCGCGGGCTGTCGGCGATGCTCGAAGAGTGGCTGCTCGCGGCCGAGTACATCATGGCCGAGGGCAACTACAACGTCATCCTCTGCGAGCGCGGCGTGCGCACCTTCGCGCAGCACACGCGCAACACGCTCGACCTCGCGGCCGTCCCCGCCGTGCGGCGCATCTCGCATCTGCCGGTCGTGATAGACCCCTCGCACGGCACTGGCAAGAATCACATGGTGACGCCGCTCGCGCGCGCGGGCGTGGCCGTAGGCGCTGACGGCCTCATCATCGAAGTCCACAACCACCCCGAGCGCGCGCGCTCCGACGGCGCGCAGTCGCTCAACCTCGAACAGTACGAACAGCTCGTCCGAGAGGTGCGCGCCATCCACGACGTAATCACGCCCGCGCCGGTCGGCTAAGGCAAGAGGCAAAAATAATAAGGAGGATGAAGGTCAGCGCGACTTTCATCCTCCTTAACTTCTGCCCGTTGCCTTTTGCCTTCTCACATCTCGCCGCTCAAAATCTCCGGCAGCCTTTTCGTGAAGACCGAGCGGGGCAGGACGTGCTCGACGCCGGCCTCCTTCGCGCGCCTTTGCAGTTCCGTCTCGACGTGAGAGAAGAAGGCGACGAGGGGCACGGCGCGCAGTTGGTCGTCAGACTTGAGGCGCGCGGCGAGCGCGAAGGGGTCGAGGCGCGTGTCGTGCAGGTCGAGTATGATGAGCGAGGGCACGTCCGATTTCGCGGCGTCGAAGAGGCCCGCCTCGGTGCGCGCGAAGTAGACCGTGACGTTCAGGTGCTCCGCCGTCCCGCGAATCTTTGAGGCGAAGAGCATGTCGCTCACGGCGGCGATGACGCGTCTAGTCATTTATAATCTCCCAACGCTCTAAACGAATCTACTGTGTGAGCCGATTGTGCAACACGTCCGCGACGCGAGCCAAGCTGAGCGCGAACTCGGAGTCGAGCGCGAAGACTTCGCGACCCGAACATCTTCGTCCGAAGACTTGGGGCGGCTCGTCGTCGCCACCTACAACATACGCTATGCCGCCGGCTCGCACCTCATCGGCGGGAGCCTACTGCGCCGCGCGGGGCTCGGCCGGCTCACGCGCAGGCCCGCGCTCGTCCGAGACAACATCGAAAAGGCCGCGCGCGTCCTCTCTGAAAGTGGGGCGATGCCGCGCGCCGACGTGGTAGGGATTCAGGAGGCCGACCGCGGGACTGTACGCGCTGGCTCATGCCACGTCGCGCGCGAGTTGGCCGAGGCGCTACGGATGAACTACGTGCGCGCGCACGTCCCGACGCCCGCCGACGTGGCGCCGAAAGATCGCAAGTGGTGGCTCGACTTCGAAGAGCGCATCGGCGTGGGCGAAGCGGGCGACACGGGCGTCGCGATACTCAGCCGCCTCCCACTTGCGGACGCCGCGCGCATCGAGCTGCCTTGGAAGGAGTGCCCTTGGCGTCCGCGTCTGGCCGTCGCCGCGTCGGTTCCCTTCGGCGGCCGGCGCCTGCACGTCTTCAACGCGCACATAGACACGCACGCGAACATCGCCGGCCAACTCGAACAGCACAGCGCCGTCCTCGACATCGCCGGACGCCTGTGCGGGACTGAGCCGGTCGTGCTGCTCGGCGACTTCAACACGCTCGACGACGAGGCGCGACACGCCGCGCGTGCGCTCCTCGAATCGCACGGCTACACGACGCCGCTCCCGACGGGTACGGCCACTTGGCGCTCGGGGCCGCTCCGCTATCATTACGACTGGATTTTCACGCGATACTTAAGCGTCACGCGCTGGGGCGTCGCGCGCGTGCGCGGCATCTCAGACCACTGGCCCGTCTGGGTCGAAGTCGAGCCGGAACGTATCGAAGGACTTGAGCCGGTACGGTCTGAAGGATGATGAAGGACGCGCTAACCAGCCGTAAGAATCCGCTCGTCCAGCGTGCGCGCGCCGTGCGCGAGGGGCGCGAGGCGGGCGCGGTCTTCGTCGAGGGCGTGCGTTTGTGCGAGGACGCTCTGCGCGCGTACGTGGGGTTTGAGCTTGTGCTCCACACGCAGGCGCTCGCGTCGGACGAGCGCGGCGCGCGGCTGCTCGAAGAGTTGCGCGCAGTGTGCGACGCGGTCAGGCTCGTCTCGGAAGACGTGCTCGAATCGGTCTCGGACACGAAGACGCCGCAGGGCTTGGCGGCCGTCGCGCGGCGGCCCGAGACCGGGCGCGAAGTTATCGAGCGCGCCGCGGGTACGCCGCTCGTCGTCGTCATGCACCGCGCGAACAACCCCTCGAACGCGGGGGCGATGCTTCGCGTGGCCGAGGCGGCGGGCGCGACGGCCGTCATCGTCACGAAAGGTTCGGCCGACCCGCTCTCGGCGAAGGCGCTGCGCGGCTCGATGGGCTCGGCCTTCCGTCTGCCGCTCTGGACGGGCGCGACGTTCGAGGAGGCGCTTCAGTGGTGCTCGTCGCGCGGCATACGCGCCGTCGCGACCGCCGCGTGGGCGCCCTCCACGCACACCGAACTCGACTGGACACCGCCGCGCGCCGTCGTCGTCGGCCCGGAGGCCGGCGGACTTACTGAAGTGGAAGCCCGCGCCGCCGCCGACTGCGTACGCATCCCCATGCGCCCGCCGGTCGAGAGCCTGAACGTCGCCACCGCCCTCGCCGTCATCCTCTACGAAGCCGCGCGCCAGCGTAATTTCAAATTTCAACTTTGAAATTTCAAATTATCTTTGTCCCTTTCCTCGCTTTTCCATCAGCTTTTTTGCGGCCCTTCCGCGAAACGTCTTTTTTCGGCTAGAATGCGGGCAGAAGACTTCTGGCGATAAATTCGGTCTCCCCTTCCCCTGCTCGAAGACGTTTCGCGGCCGGCGCGTGCCCGGCTCGCTCGCGGTTGCGGTTGCCGGTACTTTGCTATGGGCGAAGAGAAAGAGAAGAAGCGCGACGAGGCGCTGGTCGAGCGCCTGATGCGGCGCGTGCTTGAGGGCGTCGGCTCGGTCGTTGACCGCAAGCTCGGGCGCGAGGCCGGGCCGCAGTCCGGCTTCACCACGACCAAGCTCATCGAGCGCATGAAGCACCTCGTGGACGAGCGCGTGCGGACGGACGCCGAAGGGCGCCGCATCGCCCCGCACCTCTACAAGCTCAAGGTCGAATGGGGCACGCACTCCGAGGCGCCGCCCGAGTTCCTCAAGGAGCTTGAGCACGAAGTGCTCGCGGCCGCCATTGACTACATCAACGACCGGCGCCTGCGCACGCTCGCGCCCATCTCGGTCGAGACGAGCGCCGACATCTTCACCTCCGGCATCGCCGTTGACCCTTCTTACGGCGAGTTCGAGGAGGAGCTGAAGCGCAGGGACGAGGCCGAGCACTTCAAGGCCGACTTGGAGAACGCCGTGCCGAAGGCGATGACGCTCACGTCCACGGACGTTCACATCACGGCGCGCGTCACGCTGCCCGAGCGTTCCTTCGACAAGCCGCTCACGTTCCGCCCCGGCGGGCGGCGCATGAGCGTCGGCCGCGTGGCCGACAACGACTTGCAACTCGAACACCCGAGCGTGTCGAAGATTCACGCGTCGCTCGTGATGAACCGCGAGGGGACGCTTCTGGTCGCCGACACGGGCTCGACCAACGGCACCTTCATCAACGGCCGCCGCATCGCCTACGGCGAGGCGCGCCAGATTGAGGACGGCGACGTCGTCGGCTTCGGCGACGCCGAGGTGAGGTTTAAAAGGCAATAATGAATTATGTTTCTCGCTGACATACCCGAATCGAAGCCGGCGCTGCTGAGTCTCGTTTACGTGGCCGGGGCGGCGCTGCTGGCGCTCGTGCTGTTCGTGTCGCTGCTGCTGATGCGCAGGCGCAGGCGCTCGGCGCTCTCGGCCATCGCGCCCGCCGACCTGCCGCGCGAGGTGCGGCAGCGGCTCGGAGCAACGTCAACCAACAGAGGTCTGCGCGCGCTGCGCTGGCTCTTCGTACTGCTCGCCCTCGGAGTCTTCGGCTTCCACGTCTACTGGGCCGAGTACGCGGCCGAGACCAACGACCGCTTTCAGGAGTTGAGCTACAAAGACCTGCGTAACCGTCGTCTGGCCGAGTCAACGCTGCGCGGCTGGATTCTCGACCGCTCGGGCAGCCTTGACCACGCGCTCGCGCTCTACCGCCGCGCGCCCAACGGCCAGATCGTGCGCGACTACCCGCTCGACATAGAGATGTCGCAGATACTCGGCTCAGACCGCGGCGACCCCGGCCTCGAACGTGCGCTCTTCGGCATACAGAGTCAGGCCGCGCCCGAGGCGCTCGACGTGGTGATGGGCAAGGACATCAAGCAGCAGGCGAACCTCGACGTGCGCCTGACCATAGACAGCGAGCTTCAGAAGGAGGCCGTCGCGCAGCTCAAGGGCCGTCACGGCGCGGTCGTCGTCCTCAACCCGCAGACGGGCGAGTTGCTGGCGATGTACTCCAACCCCTCCTACAGCCTCAAGGACGTGCAGGACGAGGAGAACTGGATCAAGCTCAACGCCAACGAGCGCGACCGCCCGCTCGTCAACCGCGCCCTGCGCGGCCGCTACATCCCCGGCTCGACCTTCAAGACGGCCGTCATGCTCGCGGCCTTCAACAACGGGATGCAGAACCTCAAGTTCAACTGCTCGGCCGCGGGCTTCTACGCCGAGCGCGGCGCCAAGCCCATCTTCGACTCGGGCGGCACGGGCGAGGTTCACGGCACCATCGGGATTGACACCGCGATTGAGGTCTCCTGCAACCAGTACTTCGCGCAGATGGCCATCAAGCTCGGGCCTGAGAAACTGGCCGAGGCGCTGAAGCAGCTCGGCATGACGCCCGTTGACAGCCCGGAGAAGGCGCTCGGCGCGGGCAAGCAGCCGGAAATCTGGAACACGTCCTTCCCCGCGGTCGCGCGCGCGCTCGCGCCCGCAGAGGCGACGGTCGCGCTCTACCACGGCGAGCGGGATTACGACCTCGGCCTTATCGGCTTTGGCCAAGGGTATGCAGGTCAAATGACGCCGTTCCAGATGGCGCTCGTCGCGGCCACCATCGGCAACCTCGAAGGCAAGCTGATGAAGCCGAAGATTGAGTACGACCGCCCGCCCGAAGTCTGGGCGCAGGCGACGACGCCGCAGAACGCGGCCGAGATGCGCCGCATCATGGGCCTCGTCACCTCGGGGCCTTCGGGCACGGCGACGAGCGTCTTCGGCGACGTACACCGGCAGGGCATCATCACGGGCGGCAAGACCGGCACGGCCGAGAAGCAGGTGCCGCTCTACGACCCCAAGACCGGCGAGATGCTCACCGAGAAGAAGGTCGAGCGCGACCGCCGCGGCAACCCCATACGCGAGTACGAGGTGCCGAAGCTCGACCCCGAGTTCCGCATTGACAGTTGGTTCCTCTGCATCGCGCCGCTCGACCGCCCGCAGCTCGCCATCGCCGTCATCATCGAGGGCGGCGGCTACGGCGCGAAAGCCGCCGCTCCCGTCGCCGCCGCGCTGGTCTTGAAGGCGCGCGACCTCGGGCTGTTGACCGTGCCGGGCGCGGCTCCACAACAGCAACAGCCGCAGCAGGGCCAGCCCGGCGGGCAGAGGCAGGGCGGACAGCCCGCGCCGCAACAGCCCGCCGCGACGCCGCAGCCGCGCGCCGTCGCCGCGACGCGGCCGAACCGGGCCACACGCTGACGCTCAAGGGGGACGCGAATGAGGAACCGCGCTTCGACACACTTACTGCTTCTGCTCTTAATCGTCGGCCTTGAGGTCGTCGGCTACTTCGCCGTCTACGACTCGGCGCTGCTGCGCGGCTACGAGCCTTCGGTCGTCGGCGCCGCGCGCGACCTTCTGCTCTACGTCCCGCTCATCGCCATCCTCTTCTGGCTCTCGCGCGTCATGCGCTTCAAGGGCAGTTGGACGCTCTTTACGACGGCGATACTCCTCTTCTCCGTCGGCCTGCTCATTCAATACCGACTCTACTCCGACCCCGAATACGGCTCGGGCAACAAGGCCGAGGCGCGCGCAGAGAAGACGCAGGTGCAGCGCCTTCGCTACATCACGCAGAACTACGGCCCCGACAAGAAGCAGGCGATGGGGCTCGACCCGACGGCGCCGCAGCCGCAGGCCACGCCCGAAGTCGTGCGCACGTCGAACGTCTCGGTCGGGCGCGCGCTCTTCTCGTCGTTCACTTGGATTCCGCTCGCCGCCTTCTTCATGCTCTGTCTGGCCTACTGGTTCTGCGTGCAGGACAGGTACCTCGACTGGATGCAGCGCCACAGCTTCGTCATCGTGCTCTGCACGCTGATACCGCTCTTCGGCGCCATCGTCTGGTCGAGCGCGGGCAAGTTCGGCGGCAACATGACGCCGTGGGAGCCCTCGAAGATTCCCTTCCTGCTCGGCTTCGCGGGTATTCTGACGCTGCACTACCGAGAGCTTGCGCGCACCTACTGGGGCTTCCCGCGCGCGCGAAATGTCCTGCCGCTGCTCGTGATGGGCGTGATTCCCTTCATCCCCTTCTTCGCGCTCAAGGACTTCGGACAGATGCTCGTCTTCAGCGGCGCCTACGCCACGCTGTACCTCGTCGCCGTACGCCGCTGGCCGCAGCTCCTCGTCTTCGTCGGCTCGCTCGTGCTCGTCGTCGCCATCCTCGTCGTCGGCGCCCTGCCGCCCGAGGTGCAGGAGAAGGTGCCGACGCTGACGACGCTCGCGACGCCCGTCCGCGCGGTGCTTCCCGACCGCATCAAGCAGCGCTTCCATCTGTGGCTCGACGGCTTCGACCCGCCCGACCCGAACGTCGAGTGGTGGAAGAAGGACTACGACGACGCCCTCTCGCGCACCCCTCGCATGAAGGAGCTGGCCGAGCAGAGCCCCGCGATGCAGAAGACCGTCAACGTTGACGTGTGGTTCGACCGCATCGCCTTCCAGCCCTCGCAGGCGACGTTCGGGCTGGCCGCGGGCCGCGTGACCGGGAGAGGCTTAGGGCTCGGCTTCTCCGAAGTGATTCCCGTCGCCGACTCGGACTACATCTACGCGGCCATCGGCGAGGAGTTCGGGCTCGTCGGAGGCGCGGTCGTCATCCTCGCGCTCATAGTGCTGGTCAACGCGGGCGTGCGCACTTCGATTGACGCGCGCGACATGTTCACTAAACTCTGCTCGGCGGGGCTGACGGCCTTCATAGGCTTTCAGGCCATCGTTAACATCGGCGGCACGACGCGCGCGCTGCCGATGACGGGCATCACGCTGCCCTTCGTCAGCCACGGCGGCTTCAGTTTGATTACGAGCTTCGCCATGCTCGGCATGCTTTTGGCCTTCTCGCACCGCAACGCGTCGGACGCCGAGGCGCCGCGCGCGCCCTTGGCGGCCGAGGCGGCGCTGCCCCGCCGCGAGGAGGAAGAATACAAAGTTCCGGAGGCGGTTCAATGACAGAAGACCCGACGGGCGTACGTCTCTCCGCCGCCGCCGTCACCGACCGCGGCCTGAACGAGAAGCGGCCCGAGAACGAGGACTCGATGCTCAGCGACCCCGCGCACCGCATCTTCGCCGTCGCCGACGGCGTGGGCGGCGCGCAGGCCGGCGAGGTCGCCTCGCAGACCGCCATCGAAGTCTTGCAGGAGGCTTTCGCCAACCAGCACGACGACGAGGACGTTGAAGACCTGATGGAGATCGCCATCCAGAGGGCCAACGACTCTATCTATCGCATGTCGCGCGAGCAGCCGCGCTTCGCCATGATGGCGACGACCATCGTCGCGCTTCATCTAAACGGCCTGCGCGCGACCGTGGGCCACGTCGGCGACTCGCGCCTCTACAGCCTCTCGCCCTCGGGGCAACTGAAGCGCGAGACCGAAGACCACTCGCTCGTCGAGGAGGAGATGCGCGCCGGCCGACTCACGCCCGAGCAGGCCGCGAACCACCCGGGCCGCAACGTCATCAGCCGCGCGCTCGGCGCCGAGTCGGCCGTCGAGGTTGACATGCGCTCGTTCGAGTTCGAGAGCGGCACGACCTTCCTCCTCTGCTCCGACGGCATCACGCGCCACATCCCCGACAGAGAGCTGTCCACCCTCCTGCGCGACGCGCAGAGCCTTGAGGCGGCCTGCGAGGAGATGAAGCGCCGCTGCTACGAGCGCGGCGCCGAAGACAACCTGACGGCCGTCGTCGTACGCGTCGGGGCCGCCGACGCGGGGCGTGCCGCCGCCGCTGGCTCCATACACGAGACCGAGACGGACGACGAGCAGACGCTCGTACGCGAGCGCCCGCACGACCTGCACGCCGCGCCCACGCTCCCCGACACGCCCTCGCTCCTGCGACGCCCCTTCGACTCGGCGGGCGCGGGCGTCGCGGTCGCCGCGCCCGCCGACGCGAAGCCCGTCGCCTCGGCACCCCCCGTCGAAAGTTCTGCGAACGCTACGCACGTGACCGGCGACAAGGCGGACGCGGCCGAACCCAGACGCGGCTCCGGGCGCGGGGCGCTCGTGTTGGGGATGCTCATCCTCGCCGTCGGCGCGGCCGCCATCGCCTTCTACCTCGGCATCAGGTTCGAGCAGAAGGGCATGTCGAAGCAGATAGGCTTGGCCGCGCCCGCTACACCGACGCCCGTGCCGTCGCCGACCGTCGCCGCCTCGCCGCCCGACAGTCCCGCCGACCGTTTCGAGCAGCGTCGCCGCGCAGTTGACCTCGCGCCCGCGTCCGAGGCGGCGCGGATGGCGGCGGAGGCCAACGGCCGCCCGCTCGACTCGACCGACCCGGAGTTCCTCTACCTCTACGGCCGCGCGATGCTCCTGAGCGACCGGCAGACGGAGGCCGCCGACGCCTTCGACCGCGCGATTCTCAAGATCAACGAGAACATGACGCCCGCCAACGGCGAGCTGAAGATTGACGCGCGGCTCGCGAAGGTGGCCGCGCACCTGCGCGCCAACGACGAGGCCGCCGCACGCGCCGCCGCCGACGCACTCTCCGAAGTCGTCAGGCCGCAGGCGCCGCCGGGCGAAGGCGGGACGGCGTCGCCTTCGGCGACTTCGTCGCCTTGAGTAGACGGTAGACAGTAGTCAGTAGACTGTAGGCTCCGCTCTGCTGACGTTGAAGATGGAACTCGAACGATACGATATGAGTAAGATATTTCTACCGGCTACCGGCTACTGGCTACTGACTACTGCTTTGAGATGAGCGAGCTGAAGCTGCAACAGTGTAGACTCGACGGGCGCTACGACGTGCTCGACTGCCTCGGTCGCGGCAGTTACTCGGAGGTCTACGTCGCGCGCGACACGGCGGCGCAGGAGGGGCAGCCGCGGCTCGTCGTCATCAAGGCGCTCAACACGCACCTGCAAGGGATGCCCGACCCCGAGCTTGAGCGCACGCTCGTCGAGAACTTCCGCAACGAGGCCATCGCGCTCGACCGCGTCCGCCACCCCAACATCATCAGCCGCCTCGGCCACGGCACGGCCATAGACCTACAGAACCGCACGTTCCACTACCTCGTGCTCGAATACCTGCCGGGCGGCGACTTGCAGACGCTCGTGCTCCGCCGGCCTCTGCCGCTCGACGGCGCGCTCTTCTACTTGGAGCAGGTCTGCCGCGGCCTCGCGCACGCGCACAAGCACGGCGTCATACACCGAGACATCAAGCCGCAGAACCTACTGCTGACGGCCGACCAGCACACGATAAAAATCGCCGACTTCGGCGTCGCCAAAATCGAAGCCGCCGAGGGCGCCATCACGCGCGTCGGCACGGACGTTTACGCGGCGCCCGAGCACCACCCGCTCGCGGTGACGGGGCCGCTCGACACCGCGTCGCTCTCGCGGCCGCGTGTCATCCAGTTGACGCCCGCCGCCGACATCTACTCGCTGGCGAAGACGACCTACATGCTCCTGACGGGCGAGTCGCCGCGCCGCTTCTCGCAGAAGCCGATTACGCAGTTGCCGCAGGAGCTTGAGCCGTACGAGTGGGCGCGCTACGTCCTGCGCGTGCTTGAGCGCGCGACGCAGACGAACCCCGAGCGGCGGCACCAGACTGTCGAAGAGTTCTGGCGCGAGATACGCGACGCGACGATGGCGCAGACGCGCCCGCTCCGTCGCCCAGACGGCGGCGGGGCCGGGCCGGGCGAGCCCGACGAGCGCGGCTTCCGCGGCGGCCCGGATACGCCCGTCGGGAGTTCGAGAGAGAGGGACGGAGCACCGGGCGCGCGCGACGGAGAGCCGGGCGCGCAGACGGGCGTCGGTAACGGAGAGGCGGCCGCGCGCGCCTTCTCTCCCTCGCCCCCGCCCGCGCCGACCTTCGACCGGCAGTCGCGCGCGGCCGGCAATTCCGGCCGCCACCGCTTCGTCGTCCCCATCGCCGAAGCCGGCCCCGCCACGCCGACTTTCGACGAGGCGGAGAGCGGCCCCTTCCTCGCCCCTCGGCCGGGCTTGGACGTGCCCGCCGGGACTTTCACGAACCCGCGCTTGGACGGCCGCACGCCGCGCCTGCCCGCGGGCGTGCGCCGCTGGGGCGTGGCGCTGCTCCTGCTGCTGGCCTTCTCGGGGATGCTCTACGCGACCTACCACTACGTCAACGGGATGCGCGCCACGCAGCAGCGCCCGCAGGCTTCCGGCACAGGCGGAAGGCAGGCGGCGCAGGCCGGCAATGAATTTGTGACGACCACCGATGTAAACTTGCGCAAGGGCCCCGACCCGAGCTACACGAAAGTGGGCTTGGCCGAGGCCGGCTCGCGCGTGAAGGTCTTGCAGGTTAACGGCCGCTGGTATCAGGTGCAGGTCGTCGAGCACGGGCGGCCGAAGTCAGACCCCGACTCGGAAGATCAGGGCTGGGTCAACGGCACGCTCCTGAAGCCGCAGTAGGCCGTGCTTTTGTAAGTTTGAGCTTTAGCAGGTTGAGCTTTATTCAGTCGAGCTTTAAAGTCACTACGCCCCGAACCCTTTACCCGCTGAGAGGTGACAGAACGCCGTGAGCATAATTGATTCGATTCGACGCTGGATTGACGGAGAGGTCTCGGACGACCCGCTGGCCGAGGTGGACGAGAAGGCGCGGCCGCGCCGGATTTGGGAGGACTTCCTCGTCAAGGTGGCGCGCGAGGTCGAGTCGGTCATGCAGCGCGAGATGTTCACGCCGCCCGGCGGGCAGACCTTCATCCCGCCCGAGTACGTCGTCTACCTCTCGAACGAGGACGACAAGGACTGGCAGGGCGAGAAGCGCAAAGGTCTTGAGCAGGGGCTCTACTACGTGCTCTCGGAGCGCGCGCGTGAGTTGTCGGGCCAGACGCAGTTGGCGACGAAGTCGTTCGCCGTCGAGCTTCGCGTGGACGGCACGCTTGAGAAGGGGCAGTTCCGCGTCCAGCCCGTCTGGGAGTCAAACGAGTCTGGCGGGCACACGATGGTCACGCCGCGCCCCTCCGAGCTTCCGTCGAACACTCCGGCGCCGCCCGCTGAAGAGGCGCAGACCGACACGGGCTCTCTAGAGAGCGAGGTCACGCGCGTCTCGGTGCGGCCGACCGAACTCTACAGCGTCGAAATCTGGCGCAACGGCCAGCGGCAGGCGGTCGTGCCCGTCACGAAGAACGAGATCACCATCGGCCGCGGCTCGAAGTCCGTCACCGTAGACCTGCCCATCAAGGGCGACCCCGAAGTCAGCCGCTCGCACGCCACGCTCGAACTCGACAACACCGGCCGCTTCTGGTTCACGCCGAAGGGGCGCAACCCGACCTTCGTCGGCGGCCGCGAAGTCCCCCGCGAGGAGCGCGTCGAAGTCCTCCCCGACCAGAAGATTGACATCGCCAGCTACACCATCCGCATCCAGCCCAAGTGACGCCGGCCCCGAGGCCGCCATCTGTAAGAGCGCGGGCGCGCGTGCCCGCGCTCTTACGGTAAGTCCCCGAAAAATCCGTTGACATTTCGCGGCGGCGGGCATACTTTGTCGCCACTCAAGGGGTTCGTCGCCTCTGGCGGGTTCCCGCCCCCGCCAGCTTCTCATCCAATACCTTCCGTCGTGAGACTCCCGACGCGGTCAGCTCCGCCGCCTCAGTCCGAAGCGCTCACAACGCGGCCAGTGCGAGAGGAGGAAGACGTGTACGACGACAAGCTGCTCGACCGGATGAATTTCCACGAGTTGAACCAATCGCTGGGCGATGTCCTCAAACGAATTGATAAGATTGAAAGAGAGCGCCGCGAGGGGGAAGACGACCCGCGCCTCGACCGGCTTTACCTCACGGCCAACAACATCATCAAGCGGATGGATGTCATGATTCGCGAGCCCGGCCGCTTTAGTGCGGAGACCATCGCGAAATGGGACAAGTCAATGGAGGGCTACGCGGACGGCTTCCAGAAATACACTGATGCCGTTCGGGAGGAGAAAGCGGCGATTGCCCGGGAGGCGGAGGTGACGGCCCAGATTGAGGCGCTCGGGGAGCAGTTAACGGCCCTGCTCGACGAAAAGTCACTCGACGGGTTGAACGCCGGCGACCTCGCGTTGTTGATTAAGGTCATCAACGAGCATGTCCTGTCAATAGACAAGAATTTTTCAGAGGAGACCGCCGAGCCGCTCATCACGCAGTTGCAGGACTTCCAAGAGATAGTCATCCAGCGCCTCGACCCGCTCCTGCGCGAAGCCTACGCCAACAAGCCGGACAAACTCGCCGAGTGGGAAGACATAATGCGCGAGCACGACGACATCTACAACGAAAAAGAAGCGTCAGCCCCCGCGGACGCCGAGCCGTCACAAAAATCCCCTGAGTGAGACGGGACGGCCGCGTCGGACGACGGCCTCGCCTTACGCCTGCTCGGCGATGTAGCCTTCGGCAGCCACGATATTTTGATTGACATTTAACGGCGGCGGGCATACTTTGTCGGCTCTCAAGGGGTTCGTCGCCTCTGACGGGTTCTCGCCACCGTCAGCTTCTCATCCGGCACCCGCACGCGCTTGATACCGGCCTCCGCACGCCCCGCCGCCTCAAGCACGCGCACTCACAAGGAGAAACTCATGCCAGAGAATCGCGTAAGCGCCGCGCTCGGCGAGGCCGACCGGCAGGCCGTGCTCGCGGCCGTCGAGACCATCCGCCAGAAACTCCCCTTCCTCATTGACCTGACGCCCGAGCAGCGGCGCTCGCTCCCCAAGATGGGCGACAAGAGCCGCGCCTTCGTCGGCAAAGCGCTCAACGTCGCGCAGCTCAACTCCGACTTCCTGCCCCGCTCCTTCAGCGTCGAGGAGATGGAGCGCGACGTGGCGCTGGCCGAGGCGCTGCAACCCATCATGGCCTCGCTGACGAGCCTGCAAGAGCAGGTGACAGACACCTACACGGAGGTCGGCAGCGAGGCTTACAGCGCCGCCCTCGGCGCTTCAACCATCCCGTCGGAAAGGAGAGTGATTCCGTGAAACAGAAAAAACGTTACAAAAAGGAGCGCAACTTCACCGCGAAAGCACGGAACTCTGAAGAGTCATCCCCGGAAACCCTCGCGTCAATCGAAAAGGGGATGGGCCTTGTTAAAGAACTCGACCCCCTCGTCCGCGAGGCCGTGCGCAACGACCCCGCCTCCCTCGCCGAATGGGAGGAGATCATGCGCGAGTTCCGCGACCTTGAGGAAGAACGCTCAAAGGCTGGTGGGTCTTCGCGCGATGACTAAAACCTCTACCTACGCTTTCGCCTGAAAGGAGAACCGTCCATGGAGCATTATCTAAACGCAGAGCATTGCCTGACCATCGCGGCGGCTTTTATTGCCATCGTCGGCGCCTGTGCCAGTCTGATTAGCTTGGCTAACGGTAAATCGGACAGCATCGCAACCCGCTATCGCGAATTGACGAGGGAGTATCGCGACGTGGCGGCAAAGGAAGGACGTACTAAATACGAAGACTATCGGCTCGACCAGCTTAAGAGACAGCTCAAGCTATATAAAAAGCGAGTCAAGAAGGTCGTAGAGGCGCAAGGCATTTTGTTCAGCACAATATGTATCTTCGTCGGCTCCCTTGCGATTTTCATCGTCCTCGCGCTGCTCATTGTTATCCTCAACTGGTCTGATGCGGAGGTGTATCGTTACGCTAAGATACCGCTCGGACTAATCGGAATTTGCGTTTTGTTCGGGGCGTTCTACATGTACCGGGCCGTCGGCCGTTTGTATGCAGAGATCAAAGAGGCGAAGGCAACATTCGACATCGAGACGGAAGATTGTCTGCCACAGAAAGCCGGAAGCTTGCAGGCAGAATTACAGGTCGCGTGATCGCACCCGAGCGGCGGGTAACTTCCGTTACGCTCGGACGGCGGGTGCGCCGGATTCGAGGTCGGAGATGAGTTGTTCGAGGGCGGGGAGCGCCTGCTCGGCGATGTAGCCTTTGCCGAGCAGCCGCATCATCTGGCGCGGGCGCGTCTCGCCGCGGACTTCCTTGGCGAGCGCGCGGCAGAGGGCGACGACCACGTCGGTCGAGAACTGGCGGCCGGCGTTGCGTCGGAAGTCGGCGACGACCTCGTCGAAGGTGCGGCGGCGGCGGTAGGGGCGGTCGGTCGTCATCGCGTCGAACGAGTCGGCCAGCGAGACGATCTTCGCGCCCGGCGGAATCTCCTCGTCCTTCAAGCCCTCGGGGTAGCCGCGCCCGTCGGGCCGCTCGTGGTGGTAGCGCGCCATGAGCGGGATGTCTGCGAACGGGTGGTTGATGGGGCGCAGGATTTCGTAGCCGGCGGCCGGGTGGCGGTTCAATTCAGAAGACTGCTTGGCGTCTATGCGGTAGGGCGCGTTGATGATGTCGCGGTCAACGACGAGCTTGCCCACGTCGTGCAGGTAGCCGCCGATGGCGATGGCCTCGACCTCCTCGTCCGCCCAGCCCATCTCGCGCGCGATGATCTCGCTGTACTTGCCGACGCGCTCCGAGTGCCCCTGCGTGTACTTGTCCTTGCAATCAATCGCCGCGGCGAAGGCGCGCACGGTGTCCTTGTAGCTCTCTTTAAGAGTCTCGTAGAGCCTTCGGTTCTCCTCCGCCCGTCGCTCGACCTCGCGCAGCAGACGGTGGTTGTGCATCCCGACGGCGACGTGACGGCCGAGCGCGCGTACGAATTCCCTGTCCTCGGCGCTGAACTGCTCGCCGCTCGCCTTCCCGCCGAGCAGGATGACGCCGACCAGCTCGCCGCGCACGACGAGCGGCGTCACGACCTCGACGCCCGCGCCCTCGAACTTCTCGTGCAGCTCGTGCTCGACGCGCGCGTAGTCCTGCAAGGCGTGCGCGTAGGCGCCCGAGCCGTTTCCGTTCCCATTACCATTGCCGTTGCCGTTCGCGGCCGGCTGCGGCTTGAGTGAGAGCGGGGCGGCGTCGGTCAGGTCTTCGTCGAAGCCGCGCGAGGCGACGAAGCGCAGCGCGGCCGAGGCGTGCTCGAACTCGGCCACAGCGCCGCGGCGGATGCCCATCGCGCCGAGGACGACGTGCAGCGCCGAGCGCACCATCTCCTCGAAGTCGCTCGTCTCCGCTATCTCCTCGCCGAGGTCTGCGAGCGCCGCGAAGGCGTGCAGAACCATGCGCATGCTGTCCGACATGACCTTCTGCTCTTCCCTGCTTGTCGAGTTTATCTCGGGGGGTTTGAACCGAATCAGTGTCCGGGCTGAGTCGCGCCGAACTCGCGGAGCGTGTCGAGCGCCGCCTCCTCGCTGTCGGCGAGCACGACGAGGCGCGTCAGGCCCAGAAGCTCGAAGAGCTTGACGGTGTGCGGGCTGACGTTTGAGAACGCCACGCGCGCGCCGCGCCGCTCGGCCGTGTCTATGACGCCGAGCAGAATCGAGACGCCGATGCTGTTGACCAGCTCGGTGTCGCGGAAGTTGATGACGAGCGCGCGGCAGCCGCGCTCGATGCGCTGTAGGCACTCGCGCTCGATGCGCTGCCCGCTCAGCTTGTTGACGTAGTCGCCCGCGTAGACGACCGCGACCTCCCCCGCGGGCGAGGGCTGCGGCCTGTCGGCCGTGAGTGGCTCTGACATCTTGTCAGGTCTTCCCTTCTACTTGCGTAGGTACTTCGTCATCCGAAGTCGGGTGCCGTCGTCGACGCGCTCGAACTCCACGTCGTCCATCAGCGTGCGGATGAGTTTCAGGCCCCAGCCCCTTCGCCCCTTCGCGCCCTCGCTGCCGTTGCGGTCGGTGCTGGGCGTACCGTTCTCCGCGGCGGCTGAAAGGCGGGAGAGGCCGCGGCTCGAAACGGTGATGGTTAATTTATCACCTTCGACGCGAAAACGGTTATAGATTTTTCGCTCGGGGCTCAGGGAGTGTTCGGCGGCGTTGATGCACGCCTCGACGAGCGCCGTCTTAATCTGGTTGATGGCCTCGGGCTGAAACTCCATGCGGCGCGCGATCTGCTCGGCCGTGTGCGCGGCGATGAGCTCGGTGTCCTCGCCCATCGGCAGCTCGATGGCGAACTCGTCTGCCGCGCCGACGACACCCGCGCCGTTCGAGCTGCCGAGCCGCGCCGTCAGAAGCTCCAACTGCTCGGCGCAAGAACCGAACGCCTCGCGCTCGTTCAGAAGCTCCGCGGCCTCGACCGAAAAGCCCTCGCGCGAGACGAGCCAGAAGCGCACGCGCTCGAAGCCGCAAGCCTGCGCGACCTGCTCCAAACGGTCGAGCCAGAGACCAGTCAGCGCCCGCCCCGCCTCAAGCTTCGACTCGACCTCCGCGGCAATCCAGACGACCTCAAGCCCCTCGGCGTACTCGCCCGACTCGAAGCCGTGCGCCACCGTGCAGCGCTCCTCGTCGCAGAACTGAAGGATAGGCGGGTGGAACGAGGCGCAGCTCGCGGCGTGGACGATCTGCGGGAGTTGCAGGGTCTCGGACTCCGATTCGAGCCCGGCGCGCGCCTCGTCGCGCGGCAGGCCGCGGTACATTCGCACGAAGCGGTCGTAGCGCAGAAGGCTCGCGGGCACGCTTTGGAAGTTGAAGCCGCGCATCACGGCGCCGAGCTTGAGCGCCGACTCGCGCCGGTAGTGGCGGGCCATCGTGCGCGGCGCGCGCTTCAGCGTCTCGACGAGCGTGTCTGCGACGACGAGCGCGCGCGGCTCCGCGGCGACTTGCAGGCGGAAGCTAGCGCGCAGGAAGTCGCGCCAGACCGTGCTCGGCGTCGTCTCGACGTAGGTCGCGTGGAAGCTCGCCAGCTCGTGCATGTGCAGCAGGCGCATCACGCGCTCGAACTCGACGGCGTCCACGCCGAGCCGCTTCATCCAGACCTCTGCGGGCGCCTTGCCGCCCGGCGTCGAAGATGACTCGTGGAGCACGCGCAGCAGGCCACGCCGCAGCGCGAGGAGGGGCGCGACCTCTTCGAGCACAGACGCGAAGCGACGGAAGATGCGGCCGCCGAGCAGCTCGTCAACGTAGACGCTTTGGAACTCGCGAAAGCTCGCGAGACGCGCGCCCGCGGCGCGTGCGGCGTCGAAGAGCGCCGTGATGAGGTAAGGGCTGGCGTCGAGTTGCTGCACGACGAGGTCGCGCGTCTCGTCGTTCAGCTCGACGCCGTAGCGCTGCGACAGCCCCTCGGTCAGCGTGCGCGCGTCCGGCTCCTTCAGGCGGTCGAGGTGTAGCTTGCCGAAGGAGTCGAGGCCGGGCGTCTGGATTGTGCCGTTGAGCAGATCGAGCAGGCGCCGGCGCGGGCCTGCGATGACGAAGGGCACGCCCGACTGCGTCGCGGCCTGCGCGAGCGCGGGCGCGAACGCCACTTCGCCGCGCAGACGCTCGGAGAGATGCACGTCATCGGCCATGACGACGGCGCGTGCGCCCGCCGCCGCCGCCTGCTCGGGCGCGTTCAGGCAGAGACGTACGAGAGCGCGCTCGTCGCCCTCGTCCTGCGCGCGCTCGAAGTTCTGAATCAGTCTTTCAACCCACTCGTAATCCTGCGGCACGGCGAGGTCGAGCAGCGAGCGTAAAGACGGCGAGGCGTTGACGAGCGCGGCGTCGTCGCGGCGGTGCGCGACCAACTGCGTGAGGAACGTTTGCAGGAAGCGGCGCGCGGCCGAGGTGGTCGCCGCGTCCGAGCGCGAGAAGGCGAAGTAGACGGGCGCGGGGCCGCCGCGCTGACGGAACAGCTCGTCGAAAGTCTGCCGCAGCAGTTCGGAGACGCCCGACAGCGGGGCCGCGAAGAGGAGTATGCCTGACGGCCCCGCCTTCGCCGCGCCGAGCGCCGTCAGCGCGCGCAGGTGCTCGCCGCGCCCGACGAACGCTTCCGCCGCGGTGCGTGCGAGTATGCGCCTCTGCCTTGTGGGAGTCTTCGCCGGCATGTGCCTCGGGACTGAAGCGGGTTAACCGACCTTCAGCCCGCCGCCTCCCCCTTCGCGCCGCCCTCGGATACGGGCGGCTGGTACGACTCGATGCAGTTCTTGCCGCGCGCCTTCGCCGTGTAGAGCGCCTGATCGGCGGCGTAGATGATTTCGGACGGCGAGTCGAGGCCGGGGCCGAAGGTCGAGACGCCGATGGAGACTGTGACGGCGCCGTGCGGCTGCGACTTGCCG
The DNA here is from genome assembly GCA_035248785.1 of Pyrinomonadaceae bacterium. Taxonomy (GTDB): domain Bacteria; phylum Acidobacteriota; class Blastocatellia; order Pyrinomonadales; family Pyrinomonadaceae; genus QHXN01. Next base: position 17,249 of record DATFHD010000075.1, on the reverse strand, counting down.
TGCGGGAACTGCGTCCGCTCGATGCGTCGGCGTATGCGCTCGCCGATGGCGCGCGCCTCGGCCGCGCCCGTCTGCGGGAGCAGAATGCTGAACTCCTCGCCGCCGTAGCGAGCCGCCACGTCGGCCGAACGCAGCGCAGTCTTCAGACACTGCGCCGTCATCTCAAGCGCGAGGTCGCCCGCCTGATGGCCGTGGGCGTCGTTGTAAGCCTTGAAGTCGTCAATATCCACCATCATGAAGCTCATCGCGAAGCGGTGGCGCTTCGAGCGCTCAAGCTCCTCCTGCAAACGCTCTTCGAGGTAACGGCGGTTGACTAAGCCCGTCAGCGGGTCTGTTATCGAGAGCAGTTGGAACTGCGTCGCCTTGCTGTGCCACTCCACGCGGTCGAGCGCCATCGCCATCTGCGGCGCGATCATGTCGAGCAGGCCCAGATCAATCTCATCATAAGCGGCGCCGCCCGCCTTGTCCGTCACGTTCAGTACGCCCACCTTGCGGCCGCCGACGACGATGGGGTAGCTGATGAAGGACTTCGTCTTGTAACTGCGCTCGGCGTCGGCCGGGTGCAGCCCCGACGCCTTCGACACGTCGCGCACGACCGCGGGGCGGCCTTCGCGCATGACGGTGCCGGCGACGCCCTCGCCCAGACGCACACGCGTCTCGCGCGTCACCTCGGCGCGCGGGCCGATGGCGGCTTTGACAGACAGCTCGCCCGCGCGCTCGTCGAAGAGGAGGAGCGAGCCGCGCTCGGCCTTCAGCAGTTCGGCCGAGTGGCGGAGGATGGTCGAGTAGGCGTCCTCGGGGCGTGCGGAGTTCAGGATTTCGGTGAAGGCGCGCAGTTGAGTCGCGGCGCGGACGCGGCGTTCGAGCTCTTCGCGCAGGCGGCTCAGCTCAAGCGGCATCGAGATGTCGCGGCAGAACTCGGCGAGCGCCGCGCGCTGCTCTTCCGTGAGTTCTGTGTCGCCGACGAGGAGCGCGCCCTTTATCTCTTCGCCGACGAGGAGCGGGAACAGCTCGACCGCCTCCTCGTGCTTCGGGGAGGTGCGGCCGCGCAAGGGGACGGCGATGGAGTCTGCGTTGGTGGCGGCGAGCAGCAGCTTAATCTCCTTCGGCTTGAGCGCGACGCGCGGCGGCGTCTTCTCGAAGATGCCTGTGACGCACGTCGGGTAGAAGCTGTCGTCGGCGCGCAGCATCAGCGCGATGGACTCGACGCCGTACTCGTCCGCCAAGGTCTTCACCGCCCTGCGGCAAGCCTCTTCGAGCGTCCCCGACGGCTGCACCACGCGCGGCGCCGAAGTCAACCCCGTGGAGGTCTGCCTCTCGTCCACCGCGCGCTCTTGTTGCGAACCGGACTGAGCCGCCCGCGCGGCGGTTCCTTCATCAACGTCCGAAGGCTCGGCGGCGGCGGCGTCCGGAGTGCCCGCCTTGAGGTTTGCGGACTCGGCGTTGACGTTCGCGGACGCGGCCTTGGCATTCGGAGGTTCCGCCTTCTGCCCTTCCCTCGGCTCCTCGCGGTGATGTCCGTTCGTGGCGGACGCCGCGCCCTTCTTCAACAGTTCGCCGGGGATGCCGTCCGGCGCGACACCTGTCTCAACGGCCTGACGCGCGGGCGCCACCGCCTCTTTCCTCTTCCCGCCGGACTTCGCGAAGCTTTCGGCGGCCTCCGAGACGAGCGCGGCGAACTCTTCCAAGTCTTGGTGCGAGGCGAAGATGACGTTGGCGAAGAGTTCAGGCGAGAAGAGGTCTGTGAGGTCGCCCGAGCGGACGCGCTCGGCCAGCGCGCGGTAGTCCGCGACGCGCAGGAAGGCGCGGCCCCCGATGACGGCGAGCGGCTTCGCGCCGCCGAGTTTGACCGGCGCGGCGAAGCAGTGGAGCCCGGCGTGGCAGCGGTAGTGTACGACGCCCCCGGCCTCCGCGGCGCGCTTGTAAGCCTCGCCGCAGTCGGGCTGGCAGAGGTGCGCGTGCGCGGGCGAGGACTGTAGAGACTGGCAGACCGAGTTGTTGTGCGCGACCGTGAGCGCGGGCGGCTGGCGCCCCTCGACGAGCAGCAGCGAGAGACCCGCCCCCGAGGCGAGCCCCGACTGCGCCTCCGCCCAGCCGTGCGGAGGCTCGGCGGAAGTCCTCTTCTGGGCAGCACCCTCTGGGGCAGTGGTGGTGTTGTCCATTAGCTGTCGCGGCACTGGTGCCCGGACTGACGGATGCGGAGGGAAGGCTCTGACTGCGTGAGCGGACGGACGGCCCGTCGGGAGCAGGCGCAAATCTCAGAGAGAAGGCGGCGCTACACGACGCCCGTACCCCTTCCGCAGTATATTTGCCCGCACGGCAACAGACAAGGCTCGCCGAGGAGTCGGGACCCGGCGCGGCACGCGCACAAAAAGGGCAGGCGAACCCTGTCTCCACTGTTTAAACTACTAATGTCGGGGGAATTTCACTGCGCGATGACGCGCCCGGTGCCCCGCAGGCCCGGCGCGTCGCCCGGCGCCACCTTTTCAATCTCCGGCTCTTCGGGGCTGATGCGGATGCAGGCCGCGAAGTGGTTCGGCTTAATCTCGGCCAGAGGGGGCACGACCTCCTTGCAAGCCTCTATCGCCCAAGGGCAGCGCGTGTGGAAGCGGCAGCCGCTCGGGGGGTTAATCGGCGAGGGCACGTCGCCCTGTAGGACGATGCGCTGGCGCTCGGCCTCGACCGAGGGGTCTGGCACGGGGACGGCCGAGATGAGCGCCTTCGTGTAGGGCATCAGGGGGTCGCGGTAGACGACCTTCGCGTCGGCCAGCTCGACAATCTTGCCGAGGTACATGACGGCCACGCGGTCTGAGACGTGGCGGATGGCGCGCAGGTCGTGCGAGATGAAGAGGTACGTCAGGTCGCGCTCGCGCTTGAGGCGCCCGAGCAGGTTCATTATCTGCGCCTGTATCGAAACGTCGAGCGCCGAGATGGGCTCGTCCGCGACGATGAAGTCGGGGTCTGCGGCGAGTGCGCGTGCGATGCCTATGCGCTGGCGCTGCCCGCCCGAGAACTCGTGCGGGTAGCGCTTGACGAAGCGCGGGCTGAGGCCGACGGTCTGCATCAACTCTCTCACGCGCGGCTCGCGCTCGCGCCCGCCGACGAGGCCGAAGGTGTCGAGCGGTTCGCCGATAATCTGCGCGACCGTCATGCGCGGGTTGAGCGACGCGTAAGGGTCTTGAAAGATCATCTGCAAGTGCCGGCGCTGTCCGCGCATCTCGCGCTGCGTGAGGCGCGCGAGGTCGCGCCCGCGGAAGAGAACCTGCCCGCCGGTCGGCTCGGTCAGACGCAGCAGCGCGCGGCCGAGCGTTGACTTACCGCAGCCGGACTCGCCGACGAGGCCCAGAGTCTCGCCCGGGAAGATGTCGAGCGAGACGCCGTCCACGGCCTTGACGACGCGGCGGACGGGCGAGCCGCCGACGAGCTTGTCCAAAACGCCCCCGCCGCCGAGGTCGAAGTGAACCTTCAGGTCGCGTATGGAAATCAGCGGGTCGCGCTCCGCCGCTCCCGGCGGCGGCTGCGTGCCGCTCGCACGCATGCCGGCCTGCACGCCTTCCATCGTCATCGGCCGGCACCTCCTTGTGGCGCGTCTCCGCCGTTCGGGTCAATTCCCCATCCGCGCGAAGGCGCAACCGCTTCGCGCGACGCGAGTGATTCCCCGTAGACCTCTTCGGCGAAGTGGCAGAGCGAGAAGTGCCCGGCGTTCAACTGCACGAAGGGCGGGAACTCGCGGCGGCAGATATCTTCGGCGCGGTAGCAGCGCTCGGCGAACGGGCACTGGTCTTCGGGGAGGTGCGCCACGTCGGGCGGCAGGCCCGGAATCTGGTAAAGATCCTCGTCGCCCTCGTGCGCCGGGTCTGGGACTGACTTGAGCAAGCCCTTCGTGTAGGGGTTGCCGGGCGCGTCGAAAAGCTCGCGCGTCGGAGCCTGCTCGAAGACCTTGCCGGCGTACATGACTATGATGTGGTCGGTCATGCCGGCGACGACTCCGAGGTCGTGCGTGATGAGGATGACGCTGGTGCCCGTCTCCTCCTTCATATTCTTGATGAGTTCGAGAATCTGCGCCTGTATGGTCACGTCGAGCGCGGTCGTCGGCTCGTCCGCGATGAGCAGTTCCGGCTCGCAGGCGAGCGCCATCGCAATCATCACGCGCTGGCGCATGCCGCCCGAGAACTCGTGCGGGTACGAGTCGGCGCGGGCGCGCGCCTCGGGTATGCCGACGGTCTCAAGCATTTTGACAGCGTGCTCGCGCGCCTGCTCTTTCGTGTGGCCGAGGTGGATTTGCGTAATCTCCATCAACTGTTTGGAGATGCGCATGAAGGGGTTGAGCGAGGTCATCGGGTCTTGGAAGATCATGCTGATGCGCTTGCCCCGAATCTTGCGCACCTCGTCTTCCGGAAGGCTCAGGATGTCCTGCCCGCGGAACAGAATCTCGCCCGACACGATTCTTCCGGGCGGGCTCGGGATGAGCCGCAGCACCGAGAGGTTCGTCACCGACTTCCCAGACCCCGACTCGCCCACTATCCCGAGCGTCTCGCCGCGCTTCAGGTCGAAGCTGATGCCGTCCACCGCGCGCACCGTCCCATCCTCCGTCTCGAAGTACGTCCGGAGGTCTCTGACCGAGAGAAGGTTGCCGTCTTGATTCATCCGAGTCCTAGAACTTCCGCATCTGCGGGTCGAGCGCGTCGCGCAGGCCGTCGCCGAGGAAGTTGAGCGAGAAGAGCGTGAGCGCCATCGTGACGCCGGGGAAGATGAGCTGCCAAGGGAAGATGCCGATGTTCTGGATGCCCTCCTGCGCGAGGCTGCCCCAAGAGGCGTACGGCGCCTGAACTCCTAAACCTAAGAAGGAGAGGAAAGCCTCCTGCAACATGACCGAGGGGATGGTGAGCGTCGCGTAGACGATGACGGGGCCGAGCGCGTTCGGGACGAGGTGGCGGAAGATTATCTTCGGCGTCGAGACGCCCGTCGCGCGCGCCGCCAGAACGAACTCCTGATTCTTGAGCGAGATGACCTGCCCGCGCACGATGCGCGCCATCGTCAGCCAAGAGACCGCGCCGAGCGCCGCGAACAGCAGGAAGATTTGCTGTAGCGGCGACTGCCCGCCGAAGAACGCGAGCAGCACGATGACGATCATCATGTAGGGAATCGCGTAGAGCACGTCCACGATGCGCATCAGCACGTCGTCCGTTTTGCCGCCCAGATACCCGGCCGTCGCGCCCCAACTGATGCCGATGAGCAGCGAGACGAAGGTCGAGATGATGCCGACCATCAGAGAGATGCGCCCGCCCTGTAGGACGCGCGCGAGCATGTCGCGCCCGAAGGCGTCAGTCCCCATCGGGTGCGTCCAAGAGAAAGAGCCGTCCGGCGCCGTGAAGGGCGGGTACGACTGCGTCTCGACCTGCGACTTGGGGACTGTGTCGTACTCGAACCCGGTCGTCTTCTTAATGATGAACGGCCCCACCAGCACGGCGACGATGATGAGGCAGACGATGGTCATGCCGAAGACGGCGAGCTTGTTCTTCAGCAGCCGCCGCCAAGCGTCCTTCCAGAGCGACGTGCCGGAGACGGCTTCGGCCGAGACCCCGGCCGTGCGCACGTCGCCCTCGCCGACGGCCGTCTCCGGAAAGGCGTGTATCTCGTCGCCCGCACGCGCGCGGACGGGCGGTTCCTTCGGCGTCCCGCGCGGCGTGAGCGCCGGCCCGCCCGCGGCCGTTCGTTCCTGCCCGCGACCCTCTTCGGTCGGCACCTGCGGTGTCCTCTCTTCGCTCATCTCTTCAGTAGCGCACGCGCGGGTCTATGTAGCCGTAGGCCACGTCAACCAGCAGGTTGAAGATTAAGACCATCATCGAGGTGAAGGCGACGATGCCGAGAATCAGAGGCTCGTCGCGGCTCAGGTTCGCGTTGATGAAGTAGTTGCCGAGGCCCGGCATAGCGAAGATGCGCTCGACGACGACCGTGCCCGTAATCAGTATCGCGAGCGCCGGGCCTGTGAACGAGACGACGGGCAGCAGCCCCCCGCGCAGGGCGTGGCGCATGACGACCTGCCGCTCGGTCAGGCCCTTGGCTCGCGCCGTGCGGATGTAGTCGGAGCGCAGCACTTCGAGCATCCCCGCGCGCGTCAGCCGCGCGATGTAGGCCGTGTAGACCGCCGAGAGTGTCAGCACCGGCAGCACGAGGTTCCAAGAGGGGAAGCCGCCCCAGCGCGCGGGCGGCAGCCAGAAGAGTGTCAGCGAAAAGATAAGAACGAGTATCGGCCCGAGCACGAAGTTCGGCACCGATATGCCGAGCATCGAGAGCGCCATCGCCGCGTAATCCGTCTTCGAGTTCTGTTTGAGCGCCGCCAGCGTCCCCATCGTGATGCCGACGACGAGCGCGAGCAGGTAGGCGAGCGTGCCGATGGCGGCCGAGATAGGCAGCGTGCGGCGCAGTATGTCGTTGACAGTCTCGTTCTCGTAGCGGAGCGAGCTGCCGAAGTCGAGCCTGAGTATCCCGCCCATCACCCTGCCGTACTGCACGTACCAAGGTTTGTCGAGCCCGTAGCGTGCGCGGATGTTCTTCTCGATGGTGGGCGGCAGCGGGCGCTCGTTCTGGTAGAAGTTGCCCGGCGCGAGCCGTATCAGCGCCCACGTCAGAGTGATGACGACGAGCACCATCGGCACGGTGATGAGCAGGCGGCGCAGGACGAAGCGGAACATCTGTCGGCTACTCCTTCAGTCTGCAAGGCCGGGGGTGGTCATGTCGGGCATGCCCTGATCCCACTTCGACGGGTCGTGCTCGATGTAGACGAACTTCCACGCGTGGAGCGTGCCGGGGTTCGGGTACATGCCCTTGACGTAGGGCTTCTTCATCCAGCTCGTCGCGGGCTTGAGGAGCGGGATGACGGGCGCGTTGTCGAGCAGGTACTCCTCGGCCTTCGCGAGCATCGCGTAGCGCTTCGCTTGGTCGGCCTCGCGGTTCGCGTCGTTGACCATCTTGACGTAGACGGGGTCGTACCAGCCCGTGCCGTTGTCGCCGCCCGCGGTCATGAAGAGGCCGAGGTAGGTGTAGGGATCCATGTAGTCGCCCGACCAGCCCGCCCCGGCGCCGATGCCCTTGTAGTCGAGACGGGCGCGCATGCCGAAGTAGGTCTTCGTCTCGACGCTGTGCAGGCCGATGGTGATGCCGAGGTTCTGCTTCCACTGCGCCTGTATGAACTCGCCGACCTGCCGGTTCGACTCGCTCGTGTTGTAGGTTATCTCCAACTCCTTCGCGGGGAACTTCGACGGGTCGTACTTGCCCGAGGCGTCCTTGTAGCCGGCCTCGGCCAGAAGGCGCTTCGCCCCCTCCACGTCGGGCGTGATGAAGCCCGGCGGGCCCTGATAGCCGGGCAGGATGCCGGAGGGCACGAAGCCGCCGTTGGCCTTCGAGACGACGCGGAAGTTTTCGAGCGCCTTGCGGTCTATGGACATGGCGAGCGCCTTGCGCACGCGCTTGTCGGCCGTCGGCCCCTTCGTGGTGTTGAGCTGCCAGTACTGCGTGCCGTTCTCCGGCGCGTCCATGTAGTCCTTCGCGTAGCGCAGGCCCGCCTTGAGCCAAGAGGCCGGGACGGTGTGGTTGTAGGTCGCGTCCACCTCGCCCGCCTTGTAGAGGTTCATCATCGTCGTCTGCTCTTCGAGCGGGTAGAAGATGATCTTGTCGAGGTGGACGTTCTCCGCGTCCCAGTAGTAAGGGTTGCGGACGACGACGATCTGGTTGTAGGGCTTGTGCTCGGCGAGCATGTGCGTGCCGCTGCACACGATGTTTTCGGGCTTCGTCCAGTTGACGCCGTAGCGCTCGACCGTCTTCTCGTGGATGACGCGGAAGAACTGGTGCTGCGCGAGCCCGAGGAAGTAGGGCGTCGGGCTGCGGAGCACGAAGCGCAGCGTGTAGTCGTCAACGGCCTCGACGCCGATGTCTTTGGCCTCGACGGGGACTAACTCCTTGCCGGCGATTAACTGCGCGAGCTTGCTGTCGGACTTAATCTTCTTCGCCCTGTCCTTCTCATCGCCCGGCACGGTCAGGCGCTCGGGCTCGTGTATGAGCCGGTTGAACTCGGTGTCGGCCACGCCCTCGACGCCCGTCTTCGCAGACGGCTGCTCGCCCCCGGCCGCTTCTGAAAGGAGCACGAAGCGCCCGGTCTTCGGGTCGCGGACGAAGGCGTCGCCCTCGTTGAAGGCTTGGGCGTACTTGATGTCCCACGCCATGAAGGCGACGCGCGAGGCCAGCTCCGGCCGCAGGCCGCGCCGCATCGTGTAGACGAAGTCGCGGGCGGTTATCGGGTCTCCGTTCGAGAATCTGGCGTTGTGGCGGAGGAAGAAGACGAACTCGCTCGCGTCCGAGTTGTTCGCCCAGCGCTCAGCGATGCCGGGGATGGGTTCGAGCGTCTTCGGGTGGTATTCGAGCAGCCCCTCGAACATCGCTATGGCGACGCGCGCCTCGGGCTGGCCCGAACTCATCTGCGGGTCGAGCGACTCGGGCTCCGAGCCGGAGATGTAGCGGAGCACCTGCCCGTCGGGCGGGGTGAGCTTGCCGAAGAACTCGCCCTTCTTTATAGGCTGGCCGCAGGCCGAGAGGAGGAGCGAGGCGGCGACAATCAACGTCAGAAGGCGCGCGGTCTTTATTCCAATCATGGCCTTATTCTCTCGGCGGGGCTTCGGGGCACGGGGGTAAACTGCGCGACGAACGAAAGCGACTTTGAACTTATCACGCCCGCGCGCCCTCAATCAAGATACTTACGCCGACGCTTATGACGATGCGCGCGGAAGCCCGGACGGTTGCACGTCCGAAATGCTGAACGCTGAACGCTGAACTGTAAGCCCCATGCCTTCGGTTCAGCGCCCGGCGTTCAGCGTTCGCGTTTCAGTCGCGCCGACTGCTCGGGCGGCGGCGCGAGCCAGCCCGTGTTGATGCGCACGTGCTTGAGAGACGGCGCGTCCAAAAGGTTGGACTCGAATCCCTCGACGTAAGGCTTGACCAGCGCGTAGGACGAAGAGAAGTGGAGCGGGATGGCCGGCAGCTCCCGAAGCGCCTGCGACTCTGTGAGGATGAGCGGCGAGGGTTTCGCCTCGGGGCGCGCGGAGGCGGCCGCGGCGCCCGGCGTCTGCGCGGCCGTCGCCGAAGGAGCCGGCACGGCGCCGCCTTCGTCGGCGACCGGCGTCGGCTCGGCCTGTACCGCGTCGCCGAAGAGTTCGAGCATGTTCGTCTCCTCGTCGGTCGTCTGCATGACTAGGCTCCTGCGCGCCACGTCGTAATCGCCCGCGCGCAGCATCGCCTCGTACTCCTCCCAAGGCCGCACGACCACCTCCGTCTCGACGCCCAGCGCCTCGCGCCACATGCGCGCGACGGCCAGCGCGACGAGCCGCTGCTGCTCGTTGCGGTTGACGAGCAGACGTATGCGCGGGAAGTTCACGCCGCCGGGGTAGCCCGCATCTTCCAAAAGCTTCCGAGCGCGCCCCACGTCGCGCCCGAGCCGCGCCGCCTCTACGTCGTCGGGACTGCTCTCCTCCTGCGCGGCGGGCAGAAACCGCGCGGCCGGTTCGGTCGCGCCGCCGAGCGTGTCCTTGCTCAGGCGCTCGACATCAATGGCGAGGGCGAGCGCCTGCCGCACGCGCAGGTCGTCGAAGGGCGGACGCGTGGTGTTGAAGCGGTAGTAGTTGAGCGCGGCGAACGTCTCGCGCCTGAAGTCCTCGTAGGGCGTGAGCAGCTTGACGGCCAGCGGCTCGACCGCCGCGTTCGTCACCACGTCCACCTCGCCCGCCCGGTAGGAGGTGAGCGCAGCCTCGGCCTCTCCGCCCACGAAGCGCACGCGTTCGAGCTTGACGGAGTCGGCGTCCCAGTAGCTCGCCGCGCGCTCAAGCTCGACGCTGTCGCCCGCGAGCCGCGCGAGGCTGAAGGCGCCGTTGGTGACGATGCCGAACTCCGCGCGAGCCCTCGGCCCCTGCGCCTGCTCCTGCTGAAGCGCTTCGAGGTCTGACTCCGCGCTCAGCTCGTGTACGGGTCGGAAGACGGGGTGCGCGACCAGCGCGGGGAAGTTCATGTCCGGCCGCTGCAAAGTTACGCGCAGAGTCTGCGCGTCGAGCGCGACGACGCCGAACGTCGGCGGGGGCGACTGCTTTCTCGAACTCTTAGACTGACCCTGTTCGATATTCTTCGACTGTCCCTGAGCAAGATTCTCCGACTGACCTTGCGCCGTCGAGTTCTTCGGCTGACCCTGCGCGGCGGGCTGCGGCGCCGTGACGGCCGCCGCGCCGCCCTGCTGAGAAAGCTCCCCGCCCGCCGCGTCGGACTCGGGACGCGTCGGCGGCACACCCTCTATGTTCGAGAGGAGCGCGGCGTGCGGCGCGCGCTCGCCGAGCCCGAGCGTACGCCGCCAAGAGCGCACGAAGTCCTGCGCGGTGACGGGGTCGCCGTTCGTCCAGCGCGCGTCCTCGCGCAGGTGGAACGTCCAGCGCCGCCCGCCTTCGGCCGCCTCCCAACGGCTCGCGACCGCGGGCACGGGCCTGAGCGTCCCCGGCTCGTAATCCGTCAGCCCTTCGTAGAGCGCGCGCACGGCGTCGGTGTCCGGCGGGGCCGCCGCGCGCGCCGGGTCGAAGACCTTGGGAAGCCCGCCGTCGCTCCAACTCAACTCCTGCGACGAAGGCACGACCACGCGCCCGTAGAAGCGCTCGCCCTTCTCCTCCCTGAAGCAACCGCTCAACAGCAACGCCGCCGACACGACGACCGACAGCCACACACGCGCGCGACGCCCGCCCGCTCCCCTTTTAACGATTCTCTTCCCGGCGACCTTCATCAACAAATAGACCTGCGCCCTCCCTCACGGTCGGGCTTCTGCCACGGCGAGCCTCTTTAACTCCTCATACACTTCCGCGGTTCGGCTGCGCGTCTCCTCGAAGCTGCCGGAGGTGTCTATCGCGTAATCGGCGTGGCGCAGCTTCTCCTCCTGCGGCATCTGCGCGGCGACGCGCGCCAACGCCTCCTCGCGCGAGAGACGGTTGCGACGCATCAGTCGTTCAAGCTGCAACTCGGGGCGGCAGTGGACGACGACCAGCTTATCGAAACGCTTGTGCCCGCCCGACTCGATCATCAGCGCCGCGTCCACCACGCCGACGCCCCTCGGGTCTTCCAACTCGCACCGTCGCATCCACGCGTCCTGCTCCGCGATGATGAGCGGATGAAGAATCGAGTTCAGTAGCCGACGCTTCCCCTCATCGCCGAAGACGATTCGGCCCAAGCCTTCTCGGTCAAGCGTCCCGTCGGGCTTCAACACCTTCTCGCCGAAAGCCTCGGCCACCGCGCGCAAGCCTTCGGCGCCCGGCTCGACGACGCGGCGCGCGACCGCGTCCGCGTCGAGCACGTGGCACCCCAACTCCGCCAGCACGCCCGACACGAAAGACTTCCCCACCGCGATTGAGCCCGTCAGTCCGACACGCAGCATGGGCAGAAAGGCAAAAGGCAAACTTCAAAAGGCAAAAGGCAAAGGTGTGGACGCGCTCCGTGCGAAGAGTTCTTCATTTTTGATTTTTGCCTTTTGCCTCTTGCCTTTTGCCTTCGTCGAGGCCGCGCCGCAGGCGTGCGGCCTTGACGGTGTTCTTCATCAGCATGGCGACCGTGAGCAGGCCGACGCCGCCGGGGACGGGCGTCAGGCGTCCCGCGACCTTCGAGACCTCGGCCGGGTGTACGTCGCCGACGAGCGTGTAGCCGCGCTCGCCGAGCGTCTTCAGGCGGCGCGCAGCGTCTTCGCCTTCGAAGAGCTGCTTCACTTCTTCGGGGTCTGTGACGCGGTTCATGCCGACATCAATGACGGTCGCGCCCGGCTTCACGTGCTCGCCGCGTACGAAGCCGGGTCGGCCGATGGCGACGACGAGTATGTCTGCTTCGCGCGTCACGTCCGTCAGGCAGCCCGTGCGCGAGTGGCAGATGGTGACGGTGGCGTCGCGCTGCAAGAGAAGCTCCGCGGCCGGTCGCCCGACGATGTTGCTGCGGCCGATGACCGTCGCGCGTGCGCCCGCGATCTTTACGCCCCCGCGGACGAGCAGCTCGATGATGCCGGCGGGCGTGCAGGGCAGAAGCGCGGGCCTGCGCAGCATCATCCGCCCGATGCTGACGGGGTGGAAGCCGTCAACGTCCTTGTCGGGGTCAATCGCCTCGATGACGGCCGACTCGTCCATGTGTCTGGGGAGCGGGAGCTGTACGAGCAGGCCGTCCACGTCTTCGCGCGCGTTGAACTCGGCGACCATTTCGAGCAGGCGCTCGGCCGAAGTGTCTGCGGGCAGTTGGTAGGGCTCGGAGGCGAGCCCTAGCTCGCCGCAGGTGCGCACCTTGTTGCGCACGTAGACGGCGGAGGCCGGGTCGTCGCCTACGAGCACCGTCACCAAACGCGGCTGTACGCCGTGCTCCTGCTTGAGCCGCGCGACCTCTTCGGCCACCTCGCGCTTGATCTCTTCGGCGACCCGCGCGCCGTCGAGCTTGACGGCCGTGGGCGCGTCCGTTTGTCTCTGTGTAGTTTCCATCGGAGGTTGCGAGACATCCTAGCACAGTTCACTTCCCGCCCGTGAAAGTGGCCGCCCCGCAGCGAAGCGTCCCCCGCGTTCGCGCGTACGGTTGCGCGCGGCGCGGCGGCTGCGACACAATCGCCGCATGAAACGCACGCCGCTCTCCCGCCTTGATTCTTTATTTAAGACGTTTGCCGTCCTGCTCGCCGCCGCCGCGCTGTCCGCGTGCGCGGGCGGGCGTGCGAACGAGAAGCGCTACGAGTTCAAGGGCAAGGTCGTGGGCGTTGACCGCGCGAAGGGCACCGTCTCCGTCGAGCACGAAGAGATAAAGGGCTACATGGCGGCGATGACGATGGACTTCCCCTTGCGCGACGCCGACGCGCTCAAGGTCGTCGAGGTCGGCGACCGCATACAGGCGACGCTCGTCGTCACCGACGACGCATACTGGCTTGAAAGCCCGGCCATCACGAAAGCGCCCAAGCCCACGCAGCAGGGCGCCGCGCCCGGACTCGCGCCCGGCGGCTCCGCCTCGACCTCGGGGCCGCCCGAGGCCGAAGACATCAACGCGCCCGCAGGCCCGACGGAGCCGCAGCCCGGCGCCGAAGTCCCCGACGTGAAGCTCGTCAATCAGGACGGCCGCCCCGTCGGCACGCGACAGTTTAGAGGGCGCGCGCTCGTCGTCACCTTCATCTACACGCGCTGCCCTCTGCCCGACTACTGCCCTCTGATGAGCACGAACTTCGCGCAGCTCAACGCCGTGCTCCTGAACGACGTGGGGCTCAGCAAGCGCGCGCACCTTCTGAGCGTCACGCTCGACCCCGAGTTCGACAAGCCCGAGGTCTTGAAGTCCTACGGCGCGACCTACGCGGGCGGCAAGTTCGACAACTGGGACTTTGCGACCGGCGACCCGGCCGAGGTCAGGCGCCTCGCCGAGTTCTTCGGCTTGATGTACAAGGCCGAGAACGGGCAGGTCATACACTCTCTCCGCACCGGGATACTCACGCCCGACGGCAAGCTCTTCAAACTCTACCGCGGCAACGAGTGGAAGCCGGACGAGATTCTGAACGACCTGAAGAGTATGCAACCGGCCGCTTAAGGACAGCGGGCGCCGAGCCGCCGTAGGCGGTGGCAGAATAAAGCCCGGGGCGACAGCCCCGGGAATCGCGCGAATTAAAATAACGGAGCCCCGGAGGGGCGGCAGAGGTTCGAGCATGAGAATCGTGCTGCTCGGACTTCTTTCGCCCCTCCGGGGCTCCGTTATTTTTTGATAACGCTTTCCCGGGGCTGTCGCCCCGGGCTTTATTCTGCCGCCCCTGACGGGGCTTCGGCCCGCTAGCCCTTCAGTTTCTGAATCTCTTCCGTCAAGACGGGCACGACCTCGAACAAGTCTCCGACGATGCCGTAGTCGGCGATGTCGAAGATGGGTGCTTCGGGGTCTTTGTTGACGGCGACGATGGTGCCGGAGTTCTTCATGCCGACGAGGTGCTGGATGGCGCCCGAGATGCCGAGAGCGATGTAGAGCTTCGGCGCGACCGTCTGACCCGAAGAGCCGATCTGCCGGTCAATCGGGAGCCAGCCCGCGTCGCAGATGGGGCGCGAGGCGGCGATGTCGCCGCCGAGGAGTTCGGCCAAGCGTTGCGCGAGCGCGATGTTCTCCTGACTCTTGATGCCGCGGCCGATGGCGACGATCACGTCCGTCTTCGAAAGGTCAACGGCCGCCTTCACCTCTTGGAAAGGCGCCTCGGGCTGCATGCGAACCTCGCCCACCTCGACCTGCACCGACTCGACCGCAGCGCCGCCGCCGCGCTCGGCCTGATCCGCGCGGTACGCGCCCGACTGGAAGGTTGCGAAGACCGGCCCGTCGCCCACGGCGACAACGTCCGCGTCCATCTTGCCCTGAAAGAGGCGGCGCGTGAACGTGACGGCGTCGCCTTCGGCCTTCATCCTGATGCAGTCGCTAATGAGACCCTTGCCGAAGCGCGCCGCGAGTTTCGGCGCGAAGTCGCGCACCTGATAGGTGTGCGGGAAGAAGACGTGGCGCGGGTCACGTGCGCGCACGACCTGCTCGAAGGCGTCGGCGTAGGCGTCGGGCGTGTAGTCGGCGAGCTTCGGGTTCTCGGCCGAGACGACGCGTCCGACCTTCAAGTCCGAAACCTCGTTCGCGAACTTCGCGTCCGCGCCGAGCACGACGGCCGTCACCTCGCCGCCCAACTGCTGCGCCGCCGCGACCGCCTCGAATGAGGTTTTGTTAATCGCACCCTGCCGGTGCTCTATGAAGACAAGCGTTCCGTTTGGCATGATGTTAAGTAGACAGTAGACAGTAGTCAGTAGTCAGTAGAAATACAATCCCAAAGCGAATCGCTCGCCGGACAGCGTCAGCGACCGGAGCGCGGAGCGCTACTGTCTACTGACTACTGTCTACTGACTACTTCAAATAACTCTCGCTTCGGTGCGAAGTTTCTCGGCCAACTGCGCGGCCCCGCGCTTCGCGTCGCCGTCGCCGAGGAACTGCGTCTGCTTCTGCTTGAGCGGGAGGTAGACGCGCTCGACCTGTTGGAACTCGCCCTCGCCCGGGCCGACGGCCGGCTGGACTTCGCGAATCTCCTTCTTCTTCGCGGCCATGATGCCCTTGAGCGTCGCGTAGCGAATCTGGCTGATGCCCGACTGAATCGTGAGCAGCGCGGGCGTCTGCATCGTGTACCACTGATACCAGCCGCTCTCAAGCTCGCGCTTGACGCGCAACTGCTCGCCCGACCAGTCAACCTCGATGACGATGGTCGCGTGCGGCAGCCCCAAGAGTTCCGCGACGATGACGCCCGTCTGCCCGTAGCCGTGGTCGTCGGACTGTAGGCCCGCGAAGACGAGGTCGGGCGACTCTCCGCGAATCGCCTCGGCCAGCACCTTCGCCGCCGAGAACGGCCCGGCCTGCCCGAAGTCGTCCGAGACGACGTGTATCGCGCGGTCTGCGCCGCGCGCGAGCGCGTCCTTGATGACCGACTTCACGCGCTGCGGCCCGAGCGCGCAGACGACGACCTCGCCGCCGCCCTTCTTCTCCTTCAGCCGCAGAGCCTCTTCCAGAGCGTACCCGTCAGACTCGTTCACCTCGAACGAGAGGTCGCCCTCCTCAACCCACTTCCCGTCCCCGCGGACGCGCAGCACGGCGTCCTTGTTCGGGACTTGCTTCATCAAGACGACAATTTTCATGGTCTCAAGTAGTCAGTAGTCAGTAGCCAGTAGTCAGTAGTCAGTAGAAAGACCTTAACAACCCGTTAGCGGGCTTGTAAGTGACGGCGCTCACAACGCGGAGCGTCTACAGTCTACTGACTACTGTCTACTGTCTACTCCTCATATCTCTTGAAGAGCAGCGCGGCGTTCGTCCCGCCGAAGCCGAAGCTGTTCGAGAGCGCGTAGTCAACCCTCGCCTCGCGCGCCTCGTTCGGCACGTAGTCGAGGTCGCAGTCGGGGTCTGGGTTGACGTAGTTGATGGTCGGCGGGAGCATGCCGCGGTGTATGGCGAGGACGGAGAAGACCGCCTCGATGCCGCCCGCGGCGCCGAGCAGGTGGCCGGTCATGGACTTCGTCGAGCTGACCGCGAGTTTGTACGCGTGCTCGCCGAAGGTCTTCTTGATGGCGAGCGTCTCGAACTTGTCGTTGTAAGGCGTCGAGGTGCCGTGCGCGTTGACGTAGCCGACCTGCTCGGGCGAGACGCCCGCGTCCTTCAAAGCCATCGTCATCACCCGCACCGCGCCCGACGCGGTCTCGTCCGGCATCGTGATGTGGAAGGCGTCGCCCGTCATGCCGTAGCCGATTAGCTCGGCGTAAATCTTCGCGCCGCGCGCCTTGGCGAACTCAAGCTCTTCGAGAATCAAAAGCCCCGCGCCCTCGCCGATGATGAAGCCGTCGCGGTCGCGCTCGAACGGGCGAGAGGCGTGCTCGGGGTCGTCGTTGCGCGTCGAGAGCGCGCGCATCGCCGCGAAGCCCGCCACGGACATCGGCGTGATGGCGCTCTCGGCTCCGCCGCAGATCATCACGTCGGCGTCGCCGCGTTGAATAATTTTGAGCGAGTCGCCGATGGCGTGCGCGCCCGCAGAGCAGGCCGTGGCCGTCGCCGAGTTCGGCCCCTTCGCGCCGAAGCGTATGGAGACTTGGCCCGCGGCGAGGTTGACGATTGAAGACGGGATGAAGAAGGGCGAGACGCGGTGCGGGCCTTCGTCCAAGAGCTTCGAGTGCTCGCGCTCGATGGCCCAGAAGTCGCCGATGCCGCTGCTGATGTAGGTGCCGATGCGCCAAGAAGTCTCTTCGCCGTAGCGGTCGTAGAGCTTCTGCCCGCGCTCGACGAGCCCCGCGTCGTAGACCGCCTCGTCGGCCGCCGCGACGGCGAAGTGGATGAAGGTGCCCATCTTGCGGGCCTCCTTCTTCTCGATGAACTTGAGCGGGTCGAAGCCCTTGACCTCGGCGCCGATCTTGACGGAGAACTTCGCGGTGTCGAACTTCTCTATGTAGCCGACGCCGCTCTTGCCCGACATCATCGCCGCCCACGTGTCCGGCACCGTGTGCCCGCACGGGGTGACGAGGCCGAGGCCCGTTACCACAACCCGACGTTTCAAAGCTTCTGCTCCTTGAGAGAGGAGAATCAAACGCGCGCCCGGGCCCGTAGGCGCCCGCGGCGCACGACCCGCGCCCACGGCGCGTGGAGCGCGTCGGACGCGCGGCGCCCGGCCCGTGACCCCTTAAGGCCGC
>DATFHD010000074.1:0-5036 GCA_035248785.1 Pyrinomonadaceae bacterium | reverse complement strand
CGCGGTCGCCGCGGTCGCCGCCGCGGTCACGGTCGCCTCGGCCGCGCGGGCGGTCGCCGTCCTCACGGTCGCGGCGGGGACGGCGTCCGTCGCCGCGCTCGGGGCGGGGCTCGTTGATGGGGTCGGGCTGGGTGCCGCGCGCCATCGCCGCCTTGGGGTCGAGAATCTCGCCGCGGTAGATCCAGCACTTGACGCCGATGACGCCGAAGGTCGTGTGCGCCTCGGCGAAGCCGTAGTCAACGTCCGCACGCAAAGTGTGCAGCGGCAGGCGCCCCTGAAGGTGCCACTCGGTGCGCGCGATCTCGGCGCCGTTGAGGCGGCCCGCGACCTTGACCTTGATGCCCTGCCCGCCGAAGCGCAGAGTCTCCTCGACGGTCTTGCGCATGGCGCGGCGGAAGGCGATGCGCTTCTCAAGCTGCGCGGCGATCTTCTCGGCCTGAAGCTGCGCGTTCAGCTCGGGCTTGTGAATCTCCTGTATGGAGACGAGCACTTCCTTGCCCGTGCGCGAGGCGATGTCGGCCTTGAGCTTGTCTATCTCGGCGCCCTTGCGCCCGATGATGATGCCGGGGCGCGAGGTGTAGATGATGAGCTTGAGGCGGTTGGCCGCGCGCTCCACGTCCACGTGCGAGACGCCGGCGCCCGCGAAGCGACCCTTCATCTCGCGCTTCAGCTTGAGGTCTTCAAGGAGGTAGTCGCCGAACTGCTTCTTCGCGAACCAGTGCGAGTGCCAGTCCTTGTTGTAGCCGAGCCTGAACCCGTAAGGGTGAACTTTCTGACCCACAATCTTCTCCTACAGAGTTATTCCTGAGTGGCCGACTCTTCCGCCTTCGTCTCCGCGGCCGGAGCCTTCGGTTCGGCAGCCGGGGCCGCGTCCGTCTTGGGTGCGGCTTCCGTCTTGGGTGCGGCTTCCGTCTTAGGTGCGGCTTCCGACTTCGGGGCCGCCTCCGGCTTCTTCGCGGCGCGCTTCGTCGCGGTCTTCTTCTCGGCAGCCTCGCCACCGCCCGCGGCCTTCTTCGCGGCGCCCTTGGCCGCGCCCTTGGCCGCGCCCTTCGGCGAAGCCTCGGCCGCCGCCTTCGCGTTCTTGCCCTTGCCCTTCGCGGGCGTCTCGGCCTCGCCGGTAGAGACCGTGACGGTCACGTGGCAGAAGTGGCGCTGCTCGCGGTAGGCGCGGCCCTGCGGGGCGGGGCGGACGCGGCGGCGGTGCTTGGTCGGCCCCATGTCCACGAACGCCGTCTTGACGAAGAGGTCGTCCGGGTCAACGGCGACGTTCTGCCGCTCGGCCGTCTCGGTCGCGTTGGCGATGGCCGAGCGCAGGCACTTCTCGATGTGGCCGGCCGCGCGCTTGTTGGTAAAACGCAGTATCGCCAGCGCCTCGCCCACGCGCTTGCCGCGAATCATGTCCACGACGAGCCGCGCCTTCTGCGCCGACCCGCGTAAGTATTTTGCACTCGCTATCGCTTCCATCTCTCAAACCTCAGTGCCGAGCACTTAAGCTTCTCTACCTCGCCGGCTTCGAAGACTTCTCCGCCTTCGTGCCCGCGTGCCCCTTGAAGGTGCGCGTCGGGGCAAACTCGCCGAGCTTGTGGCCGACCATGTTCTCCGTCACGTAGACGGGGATGTGGCGCTTGCCGTTGTGGACGGCGAAGGTCAGGCCGACGAAGTCGGGCGTGATGGTCGAGCGGCGCGACCAAGTCTTGATCGCGGGCGGACGCGACGCGCCCGACTTGACTTCCTCGACCTTCTTCTCAAGGTGCCTGTCTATGAACGGCCCTTTTTTGACTGAACGTGCCATCTCTTCCCTCTATCTTAAAAGTCCTACTTCACGCGGCGGTCGCGCACGATCATGTGCGAGGTGCGCTTGGTCTTGCGCGTCTTGTAGCCGCGCGTCGGCTGGCCCCAAGGCGTCACCGGGTGACGGCCGCCCGAGGTCTTGCCCTCGCCGCCGCCGTGCGGGTGGTCTACGGGGTTCATCGCGACGCCGCGGACGTGCGGGCGGATGCCCTTCCAGCGCGTGCGTCCGGCCTTGCCGTAGCTGACGTTCTCGTGCTCGACGTTGCCGACTTGGCCCACGGTCGCGTAGCAGACGACGGGGACGCGCCGCACCTCGCCCGAAGGCATGCGCACCTGCGCGTGGTCGCCTTCCTTGGCGACGAGCTGCGCGAAGCCGCCGGCCGAGCGCACGAGCTGTCCGCCCTTGCCGGGGCGCAGCTCGATGTTGTGAATCTGCGTGCCGAGCGGGATGTTCCGAATCGGCAGGGCGTTCCCCGGCAGGATGTCTGCCTCGGGGCCGCTCATCACGGTCTTGCCCACTTCGAGGCCGGCGGGCGCGATGATGTAGCGCTTCTCGCCGTCGAGGTAGGTGATGAGCGCGATGTGCGCCGAGCGGTTCGGGTCGTACTCGATCTGCGTGACGCGGCCGGGCACGCCCGCCTTGTCGCGCTTGAAGTCTATGATGCGGTAGAAGCGCTTGTGACCGCCGCCGCGGCGGCGCACGGTGATGTGGCCGTCGTTGTTGCGGCCACTGATGCGCGTCTTCTTCTCAAGCAGCGACTTCTCGGGCTCGGCGCCCGGCGTCAGCTCGTCGCGCGTCAGGTACGTCTGGTACCGGCGCGACGGCGATGTCGGTGTCAGTTTCTTGATGCCCATAATCTTTAGAGGTTAGAGGTCGGAGGTTAGAGGTTAGTGGAAGTCTTTAACTGACCTCTAACCTCTAGCCTCTGACCTCCGGTCTTAGATGTTCTCGCCGTAGTCGAACGGCGCTTGGCCCGCCTTGAGCGTGACGTAGGCTTTCTTCCAAGAGGGCTTGCGCCCCTCGAAGCGTCCGCGCCGCGCCTTCTTGCCCATGTAGTTGATCGTGCGCACCGAGTCCACCTGCACGCTGAAGATGCGCTCGACGGCCGACTTGATTTCGGGCTTGGTGGCCTTCACGTCAACGCGGAAGGTGAGGAGCTGGCGGCCGTCCTGCGACTCCTCCTTGGCGACGAGCGCCTTCTCGGTGATGACCGGCGCCTTGATGACGTCCCAGATCGTTCGCATTACTTTACGCCGCCTCCTCTTCCTGCGTGTTCTCTTCGCCCGACTCTTCGCCCGCGACTTCGGCCGGCTTCTTCGGGTCGAGCTGCGCCTGCAACTGCGCGGCGGCCGAGCGCGTCAGCACGAGCTTCTCGTGGTAGAGCACGTCGTAGATGTTGACGCCGCCCGCGCCGACGACCTTCGCCGTCTTCACGTTGCGCGAGGCGAGCAGGAGGCTGTCGTTGTCAATCGTGTCCACGACGAGCGTCCTGCCTTCGAGCCCGAGCGCCGCGAGAGCCCCGACGAACTCCTTCGTCTTCGGCTGCGAGAAGACCAGCTCCTCGACGACGACGAGGTTGCCCTCGCGCAGTCGCTCCGAGAGGGCCGAGCGCAGGGCGCCGCGGCGCATCTTCTTCGGGAGCGGCTGCGACCAGTCGCGCGCCTGCGGCCCGTGGACGTTGCCGCCGCCCTTCCAGAGCGGCGAGCGGATTGAGGCGATGCGCGCGCGCCCCGTGCCCTTCTGCTTCCAGAGCTTCTTGCCCGAGCCGGACACGTCGCCGCGGGTCTTCGTCCCGACGGTGCCTTGGCGTGCGCCCGCCAGATAAGCCTTGACGGCCGCGTGGATCAGCGACTCGTTCAACTCCGCGCCGAACACGGCGTCGGAGAGCTCGACCTCGCCGACCTCTTCGTTCTTCAGGTTGCGCACCTTGACGGTAGGCATTTCGTTTACTCCGATTACTTCGCGGCCTTCTTGACGACCACGACGCTGCCGTTCGCTCCGGGGACTGCCCCGCGGATCATCAGCAGGTTGTTCTCAACGTCCACGCGCGCGACCGTCAGGCCCTTGACCGTGACGCGCTTGTCGCCCATGTGGCCCGACGAGCGCGTGCCCTTGATGACGCGCGAGGGGTACGCCGACTGGCCGATGGAGCCGGGCCTGCGCACGTTCATCGAGCCGTGCGACTCGGGGCCGCGGTTGAAGTGGTGGCGCTTCACAGTGCCCTGAAAGCCGCGCCCCTTCGACTTGCCGACCAGCTCAATCGAGTCGCCCTCGGCGAACTGGTCAACCAGAACCTTGTCGCCGACGTTGACCTCGGCGCCGTCCGTGAGACGAATCTCTTTGAGGACGCGCGTCGGGGGCGTGCCCGCGCCGGTCTTCTCGAAGTGGCCCTGCATCGGCTTGGTCACGTTCTTGAGCTTGACGGGGCGGTCTTCGACGAGGCCGAGCTGGACGGCGTCGTAGCCGTCGCGGCCCGCGGCCGACTTCTTCTGCACGACGACGCACGGCCCCGCCTTGATGACCGTGACGGGCGTCACCGTCCCGTCCGCGGCGAAGAGCTGCGTCATCCCGACCTTCTTACCGATGATTCCGTTAATCATCACTTAAACCTTTCGTGAACCGTAAACCGCGAACCGTGACGAGAGAAAAAGCGGCCCTTACTTGTCACGGTTTACGGTTTACCGTTTACGGCTCTTAACTCCTGCCGAACGCCTTGATCTCCACGTCCACGCCCGCGGGGAGGTCGAGCTTCATCAGCGCGTCCACGGTCTGCGGCGTCGGGTCGAGGATGTCCATCAGGCGCTTGTGCGTGCGAATCTCGAACTGCTCGCGCGACTTCTTGTCCACGTGCGGCGAGCGCAGCACCGTCCACTTGTTCTTGGAAGTGGGGAGCGGTATCGGCCCCGCCACGCGCGCGCCCGTGCGCTTCGCCGTCTCGACGATCTCCGACGTGGACTGGTCGAGCACGCGGTGGTCGTACGCCTTGAGCCTGATTCTGATCTTCTCGTTCAGCATGTGTTTCTCTAAGCCTTCAGCGGTCAGCTTTCAGCATTCAAACTACGGCCCCCGGCTTTCTGTCTTCGGCCGGGGGCCGTCTGACTTCGACTACTCGATGATGTCGGAGACTGTCCCTGCGCCGACCGTGCGCCCGCCCTCCCTGATGGCGAACCTCAGCCCCTTCTCCAACGCGATCGGCGTGATCAACTCGATCTCCATCGCCACGTTATCCCCCGGCATCACCATC
>DATFHD010000073.1:0-98486 GCA_035248785.1 Pyrinomonadaceae bacterium | reverse complement strand
TGACCCCGCCAGAACGTCACGATGGCGGCCGCGACGAAGACGCTCGAATAGGTCCCCGTGATGATGCCGATCATCATCGTGAAGGCGAAGCCGCGCAGGACTTCGCCGCCGAAGACGACGAGCGCGAGCACCGAGAGGAAGACGAGCCCCGAAGTGATGATGGTGCGCGAGAGCGTCTGGTTGATGGCGTCGTTCGTCACGTCGTAGAGGTTCGAGCGCCGGTGCATGCGCAGGTTCTCGCGGATGCGGTCGAAGATGACGATGGTGTCGTTGACCGAGAAGCCGACGAGCGTCAAAAGCGCCGCGATGACCGTCAGGTTGACTTCGAGCTGGAAGATGGAGAAGAAGCCGAGCGTGACGAGCACGTCGTGGAAGACGGCGATGACGGCGGCCGCGCCGTAGGCCCACTCGAAGCGGAAGGCGATGTAGAGCAGGATGCCGACGAGAGCGAGCAGCGTCACGGCCACCGCCTGATTGCGGAGCGCCGCGCCCGCGACCGCGCCGACGGCGTCGGTGCCGATGATGCGGAAGGCGTTGCCCTCGGCCGGGAAGTCCTGCGTGGGATCAACCTGCACGCCGCCGGTCAGCGTCTTGAGCGCGTCGGCCACCTTCTTGCGGCCGATGTCCACCTGCGTCTGACCCTGCGCCTCGGCCTCGCCCGACTCCATCTGCGGCAGGCGGATGAGCACCTCGCCCGGCTTGTCCGTGACGGGCTGGATGATCGGGTCGCTGACGCCCGCCGCGTGCAGCGCGTCGCGGATGGCCTCGGCCGACGGGCGCTGCTTGAAGTCGGCGGTGACGACCGTCCCGCCCTTGAAGTCAATGCCGAGGTTGAAGGCTTCGCTGCCGCCCGGCACGGCGTGGCGCACGAGCGCCGACGCGAGCCCGGCCAGCATGATGATCGTCGAGAGAAGGATGAAGACCCTGCGGTACTTCAACCAGTCGAGGTTTACGTCGTGGAGTATTCGAAACATGGCAAATCCAGTGATAAGTGATGAGTGATAGGTGATGAGGTAAGTGCTTTTCTTATCACTTATCACTCATCACTTATCACTTCCCTAAATGCTCAGCGTCTCGACGCGTCCGTGCTTCGCCTGCTTGTGCGAGAGTTCCCAGATGAAGATCGTGCGCGAGACGTAGACGGCCGTGAACAGGTTCGCCAAAAGCCCGAGGACGAGCGTGACGGCGAAGCCGCGTATCGGGCCGGTGCCGAAGACGAAGAGGAAGAGCGACGAGATGATCGTCGTCACGTGCGTGTCAATGATGGTGACGAACGCGCGCGCGAACCCGAGGTCAATGGCCGAGGGCACGGTCTTGCCCGAGAGCAGTTCCTCGCGTATGCGCTCGAAGATGAGCACGTTCGAGTCCACGGCCATGCCGATGCCGAGCAGGATGCCGGCGATGCCGGGCAGTGTCAGCGTCGCGCCGAAGACGATGAGCGCCGCGAGCGTCAGAATGGTGTTCAAAAGCAGCGCGACGACGGCGTTGATGCCAGACCAGCGGTAGTAGACGACCATCGTCAGGATGACGAGCCCGAGGCCGACGAGCGAGGCCGTGACGCCAGCGCGGATGGAGTCGGCGCCGAGGCTCGGCCCCACGGTGCGCTCTTCGAGGTAGATGATCTTCGCCGGGAGCGCGCCCGAGCGGAGCGTCAGCGCAAGCGCGTTGGCCGAGTCCTTCGTGAAGTTCCCGTCAATCTGGCCCGAGTCCGTAATCTGCGACTTGATGTAGGGCGCCGACTGCACTCGGTCGTTGAGGACGACGGCCATGTAGGCGCCGACGTTGGCGCCCGTCCACGCGCCGAACTTCTGCGCGCCCGAGGGCTTCAGAGTGAAGCTGATGCGGTAGCCTTCGTCCATGCCGGTCGGGCCGGAGTTGACGGCCTCGGCGCTGCGAAGCTCGCTGCCGTCCACGACCGCGGGCGTCTCGACGACGACCCAAGCCGAAGGCTCGCCGGGCTTTCGGTCGGGGTTCGTACCGGCCTGCGTGGGCTCGTTGCGCTCGTCGTAGGGAATGACGCGGCGGTTCGGAGGCACCGTGCCGCCGAGCGAAGCCTTGGCGGCCTCCTCGGTCGGGTAGGTCGCCATCGGCGTGGGGTTCGAGGGGCTGACGACCTTCATCAGCTCAAGGCGCGACTCGCTCTTCAGGATGTCCTTGACGCGCTCGGGGTCGGTGATGCCGGGCATCTGTAGGAGTATCTGGTGCGAGTTGCTTGAGCCGTGCTCCTGTAGCGTGGGCTCGGCGACGCCGAGGGCGTTGATGCGCGAGTCTATGATCTTCAGCGCGTCCTGCGTGGCGCGTGTGCCGAGGTCTGTCTTCGCGCGGTCGGACATCTCCCACGTGATGGTGTTGCCGCTCGCAGAGGAAGACCACGTGTTCGGGTCGAAGTCGTTAACCTTGCGCGGGAGGTTGTCGCGCATCTCGGTGATCTTCGACGTGTCGTTGGCGACGAGCACGACGCGGTAGTTGTTGCCGTTAATCTCGGGGCGGACTTCCTTCACGTCGTAGCCCTGCTCGCGCGCGGCGTTCTGCACGCCGACGGCCGCGCCCTCCGTCAGGCGCCGCAGGTAGTCCTGCACCTGCACCTGCATGACGAGGTGCGAGCCGCCGCGCAGGTCGAGCCCGAGGTGGATGTTCTCGCGCAGGGTGTTGTTGAGCCCGGCGAGCGTGAAGTCATTGAGCGTCGGCTTGTGGCGCGGCCCGATGACGATCCACAGGCCGAGGAGCGTCACGACGGCGATGATGATGACGCGCGTTAGAAAGTTCTTTTTCATGGCTTGCTACTGCTTTGCTTCCTCTTCCCCGTGCATGCCTGCGACGGAGGCGCGGGAGATTTCGAGCATGGACTTGTCGCTCATGACGACGAGCGTCTTCTCCCTGACCTGCTTGACCGTGGCGACGATGCCGCCCGAGGTGACGACCTTGTCGCCCGGCTTGATGGCCGCGACCATGTCTTGCAGCGCCTTCTGGCGGCGCCGCTGGGGGACGATGATGAGGAAGTAGAAGACGCCGAAGATGAGCAGGAAGGGCATGATGCCGCCGAGCAGCCCGCCCATGCCCCCGCCCTGAAAGATGAAAGCGAAATTGGTCATCGGAAGTTTAAGAGTTCTCAGACCTCAAAGTTTGGAATCCGGCTGCCGGCCGTTCAAGTCAAACCGAGCCCCCGGCCGGCGGCGCGCGTCTCAAGGCGGCGCGCCCCCGTGCCTCCGGCCGTACGACGGATTTTTCAGGAGATGGTGCGACGGGACGCGCGCCCGCGACTCACTCGACGCCGGAGTCGAGCCCTACAAGGAACTCCCGCCGAAATCGTGCGAATTCGCCAGACCGGATAGCTTGCCTGACGCGCCGCATGGTGTCAAGGAAGAACGCAAGGTTGTGGTGCGACAGAAGCACGGCCGCGAGCATCTCGCCCGTCATATATAGATGACGCAGGTACGCGCGGCTGTGACGGCGGCAGACGGCGCACGTGCAGGCTTCGTCGAGCGGGCGCGCGTCGGTCGTCCAGCGCGCGTTCTTGATGTTCAGGCGTCCGCGCGAGGTGAAAGCCTGACCGTTGCGCCCGTTGCGCGTCGGGATGACGCAGTCGAACATGTCCACGCCGCGCGCGACGCACTCGACAAGGTCTTCCGGCGTGCCGACGCCCATCAGGTAACGCGGCCGCCCCTCCGGCATCAGCGGCGCGACGTGCTCGACCACGTCGTACATCACCGCCTTCTCTTCGCCGACGCTCAGCCCGCCGATGGCGTAACCGTCGAAGCCGACTCCGACTGTGCGCTCAAGGCTCTCGCGCCTCAAGTCCAGATGCGTCGCGCCCTGCACGATGCCGAAGATGGCCTGCCGGCCGTTGAGACTTTCAACTTCGGCGTCGGCTCCCTCAACTTTGTCGCCGCTTCCCTGCCGCCCCGCGTCGGCGCCTTCGCGCTGTAGCTCGTCGAAGCGCGTGCGCGAGCGTCGCGCCCAGCGCGCGGTCAGTTCCAGAGAGACGCGCGCGGCCTCGTGCGTGGCCCGTCCGGGCGGGCACTCGTCGAAGGCCATGACGATGTCCGAGCCGAGCGCGGCCTGCACCTCCATCGAGACCTCGGGCGAGAGGAAGCACTGGCGGCCGTCCGTGTGCGCGCGGAACTCGACGCCCTCCTCCGAGACGCGCCGCATGTGGCTCAGGCTGAAGACCTGAAAGCCGCCCGAGTCGGTCAGCATCGCGCGCCGCCAGCCGATGAAGCGGTGCAAGCCGCCGCACGCGCGTATCACGTCCGCGCCCGGACGCAGCCAGAGGTGGTAGGTGTTGCCGAGGATGATGCGCGCGTCTAAGTCTTCGGCCTCAAGCTCCTCGAAACGCACGCCCTTCACCGAGCCGAGCGTGCCGACGGGCATGAAGACCGGCGTCTCAAACGCCCCGCGCCGCGTGCGCAAAAGCCCCGCACGCGCCTCGCCATCCCGCGCGAGCGTCTGCCACCCGAGCGCTTCCTCAGTCACGCGACCGCCGCGCCCCCTCGGAGATTTTCGGAAAGTTCATGCGCGGATTCTATCAGGACTGAAGCGGAAGCCCGACCGTGAGGGAGGGCGTTATAAAGGGCTGACGGGCGTGAGGCGGTCTTCGCCGAGTTCGAGGACGAACGTCTCCCAGCGCTTCTGGAAGGCTTCCATGTCCGGCTCGTTCAGAACCTTCTTCAGCGTGTCGAAGCCCGTCGGGTCTGTGGCGCGGTTGTTGAAGAACTCGCGGTAGAAGCGCGTGAGCAGCCCGCGCTCTTGCAGGTAGTAGCAGAGGTAGCGCGACTGCGCGTAGTTCGTCCCGCGGTCGTCTTCGTAGAAGGCGCGCGAGTCCAACGCGAGCAGCGTCTTGAACGTCGTGAGGCCGCCGCGGCGTATGGCGCGTTGCAGGCCGGGCAGGCGCCAGTTGGTGTAGCCGACGATGTGGCCGTCCTGCTCGCCGCTCTGCTCGTAGAGCGAGCCGAGGCCCTCGTTGAGCCAAGGCGGGCAGTCGGGGAAGTTTGCTTCCACAAACGGGTGGACGAGCTCGTGGACGAGCGTGCCGCCGCCGGTCGCGATGTTCATGACGAGCGACTTGTGCGCGGATGAGTAGTAGCCGTAGGGCGTCGTCGGGTCGCTACCGAAGAGTTCGCGCGCGTGTCTGTTGTAGGAGTCTGTGTCTTTGAAGAGCCAGATGTCGAGAATCTCGGCCGGGTCTTTCGTGAAGTAGTCGCGCTTGAGCAGCGTGACCGCCCAGCGCACGGTGCCGCGCGCGTACCCCGCGACCGCCGCGCGACCGCCGTCGCCGACGACGACGAAAGGTTTTTCAACGACGACCTCGAACTCGGGCGATGGCAGTTTCTTCTTCAACTGCTCGACGTGGCGCGCGAAGTCTTCATCGGTGAAGCCGCCCGGAGGCGTCGCGGCGGCGTTGCTGTTGGAA
The DNA here is from genome assembly GCA_035248785.1 of Pyrinomonadaceae bacterium. GTDB lineage: Bacteria > Acidobacteriota > Blastocatellia > Pyrinomonadales > Pyrinomonadaceae > QHXN01. Next base: position 93,076 of record DATFHD010000073.1, on the reverse strand, counting down.
GTGTTGTTGACGTTGGAAGCGTTGCGGTTGGCCGTTGAAGTGTTGCCGTTGACGGCGGCGCGGCCGCCCGCGTTCGCGTTAACCCTGAACTGCGCCGACCCGGCATCGCCGCGCGTGGCCGGCGCGCACCCGACGGCCGCGAGCGCCAGCGGGACGGCGGCGGCCTTGAGCCAGAATCTTTTCGTCATGCTTCGACTCCGACGGCCAGCAACGCCACTTGGACGCACGCTCATGCGGGACGGTTTGCCCTTAACCCTTCTTCTTGTGGCGCTCGATGATGCGCAGGGGCGTGGCGAAGAAGTCGAACTCTTCGCGGAGGCGGTTCTGTAGGAAGCGCTCGAAGGAGAAGTGCAGGCCCGGCCGCCCGCCGGCCGTGAAGACGACGAAGGAGGGCGGGCGCACGCCCGTCTGCGTCAGGTACTTGACGTGCAGACGCGACTGGCCGCCCTTCACCGGCGCGGGCGTCGTCGGCGCGCGCCCCGAGGCCATGACGCGCTCGTAGAAGGCGTTGAGCTGCGAAGTCGGGATGCGGCGGTTGCGCGCTTCGTTCGCGCGAAGCGCCAGCGGCAGCAGGCGCTCGACGCGTTGACCTTTTAAAGCAGAGGTAGTCACGACCGGCGCCCATTCGAGGAACTTCATCTTGAAGCGCAGGTCGCGCTCGAACTCGGCGGCGGTGTGCGTGTCCTTCTCGGGCACGGCGTCCCACTTGTTGACGGCGAGGATGATGGAGCAGCCCGCGTCCAAGGCGTATCCGGCGATGTTAGCGTCGAGCGCCGTCACGCCTTCGACCGCGTCAATGACGACGACCGCCACGTCGGCGCGCTCAAGGCTCCTGCGCGCCATCACGACCGAGAGCTTTTCGGCCATCTCCTCGGTCTTGCCCTTGCGGCGTATGCCGGCGGTGTCTATGAGGCGGAAGGCGTGGCCCTCGGCTTCGAGGACTGTGTCAACGGCGTCGCGCGTCGTGCCGGCGACGGGCGAGACGATGACGCGTTCTTCGCCGATGAGACGGTTAAGCAAGGAAGACTTGCCGACGTTCGGCCGCCCGACAATCGCCAGACGCACCTCGCGCGGACGACCTTCGGCCCCGTCTTCATCTTGCAAGCCTTCCTGCGAAGGCAGCAGTTCCAATAGCGCGTCGAGCAGTTCGGCCACGCCGTCGCTGTTCTCGGCCGAGATGGGCAGCACGTCCTCGAAGCCGAAGCGGTGGAACTCGCCCGCGTGCGCTTCGAGCTTGGCGGCGTCAACCTTGTTCGCGGCGACCAGAACGGTCTTGCCCGTCCCGCGCAGGTGTCGCGCGAGCTCTTCGTCCAAAGGCGTCGCGCCCGCGCGAGCGTCCACGACCCAGACGAGCGCCGCCGCCTCGGTGATGGCGAACTCGGCCTGTCGGAAGATGTTCGCGGGGATGACCTCTTCGTCGTCGGGGACGATGCCGCCCGTGTCCACGAGCGAGAAGCGTCGGCCCGCCCACTCGGCCTCGCCGTAGATGCGGTCGCGCGTGATGCCCGGCTCGTCGCCGACGATGGAGCGGCGCTCGCCGACCAGACGGTTAAAGAGCGTAGACTTCCCCACGTTCGGCCGCCCGACAATCGCCACCAGAGGCAGCGCAGCCGCCTTCGACTCACGCCCCGCCTGACTGTCCTGTTCGCTCGACACGCCGAAAGTGTAGCGTGGGGTTCGGCGCGCAGCAAATTTGAGATTTGAAATTTCAAATTTGAGATTCCGAATTACTCTTGCGCCTGCAACGCGTCGGCGTTAACCTTCGCCGCACACCTAGCGACGAGCCTCCGCCAAGGCCGCCTTATTCTGAGGGAGAAATATGTCTTGGCTGAAGAGACTCCGCGAGTTGTTCCAGCGCGCGCGCACGTTGTTCGAGAGGGCGCGGGCGCGTCTTTTCAGATCTGAGGAAGTCGAACTCGCGCCGCATCTGGAACTCGGGCGGCGTGGCGAAGGGCTGGCGGCGGAGTTCCTGCTCGCAGAGGGCTACCGACTCGTCGCCGCCAACTTCCGCGTGAACGTCGGGCGCGACCGGCGCGGCGCCGCAGTGCAGGCCGAGATTGACATCGTCGCGTACGAAGGCCCGGTGCTCTGCTTCGTCGAAGTCAAGACGCGCCGCTCCGACTGGTTCGCCGCACCCGAGGCCAACGTTGACCTGCGCAAGCAGCGGCAGGTCACGCGCGCCGCGCGAGCCTACCGACGACTGCTCGGCCTCGCGTCCGCGCGCCACCGCTACGACGTTGTCAGCGTCATCCTTCCGCCGCCCGACGCCGAAGGCCGCTCGCAAGCCCCGCGCCTCGAACTCCTCCGCGGCTTCTGGGCGGAGGAGAAGTTCCGCAAACGCCGCTGGTCAGACTCCCATTCTGTGCTATGATTCCGGCCTCCCCGCGGTCAAACCTTTTCACGTCTCAGACAAAAAAGAAGATGAAGACAAGAACTGTTCTCGTCACCCTCGCACTCCTCTTCGCGCTGAGCCTCGCCGTGTGGGTCGTCGGCGCGCACGAGGGCGAGCACCACAGCCCGGGCGGCAACGGCCAGCCCAATGATGCGCCGCTCACGGCGATGGGCCTGACGCCGTGCGTCAACGGCTTCGCCGGGACGTTCCCCTGCAACCGTGTTGACCTCGCCGCGCTTCTCCCCGTCGCCGACATTGACGGGACGACGGCCGCGGGCGTCACCTCCAACGACGTTTGGGGCTGGACAGACCCTTCGACCGACAGGGAGTACGCGCTGCTCGGGCTCTCCAACGGCGTCGCCTTCGTGGACGTGACGAACCCGTCCGCGCCCGTCTACCTCGGCAACCTCCCCACCCACACCGTTGACTCGCTCTGGCGCGGGATGAAGGTTTACCGCAACTACCTCTACGTCGTCAGCGAGGCGGCCGACCACGGCCTACAGGTCTTCGACCTCACGCGCCTGCGCGGCGTCTCGTCGCCGCAAGTCTTCACGGAGAACTCGCACTACAACAACTTCACCAGCGCGCACACCGTCAACGTTGACGAGGAGACAGGCTTCCTCTACGTCGCCGGCAGCCGCCCGAACCCGGCGCGCACGCCGAACGTGGACACCTGCCCCGGCGCCACCTCGACGCGCGGCGGCGGCCTACACATGATTGACGTACGCAACCCCGCGGCGCCCGCCTTCGCCGGCTGCGTCAACGACGACGGCTACACGCACGAGACCGAGTGCCTCGTCTACCGCGGCCCCGACGTGCAGTATCGGGGGCGCGAAATCTGCTTCAGCTCCAACGAGGACACGCTCACCATCGTTGACGTGACGAACAAGTCGGCGCCCGTCCAGCTCTCGCGCACCGGCTACGCCGGCAGCGGCTACACGCATCAAGGGTGGCTCACGGGCGACCAGACGCGATTCCTCCTCGACGACGAGCTGGACGAGCAGCACTCCAACCCGCAGAACCCGGGGCAGTCCGCACTGAAGACGCAGACCTTCGTCTGGGACGTGTCAGACCTCGACGCGCCGTTCGTGCAGAACGTCTACCACGGCCCCGTCTCCTCCATTGACCACAACCTCTACGTCCGCGGCCTGCACGCCTTCGAGTCGAACTACCGCAGCGGCGTACGCGTCCTAGACACCACGCAGGCCGCCGCGGGCAACCTCACCGAGGTCGCCTTCTTCGACGTGTACCCGGCCGACGACCAGTCGCTCTTCAACGGCACTTGGAGCAACTACCCATTCTTCGCGAGCGGGACGGTCGTCGCCAGCGGCATCGAGCAGGGGCTCTTCGTCCTGCGCCCGCAGATAAGCCTGCCCGTGCGCATAGACTACGAGCCCTACTTCGTCCGCCAGCACTACCGCGACTTCCTCTCGCGCGACCCGGACGCGCAGGGGCTCGCCTTCTGGCAGTTCGAGATGGACAAGTGCGGCCCGGACGCGCAGTGCCGCGAGGTGAAGCGCATCAACGTCTCCGCCGCGTTCTTCTTATCCATCGAGTTTCAGAACACCGGCTACCTCCTCTACCGCTTGCAGAAGTCATCCTTCGGCACGATGCCGGCGTTCAACCCGTTCATGAGTGACGTGGGACAACTCGCGCGAGAGTTAGTCGTCGGGCAGGCGGGCTGGGAGGCTCAGCTTGAGACGAACAAGCGCACGTTCGTCGAGTCATGGGTGCAGCGCCCGGCCTTCGTGGCAGACTTTCCGCAAGGCATGTCGGCGCAGGACTACGTCGCGAAGCTCTTCCAGCGCGCGGGCGCCGCGCCGACGGCCGCGGAAGTGCAATCGGCCGTGGACGCTTACGGCAGCGGCGACACGCAGGGACGCGCGCGCGCACTGCGCGCCGTCGTCGAGGGACAGACGATCACGAACGCGCACAAGAACCCCGCCTACGTGCTGATGGAGTACTTCGGCTACCTCCGCCGCGACCCCGACGTTGAAGGCTTCAACCACTGGCTGACGAAGCTCGACCAGTTCAACGGCGACGCCGTCGCCGCCGAGATGGTCAAGGCTTTCATCACGTCCATCGAGTACAGGCAGAGGTTCGGGCAATAGCCCGCGCGGAGCCGCCGAAGGCGGCGGACAGAATAAAGCCCGGGGTGTTAACCCCGGGTTAGCGCGTTGATAAAACGACGGAGCCCCGGAGGGGCGACAGAGGTTTGAGCACGGCTCTCATGCCCGACCTCTGTCGCCCCTCCGGGGCTCCGTCATTTTAAATGACGCCGGTTCCCGGGGTTAACACCCCGGGCTTTATTCTGCCGCCGCTCCGCGGCTCCGCGCGTGTTGCCCTGCCCGGCCTGCTTCTCAGGCTACTGCTTCTCGATACTGCTGCGCCGCCTACTTCTCGGACTGCGCGACGGGGCGGCGCGGCGGGGCGTTCTTCACGTACTTGTCGAACCAGTTAATCATCTCGTAAAGAACGTGCTCGGTCGTCTCGCGCGCGGCGTAGCCGTGCGCCTCGAACGGGAGCGTGACGTAGCGCACCGTGCCTCCGTTGCCGCGTATGGCCTGATACATGCGCTCCGACTGAATCGGGAACGTGCCCGTGTTGTTGTCGGCCTCGCCGTGTATGAGCAGGATGGGCTCGTTAATCTTGTCGGCCACCATGAAGGGCGAGACCTTGATGTACATCTCGGGCGCCTCCCAGAGCGTCCGCCGCTCGCTCTGGAAGCCGAAGGGCGTCAGCGTGCGGTTGTACGCGCCGCTGCGCGCTATCCCGGCGCGGAAGAGGTCGGAGTGCGCGAGCAGGTTCGCCGTCATGAACGCGCCGTAGCTGTGACCGCCGACGCCCACGCGCTCGGGGTCTGTCACGCCCATCTCCGCGGCCTTGTCAATCGCGGCCTTGGCGCTCGCCACGATCTGCTCGACGTACGTGTTGTTCATCGTCTCGGGGTCGCCGACGATGGGCATCGTCGCGTTGTCGAGCACCGCGTAGCCCGCGAGCAGGAAGAAGAGGTGCGAGGGGCCGACGATTGAGTTGTAGCGCTGCGTCGAGCCCGTCACCTGCCCCGCCGTCGTCGGGTCGTTGAACTCCAAAGGATAAGCCCAGACGACCGTCGGCAGGCGCGTCCCCTCCTTGTAGCCCGGCGGCAGGTAGAGCGTGAACGAGAGGTCAACGCCGTCGGCGCGCTTGTACTTCACGAGCTGCTTCTTGATGCCCTGAAGCTGTGGCGTCGGGTCTGGAAAGTTCGTTAGCGCTTTCAGTCCCGAACTGTCCGCCGCGCCGTCGGTAGAGGAGCCGGGCTCGGGGAGCGTGCGCACGTAGTAGTTCGCGGGCTCGATTGGGCGCTCGCGGCGCGTGATGACCTGATGAGCGTCGGGCGTGACGAGCGCGACGACCGTCTCGTAAGACTGCGCGTCGCTGCGGAAGAGTCGCTCGGTCTTGAGCGTCTGCAAGTTGAGGCGGTCGAGGAACGGGCGGTCACCTTCGGGCGAAGAGCCCGCGCCCGTCAGGTAGATGAAGTCGCCGCTGCGGATAATCAGACGGCGGCCGTCGGGGAGTATGCGCGCGAGCGGCGTGCCGGGGTTGTTGTAGCGCTCGTTGACGCTGTGGCTCCACACGACGCGCGGCGCCGAGCCCGCCTTGTCCGGCTCAAGCAACTGCGTGCGCACCCAGCGCTTGTCGCGGTCGTAGTCTCGCACGAGCACGGCCTGCCCGCTCTCGTCCCACTGCGCGCCGACGAAGCGCTGCTCCGTCTTGATGAGTTCGACGGGCTGTCCCGCGAATGGCGCCTTCAGCATCAGCACGCGGTCGCGCGGCGAGACCTTCTTGCGCGGGTCGCCTTCGTCCAGAGCCTCGGCCCAGACGAGCGTCGCCCCCTCGCCCGGCCGCCATTCGTAGTCGCGCGGCCCCTTCACCACGCCCTCAATCGGCACGTCGTCTGCGAGCGGCCGACTCACGACCTTGTGGACGACCTTCGCTTCCCTGTCCCAGACCTCCACGTCCTTCGGGAAGTCGTCGGCCGGGTGCAGGTACGAGTAAGGCCGGTGCAGGCGCGCGACTAGCAGGTGCGAGCCGTCGGGCGAGGGCTCGGCCGACTCGTAGACGGCGGGCTTGCCGAGCGGCGTCGCCTTGCCGGACTCCGAGTCAACGAAGGCGAGTTGCGAGGTGGCGTAGTAATCGAACAGGTCTTCGTCGTGCGCGTTCTTCAGCAAGTCTTCGTAGGTGCGCACGGGGCCGCGCCTGCCCGAACTCTCTTGGGCTGTAGGCCCCTTCGGCACAACGTCCTCGGCGGGCGGCGCGCCGCGCTTCGCCGGGACGGTCTCGACGAGCAGCGTGCGGTTGTCCGGCATCCACTGGACGGGCGTGCCGTAGACGGCGTTGACGACGACTCCCTTCAGCTTCCACACGCGCCCCGAAGCGGCCTCACCCGCCCAGAGCTCGATGCCGCCCGCCGTCGTATTCGTGAAGGCGAAACGCTTGCCATCCGTGCTCCACACCGGCACGCCGATCTTCGCGCCCGCCGGCAGTTCGAGCTTACGCTCCGTGCCGTCGGCGACCTTCTTCAGCGTCGCGCCGACGAAGTAGAGGTCTCGGTGCGGCCCCGTCGTGTTCGGGTTGATGCGCAAGCCCGCGAGCCGCAGCATCGGCTGCGCCAACTCGGAAATCGGCGGGTAGCGCACGCCCTGCACGAGCAGCATGTAATCGCGCGCGGGGCTGATGACGGCGACGGGCGGCACCGGCGCGTTGAGCACGTCGAGCACGGCCTGCGGCGGCTTCTGGTAGGTCTGCGCCGCGGCCGAGAAGCCGAGCGCGGCGAGCAGCAGGAGAGCGGCCAGAACACGGCGGCCGCGCGTTCGGGACACGGCGAGACGTTTCGAGAGATTGAGTGTCATAAAAGGAGCCCCTCCGGCGAGGCTGAAGTTTTACGGATGTCGTTGGAAGGTTTTACCGGCGCGGGGCCGGCCCACGAGAGTTTCCGCCAACGCCCCGCGCCTGTCAAATTGGGGCCGCTTGACAAAGGCCGTCGAATCAGTAGAATTTCAGACGCTCACGCGGGAGTAACTCAGCGGTAGAGTGCGACCTTGCCAAGGTCGAAGTCGCGGGTTCAAATCCCGTCTCCCGCTTCGAAACGATGAAGTCGGAACGCTGAACGCGGAACTAGGGCAGACACAGTTCATCGTTCAGCGTTCCGACTTCATCGTTTATACGGCGGCGTAGCCAAGTGGTAAGGCAGAGGTCTGCAAAACCTTTATTCGTCGGTTCGATTCCGACCGCCGCCTTTAATAATCCCTTTCAATTCTACAATTTACGAGCACAATGAGAATCCCCACAGTGGCCGCTAAAGGTCACTGTGGGGACTTTTGTGGGGACAATTTGAATTCCTATAATCTGCTATACAGCTTACGGGGGTTGCAATCATAAAGTGAAGCTAATGAGGATAGAGTTAACTACTGGCGAAACGGTTGATATTTTGCCGAAAAGATTTAAGCCGCTCTCATATACGGAGCTTGCGTCCGATGATATTAAGAACAGTAAAACTTATGAATTCGAGGGCGTTGCAGACTCCATCGAAATCATAGGAAGTGATAAGAAGCCGGGGAAAGAATTTTCAGTAACTATTAACTTCCACCGGCCGGCATCTATCTATGCTTTGGTTGAAGGCGGGTGGTTGCCGCCTCCCTTCGTTAATCCGCCAAACCTGTTCGTTGATCGTAATGTTGTGCAATATTTGGCACAGATTGCGCGTGGTAGCAAGAGGCCGGATTTACTCGACACTGATTGGTGGTTGAACTTAGTTACAGACAGCAGTTTATTAATCAATCCAGTTTTATACGCACTTGAGGGTGATAAGCGCAGGACTCCATCATTTGAGGAGTTTTGCCTTGCATTCAAGGAAGCGTCAGTAAAAATCGCTAACCAGCTTCCAGAAGCAAAACTCATTGAATACGAAGCAATACACTATAAGGCGGCCTATCAGACTCTTACTGATTTGGATGAACGTCATAAACGGGAGTCTGATTTTTTGGTGCGCGTCGCACCTGTAATTGCAAGTCCGGTTGCGGATTCAAAACTCAGAGAGGTTGAGTCCTTCATTCTACAAATCGTCGAAGATTTAAGCCTTAATAGGCAATCCTTAGCGGTTATTGCGGCGCTATCGTGTCTTTACCAAAAACGTGATGGCTCAGGCTTTCTTACAGCCCGGCGTATCCTAAAGCCTCGCCCAAATGGGACGCACACGCTACAAGACGCACACAATGCTCTTGCAGATTTACGGTCGTTAGAACTCTTCGTAGGTTCGCTAGGGTTAGGGCATGATCCTTTTGCGTTATGTACCTGCGACAAGGCTATTGCGCTATTTTGGTGCGGCCTTGCGCCTTATGGGTTTGAATGGAAGAACGGTAATTTTACCTTTAACGTTACGTTAAGCGAACACCTTTTCCCACGATTGCAGGATTCGGCTCGAAAAGAACTAGCCGAAAGGCTCTTTGGGTAGAAGCATAATTTGGCTTTGGCTAATGCTTCTTATTTTTTGAGTCCTCCCGCCACAAAGGTTTGCACCTTCTTCATTGCGTTGAATTGATGTTCCTCTGTGGGGTGTGCGTAGCGCATGACCATTTGCACGCGGGAATGACCGAGCATTGCCGCGAGCGTCACAAGGTCAACGCCGGCCATTGCTGCGCGCGTTGCCCAAGTGTGGCGAAGGTCATAGAGGCGGAACTGACGCACGCCGGATCGTCTGAGCGTCGCCGTGTGGGCGTTGTTTACTTTCACGATAGGCGCGTCTCCGACGCCCCGGCCGGGGAATAGGTATTCGCCCTTTACATCTGCTAGACGCTTCGAGAGTACGGCGGTGGCTCTATCGGAGAGTGGGACTTTACGCTTGGCGGCCTTCGTCTTGCCGTGCGGGTTGAATAGGTAGCCATGTTCAAGGTTCACATGCTCGCGGCGGACTCGGCAGACCTCCTCCGGCCTCATACCTGTCTCTAGCATGAGAGTAGCAATGTCCTGCAAAGGCTGTGACGCCGCGAGTAGGTATAGCTTCTCTTCGTCGGGGGTAAGTACGCGCATCTGTTCGTTGTTCTCAGCAAAGAACTTCACGCGGGAGACGGGATTCTTCACAACCACATCATCTTTGATGAAGTGATTAAAAAGAATCTTGAGACAGGCAAGCTCCCGGTTGACGGTCGCGGGCTTCAAGGTTGTTTCAGGCTTCGCCGTTGTCGCCTTCTTCGATTTGGTAAGCTTCGTTGAATCGTTCGCCGCCTTCTTTGCTGGCGGACGCTTCTTTTGTTTGATCCGCCACGTCTTGAACTTCTCTACATCATCGGGAGTGATGCGGTCGAGCGGCGCGTCTTTGAAGAATCCGAGTAGCGCCTTGCTTGAAGTCTCATAGCGCTTATGTGTATTGGGGTGCGCGGCGTGCTCATGTTCCGACCATTTGAGGAAAGCTTTCATTGCCGCGCTGAATGTGGGGACGGGCTTAGGCTCGTCTATGCCGACTTCACCCTTAGCCAGCTTCACGCGGTACGCGGCCTCAATCTCGCGCGCAGCGCGCTTGTTACTCGTCTTAGTCGGCCTGCGGATACGCCGCCCCTGAAAGACGAACTCAAACCAATAAACGCCGCCTCTTTTGTAAATCGCCATAAGCTATTCTCCGGTTGCCCCTTCGCGCGCGTGCGTGATAGCTTCGGCGCATTCGGAGCTTCTGTAACGGGTTGCTTCGGACTCGGAAGTTAAGGGGCTACGCGAGCGGTCGCAACGCTCACGTAGCCTTTCCGAGTTTAGGCGGTTTCCATGTACCGCTTTACCAGCTTGTATGCCGCGCGATGTTTGCAAGGCTGATTCTGCGCGAAGGCGGGACACTGACAAACGCCGTTCGCTTCGTAAATCTCGCCGCTATCCGAAAGAATCAACAGCCGCGCGCCGTTAAAGTGAAGATAAGGATTCCCACTCGTCAACAACTCTTCGGCTCGCAGAATTGCATTAGTCCATCGCTTATCATTCTTGACTATTGACAGCGCGGCATCTACTACTTTTGCCAGCGTCGTTTCATTCAAGCTCAACATCTCTCTTCGCCTCCTTTGTGCTCGTCAGCATATCCGGCCGACACTCTCTATATTACCGCGAGAGACAATATACGTCAACGATTTTTACTGTCTCTTGCGGTAATAGTAGCGCTGTGCTACCTTGTCGCTGGCGGTAAAGCGTGACGAAAAAGAGAGGGGCGCGGCAGATGATAAAGGTTAAAATTCGAGAGCGATCCGAGGCGAGAGGGATTACAACGGCTTACCAGCTACAAAAGGCTTTAGGCGTGCAACCGTCCGTTGCGGCGCGGCTGTGGAAAGCCGACTTCACCAAAATTGACTTAGGCACACTCGACAAGCTATGCCGCGTGCTCAAATGCCAGCCTGACAAGCTCCTACGGTATGAAGCCGACGCAAGCGGGGAGTAGGCATTACCACGCCATATTTGACCTGTGGCGCGTTTTCCGGCCGGTGTCTCAGTTCCTACGGCTGGCCGTCCCTTTTTACTAGATTTCAAAGAGCCATTGATCCGGTAAAGGCTTGATTCTTGGTCGGTTAGCTTCATCAAGCGTGCTGCCGTTGCTGCGCTTCTTTTGCCGAGCCTTTTTTGCCCCTTTTTTGCCTATTTTTTGCCTTCCAAGCTCGGAAGAGGGTACCGCCTTTTTCGCCTTTTTGTACCCGGTCTTCAGCCTACCTTAACCTTAAGATGAGTCGCTATGTGAGGGGAAACAGTCAGGACATTTGCGCGCGCCCTTGCCCGAAACTACTTCCATACTCCCACCTAAACACTTCGGGCAATTGGGATTTGCCTGTCGCGCTTTCGGGGCTTTATGAGGGTTAAGATAATAATCAATGGCTTCGTCGGCTTCTCCTGACTGCCGCAACGATGTAACTAGACCTTCTACGGAGCGGATTGCCTGTCCTTTATCTCGGCAATGATGCACGTAGCGCCTTATCTGGTCGCGGGAGAATTTAGATTTAGACACACCCACAACCGGCGCGCTCTGCGCGGTCTTGTCTGTTGTAGTGTGTCTCTTCTCTTCTCTGTTCTGTTCTGTTCTCATCTGTTCTGCACTAGCGGCTTGCTCCATTTCTGCTAGCGGCTCGCTAGCAGAGTGAGCCTTTGTTCTCTTGCGTTTATAGGGAATTAAACATCCTCTTTGCAAAAGAATCTCAAGATTTATTGAAGTGCTTGCGCCGATTTGACGAGACAAGTAAGCAGCGTCATTAGGCAACTGATTGCCCATGCGCGCTGCTAGAAGTAGTAGACCGATATAGTGATACTTCGTTTCGTCGGGCAACTGCTGAAGCTCATAATCATCGAGCAGGGTAACGTACAGCTTAATCCAGATTAACGCGCGGTCTTTGTAATGTTGCAGCTTATCGAAGTCTCGGACGCTAAGATACTTCGCGACGCGAGGTTGACCTTTCGCCATCGCACACCTCACGCCGCCTCTTCTGCGTTCGCTTCTTTCGGGCTTCCTTCGGCAAGATAACGCCTCAACTCTTCATCAAGTACCAGCGTGCGGCGGCCGAACTTTTTAACTTTCAGCCGGCCGCGTCGGACTTCGTTTCGCAGAAATCCGATACTCAGATTCATTGATTCGGCAATCTCCGCAAGACTCCACGCGACGCGCTGTGATGTAGTGTGTTCCTGCATAGCCATCTAACTCCTTCTGAAGGGTTGATTGTGCGTCAGGATAGGCCGGTGCTAGTCTCTGTACAATAGTCGGCTTCAAAATTGTTTGCCCCGAAATGACGAGGAAAGCATTACAGTCGAAACGATGCCCGGCAAAGCTGGCGGAACTGATTAAACGTGTGAACATTTTTCCGCTGGGCGTAAAGTTTCCTGTTTTGAATGCTAGGAGCCGATTAGCTAACTTTGAGGGGAGTGAAGCCGAATGGATAATGAGAGCAAGACTCGACCTTTACGAATGTCTTAAAGAAGCTCCTGAAGATTTCCGTCAATTCATTTACGACAATACGCACATTCAAACACCCTCTTTTGTTGAGACGTACTCCCCCGCCCTTTTCGACAAAACTATCAATGCCATAAAGCGATTTGAAGAGTTCGCGGAACTCCGCAAAAATCTGTTGCGCCTTGTCCGCTTTGTAAAATCACTTGACCTTGAAGGGCGCGCTGACTCAGTAGGGATAGACGTACCTCTACCCCTGCTCTCTACGCCGGTCATAGACAAGCACGGTTTTATTCGGATCGGTGGTAACGCACTTATCGAAGCCTTACGCGATGTTGAGGCGAATAGGCTTAGGGAGTGTGCAGACTGTAAAAGAATTTTTTGGGCTAAGAGGATAGACCAACCGTGCTGTGACCCTAAGACTTGCGGTAATCGCCGCCGCGTGCGTAGGTCGCGCGAACTGCAAAAGGAGAAGGCGAAGGATTACAAATATAGCAGAAGCCGAAAGTAGACAGGGACAAAGAGACGAACGGTATAAGTAACGAGAAGGAATAGGCGGCTTAAGTGTCTCTCCCTTCTCCTTCTTTTGCCTTCTCTAGTTCCTCGGCCAATTTAACTTGAGCATCAAATTTTGCCCAATACTCTTCTTCGTTTCGATTGAAGATTTCCCCCGTACCCTTCCACGGGGGCGATGCTATAATCTCATGTGAAGTCCCAAATGCGTCCACAACAATTAAGGTCAACAGCCGCATCTCTTTTATCTGTTCGTGCGACACTCCGGGCATAATGAAATTTAGCCAACCTATTCGCCCTTCCCCATATTTCAGGGGTTGATCATTCGGTAACTCTATACTTGGCAGATCAGTAATAACCGTCTCGTTATTTGAGACAGGCAGATTGAAAAACCCGTAACGTTTTTCTTCTTTTCGCTGAGCTAAATCACCTTGCTTCCATCTATTTATTCGTGTGAAGTATTCACCTGAATTTGTCTCTGCTTTTAATATGAATTCCTTGATGGTCGTTGATACTTGACGAATATTTACCAGATGTACTTTGAGAGTAATGTAGTAATCAAGGTAATGGGGATGCTTTCCACCTTGAGATATGGCGCTTCTAAAATGAGCTTCAAGTAATTCACCTTTAATTTCAGGCCGTTGGTTTCTATCACGTTCTATACTCAACTCTTTTCGCTCAACCGACCACACATGATATGCGCCATAAATGAAACAGAGTGTGGCAGCTAGAAAGAATAACCACTTAGCATCACCTTGCTGGAAGGCGAAGATAATACTTAAGAGAGTAAGAAGAAGGGACGCGCTACCACTCATTCGTCCCTTCCAATCCGCAAATAATTGAGTAAGAAAGTCGAAGAGCATACGCTCAATGATATTCCACTAGATTTCCTTGCATCAACTAAAGAAGCACCGTAAGTCCAAGCGTTAAATCAGATTTACGGGAAGAGCTTATTCAAGTAAATTTCGCAATTTTTGTTGCATTCCGCATCTTGCGGCGCTAATCTCCTGCCTGTGGGGGTCGCCTCTACTTTTCGGCTCTCATGTAAGACACACTCCGATTGAGCCGCCAGAAGGCAGCTTGCCCCGTCTCAAATGGCGTGTGGTTTAGAGCAGCGACGGCAAGGCTGCGAGCAGGTCTAATGCTAATTGAGTCAGGCTGTCCGCTCCGCTGGTCTGAGTAGTGCTGTCTGGCGCTGATTCTTGCGCGGCCACCCCGTTCTGCATAATGCCCGCGTTGGCAGAGCCGGTTAGGAGCAAGACGAGTAAGCAGACTCCGAGAGTTTTACGCATTACTTTACTTTTCCCTTTCGAGTTGATAGAAGTTAATCAGCGTCGCCGCCGTATCTTGTTGAGGTACGGCGGCTTTTCCGTCTATGCAAGCCTCTTGCATAGGCAAAGAGAGGTGTCCTCACATGACTTTAGCAGACGAACGTCTGAAGGAACTAGATAACCCCTCACTGACAGAGAGTGAGCGCGTCCTGATACGCTGCCGCGTGGCGGCTGACCTCATTCACAAAGGACAATATGAGGCCGCGCGCGAGGCTTTAGGCGAGTTGTGGCTTGGCGTCGGGCAGAGGCCGCCGTCGAGAAAGCTCCCGCCCGCCGTAGATGCCGAAGTCCTGCTTAGGTGCGGCACGCTAACCGGCTGGCTCGGCAGCGTCAGGAATGTCTCAGGCGCGCAGGAACAGGCGAAAGATATGCTCTCCGAAGCGGAGCGCAAATTTCGCTCTCAAAGGGTGTTAGTGAAGGTGGCAGAGGCACAGTATGAACTTGGCATCTGCTACTGGCGGCTCGGCGCGTATGACGACGCCCGCGTGATCATGCGGGAGGCGTTAAATCCTCTTGCGGATTCAGATATAGAGCTAAAGGCTAAGATTCATATCAGGCGCACGCTCGTTGAAATCAGCGAGGATAGGTATAACGAAGCGTTAGGCATCCTGAAAGAAGCGGAGCCGATTTTTGAATCAGCTAATGACGCGCTGAAAGGCAGATGGCACGGACAGCGCGCCATCATCCTCTTAAAGCTCGCCACGACCGAACGCCGGCCGGATTACGCGGACAGGGCAATTGTAGAATTTACGGCGGCCATTTATCACTATGAACAGGCCAAGCATGAAAGATACTGTGCGCTCAATCTAAACAACCTCGCATTCCTTCTCTACAAACTCGGCCGATACAGTGACGCGCACGAACATTTAGACCGGGCGCAGTTCATATTTACGAAGCTTAAAGACTCAGGCAACTTGGCGCAGGTGGACGAAACGCGGGCGCGGGTTTTGATTGCCGAGAAAAAATACCTCGACGCAGAGCGCATTATGGCCGGCGTCATTAAAACCCTAGAGAAGGGAGGCGAGTCTGCCTTACTCGCGGACGCGCTCACGGTTCAAGGCGTTGTGTGGGCAAGGCTCGGCGTTTCCGATAGCTCTATCAACGTCCTGCGCCAAGCAATGCGGATCGGGCAAGACTCAGGCGCACTAACGAACGCGGGACTCGCCGCCTTGACGCTGATAGAGGAACACGGCACATCTTGGCGGCTGTCAGAGTCGGAAGTGGTAAGGGTCTATCGTAGAGCCGACGAGCTTCTAAAAGACACTCAAGACGCAGAAGACATAGCCCGCCTCCGAGCGTGCTCCCGCATTGTCATCAAGAAGTTATCGGGGATGCAATTACATGATAAGAATTTTAGCTTTTACGGCGCGGTGCATGAACTAGAAGAGAGACTGATAGAGCAGGCTTTGGAGCTTGAAGAGGGCAGCGTATCACGCGCGGCGAGGAGGCTCGGACTCAAACATCAATCGCTTTCGCATATGCTGCGCGCACGGCATAAGAAGCTCTTGAACAAGCGAACGCCAGCGACCCCACGCAAACGGAGCATAATGAGGAAAGAATAGCTGCGAAAGACAATGGCGTTTATTCATCAGACATTACTGCTAATTGTAACGGAGCATCTTTAGGACGCTTTAATGATTTCCATTCCTGACCATCTAGAACAAGATTCAAGTTGTTTTGTATTTGAGTCATATCCCAATGAATCGTCTGGTAATAATTCCATCTTTTCCGCCAAATTTTGAAATGTTCTTTAGCTTCTTCTTTAATCATTATTTCTAGCTCACCGCACGACCGGATGATGCCGTCAATCTGATTCTTAAATTGCGGGCTTGCTATTAATTCCATAAGTCTATTCGCGATGACCGCGCGCTTATCTTTACCAATCTTTGCGCGAGTCATTTCTATAGTGTGGGTTCGCAGCAATGCAGCTAATGCAATTACGGCCACAGGAGAAACGACTAAGATTCCTTCCCGAAGAACAAAGCCCGTGAATTTTTTATTCCTCTCGTTAGTAAATCTCCTTCCCGTAGTAACAAGAACGGCGAAGTCAGCGTCACGCTGTTTCTTGGCCTTAATAATCTGACGCATGTGTGCAGGCTCAATAACCGCACATCTTTTACATTCATAAACTATTGCGCCAGCCGGTTTATTACTGAGCTTAACAAAATGAACCACATCACCGCATTTCCCTGTATGTTCAATCTCATCCTCTGGAAACTCTCTTTGCAACTTGAGAAAAAGCCTGTCCTCAAACTCAAGTCCTTCTGATTGTGGAGTAGTTCCCCGCTGAATTTGTCTCATCCTTTCTCTTAGTCTTTGAATCTCAGCGTCTCTGCCTGCAAGAAGCCTTTCGTTCCTCTTCCTCTCAGCTAAAACGCCTTCCTCTTTAGCCTGTTTCTCTCGCTGGTGAGCTTCCCGCAGCTTCGCCTGCAAGTCAGTTTTTTCTTTGGCTAAATCTTTTAAGATGCGCTCCTTCTCCTGCAAAATTCCTAATGCTGCCTCATACTGATCTTTGGTCAAGGGGCTTTTACAAACGATGCATTTAAACGTCTTCATCTGAGTTTCTCCATAGATAAGAGGAAGTATCTAACGCACCGTTATCTCCCCCAAGTGTTTCATGTGAATGAGAGTTGTCATGTCGCGAATCGGGTGCATGCCGTCGTTATGCTACTCGTCAAGAGCACTATTCTACCGTTGAGTACAGATAAAGTATCATAAATAATACTAACAGCTTCTAGGGGGTTGAATGTGAGCATTACATTGAAGACGCATAAGATGCTTTGGGGACGTGCGGCCAATCGCTGCGCTTTCCCCGATTGCCGTCGCGAACTCGTCATGGATGCGAGTGAGACAGATGATGAATCTTTAATTGGCGAAGCCTGCCATATTGTTGCCAAAGAGCTATCCGGGCCACGGGGAGAGGCACTATTAACTGAAGAACAGAGAGACAAGTATGGAAATCTTATTTTGTTGTGCAACTTGCACCATAAGGTTGTTGACGATCAAACAAACACCTATACGGTGCAAATCCTCAATGGGATGAAAACCGCACATGAGAGTTGGGTACGGTCATCTCTGCAAGGATTTGATGAAGCAAAGCAACGTGATGATGAACTCTATGCAGGATACATTGAAGAGTGGGCCAAGCGAGCAGATATTGAGAACTGGCTTAACTGGACTTCGGGCATATTTGAGGCTGGAAATCAAACTTTGCCTATAACTCGGGAAAAGGAGTTAAGGGAGTTAAATGTTTGGATTTTTTCAAGAATATGGCCGTCACGATATCTTGAGCTTAATGCCTCATTTGAGAATTTTCGGCGTATCCTTCAAGACTTTATCCAAACCTTCTCCAAACATTCAGTTGAAAAGTGGGGAAGGCTAATGACCGAACAATTTTACAGAAGCGAAGACTATAACCCTTACTATCATCAACAAGCAGATGAATATGAATTTCATGTGTACTTACTACAGGACTTGATATTAGAACTTACGCGTGCAGCTAATTATATTTGTGATCGGGTAAGACAATTTATTGACCCGACATACCGACTCCGTGAAGGCGTGCTTATGGTTCAATCAGGCATGCATAGCGATTGGTCTTATCATTATCATCGTCCTGAGTACAGAGAGCATGAAAGAGGTTTGTACCCCTACAATGGACTTGATAAGTTCAAAAAGGAAAGATTTACACGCGAAGAGTATTTCGGTGATAAGGACAGCGAATATAATATGTAAACGATTATAGCCAAAGTTAAGTAGTGTAACGCTCAGCATCACCCACCGCCCCACACCACCGATTGAATTTAACATCTATCGTATCGGCCGGATGCATGCCGCTATTATATTGTGCCGCAGGGTATTAAAGCTAAGTAATCAAAGCGCCCCCTTCGGAGGATTTAAAGAAGCGATTGAAATAAGTAAATAATTTCGGTGGCATAAGAGCACAGTATTTAAGATGCTCCGAGAGCATGAAAATTAAATGTCCCAAATGTGCGCCCATGCGTTCATCAGCAGTACCCATTGGAAGAAACAGCCAACGCGAAGGTTCTGTTCCCATTGCCTTATTAAATTCTGGAATTATATTTAGACTGAAAGATTCGTGCCCGGCCGCATCAAGTCTATAGTGCATATTGATCACCATACCTTTATCGAGAAGGCAAATAACATTAGGCAATTCAGATTGTGGTAATGTGGAGTAAAGTTCTTTCAGTTGATCAGGGTGAAAATCATTCGAGCGAACAAACAACATAAATGAAAACAACGGGTTGCGATACGGTTTTTTACCAGTGACCCTGAATACGCTTCCAAGATTAAAATCAGGACTAACATACGACAGCGGAGTAGCCTCACGCTTGAGGTTTGCTTTTATTCTTTTCAATGTATCACAGAATGTGTGAACATATTTCTTGTTGTTATAGTAACTAGATTTCACTTCTCCTATTGCATAAACAGACTCATAGGGAAAATATTCTGTGCCATTCTCAGCTCTGAACAAAATCGGCGCTCCAGAATTATCCGCTAAAACTACATCAAGTTGTGGGCTTGTGGTTAATTCTGCGTCAAGTATATGCCCATGCCCCACATAATATTTTGATGCAAGCTTCCGCCGGATAACTTTACGCACTGCCATTTCAACCTCATCTCCAGCAGCGTCAATATCTCTGCTCGCGTGAATTAACAACGCCTTTTCGCGTGCAGCGAATATTTCTTCTGCATCCTTCTGCAATACTTTGGCTAATTCTAGTTTTCGCAGTTCCATATTCATATCCATATCACCGATTGAGCAATCTAACGCTATACATCATCCGAAGCGGCCCCGTGGCAGAGCATGACAAGCGCCGTTCTGGCGGCCGGGTGCACGCCGTTGTTGTACGTGGCGTTTAGGGAGAGCCGTTCCGTCACTGTTTTATGTAAGTCTTGATGAAGCTTTGAACTGATGAAGCAAATTGTTCTTCGACTTGGATTCTATTCGGACGGTCGTCAAAAGAATTACGCACGCTAGAAAGCGGGTATCCATTTCTCCAGAAACTTACTGGATACCACGTTGGATGATTTCCGCCACTCGTCCTTTTGATTTGAAATACAAACTCATAGCCATCGATCTCTTTCACCCATTCATCAAGCACTGTTACTGTCGGTTCAGGAATGATTTTTTTGCCCATAATTAGCCTCCCGCATAACTGAAAGCTTACATCTATTTTTAGACGGTTTAAAAGAATCTTGTAGTGCTTAACTACTATTGTGCCGAGCCATTCGGCATAACTATGTAATAGAAAGGTAGAAGCCACTTATTGGGCAGCGACCATCCGCATAATAACTACAGGATCATACAACTTGCATCTGAATATTTCGGTATGTCTAATAAGAGGCAAAATATGAGGTGTACTTATGGAATTTCACGCCGATTGCCCTAGTTGTGGTAAGGAGCACAAATCAGACCAGCCGGAAGGTAAGATGCTGGCTTGGTTCATGTGCGAATGTGGGGAGATATTCGGTATAGCCATAATAATTGAACCTTATGGGAAAGCATTTTTGTACGGAGTAGAGGCGTTGCGAAGAAGGCGATACTCAACTGCCTGTATACAATTTGCGACTGCGTTCGAAGTATTTCAGAAACAATACGTGGAAGCTCTTCTGAAAAGGCAAGGTGTTGAACCATCCCTAGTACGGTTTATGGTTTATGATCTTGACCTGCCACGTGATAAATATTCCCAAATATCCCGGCACATACTACACAAGAAGCTAAAGCATCCAGATGTATCGCTCCGTAATTCTGCTGTGCATTACGGGCGTGTTCCACAAAGAGCCAAAGTCATTAAGCTCGCTAAAGATGTAATGGAAAATGTTAATGCTTGGATTACGGAAGCAGAACAGATAACTGGAATAGATTATAAACGGCTGTGGGAAGCTAGAGATAATGGACAGCAACTTCCTCAAGATGCGGCTGAGTTTGATAAGGCAATATTTGAATTACGGATAGCCTATCGGTTGATGCTCGGTGAATGGATGTCGCTAAAAAAAGGCAAAGCTAATCCTGATGCATAGCCCGCGGGTATTACTCTGTGGGGACTTTTGTGGGGAGTACCTGCATACATGGAGCATCATGGAGTGAAAGTCGTGGGCAAGAAAGCCAGTATTTATGTCTCTATGATACTCCATGATGCCCTATGACAGAGGGTGAATATGAACTGCAAAACCTTTATTCGTCGGTTCGATTCCGACCGCCGCCTTCTTTGTTATTAATAACTTAGGGCGTCCAAAACGGATGCCCTTTGTCGTTTGGTCTGCCAATGGTCTGCCAAATCCTAAGTCTTTTTCTGCTTACTGCCCGGAAAGCTAACAGGCGCGTCGGCCGCAGGATGCGGCACCACACGGCTATTGCCGACCTCAAGCGGCGCGTCCTTCGTGTTGGCGATGAAGGGCACGAGCCCCCGCCTGACCTCTTCCAAGGCGATGCTCGTGCTCCGGCGACGCTTCGGGTCTGACGCGATTCGGGCGCGCGCGCCCCGCTGGAGTTGCTTGCTCCTTTGCGCGGCCACCAAGACCAGCCGGAACCTCGAATCTATCCCTGCCCCGTCCCCGGTTTCATTATCTAACCTGTTGCTCGCGGGCTCATCCGTATCAGGCATCAGGCGCATCTCCCCTGCCCGGCGCTGTGTAAGGCATTTCAGACCGCCCGGCCTCCGGGAGGTGCTATAACGCCTGCATCAGTAAAAAGAGGACGGCCCCACCGACGACGGCGATGGCCGTGCCGTGCAGCCAACTTATGGCCGGTTCGCGGCAGTACGGGCATCTCATCTCCCGCAGACGCAGACGCCGCCGACACCACTGACAGTATCTTTTCATCTCTTGCCTCAACTTCAGCCTTCCGCGTACTGCCGTCAGTCACGCAGGAGCGCGGCGACAGGCTACCCGTCCGAACCCTCTCCGTGTGGCGGCGGCTCTGCCTTCGAGGTTTCGCGCCGAGGCAGTTCAAGAGGTGATGTGAAACTCTTCCGTCTGGTTGATGCGGCCGAAGATGCCGTAACAGACGCAGACACAGGCCACGACCGCCGCGCCGATGGCGAGCCAGAGGTTGGCCCCGCCGCCCTGCGCGTCGAGCGCGCCCCGCGAGTCCCTGAACGCGACGAACAGGTAGAACTGCCAAGCGGCGACCGCGGCCGCGGCCAGACCCACGACCCATAACAACACGCTCTTCAAATTCTTTCCGCTACGACTCACGCGTCACCTCTCTTCTTGTCTATCGCTCGGTAGTCATGTCGGCGGCGTAACCTTCTGAACGCCCGCCTGCGCACACCGTGGGGCGGACGTTGCCCCGGATGATGCGCGTCAACTCCGCGGGCGAACCGGTGTTGATTTGGAAGAAGGCGGCGGGTGAACACCTTTTCGCCCCCGCGGTTGCGCTGTTGACTTCAGGCGATCCGGGTGATTCCGGAGGGGCTGAGAAGGGAGTGAGCCAGACTCTGTTCGCCACCATCTTGCGTCAGGCACCCATATATGTCAACCTTACAATATATTTCGGATGTGAAAAATACTGTCCCCTTCGGGACACGGCCAGAGGAGGCCAAGGGCGGGCATGATCGAGACGCGGATTGACGAGCTGCTGGAAGCGCGCGGGCGCACCTTCTACTGGCTGGCGAAGGAGACCGGCATCAGCCACACTACGCTCTGGCGGCTGAAGAAGGGCAAGGCGCTCGGCATCAACTTCGGGACGTTGGAGGCCATCTGCCTCGCGCTCGGCTGCCAGCCCGGCGACGTACTACGGCTGGCCGACGGCGCGAAGGGGAAGAGACGCGGCAGCGGCAAGGCCGCCGGCCGTAAAGGCCGAGACCGGCGCCCGCACGCCTGAGGCGTAGCGGGGGCAATCGTAGGCCGGCGGCGACTTCGGAAAGATAAAGCTTAATTGACGAACGAAACCTTACGGGCGAACATTGCCCGACCCGACGAACAAGGGGACTTGAGCTATGTTGTCTGCGCGCAGTTCCTCTTCATGCACCTCGCCTGCCTGCTTGCTTTCTGGACGGGCGTGAGCGCGGCGGCAGCCGGCGTCTGTCTGGCGCTCTACGTCGTGCGCATGTTCGCCATCACTGCGGGGTTCCACCGCCTCCTCTCGCACCGCTCATACAGGACGGGCCGGCCCTTCCAGTTCCTGCTCGCCTTCGCGGGGACTGCCGCCTACCAGAAGGGGCCGCTCTGGTGGTCTTCTCACCACCGGCGCCACCACCTGCACGTGGACACGGAGGAGGATTTGCACTCGCCCGTCGTGCGTTCGGTCTGGCAGTCGCACGTCGGATGGTTCCTCGCGTGCGACAGTCAGGCGACGGACGAGAGGCTCATCCCCAACCTGCTCAAATACCCGGAGCTACGCTGGCTGGATAAGTATTACGTGCTGCCGCCGTTGATGCTGTCGGCCGCGACCTTTCTGTTGGGGCTGATGCTCGGCCGCTACTTCCCCGGCTCGGGCACTTCGGGCTGGCAGATGCTTGTCTGGGGTTTCTTCATCAGCACGGTACTGCTCTACCACGGCACCTTCACGGTCAATTCGGCCGCGCACCTCTTCGGGAGCCGGCGCTTCGAGACGGCGGACAACAGCCGTAACAACTTCTTGGTCGCGCTCATCACGCTGGGGGAGGGGTGGCACAACAACCACCACCACTACCCTTCCTCCGAGCGGCAGGGCTTCTACTGGTGGGAAGTAGACTTCTCGCACTACACGCTCCGCGCTCTAGCTTGGGTGGGAGTCGTTTGGGATCTGAGGAAGCCCCCTGCGAGCCAAATCAGGCGCGCGGCAGCCAGTAGACTCTGACCTCGCCGCGGTGTCCCGTCTTCACCATGCGCCTGCCGAGTAACTCGCCGAGCAGTATGCCGAGGTAGTCGTTATTGAAGTCGGTCAGGGCCTGAATCTCCTGCCACGTACGCTCACCGCCCCTGAGCGCGTCCAAGACACGGAGTTGTGCGGCGTCCGACGGCGGTATGTGTGGCTTGTTCAGCATAGGGCGCTTACAGGGCCGAAGTGTCTATACAGTAACACAGCTTGCGTCACGTGCGACGGACACGACCCGTTTTCTGCCGGGCCGCCTCATCTCGAACCCGCCGTCACGTGTCCGGGGGAAGCTATTCGGAGGCGGATGTAGTATAGTCGCCGTGTAAGTCACCCGCAGTTCTTTAGACAACACACTCTCGACATCAGGATTTGCGCACCGCGCCCTTCTCCTCGTGCCGTCTGTCTGTTCAACGCGACGACGAGGAGAAACCTGATGCCCGCCCCGGCAGCACCATTAAGCTCAAACGAAACCAGTCACATCACCCGTCACGCAATGGGGCGGCGACGTGTCTCTCGGCGGAGTGTGTCACAGCCCGCGCCACCTTCCGCCTCCCTTTTTAGCCGGCGTGCGTAGCTTCGGCTGCGCTCATACACACGGCGGTGCAGCCGCCTACATGAAAGACAATAAACTTTATGAAATTCACTAACGAGCACTTCGAGCAGGCCCGCAGGGTCGCGAGGCAGTGGAGGCGGGAAGGCTTCAGTCAGATGGTGGTCGTCAGGGAGGGCACGCGCGCCAGCCGCTGCTACCCGTGCCGTCAGCAGGACGTGCCCGGCGGCGCGGTCGCGAGTTGGGATTACTACCCCATCCCGACGCTGGAGCGGCTCGCCACGAGCGCGCCGACCGAGCAGAACGCATCCAGGGCCGAGCTGTGGGTGGCCGCGACCATCGCCTACGGGTACAGATACGCGACCGCGGCGGTGAATTAGCCGCCGCCCCCGCGCGCCACTCGTGGTGCTCGGGGGCGCGTAGGCCGCGGAACATGAGAGCGAAGGTTGCACACGTGAGAGACCTGCACGTTTACGTCGAGCCCGCGGGCTCCGGCGCGCGCGGCGAGCGGACGACGTTCTACAGCCGCCGCGGCGACGGCCCCCTCTACCGCTGGCTCTACGCCGAAGGCCCCGGGCGCTGGCATTACTCCCGCGTCTACCTTGACAGGCCGACGCTGCGCCTGCTCTGCCTCGCGCCGTGGGACTGTCTCCCGGCCGCGCTGCGCAGTCGCTTGGGCGAACACTACATCGAATAGTCCCGCCGGGGCGCGGGCGAAGAAAGGTGGCAACGAATTGAGCGGACAAAAACCTGTGAGCCGTGACGCGAAGCACTACCTCGTTAAGCGGCCGAACGAAATTCTTCCGAAGAGGCGGAGCTGGAATGAGGTGCAGGCGGAGCTTCGTGCGAAGGGCACCGGCGCCGACGAGGCGATGCTCTTCCGCGGGGTCATCACCGAGGACGGTACGGAGTACCGCGACATGTACGCCGACAGCAGGACGCGTGTGACCGAACACACCGCTTGAGCCATGGAGGTGCGAGTAGTGAGCGACGACGCGCGCGTGCTTGAAGAAGCGAAGTCCGAGGCGCTGGCGGCCTTCGCGGCCATCGCCGCCGTGATAGACCTCTCGGGCGAGGTCGTGCCCCCCGAGCAGACGCGCGCGTCCGACGCGCTGCGGGCCGCCGCCGTGCGACACCTCTCGGCCGCCCTTGAGATCATGCGCCGTGTGAAAGGCGGTGGCGCGTGAGTGGCTACGATGACTTCATAGAACGCTTGGAGGCCGCGCTCTCAGACGACGAGGGGCGCGATGACTTTCTCGAATACTTGCAAGGGCTCACCGGCGAGGAGCGTGCGCAGATACTGGCCGAGGCGGATCGGCGGGAAGCGGAGACAGTGGTCGCTTGAGAAAGGGACAAGAGATGAGCGCGAGTGAACAGCCGAAGGGCGATGCGGAGAGAGGGCGGGAAGAAGATAAAGCCCGGCGGCCCGGCGGACAACTGTCTGACGGCGTCCACGAAATCCCGCTCTTCCTCAGAGGCAGGAGCGACGGGCATAAGGGCGACGCCCAGGACGAGAAGGACGAGACGGGGGAATAGCGAGTCATGGAGAGTGAAACTTCCGAGCCGGGCGCCGGGATAAAAGCTGGCGACCGAGTCCGCGCCGTCGAGGGCGCATACGAGGGGGAGGTCGGGACGGCGCTGCGCGTCGTGACGAGCAGGGACGAGGGTCGGACTTCGCGCAGCGTCCTTGTGAGCTTCCCGGCGGGCGGCGCCGACTACCTCGACGCCAGCGCGCTCGTGAAAGCAGAAGAGGATAAAGAGTCGGGTGACTAGAGAGCCGGCCCCCGTCAAGAACGAGCTGCTCGCGGCGCTCCCTCGCGGCGCGTACCTGCGCCTGCTCCCGCACCTTGAGTCCGTGCAGCTTCCGCTCGGCGCGAGCCTGTATAACTCGGGCGAGAGCATCGAGCACGTCTACTTCCCCGAAGACGCACTGGTCTCTCTGGTCACGCACATGAGGGACGGGGCGACCGTCGAGGTGGGGCTCATCGGCAGGGACGGGATGGTGGGCATCCCCGTCCTGCTCGGCGACGACATCGCCTTCGAGGCCGCCGTCGTGCAGATAGCCGGCTCGGCGCTGCGCATGCCGTCCGCGGCCTTCAAAGAGGTCATCAAGGCGAGCCGCAGCCCGCTCCTCACGCGCCTGCTCCTCTACACGCGCGTGCTCATGAAGCAGGTCGCGCAGACCGCCGCCTGCAACAGCCGTCACACCGCGGAGAAGCGGCTGGCGCGCTGGCTACTGATGTGCCACGACCGCGCGGAGTCGGGCGAGCTGGCGCTCACGCAGGAGTTTATTTCAGACATGCTCGGCGTGCGCCGCGCCGGCGTGAGCAGCGCCTCGAACGTCCTTCAGCAGGAGGGCTTCATCCGCTACTCGCGCGGCCGCATCACCATCCTGAAAAGGGAGGGGCTCGAAGCGTACGCCTGCGAGTGCTACGCCGCGGTCAAGGCTCCCGCACCCGGCAGCGGCGACTGAAGTCTTCCCGAAGGAGTCTCCGCATCAACCCGTTCCGAAGTCTGAGGCGGTAGTGCGGGCTACCCTCGGCCCTGCGCGTGGATGAGGCGACGCATGCGGTCGGGGAAGAGCACGTCTATCTTCTGGGGCTCGATCACCGCCGTCACCTCGCCCACCCCGAAGACCGGGTGCGTCATGGACTGGCCCGCGCGGTACGTGTGCGTGCTGTCGTAAGGGGCGCCGGGTCTCGCGGCAGAGCGCGCCGTCACTTCGCCGGTCTTGAACGGGCTGCGCGTGCCGCACTTCGGGCAGTTCACGCGCGTAATGCGCCCCGACTTCGTGACCGACGCCACGACGTGGCCGCGCTGCTCGCCGCACACGGCGCAGAACTTCTCCACACGCTCCCCGCTCTGATGAATCTGTTCGTCCACAGGAACCTCCATTAATATTGTGACCCCTAAATTTTATAGTCCTCGTCCGCGGGCGGTCTGCGCTCTGAAAGAGGCGGCGCCGACGGAAGAAGCCCCGGGCCGAAGCTTTCGACTCGGCCCGGGGCGTCTCGTTTTCAGAGTCTCCGGAGAGCCGGAGGGTGTTACCAGCGGTTGCCGCCGCCGCCGCGGTTGCCGCCGCCGGAGCGGCCGCCGCCGAAGCCGCCACGACCGCCGCCACCGGGACGGCCGCCGCCCTCGCGGGGCTTCGCCTCGTTGACGTTCAGGTTGCGGCCGCCGAGCTCCTTGCCGTTGAACTGCTGGATGGCCGCGTTGCCCTCTTCCTTCGAAGACATCTCGACGAAGCCGAAGCCGCGCGACTGGCCCGTGTCGCGATCCTCGACGACCGAGGCCGACTCGACGGTGCCGGCCTGCGAGAAGAGGTCGCGGAGGTCTTCGCTCGAAGTCTGGAACGAGAGGTTGCCGACGTAAAGTTTCATGGACATGTGTGTATACCTCCCCCGCTTGAAGCGGGGCGTTAGGAGAAGCTTCGAATCGAAGTGGCTTCGTCGGAACGGTGGCAGCGAAGGAACCTGCGTTCGGGTGCTCGAAGTGCGAGCGGCTTCTGAAGTTGATGTTAAGCCCGCTCTCGAACTATCCAGAACGCCGCCGCCGAACGAGGCGATGGGGCGCATCACCGCCGATGCGCGAGAGAAGGAAGGACTCAACTAAGATGCACCATGTCACCCCCCTGTTGCAACCGCCGGGGAAGTATCTCGCCGCCTCCGTCTGTTATCTTGTGTGCCGGGCCTGCCCCCGAACGCCCCGCCCTTCGCAATAAACTGCGACCGGCCCGCTAGACTTCTCCCGCCGAAAAGCTTTAGTCTGGGCGTGTTCTAACCCCCCCTGCGATTCATGCCCCGCTTTTATACTTCGAGGAGGGTAGGCGTGTCTGACAAGACCGTGCTGGTCGTCGAGGACTTCGACGACACCCGGACGATGATAAGGATGCTTTTGGAGATGAAGGGCTGCCACGTGCTGGAGGCGGTCAACGGCAGGGAGGCTGTAGAGGCCGCCTCCGAACACTGCTCGGAGATCAACCTCATCCTGATGGACTTGCGCATGCCGGTGATGACGGGCGTCGAGGCCACGCGGCGCATCCACGAGCAGTCCCGAACCTGCGCCGTGCCCATCGTGGCGATGTCGGCCCATTGCGAGGGGAGTTGGAGGGAGGAGGCGCTGGCGGCCGGGGCCATAGACTGCTTCAGCAAGCCCATTGACTTCCCGCTCCTCGAAGAGATACTCGGCCGCTACGCCGTGTAGCGACCCGTCTTTAAGCCGGGCGGCTGGGTCGAGGAAGTCAGGCGGGTAGATACGGACATCAAGAAAGGCGGTAAGCGTTGAAAAAATTACTGAGCGGCTTCACCTTCGACCCGCACGCGGGCGCCACCTACAGCTTCGAGCACATGGCGCTCGCCGACGCCGAAGAGAGGGCGCGCGCGGCCGAGGCGCCGCACATCGTCGAGGCGATCAACTGGACGGCGTCGGAGGGCGGCGAGGTGCATTACAACCGCTACTTCGCCCATGACCTCGACGAGGCAATGGGGCTCGCCGTCAGACTCCGCATCGGCTTCGAGGAGGGGGTCGAGGAGGTCGTGGCGATCCGCCCCGCCACGAAGGCCGAGGCCGACCGTGGCGGTAAGGCATCCGCACACTTCCTTGAGCTGATGCCGCTCGCCATATCCCACCTAAATCACGAAGAGGCTCCCGCGAAAGGCGACGCGGAGAAAGGCGGAAAGAGATGAGCGGCAATTACGACCAGCACCTGACGTGCGCCGACTGCGGGCACGACTTCGTCTGGAGCGCGCGCGAGCAGGAGTTCTACCGCGAGAAGGGCTTCCAGCAGCCCAAGCGCTGCAAGGACTGTAACCGGGCGCGCAAGGAACGCCGGGAGTCCGGCGACCGCGGCGGGGACGCGAGGGGTAACAGGTAACGTGTGTTCAGGGCCGGAGTAGCCTGACGGCGCGAGTGCCCTCACACGCTTCTGACTGTTACACTCCTCGAATAGTTCTCGATGGACGGGCTGGTCGCGGCCGCGGGCTAAGACTCGCCTTTCTGCCGTGCCGACTCTTCCCTGATGACCTGCGACTTGCTCTCCATGCTGTTGAAGCCTTCGACCAGCTTCAAGGCCTCCGCGTATTCAAGGTTTTCCCTGATGACCTCTGAGCGCCCCTTCTTCGCAATCCCGATGGAATCGTCCACCCTCCTGACCCGATACCGGACTGAGGGGTCACCCTCGAATTTGGCCTTCTGTCCCGGCATCACCTGTATTGTGTAAATGTACATGCGGCTACTCTCCACCCAATCAAACTGACCACCCTATCCCTGCGCCCCGATGCCCTCACGTCCGAGGCGCACGCCGGGGAGCAGGAGGGAGGGCGCCACGGGGCTCAGCAGACGGTCGTACTCGTCCCTCACCACCCCGTAGCACTCGCACGACTTCCGCCGCAGCCCCTCCGCGTCCAAGACCGTGATGTGCCCGCGGGAGTGATCTATCAGCCCCTCTGCCCGCAGCAGTCCGAGCGCCTCGGTCACGCCTGCCCGGCGCACCCCGAGCATGACGGCGACGAATTCGTGCGTCAAGTCCAGCCTGTCCGTCTGCGCCAAGTCCCTCGTCGTCAGCAGCCACTTCGGCAGCCGCGCCTCCATCGGGTGCAGCCGGTTGCAGGCCGCCGTCTGCGCCGTCTGCACGAAGAAGGACTGCGCGTACCGCAGCAGCAGGGTGTAGAAACCCGCGCGGCGGTTGACCTCCTCGGCGAAGTCCGCGGTTCTCATCCTCATCGCGCCCCCGGAGACCTGCGAGAAGGCCCTGAGCGGCGCCGTGTCGGTGCCCAGCACCAGCGGCAGCCCGAGCATCCCTTCCCGGCCGATGGTGCCGACCTCGGTCTCGTCGCCGTCCCGCATCTGCACGGTGACGGAGAGGGTGCCGGCGTAAGGGAAGTATACGTGCGACAGGTGCTCGCCCGCCTCGTGCAGCACGTCGCCGCGGCGCAGTTCGACGTATTCGAGGCGCGGGCACAGCCTCTCGTACTCTTCTGCGGGCGTGGCGGAAAGGATGCGGTTAGACCGCGGACGTGTGGACTGTCCGTCGTAGCTCATCAAGACTTCTCCTCGTAGGTCGTCGGGCGCAAGTTGACCGACAGTCGGCAGGAGGAGAACGGGGTTGTAGTCCTGATGGCGAAAGGTAAGGTGTCTACTGACTTCGTGCCACGTAGCTTACACGAGGATAGTACTACCTATCCGTCCCGGCGTACAGGCGCGGCGTCCCAAGGGGCGGAGGTCGGGCCGTCCGCCTCTGTACATACTCCGGCGCGGCATAGGTCTAAGATACTCGCTTCCCCCTTCGTGGCAACTTTTCTACGCCCGGCGCGACTCAGACTCGCGGGAGAGGTGTGAGCAAATGAGTGACAGCGACGGCACGCGGACGATACTGCTGGTGGACGACGACGACGAGGTGCGCTCGGCGCTGCGGCACGGACTGGAGCGCGGAGGGTTCCGCGTGATCTCGGCGACCGACGAGCGGGACGGGGCGGAACGCGCCGCCCACGCCTCACCTGACCTGATTCTGATGGAGTTGGGCAGGGTGCCGCCGGCCGCGGCGCTCGCCGCCGGGAGGCGCGTCCGCAGCGCCGCCGGCAGACAGGAGAACGTCCCCGTCGTGGCCTACGCGAATAATGCGGGGGACGTAGCGCGAGAAGGCGAGGCGGTCGAGGTCGGCCCCGGCGAGTACGTCGTGCTGCCCGAAGACAGTGACCAGCTAATGGGCTGGCTGCGGCGGCTGACGGCGTGTCTGGCGGCCCTCGTCTTGGCCGCCGCGACGCTCCCGGCCGGTTGAGGAGTCGCTCACCCTTCGCCCTTCTTCGCCGCGACGAGGCCCATCCCCGCGGACATGAGCAGGAGTGAGAGCACGGTGGGTACGAGCCAGCGTCCGCCGATCTGTGTGTAGTAGTCCGAGCAGGGTCAGCCCTTCCATCAGCCCTTCCCTTTCGCGGCCCCGCCCCCAGTATCCCGGCACAAAGGGGGATGTCATCCGACCCGCCTTAGCCTGCTGAGCCGGCGCGGGCCGGGGTAAGTCACGGGCTGCCTCCGCGCTTCTTCAGAGTCCGTCGCTAACCCACTTCGAGTTCGGGTCGCGCCGACTCTAACCTGTCGATCCCTCCGTCTCTAATCTGACGACGCCCCCCTCATCTCTAGACATGATACATCTGTCAGACTCCAAGTCGTCGGCGTAACTGCGCAGCCATTCTTCGAAGCTGCTGTTTATGACCTTTCGCTGTTCCCAGTCGTGCCAGAAGATGATTACCTGACCGACGTTGCCGCCGGCGGCCGGGTCGAGGTCTAAGCAATAATAATCGCTCGTGCCTCTGTACGCGACGGGAATCCACTTGGGGTTCCACCAGTCGTCTTTCACCGGCCCTTCCGGGGCGCCCTTCTGACCGTCGAAGTCGCCGCCGTCCAGCAACTCTTTCCAGATTTTCCACTCCTCCACGATGCGTTCCAGCGAGAGTAGCTCGCAGGCGTCAATCAGTCCGTAGCCGAGACCGGCGTCCATGTTGAGTCCCGACTGGCCGTCGTGAATTGAGAACGAGGCTCTTACGTCCGGCGGGAATTCAATTCCGAGCAGAGTTTCCACACGGGCGACCGCGTGCGAATCGGCCCCCGGCCGCAAAGAGTTCAGCACCTCCGGCGCGTTGGCGGCGAGCCATTTTTCGATTCTGGCCCAGATGTCTTCCATATTCATCTACGAAGGGGCTACTGCCCCTGCGCCGGCAACCTCTCGTCAATCGCGCGGCGCAGAGCGTCGAACGCTTTATTTTCGAGGCCGAGCAGGTGCGACCGCACGGCCGGGTCAACCGGGCCGAGTTCGGGATGCCCCGGCCAGTCGGCGAACGATTTCGCCCCCTTAGAGGAGTTCGTACGCTTGCCGAGGCCGATGAAGTTTTCGGGCAGGTTAGCGACTTCCAACTGGTCTTTCAGCGTCAACTGGGCGAAGCCCTCCATCTCCGTAATTCTCTTCAGAGAGACGAGGTGATCCGCCGCCAGTGTCGTTACCTCGTACCCGTACACGGGGTCAACTTTCGGCCCCTCCACGTTATTCACCATCTGCTGAATTTCACGCGAAGGGCTGTTCCGCCTGAGATACTCGTACCTCTGCTTCGAGATCGTGTCCAGCTCTCCCTCGGAAGGGATGTCGCCGAGGACGCCGAGTTCATTCTTGCGGCCGCTCTTGATGGCCTGCCGAACGTTCTCTTCCGCGTGCACCGCGTAGTCGTCGAGCGCTTGGGAGATGCGGTCGTTTATACGCGAGAGCCGCTCGCCGGCGCGCTCGCCGAACTCCGCGACGCGCTCGCCGACGCGCCCCAGCGTCTCGCGCAGGGGCGAGCGCCGGGCGGCGGTCTCGGCCGCGCCCTCCTCGATGACGCCCGCGCGCCCGCGCCCGGCGCCCGCCGTGACGGCCATGAACGCCACGTTGAAGGCGAAGCCGCCGATCCGCTTCCCGCACGCCGCGTCGTACTCCTGAGTCGTAATCTCGCCGTTGGCGAGCTGCTGGACGAGGTTCAACTGCCCGACGATCTCCGGCCCGACGCCGAACGTGATGGCCCCGAAGGCGAGTTGCTTGACGGCCGCCGCGCTGATTTCCAGACCGCTCTTGCCCTCAAGGAACTCCTTCTGCTCGAACTGCGCCGTCTGGCTGCTGAACTGGATGTACTCGGCGTCAATGCCCATCGCGCGCGCGCCGACGGCCGTCACGAGGTCGGCCGGCAGGCGCACGAGTTCGAGCGCCGCGTCGGTGAAGCCGGTCAGGATGTTCCAGAGGTCGTCGCCCGTCACGCCGTAGTCCGGCGGGTCGAACTGCGTGCCGCGGTGCCCCGTCGGGTCTACGTAGCGCAGCGGGTTGCCGTACGTGTACGCGTAGCGGTTGAGGCTCTGCCCCGAGGCGAGGACGCCCGTCCAAGAGTCCTGCTGCATGAAGCGCCCGAAGCCGGGCACGTAGTAGCGCGCGCCGGAGCCGAGCGCCATCAGCCCGGTCTCGGGGTCGAGCCTCTGGCCGGTGTAGCCGAGCTGGTTGGCGGTCGCGCCCGTCGAGGACGTGACGCCGCCCCACGCGTCGTAGGAGTAGGCGGCGGCGACGGACGAGGTCTGCACCTCGCCCGACTGCGTGATCTGCGAGAGCGTGCTCGTCGAGCCGACGGCGTCGGCGAAGTAGAAGCGCTCGCCCTCGTTCGCCAACTCGCCGCGCAGGAGGCCGGCCCCGTAGTCGTAGCGGCTCGTGAGCCGGCCGCGCCCGTCGAACTCGTCGAGGACGCGCAGCCCGTCGTAGGCGAAGCGCTGCTCCGCCCCGCCCGGCAGCGACTTGAGCGTGCGCCGCCGCGCGTAGTCGTAGTCGTAGCGCGCGACCTCCTGATTCTGCGCGTCGAAGACCGCGCGCAACTGGTCGCGCGCGTCGAACTCGTAGCGGCCGATGAGCTGCCCGCCGCCCGCCTTCGCGGCGAGGAGGTTTCCGTTGTTGTCGTACTCGTAGTGGTAGGCCGTCGCGCTGTCCGTCATCTGGGTCAGGCGGTTGAGCGCGTCGTACTGGTAGGTGCGGCCGACGGGCGTGCCGTTCGGCGCGGTTCCGCTCTCGCTCTCGCGGTTGCCCGCCGGGTCGTAGCCCCACGTGAGCGTGTTGCCCTCGGCCGGGCCGCCCGGCGTCAGGTATTGCGCCTGCGTCAGCCGGTCGAGTTTGTCGTAGCGGTAGTTCGCCGTGCGCGTCGGCGCGTTGTCGAACGTGCGCGTCTCGCTCTCGACGTTCGAGTTGGCGTCGTAGGTGTAGGCGAACTCGTCGCGGTGGCTCGTCGTGCCGTCGTAGGAGACGGTGTTGGTGATGCGCGAGACGCGGTCGGCGTCGTCGTAAGTGTAGTCGCGCTGCAAGCCGCCGCCGTAGCCGACGTGTTTGAGCGACCCGTCGGCGTACCACTGGAAGCTGGCGTTGCGCCCGCCCGGCAGCGACGCGGACTCAAGGCGGTTGCGCGCGTCGTAGGTGTAGGCGGTCTGGCGCGACGCGGCGTCCGTGAGCAGCGTCAGGTTGTTGGCCGCGTCGTACTCGTAAGAGACAGTCTTGCCGAATTCGTCGGTCGCCGACTGGAGGCGGCGGCGCGCGTCGTAGGAGCGCGCGTACTGCCTGACCTGCACCTGCGCGCCGTCCGAGCGCGTCTGGCGCACGCCCGTCAGGTCGGCCTCGGGGTCGTACGTGTAGTCGAAGCGGTCGGTGACGTTCTCGGCGTCGTTCCTGAACACGTCCGACTTCAGCCGGTCGAGCGCGTCGTAGTCGAGCGTGAAATGCTGCCCCTTCGCGTCGGTCACGGAAGTCCGGTTAGAGTTCTGGTCGTAGCCGTAGGTGGTCGTGAGCGACAGCGGCTGGCGCACCGCCGTCAGGCGGTCGAGCGCGTCGTAGTCGTAGGAGACGGCGTTGTGGCGCGCGTCGGTCGCGCTCTTGAGGTTCTGCTTCCCGTCGTAGGTGAACGACCAGACGCCGGACTCGGCGTCCGTCACCTTCCTCAGCGAGCCGAGCGCGTTGTACTCGTAGCTCGTCCTGTAAGTCCCGCCCTTCGGCGCGACCTTCTCAAGCAGCAGCCCCGCCCCGTCGTACCTGTAGGTGGTGACGTTGTTCGCGCCGTCCTTGCGCGACTTCAGGTGGTTGAGCCCGTCGTACTCCATCCGCACGTCGGCCCCGCGCCCGTCGTTGTAGGACGTGAGGTTGCCGGCCGGGTCGTGGACGAAGGTCTCGGTCTGGAGCCCCGCGTGGTCGCAGGACTGCGGGCGGTTGAGCGCGTCGTACTCGTAGACGGAGCGCTTGCTGCGGCCGTCCACGACCGCCGTGCGGTTGCCGTTCCCGTCGTACTCGTAGCTGACGAGCGGCTGGCCGCCGTCGGCGATGCTCTTGACGCGGCCCAGCGGGTCGGCGGCCTCGACGCGCTGGAAGCCACGCCGATCCGTCGTCGTGCGCGTGTAGCCGCCCGCGTCGTTGTAGGCGACGACCGTCACCTGCCCGGTGCGGTCTTTGACCTCGACGACGCGGTCAACGGCGTCGTACTGGTACTCGGTGAACACGCCCTTGAAGTCGCTCTGGCGGCGCAGGCTCACGCCGTCGTACTCGTACGTGCTCGTGTGGCTGTCGGCGTTCTTGAGCGAGACGAGCCGGCCGAGGCCGTCGTAGGAGAGCACGGACGCGTGCTCGTTGGCGTCGGTGCGCGTCACGCTGTGCGCGGCGTCGTCGTAGGCGTTGGCGAAGACGTTGACGTTGGCGTCGCCGCCGGTGCCGTTGACCGTCATGGTCAGCGAGCGCCGCTGGTTGTCGTAGGTCATCGCGGAGGCGACGCCCCGGATGTCGGTGTGCGAGAGCAGCAGGCCCTCGCCGTCGTAGGCCCAGGACTCCGTGAAGCTCTCGGGGTAGCTGGCTGAGACGGAGCGGTTCAGGCCGTCGCGGGTGTAGGTGGAGACGTTCCCGTTGGCGTCCTTAGCGGACTTGAGCCCGCCGAACGCGCCGAAGCGCGACTCCGTCCGCACGGTCTGGCCGCCGGCCTGCCCGACGAAGTTCCCCACCTCGCCGAAGGCCGAGAGGTCTTCGTGGAACGAGTTGTTGCGCGCGTCTATGGTGACGCGCAGGCGCCCCGCGTAGGAGTACCTTGTGACGTAATCGGCGTTGTCGAATGAGACCTCGTGGCGCACGAGGCGGCCGAGCGCGTCCTTCTGGTCAACGACCGTCAGGTTCTGCGGCGTCCAGACCTGCGTCACCGTGCCGGCCGCGTCGTCGTACGTCCAAGTGTGCGTGCGGCCGGCCGGGTCGTGCAGCTCCTTCGGGCGGTCGAGCGGGTCGTAGCCGGAGGCCGTCACGCGCCCGTTGCGATCCTTCGAGGAGACGACGTTGCCGTTGCCGTCGAGCGTCTGCTCCTCCTTGTAGCCGCCGGGCAGGGTGCGCGAGCGCAGGCGGTGCAGGCCGTCGTACTCGTACGAGGTCTGCTGGTTGAACTGGTCGGTCGTGCTGACGGGGTTGCCGACGAGGTCGGGCACGGTCGTCGAGACCTGCGCGTCCGCGCCGAACGGGCCCGACAGGCGCTCGGAGGTGCGGAAGTTGAGCGCGTCGTACTCGTAAGTCGTCTTGACGCCGCGCCGGTCGGTCTGCGAGGTGACGTTGGAGTTGGTGTCGTAGGTGAAAGAGCGCGTGAGCGCCGCGGCCACGCCGCTCGCCGTCTCTTCGATCCGCGCGACGCGCTCGATGCCGTCGTAGTGGTAGACCTGACTGAGGCTCTGCCCGCCGCCCGCGAGCGTGGCGGTCAGAATCATCCCCACGGCGTCGTAGGTGTAGCTCTTGGTGAGCGCGTCGCGGAAGCCGGCCGGGTCGGTGGCGGTCTCCGTCAACACGCGGTCGAGCGCGTCGTAGGCGCGCGCGACGCTCGGGCGCGTGGAGTCGGTCATGGCCGTCATGCGGCTGCGGCCGTCGAACGTGTACTCGGCGACGACGGTCGAGCCGGACACGGCCTCGCGCGTGACCGTGTGCGGGTTGCCGTAGCCGTCGTAGGTGAAGCGCGTCGTGAGCCCGCGCTCGTCGGTCGCCGTCTTGAGGTCGCCGTTCGAGAGGTAGTCGAAAGTCTGCGACGCCCCCGTCGGCAGCCTGACGCGCGTGACGTTGCCGCGCCCGTCGAGCGTGAACTGGGTGGTGTTGCCGTTCGCGTCGCGCTGCGAGACGGGCTTGCCGAAGACCGGGTCGTAGATGGTCTCGGTCGAGACGGTCGTGCCGTCGTTGCCCGTGTGCGTCGTCTTCCTGAGGTTGCCTCTGGCGTCGTACTCGTAGGTCGTGACGGCCCCGAGCGGGTCAACCTCGCGCGTCTTCTGCCCCTCGGGGTCGAACGCCAACTCGGTGTGCGCGCCGCGCGGGGCGTCCACGGCCGAGGTGTAGCCGTCGTCGCCCAGCGTGTAGATGGTCGGGTTGCCGCGCCCGTCGGAGGCGGTCGCCTTCTTGATGCGGTTCTGCGCGTCGAACTCGTAGGCGAAGTTGTTGCTGACGCCCTCGGGCCGCGCCACGGACTTCGCCGGGGCGCCGAGCTTGTCGAGGTAGTACTCGTAGCCGGTCGTGTGGCCGTTCGGGTTGGTCGCGGACTTTATCAGGTGCGCGAGCTGCACGGTCGCGGCCGGCGCGTCGGGCTTGTAGGCGTAGAGCCACACGGCGTCGGCGGTCGCCGCGCTGAGCTCGTCCACGCCCTTGCGCGTGGCGCTGACGAGGTTGCCGTCGGCGTCGTACTCGTAGTTGACGACGAGGCCGGCCGGCCCCTTCGCCTGCTTGATGCGCCACGCCTGCCCGAGCTGCGCGCGGACGAAGCGCGTGCGCAACTGGCTGAACTGGCCGCGCGGCACGCAGCTCTGCGCCGTGCGCGCCGCGTTCGTCGCGGCGACGACGCCCGCGAACGGGCTCGGGGCCGGCTCGTAGACGAATTCGAGGGCGCGCTCCGACGAGTCGGTCACGCTCACCATGCGCCCCTGCGGGTCGTAGGCGAGCGTGAGCTTGTTGCCGTTGGGCTCCTGTATGTATTCGAGGTTGCCCATGTACGACTGGTCGTAGAAGTTGTAGCTGTTCAGCTCCAACGCGCCGGGGAAGTGGTAGCGCACGTGCGCCGTCGTGTAGTAGTCGAGGCTGCCGTCGGCGTTGCGGTAGAGCGAGCCGTGGTAGGGCTTCTCGGCCTGCATGGCGAGGAAGCCGCTGGGCGTCGCGGACTTGAACCTCTGGCCGCTGCCGTCGCCGCCCCTCAACTGGTAGGTGCCGCCGCCGGTCTCGTCGCGGCGGAACGTGAGCAGGACGTTGTAGTTGTGCTGCCACCCGTAGCCGAACGGCGTCTGGGTGTTCGCGCCCGCCGAGTTGTACGAGCGGACGAGGCTGAGGCCGAGGCCGCGGTTCTTGATCTCGGGGATGTCGGCCTGCGAGACGCCGAGGTTGCCGCTGGCGATGTCCACGCCGCCGACGACGGTGTGGCCGGGCGGGCGCGCGTCTTCGCCGTCGCGCCGGACGACGAGGATGCCGTTGACCTGATCGGAGACGGACGGGTTGCCGGCCATCTCGGCGCGGAAGGTGAACGGGTAGCGCCCCTCGCCGAGCCCGGCGAACGGGAGCTGTTCGATGTTGATGCCGAAGCCGCGCGTGTCGGCGAGCGCGCTGGCGCCGTTGACCGTGAGCGTCACGTTCGCGGCCGAGCCGAGGACGTAGCCGAACGAAGTCTTCTCGTCGGGCCGCGCGGAGGCCCCGCCGATGGTCAGCGTCATCTGCTCGGCGGCGTTCTCGATGAGGTAGGTGAACGGGATGGGCTCGCGCGTCGAGTGGAACTCGCCCGCCGCGTCCTTGTCGAGCACCAGCTCGGCCGTGTAGTCCGCCGTCCGGTCAATCGGCTGGTCGGAAGTCCACTCGGCGTGGCCGAGCGAGACGCGCTCGGTCGAGGACGGAAGCAGCGTCGCCGGGACTGTCGCGACCACGCTCTCGCCCTTGCGGATGACGACCGACTGCGCCGCTGGCGCCCTGTGGCCGAAGACTTGGAAGTAGACGGCCGCGGGCTGGCGCATGACGCGGGTCGCACGGTCTATGACGACGGGGCCGGCGCACATCGTCGCCGGGTCGGCCGACGCGCCCGAGACGAAGAGGCGCGAGGTCGGGAGCGCGATGGAGACGTTCAGTCCGTCCTGCGCGCCCGCGCCGGTCGAGAGCGAGTAGATGAACCCGTCCTTGACGGCGAGGCTGCGGAGGTTGCTCCCGACGCCCGTGAGCCGGACGGACTGGTGCGGGTTCTCGGGGTCGGAGAAGTCTATGACGACGATGTCGTTGTCCACGGCGACGTAGGCGAGCGTGCCCTCCACGTCGAGGTAGCGCGCCGAGCCCGTGATGCCGAGCTCGTCGAAGGATTTCGACGTGTACTGGACGGGGCGGCCGGGCTGCGTCACGTCGAAAATCCAGAGCCGGTGCGAGCCGAGCAGGACGGCGAGGTCAACGCGCCCCGTCCCGACGAACACGTCCGGGACGGTCTTGACCATCGTCGGCGCGTCCGTCTTTGGGTCTACGGGCTTGAGGGCGAAGATGCGGTCGTCGAGCTCGCCCGCGAAGACGTTGAAGCCGTGCCGGCCGTCGCGCACGCGCGGGAAGGCCGCCTCGATCAGGCGCTGGTAGGCCGGGTTGGCCACGTACACGATGGGCATCTGCCCGACGGGTATCTTCTCGGAGCCCGCGAGCTGTTCGAGCACGGAGATGGAGGGCGCGGCGAGGAAGGCCCCGAGCTGCGGGGCCTGCTCGGTGGAGACGGTCTGAACCTTCGCCTCCTGCCCGAAGCCCGTCTCGACGTTGCCGGTCGTGCTGATGGGGGGGCGGACGGCTTCGAGCACGGGGTTCTTGCCGGCGCGCAGGCCCTTGAGCCACAGCTCGACGGACTTCGCCATGTCCACGACCGAGACGCCGCGGTAGGGCGTGCTGCCGACGTAGGCGCGTCCCTTGTGAATCTCGACCGCGAGCGGGTTCGAGGGCATGCTCAGCGGCAGGTAGAGCGAGGTGACGCCGACGAGCTCCGGCGCGGTCACGTCGTCGAGGTTGACGAACCAGACGTTGGCGTGCTGCTCGGGGAACTGCGGCGCGGCCGTGACGACCGCGGCGACGCGCGAGTGGACGCGCCCCTCGACCTTGAAGGCGTCCTCCTCCGCCTCGGTGACCGAGAGGTCGAAGGCGCGCTGCGGGATGTTGAGCGTCCCGCGCACGACCGGCTTCTGCGGGTCAGAGATGTCGTAGACGGTCAGGCGCGAGACTAGGTTGTTCGACGTGACGGGCTTGATGGTGTAGGCGTAGTTGCCGACGACCTTGATGCGCGTGCTGGTCTCGGGGACGGGCGTCTCGGTGAGCACGAGCCCGGCGAAGGTCTCGAACGAGCTGGTGAAGGGCAGCTTGGCCGTGTCGCCTTCGCCCGTGTACTGCTGGTCGAGCCCGTCGTTCGTGTCGTCCACCACCGCCGGCTCGACGTGGAGCGTGTACTTCTTGCCGCCTGCGAGCGCGCCCGCCGGCTTGAAGACGATGCTGGAAATGTTGGGCGTGTCGGGCTGGACGGTCGTCCCGCCGGAGAGTATCGAGCCGCCGACCTTCTCCGTCTTCCCTTCCTCCTGCACGTAGACGGTCTGCCCGGCGACGAGGTTGTGTACGGGCTCGGAGAAGTCAACGCGGATGTCGGTCGTCAGCTCCACGTTGTCGGCGCCGTCGGCCGGCGTGACGTGGATGACGGAGGGCGGCCCCGGCAGCGGCGGCCGCGTGTTGGGGTTGCGCAGCCCGACGAAGTTGTAGTTGACGGTCGTCGTGGACGAGGGGTCGTTGGCGCGCGAGCTGCCCTTGACCGTGACGGCGTAGCTGCCCTCGGCCGTGACCTGCACGGGCGCGGTGTAGTAGTGGACGAGCCCGCCGCTGGCGTCGGGCTGCTCCTGCCACGTCAGCTCGCGCGTGGTCACGCCGCCGACGAGGACGCTGCCCGAGATTTGCGCGAGCGGCTTGTCGGAGCGCGCGACGATGACCGCCCCCGAGCCGACGGTCGTGATGCCGCGCGTGTAGAGCGTGTCCTGTTCGAGCGGCCCGTTGTTGCTGCGCGCGAAGACGGTGATGCCCGGCGGCGGGTCTGTCGTCGTGCCGTCGGTGAGCCGCGGCATGAGGACGATGCCGCGGAAGGTCGCCCAGCCCGAGACCCCCTCGAAGAAGTTCTCCTCGAACGTGTTC
The DNA here is from genome assembly GCA_035248785.1 of Pyrinomonadaceae bacterium. Lineage (GTDB taxonomy): Bacteria > Acidobacteriota > Blastocatellia > Pyrinomonadales > Pyrinomonadaceae > QHXN01. The sequence continues at coordinate 52,827 of DATFHD010000073.1, read as the reverse complement.
GAGGTGAGCGCGATGCCTGTCGCCTGCCGGTTGTGCAGGTCGTCGTAGACCTTGAGCGGGACTTCGTTCTCCTCGTTGAGCGCGAAGCCGAACTCGAACATCGAGAAGCGCCCGTAGGGGTACTGCGTCCGCCCGACCGCGCGCCCGTACCAGCCCGTCGTGAAGCTCCCGGCGAGCACCGTGGCGTTGAAGACGGGAAGCTCCGGCAGGTTCGGGTTGGGCTCGTACTGGCGCACGAAGCCGTAGACGATGCGCGCCCGCGTCGGCATCAGCGCCCAGATTTCGATGATGGCGTAGCTGGCGAGGAAGAGGCCGACGAAGGGCGGCGAGTTGCTCTTCATCTTCCCGTCGGCGACGCGGCCCGACGTGATGGAGTCCCACACGTCAACCATCTGCCCGCTCTCGTCCTTCACCTTCGTCGGCTTGAGGAAGGCGACGAGTTGCCCGTCCTGCGCGCCGGCGGGCGCGGGCATCTCGATGTGCAGCTCGTGCTCGCAGGTGAAGTTGCCCTCGGTCTTAATCTCGACCGCGCCGCCGAAGTGCGTGTACGGCTCTTCGAGCCCGTTGGCGCGCGGGATCGGGATCGTCTCCTCGCCCTTCGGCGTCATCTTGATGTCGGCCACGCCCTTGATGGCCCCGGCCGGGACGGTGAGGACGGTCGCGCCGTCTTCGCCGACGACCGCGCCGCCGTTCGCCCCGACCGACGTGAAGCCGTCGGCGCGGCGGTAGGCCGCCTGCGAGACGACGTAGTCGGTGCCGTCGGGCTGGCGGATGGTGACGCTGATTTCGTCGCCGACGCTCGCGGGAATCTGAAGCGTGATGTCGCCCTGCCCGGCGACGGTCGTGACGGTCGCGCCGCTCGTGGTGTTGACCGCGATGACGACGGAGCCCTCGGGCACGGAGCGCGCCGGGATGGAGACGACCGAGACGCCCGTCGCGTCCGGGTAGCCGATCCTTATCTGCTCGGGCCTGAGGCGGCCGCCGACGGCGACGGGCGCGGCCGTGGTGAACGAAGAGGTGAACGGCGCTTCGAGCGTGTGGCCGTAGGTGTCGCGCACCGACTGCCCGACCGAGACGACGTAGCGGGTCGAGGCCGCGAGCGTCGCCTGCGGCGTCAGCACCGCGACGCGGTTGCCCGCGAGCACCGTTATCGTCCCGAGCACGGGGTTGTTATTCGAGGTCGTCAGACGGAAGGCCGAGGCCGTGACCGTCGCGGCCGTGACGGGCTTGTTGAAGGTGACGGTGACGGGCGTCGTCGCGATCATGCTGCCCGCGCCGTCGGCCGGGCTGACCGACTCGACGCGGAGCGCGACCGAGGCGACCGAGATGTTCGCGACCGCCGCCGCGTCCTGCGCGGCGAGCGCTGCGGTCGCGCGCCCCGTCGCGTCGGTCTGAAGCGACTCGGCGGCGAGTTGGTTCGCGCCCGCGTCGCCGTCGCCGGCCGCGCCGACGAGCACGAAGCGGCCGTCCGCGCCCGTCACGTCCGCGAAGGGCGCGGACGTGTCGTAGACCTTCGCCGACGCAACCGCGCCGCCCGACGCCGCGTCAGTCACCGAGCCCGAGACGTAGCCGAACGCGCGCGGCACGCGTATGAAGACGTAGCGCCCGCTCGCGACGATTCCCTGCAAGGCGACTCCCGACGGGACAGAGGGCGCGGCGGTCGTCGTCTCAAGCCTCCCGCCCGATTCGACGACGCGCGCGACCACCTTGGGCACGCGCCCGCCGACGCTCAGGACGCGCGCCGCGACGACGCGCGAGTTGTCGCCCGCGGCCGGGGCCGGCATGGAGATGATTGCGCCGCGACTCAGGCCCGCGCCCGAGAGGTTCACGTCGAAGACGCCGACGACCTCGTAGCCTTCGGGCAAGGTAAGGCCCGAAGAGTCGGGCGCGGCGCTCTCGAAGAAGACCGGCTGCGGCGAGCCGAGCGCGTCGGCGGCGATCTGCAAGGTCGCGCCGTCGCCCGCGCGCACCGTCCCGCCGCCGGGCCCGACGAGGACGCCGGTCTTCGCCTGCCTCCCCGAGCGAATCTCGACGTGGACGTTCGCGCCGAGCAGGTCTGTGATGGAGAAGTCCGTGCGCGTCGGCTTGGCGATGAAGCTCGCGCCGAGGCGGTTGGGCTGGTCGGGCGCGACCGAGGGGAACGCGTAGAGGACGAAGTCCTGCTGCGGGCGGTCTACGTAGACCGAGTCGCGGCCGCCGAGCAGGTTGTAAGTCTCGCCGAACGAAGCCTCGATGGCGACGCCCGAGGGGAGTTGCGACGGCGCGGCGGCGACGAACGAGACGGTCGCGCGCGCCTGCGCCGAGTAGGTGGCGACGCGCGGCGTCGTCATGGCCGAGGCGGTCACGGCGTCGAGCGCCGCGGAGTCGGCGGGCGCGCTCGACGGGAGCATCTGCCCGGCCTGCGCGGGCGGCGGCGCGGTCGCGCCCTGATCCGCGACGAGGAAGGCGTACTGCCCCGACGCCTGTAGGTCTGCTTCGAGCGAGCCGTCGGCGCCCGCCGTCAGGTTCGACGCGACGACGCGCCACCCGTGCGCCTGCTCGTCGTAGCGCGCGAGCGTGAGCGCGAGGCCCGCGAGCGCGGCCGACGTGCGCGCGACTCTCAAGTGCGCAGGGGTGTGGAAGGCGACGGGCGCCGCGCCCGCGCGCACGTCCACTACGCCGCCGGGCACGGGCGACCAGCCGTAGGGGAGAAGGTTCGCCGGGCCCTGCGGCGAGACGGCAGTCAGGCGCACGTCCGCCCCGTCCTGAAGAGTTCCCGCGGCGACGTTGAGACTGATGCGACCGTCATCGCCGGTGGCGGAACCGCCCGCCGCGCCGAGCGGGTTCGCGTGCGCGTCGAGCGGGGTCAGGCGCGCGTCGAAGAGCGCCGTGCCTTCGCTCGGAGTCACGCTGTAGAGCCGCTCGACGGACGTGTAGCCGTCCTTCGACAGGCGCACCACTCCCGTCGCGTTGTTCGAGACGAGCCCGTAGGTGCCGGCCGCGTCGGTCGTCGCCGAGGTCTCGCCCGCGATTGCCGCCAGCGCGCCTTCGAGCACGTAGCCGGTCGCGTCGTCGAAGACGTAGCCGGAGATGCCGCCCGGGCCGGTCGTTCGCGCCTGCGCCGTGGCGGTCGCGCTCGTGCCGCTCAGGTCGCGCGCGACGGCGCTCAGCGTCAGCGTGTTCCCGGCGGCGAGCGCCGCGGGCACGTTGAGCGTGAAGACGTAAGGCGCCTCGGCGTCAGTCCCGACGACGTTGCCGTTGACGCTGAACTCGACGGCGGCGACGCCGACGTTGTCCGCGGCCTCGACGGTGATTTGGTAGCTCGCGCCGGGCTGGACGGTCTGCGGCGGCGCGACGAACGAGACGGACGGCGCGGTCTGGTCTCTCAGAATCGTGACGGAGGACTGCGTCTCCTGCCCGAGCGAGTCGGTGGCGACGACGTTGATCGTGTTCGAGCCTTCGGCGAGCGCGACGGTCTTCGTGAAGTTGCCGCCGTTGACCGCGGCCGCCTCGCCGTTGACCTTCACGGTCAGGGCGTCGGTCGAGAGCGACGAGACGAAGCCCGCGACGGTGAGCGTGCCCGCGGCGTAGACGCCGCCGTTCTGCGGGTTCGTGATCGTCAGCGTCGGCGGCGGGATGCGCTGGCGCGTGACGTGGACTTCGGCCCGCCCCTCGTGCGCGGGCGTCGCGCCGTCGGTGGCGACGACGACGACGAGGTTGTCGCCGTAGTTGAGCGCGACGCCTTCGAGCGACCACTGCTTCGTCGCCGCGTCGTAGGCCGCCTCGCGGCCGTTGACCGTGACGCGCTGCACGCCGGTCGCGTTCAGCCCTTCGTCCGTGGCCGTGCCCGTCACGTCTATGGCGGCGGCGTAGGTCTCCGTGCCGGGGAGCGGCGAGGCGACCTGCACCGTGGGCGCGTCGCGGTCGGGCGTGTGGCGCGTGACGGAGATGGACGCCTCGCTCGTGTTGGCGGCGGGCGCGGCGTCGGTGGCGACGACGTTAATCGTGTTCGGGCCTTCGACGAGCGCGACCGTGATGCTCCACTGCTTCGTCGCCGGGTCGTAGGCGGCCGCGGCGCCGTTGACCATGACGGTGGCGACGCCGGCCGCGCCCAGCCCTTCGTCCGTGGCCGTGCCGGTGACGGTGACGGTCTCGTCGGGCACGGTCACGCCGTTGGCGGGCGAGGTGATGGTGAGGCTCGGGGGCGTGATGTCGGGCGGCAGGACGCGCGTGACGTGGACGGGCTTGACGGCCTCGTTGTTGGCGCGGTCTTTGGCGCGCACTTCGAGCGTGTTGGGGCCGAGCGTGAGCGCGACGCCTTCGAGAGTCCACGAGCCGGCCGCGTTGACCGTGGCGGGCACGCCGTTGACGGTGACTCCGTAGACGCCCGAGGCGTTGACGCCCGTGTCGGAGACCGTGCCGGAGACGTTGACGGCCGTCGCGGCGGTCGTCAGGCCCTCGGTCGGCTCGGAGACGGTAAGGTTCGGCGCGGCGGTGTCGGGCGGAAGCTCGCGCGTGACGTGCACGGACGCGGTCTGTGTGTTACCCGCGCCGTCGGTGGCCGTGGCCGTCAGCGTGTACGGCCCCATCTCGACGTGGACGTTCTGCGCAGTCCAGTTGCCGGTCGCCGCGTCGTACGAGGCCGTGACTTCGTTGACCTTAACGCTCGCGATGCCGCTGTGGTACTGGCCCAAGTCGGAGGCCGTGCCCGAGACGTTGACGGAATCGGTGTAGACCTTCGCGTCGTTCAACGGGTCGGTGATGGAGACCAGCGGCTTCTGCGTGTCGCGCGTATCGAGGCGGTTGACGGTGATGGAGGCCGGCGCGGACTCGTTGCCGGCGTTGTCGAAGGCTCTGGCCGTGATGGGGTTCGGCCCCACGGCCAGCGCGACGTTCGAGATCGTCCACGTGCCGCCGCTCACGACGGCCTGCGCGCCGTTGACCTCGACGCGCGCGACGCCGGAGGTCGGCGTGCCGGGGTCGGAGACGGTGCCGCTGACGGCGACGCTCTCGGCCTCGGTCGTGAAGTTGTCGGCGGGCGAGGTGATGGCGACCTGCGGCGCGGTCGTGTCGCGCGGATCAAGCCGCGTGACGGTGATGGTCGTCTCCGACTGGTTGCCGGCGTTGTCCGTGGCGACGGCCTTGATGGGGTTCGCGCCCATCGAGACCGCGACGCCGGAGACCGTCCACGTCCCCGCCGCCGCGTTGAAGCTCGCCGTCTTGTCGCCGACGGTGATGCTCTTGATGCCGCTCTGGTACTGGCCCGAGTCGGAGGCCGTGCCCTCGACCGTGACGGACGCGTCGTAGGTGGTCGAGCCGTCGGCCGGCGAGGTGATGGCGACGGTCGGCTTCTGCGTGTCGGGCGGGGCGGTGGCCGAGGTGTCGCCGATGATGCGGCCGCCGTTCATGTCGAGCACGGCGGCGATGACCTGCCCGCGGAGGAGCGAGTTGCTGCCGTTAAAGCTGACGGTGGCGTTGGGCGCGCGCACGAGCCCCGTCACCTGCCCCGTGCCGTTGATGGCGAACGAGCTTCCGAGGACGTTGATGACGATGTCGCCCGGCAGCGTCCCGGTGCCGGCCGCGATGGTTCCGGCGTTTACGTCGAAGACCTCGCCGACCTTGACGCCCTGACCGACGTTGATGACGGTCTTGCCCGTAATCTGGACGACGCTGCCGCTGCCGTTGAGGTCGAGCGGGCCGGTGAAGTTGTAGGTGCCCGCGCTGAGGTTGATGCGGCTTGAGCCGTTGACGGTGAAGGTGCCGTAGTTGCCCGGCGGGGCGTTGACGACCGCGCCGGACGAGACCGTCAGGTTAAGGACGGTCTTCCAGTCGCCGACGTTCGCGGCGTCGGCCGCCGAGTTGACCTTCACGTCGCGCGTGCCGGTCGGCGCGGGGATGGAGGCCGGGACGGGCGGCAGTGTGAGCGCGTCGGCGCGCTTGTGAATCTTGCCGGGCAGGGCCACGCCGCTGCCGAGCGTCAGGTTGTAACCGCCGGGCGTGGCCGCGCCGCCGTCGTCCACGACGCCGCCGTACGCGGCGTTGCCGTTGAGGACGATGTTGGGCGTGCCGACGGCGTAGAGGTCGCCGGTCAACTGGAACGGCGAGTTGAGCGTGTAGCTCTCGCCGCTGAAGACGCGCAGCGTCCCCTCGATGCGCCCGCCCGTGAGCGTGGGGCGGTTGCGCGAGATGGCCGCGTCCGTAATCGGGGGCGGCTCGGGCGTGGGTTCGGCCGGGGCGGGCGTCGCCTCGGTCGTCGAGTTGAAGAACGAGCCGACGTAGTTCAGCACGCCCGAGAGGGCCGCGAGCGCGTGCGGCGCGGATGACTGAACGCCCGCCGCGGCCGACGAGTTCTGTCTCGACTCGGCCGCGACGAGGCTGCCGGCCAGCGCGTAGCTCGGCTGGAACGTGAGCACGAAGCAGAGCAGCGTGACGGCGAAGCGGCACAGGCCGCCGCTTCTGCCGGGGCGTCGCGCGCCGGGCCGCACGCGTTCGCGCCGCGCCGCGCGTGGGTCGGGGCTCGCGCTCGCCGAGTGCGTCACTTCTGAGGTAGGGGTCGCAGGGGTTTCGCCACGTTCGCTTCGTCTCATGACTTTATATCTCTGTCGGTTCGGGTCGGTCACAGTCTTCACAAAGGGGGGAGTCGCGGGCCTCGGCGCTTCAGCGCAGGAGGCCGCCGGAAGAGCGCGCGCCCGCGCGTGAGCGCGCGCCTTCCGAGGCCGGGTACGCGCCGGCCGGCGGCCGGGGCGGCGGCGACTGCTCGGGGGGTCTGGCCGAGACGGCGGAGGGCGTCGCCGCCGTGGCCTTAGACCAAGCGCGCGCGAGTTGCGCGAGGTCTACGTCCGCGCCGGCCGTCTGCCCGAGCGCGTCGGTCAGCGTGAGCCGCACGGGGCCGTAGGCGGCGCGCGGGTCGGGCAGCGTCAGCAGCAGTTCGGCGCGCGTGCGGGAGAGCGACCTGACGCTCACCTTCACCTCCGGCGGCGCCGCCGCCACGGTGACGCCGCCGAGGCCGTAGCCGTGCAGCGTCACGACGACCGTGCCGGGCTGCTGCTGCGCCGCCGCGCGGACGAGCGTCACCTCGGGCGCGTCGTGCCCGAAGAAGTCGGCGGCGATCTTCTCCGCCCTGTGCGGGGTGGAGGAGACGCGCACCTCGTCGAGGACGCCGGGGAACTCCTGCGGCCCGCCGTCGGCCGGGCCGTCCGCGTCGTAGCAGCCGAAGACGAGCGGCTGCCCCAGATTGCGAACCGCCGCGAAGTCGGGCGGCGCGGAGGCGACGGCCCGCCCTCGCCCGTCCACGTAGAGGAGCATCAGGTTCGCCGCGCGGTCTACGACCAGCGCGACCGAGTGCCACTCGTCGTCGGTCAGCTTCGGCGCGTCGGCCGCGGTCTCGGCCTGCCACACCGCGCCGCTGAGGTCGTAGACCTCCGCGCGCAGGGCGCCCGACGCCGTCAGCTTCAACGTGTACTCGGTGTTCTGGCCGTTGTCCGACTCCTTGCCGAAGAGTACGTAGTCGCGCGCGAGCGCGCCCGACTTGACCCACCCTTCGACGGTGAAGCCGTTGGTGCCGAACGCGAGCGCCGCGGCGTTTGGTTCGGACGCGGCGCGCACGAGCGTCCGCCCTCCGCCGAACCTGCCGGCGGCGGCGCGCGAGGCCGCCGAGGCGTTCAGGTTGAGCCCGCGCTCGCCCGCGTCGAGCAGGCGCGACGCGCCCTCGTCGCGCTCGTCCATGTGCCACAGCCCGACCGTGTCCGCCTCGTAGGCGAACTCGCCCGGCTCGACCACGCGAATCTCGACCTCGGCGTCCTTGAAGCCGGGCTTCGACAGCACGAGCCGCGCCGGGCCGAGCGGCGTCTGCGGTGAGACCGCCAGCGAGACGGCGGCCTCGGCGTCGGAGCCGGCCTGCACGGAGGCGACGACCGACTTGAGCGGCTGGCCTTCGCGCATGACGCGCGCCGTGACGCCGCCGAGGTTCGCGCCCTTCAGCGAGACGGCGGTGGCGCGCGCCTCTTTGGACTCCTTATCACGCACGACCGCGCCCGGCGTGACGGAGTCAACACGTATCTCGGGCTGCGACTCCGTCGTCGGCTGCGATCCGGCGATCGGCTGTGACTCGGCCGTTGTCTGCGACTCGGCCGCCGTCTGCGACTCGGCCGTCAGCGCGGACGCCTTCACCCCCGCGAGCGACATCGTGTTCGAGCCGGAGCCGGAGCCGGCCGTGTTCGTCCCGAGCCACGTGTCTTTGACCTGCGCGGCGCTGCGCGCGTAGTTGAGCACGCGCACCTCGTCAAGCGTGCCGGGGAACTCCTCGTTGCCGCCCGACGGTGTCTGCTCGTCGTAGTACGACCACTTCCCGACGCGCAACGGCTGGCCGCTGTTCCAGAGCGCGCCGAAGTTCGCGGGCATCGCCGCCGAGGCGCGCTCGACGCCGTCCACGTAGAGCGTCATCCTGCTGTTCGCGCGGTCTACGGCCATCGAGAGGAAGTGCCACTGCCCGTCGTTGACCGTCACCTGCCACGTGCCCGTCGTCGCGTCGTAGAGGCGGCCGGGCATCTCGGCCACCCACTGCCGGAAGCCGGTGTCCCAAGCCTGCGCCCGCAGCCCGCCCGAGGGCAGGAGCCGGATGGCGAACTCGGGCGGCCCGTAGTAGTTGCCGTACATGTCCTCCTTACCGACCAGCGTGTAGGTGCGACCGACCGCGGCGGTCTTCACCCAACATTCGACGGTGAAGCTGTTGGAGCCCATGTTGAGGGCGGCGCTCGTGTCGGCTATCACGTTGGCCTTCGCGCGGCCTCCGCCGAAGCGGCCCCCCGGCTGCGCCTGCGAGTTGCCGCTCGCGGTGCCGCCGACGACGTTCGGGACGGAGTCGCCCGAGCCGTTGATGCGAACCGCCCCGTTGCCCGTCTCGTCCAAGTGCCACAAGACCGGCGTCTCCGAGCCGCCCGCGTCGTTGGTGAAGGCTTGCTGGTCAACGACGGTGAGCGACGGGCTGAAGACGTGTCCGGCGGTGTCCGTGACGGCGAAGTGCAACGCGCCCACGGGCACGCCGGACGGGACGTTCAGGAGGCAGTTGAGCTGCGTCGAGCTTGAAGAGACGACCGCGACGGTGGCGAGCGGCTGGTCGGTCGTGACGGTCGCGTTCGTCAGGCCGTAGCCCGTGAAGGTGACCGCCACGCTGGCCGTGCCCCGCTGGACGATGGCCGGCTGCGTCAGCGAGACGCGGGCCGTGTCGGTGCCGAGCGTGTCGGCCAGCACCTTATCCGCGGCGTGGGCCGAGGACGAAATCCTGACCTCGTCAAGCGTGCCGGGGAACTCCTCGTTGCCGCCCGACGGTGTCTGCTCGTCGTAGTACGACCACTTGCCGACGCGCAGCGGTTGGCCGCTGTTCCAGAGCGCGCCGAAGCCGGAGGGAGCAGCGGACGAGGCGCGTTCGACGCCGTCCACGTAGAGCGTCATCTTGGCGTTGGCGCGGTCTACGACCATCGCCGCGTGGTGCCACTGGTTGTCGTCCGCGATCATCTGCCAGCGCCCGGTCGTCGCGTCGTAGACGCGACCGGCCACCTCTGCCTTCCACTGCCGGAAGCCCGCGTCCCAAGCCTGCGCGCGCAGCCCGCCCGAAGGCAGGAGCCGGATGGCGAACTCGGGCGGGCCGTAATAGTTGCCGTACATGTCCTCCTTACCGACCAGCGTGTAGGTGCGACCGACCGGGTTGGTCTTGAACCAGCACTCGGCCGTGAAGCTGTTGGAGCCCATGTAGAGAGCGCCGTAATCGCCGTCGGCGACGACGACGGGCTTGCTGCGCCCGCCGCCGAAGTGGCCCGGCTGCGCCTGCGAGTTGCCGCCCGCGGTGCCGCCGATGCCGAGCGGGCCGCCGTCGGCGATGCGCACGGCGCCGTTGCCCGTCTCGTTCATGTGCCAGAGCAGGCGCGTGTCGGTGTCGGTGGCGAGTTCGGACTGGTCGGTGACGCGCACGTCAACGGACGTGGACGCGCCCGGCTTCGAGAGCACGAGCTGCGCCTTGCCCGCCGCCACGCCGCTGGCGATTGAGAGGCGCACCTGCGCCTGATTGAACGTGCTCGACTCGACCGTCGCGGTCGAGTCGAGCGGCTGGCCGTTGCGCGTCAGCGCGGCCGTGACGCCGTCGAGGCCGAAGCCCGAGAGCGTGATGACGGTCGAGTAGGTTTCGCCCGTCGTCCTGTTACGCGGCGCCTCCTGCGGGTTGTAGGAGTTGACGCGCACGCCCGAGACGCCGTTCATGCCGGCGACGATCTGCTGCGCCGTGTGCGCCGTGGAGGAGATGCGCACGTCGTCAATCGTGCCGGGGAACTCCTCGTTGCCGCCGAAGGACTGCTCGTCGTAGTACGACCACTTGCCGACGCGAAGCGGCTGGCCGCTGTTCCAGATGGCGGAGAAGCCGGAGGGCGGGGCCGACGAGGCGCGCTCGACGCCGTCGAGGAAGAGCGACATCTTGCCGTTCGCGCGGTCAACGACCATCGCGACGTGGTGCCAGAGGTTGTCGTCCACCTCGTTGTCGAACGGCGCCGTCTCGACCCTCCACTGCCGGAAGCCCGCGTCGTAGGCGATGGCGCGCAGGCCGCCGCCGGGCAGGAGCTTGACGGCGAACTCGGGCGGCCCGTAGTAGTTGCCGTACATGTCCTCCTTGCCGACGAGCGTGTAGGTGCGACCGACCGGGTTCGTCTTCACCCAGCACTCGGCCGTGAAGCTCGACGCGCCGAAGCTGAGCGCGCCGTTGTCGCCGTCGGCGATGATGACGGGCTTGCTGCGCCCGCCGCCGAAGTGGCCCGCCTGCGCGAGCGACTGCGGGCCGGCCGTGCCGCCTATGCCGAGCGCGCCCGAGTCGAAGACGCGCACCGCGCCGTTGCCCGTCTCGTTCAGGTTCCAGAGCAGAACCGTGTCGCCGAGCGCCGTGGCCTGCGCCTGCTCGGCGACGCGCACGTCGAACGACGCGTCCGCCTGCCCCGGCTTGGAGAAGACGATCTGGCCGACGCCGAGCGGCACCGACGGCCCTGCGTTGACCGTCAGGACGGCCTGCCGGAACGAGCCGGAGACGACGTTGACGACCGCGTCAACGTCCTGCCCTCCCACGCGCAGGCGTGCCGTCGCGCCGTCGAGGTTGTAGCCGTTGACCGTGAGCTGGTTGGTGTAGCTCGGCAGGCCCTCCTTATCCCTGAAGATTTCCTTCGGGGTGAAAGAGGTGACGCGCATCGGCGAGTTGCCGGTCAGGTCGTTGAGGATGCGCTCGGCCGTGTGCGCGGTCGAGGAGACCCTTATCTCGTCGAGCACGCCGGGGAACTGCTCGCCGCCGCCTGTGGTCTGGGCCTCGTAGTAAGCCCACTTGCCTGCGCGGAACGGCTGCCCGCTGTTGTAGAGCGCGCCGAAGCCGGAGGGAGGCGTCGTCGAGGCCGACCGCTCCACGCCGTCCACGTAGAGCGAGAGCCGGGTGTTCGCGCGATCCACGACCATGACGACGTAGTGCCACACGTTGTCGTCAATGCCGTAGACGCTCGCCGGCATGTCCGTGAACCACTGCCGCGAGCCGCCGTCGTAGACTAGCGCGCGCAGGCTGCCCGACGGCGCGAGCCTGACGGCGTACTCGGGCGGGCCGTAGTAGTAGCCGTACATGTCCTCCTTGCCAAACAGCGTGTAGGTGCGACCGACGGGGCCCGTCTTCACCCAGCCCTCGACCGTGAAGCTCGACGTGCCGAAGTAGAGGTCTGCGACGCTGGAGGCCGATTGGACGCTGGCGCTGGCGCGGCCGCCGTTGAAGCGGCCCGGCTGCGCGAGCGACCCGCCGCTCGCCGTCCCGTTGATGTTCAGCCTTCCCGAGTCAACGACGGTGACGGCGCCGTTCGCGGTCTCGTCCATGTGCCAGAGGAGCCGGGTGTCTGACTCCACGTCCGGGGCGATGTGCGAGAGGTCAATCACGCGCAGCGCCAGCGTAGCCGAGCCCTGCGCCGAAGACATGACGAGCTGCGCGTCGCCGAGCGGGGCGCCGGCGGGGGCCGTTACCAGCACGCGCGCCTGCGTGGCGGAGCTTGCGAGGACGCGCGCCGACAACTGCGCGCCGGCCGGGCCGGTCACGCTCGGCGTGGCGCCCGCGAGGTTGTAGCCCACGAGCTGAATCTCGGTGCCCGTCCCGACGGCGATGTTCACCGGCCCGCTGTTGTTGATGGTGACGCCGAGCGCCCCCTCGGTGCCGAGGTACGTCTTCTGTATCGTCGAGGCGGAGTGCGCGGTCGAAGAGAGTCTGACCTCGTCAACCGTGCCCGGGAAAGGCTCCGGCCCGCCTGTGGTCTGGGCCTCGTAGTAGGCCCACTTGCCCGCGCGGAATGGCTGCCCGCTGTTGTAGAGCGCGCCGAAGTTCGCGGGCGGAGTCGTGGACGCGGCACGCTCCACGCCGTCCACGTAGAGCGAGAGGCGGGTGCCGGCCCTGTCGAGAACCAGCGCGACGTAGTGCCACTGGTCGTCGTCCACGCGCACGGTGCTCGCGGGCATGTCCGTGAACCACTGCCGCGAGCCGCCGTCGTAAGCGAGCGCGCGCAGGCTCCCGTTCGGCGCGAGGCGGATGGCGTACTCGGGCGGCCCGTAGTAGTAGCCGTACATGTCCTCCTTGCCGAAGATGGTGTAGGTGCGTCCCACCGGGGCGGTCTTGAACCAGCCCTCCAGCGTGAGGCTGGAAGGGAGATAGAGTTCGCTGACGCCGGAGGCCGACTGGACGCTGGCGCTGGCGCGGCCGCCGCCGAAGCGGCCCGGCTGCGCGAGCGACGCGCCGCTCGCCGTGCCGACGAGGTAGTGCGTCGGGCCGGAGTCTTCGACGCGGACGGCGCCGTTCGCTATCTCGTCCATGTGCCAGAGCAGAACCGTGTCCGGCTCGGTGACGAAGGGCGTGCGCGGGTCGGCCTCGTAGGTGAAGGCGCCGGGGCGGGCGAAGTCGCCGCGGTTGGTGCTCACGCGGATGTCGGCCGGGCCGGGAGCGCCCGCGGGCGTCACGAAGACGACCTGATCGGGCGAGCCCGCGACGGCGCTCGCCACCTGCGCCGCGTTGCCGCCGACGGTGACGGCCGGCGGCGTGCCCGTCGTGTTCAGCAGGCGGTTGCCGGTGATGGTGACGGTCGTCCCGCCGTGCTGGCTGCCGCTCGCGGGCGCGGACGAGAGGATTTCGGGCGCGTCCATGTCGAGCGTGAAGTCTATGCGCCCGGTCGTGGATGACGTGCCGAGGTTGTTGACGATGACGGCCTCGACCGAGTAGCGCCCTTCGGCCAGCGGCGCGGCGGGCGTGTAGCCGAGCGAGGTCTGCGTCACCGTCGCCGCGACGGGCTGAAGCGTCGAGCCGTACGGCCCGAAGTAGAGCTTCGTCGCCGACGCGCTGACGCCCGTGTCGTCCGTGTAGTTGACGACGAAGCTCGGCTGTAGCGTCGAGGTGACGTACATCTCGTTCGCCGCGGGCAGGCCCGCTATCTGGAAGGACGAGATGGCCGGGCCGGCGTCGTCAATCGAGAAGGTGGCGGAGGCCGGCCGCGCCGCGTTGCCCTGATTGTCGCTCAGGTTCAGCGTGACGGTGTGCGGCCCGCGCGCGAGCGGGGACGCGGGCGTGTAGCTCAGCCCCGTGCCGGTCAACGTCGCCTGCGGCGTGACGTTCGCGCCGTCGAGCGTGAGCACGACCGACGAGAGGTTGACGCCCGAGGCGTTGTCGGCGTACGCGGCCGTAATCTGCGGGCGGAAGGTGCGCACGGTCTTGCCGTCAATCGGCAGCGGCTCGATGACGGGCGGCATCAGGTCTATGGTCGTAAAGACCGCGGAGCTGGCGGCAGCCGTCGCGTTGCCGCGCACGTCGCGCTGCCCCTGCACCGTGACCGTGTGGCGCGAGCCCTCGCCGAGGAAGTTCGTCGGGTGGAACGTGACGCTCAGCCCGTCCGCGGAGAGCGCGAGCGTGCCGGGCACGGCCGCGGGCGGCGCGCCGTCGGCCGTCACGGCGACGACCTGCGAGAAGTCCTGCGCCGGGTCGAGCCTCTCGTTGAAGGTGACGACCACGTCGGTCGAGAGCGCGACCCGCGTCGCGTTATTGGCGGGCGAGAAGCCGGTGACGATTGGCCCCGTCGCGTCGGCCGTGGTGAACGTCGAGCGGAACTCCGTGCCGAGCGCGAGCCCGTTGAGGTCTGCGACCGAGGCCGCGACCGAGACGGTGTAGCCGGTCGTGTCGGCGAGCCGCCCCGTGGGCGTGAGCGTGGCCGTGCGCTTGTCGTCCGAGAGCGAGAGCGTCGCCGGGACTTGCGAAGCGCCCTGAAGGAGTCGCACCGTGCCGGTGTTGACGGTCGCGCCCAGCGCCGGCTCGGAGAAGTTGACCGTGACGGCCGCAGACGTGGGCGACACGTCGGCCGCGCCGTCGGCCGGGCTGACGGAGACGACGCGGATGGGCGTCGCGTCGAGCCGCATCTCGCCTACGTCGAGCACCTGCCCGTTGGTCGTGAGCGAGAGGTTGGAAGCCTGCGCGATGCCGCCCGTGGCCGGGTCGCTGATGGAGATCGTGACGGCGCCGAGCGGCAGGTTGTCTAACGCCCAGACGCCCTGCGAGTCGCTGTGCGTGTAGAAGACGATCCCGCCGCAGCAGGTTCGCCAGAGCGTGAGCGTCACGTCAACGCCCGCGACGGGCGCGCCTGACGCCTCCGAGACGACGCGGCCCGTGACCTTGCCCGCGTCTTCGAGCCTCAGCGGCACGTCCACGTTCTGGCCCGCGAGGGCCGTCGCGCCGCCCGTGCCGACGCCGACGCGCCCCGCCACCGAGAGCTTCAGCGTGAACGCGCCCGCGGGCACGCCCTTGAACTCGTAGCGGCCGTCGGAGCGCACGGGCGTCGTCAGGCGAACCGGCGCGCCCCACGCGCTGTTGGTGAAGACGACTTCGCCGAGCGTGAGCGGCGAGCCGTTGCTGTCGAGCGCCGCGCCCGACACGTCGCCCGTGCCGGCGAAGGTCACGTCGGCGTTGACGGTGCCTCCGGCCTGCGTGCCCGTGACGGGCGCGGACTCGCCGCGGTCGTTGCCCGCGGGGGCCTCGGCGCGCACGCGCACCTCCCCCAGCGGCACGAACGAGAGGCGGTAGACGCCGGTCTCGTTCGTCGCCGCGCGGAACTGGCGGCCGCCGGCGAAGATTGTGATCTGCGCGCCCGGCACGACCTCAGTCCCGCCCAGCTTGTAGACGGTGCCCGTAACGGTCTGGCTCGGTTCGAGCGCGATGTCGGCGACGGTGTCGGGCAGCGGCTCCGTCGTGCCGGAGACGACGCCCGTGGCCGAGCCGGTCTGCCCGCCCGGCGCGTCCTTGACGGAGACGGTGAAGCGGCCGGCGGGGATGCCGGTGAAGCGGTAGCGGCCGTCGGGGTCGGTCGTCGCCTTCAGCGACGTGCTGCGCAGGCCCGAGCCGTCGGAGTAGATTTCGACGAGCGCGTGGTCTACGGGCTGTCCGTTGGCCGTGACGCGACCCGTGACCGTGCCGACGACGAGCAGCTCGACGTTGACCGTCGCCGTCTCGCCCTGCGTCGTGATGCGGCCGAAGGAGCGCCCGACGCGGCCGGTGCGGTTGTCGAACACGTCGAGCGTGAAGTCGCCCGCCGGGACGTTGAGGAACTGGAAGTGGCCCGCGTCGGCCTCCGCGTCTGACGTGACGCTGAAGCCGATGACGCGGCCGCCCGCGGTTAACTGCACGTCGGCGAGGCCGACGGGCGTCGAGCCGCCCGGCATCAACACGCGCCCCTCGACCGTGCCCGACGCGAGGAGCTGGATGGTCGTCTCGACGGACGAGCCGAGCGGCACGTTGACGGCCGCGCGGCCGCCCAAGCCCTGATTGCTGGCCGCGACGGCGTACGGCCCTTCGGGCAGGTTCGAGAACTCGACGACGCCCGCGGCGTCGGCCGTCAACTCGGCGAAGCGGTGCTGGTTCGGGTACTGCGAGCCGTCGAGCGTGACGGTGCCGCCGGAGACGGGCTGGCCCGCGCCGTCAACCACCTTCACCTTCAGGCTGCCCGTGCCGAGCAGGCGCAGGTCGAAGACCGCGTCCTTGTTCTTCTCGACCGAGACGTAGATGCGGTTGGTGTTGCCGGTCGTCGGGTCTGTGGCCGTCAGCGCGTAGCCGCCGGCCGAGAAGACTTCGGCGAACTCGTAGTGGCCGCTGGCGTCGGTGCGGACGGTCGCGTCGGCGAGCGAGCCGCCGGAGAGCGTGACGCGGGTGCCCGCGGGCGCGGGCGTCGCGCCGTCGGGCTGGAAGACGCGCCCCTGAATCTTGCCCGCGAGCGTGCTCACGAGCGAGAGGTCGCAGACGGCCGTGCCGCCGGGCGCGAGCACACCTCCGGCAGAGACGGGCGTCGGGAAGAAGACGTTGGAGGTCGTGGCGCGGAACGTCCCCGGGTTGAGCCCCTCGACGGAGTACGTGCCGTCGGCGGCCGAGCGCGTCATGACGGGCATCTCGGTGCCGAGGATGCCGTAGCCGCCGCCGGGGAAGAGCGAGGGCTTGGGCGTGAAGAGCGCCACGTCGGCGATGACGCCCGTGACGCCGTCGGGCTGCGTGACGCGGCCGCGGATCGTGCCAGTGCGGAGGGTCGCGTCGCGCGTGAGCGTCTCGCCCGGCGAGAGGATGACCGACATGTTGACGGCGAGCGCCTTCTTCTCGTCCACGAAGCGCAGCAAGACGGGCGCGCCCGTCATCACGTTCTCAAGGCGGTAAGCGCCCTGCGAGTCGGTCTCGATGATGTTGACGCCGTCGGCCGTCACCTTCGCGCCGGCCAGCGCCTTCGCCGTCGTCGTCCCCGGCTCGACCGTGTAGACGTGCCCCTCGACGAAGGCGGGGCGCAGTATCGTGATGTTGGCCCCGCTCGTGATGGCGCCGAGGCGGACGGTGGCCGTCGTCCCGCCGCTCATCTTCGTCACGGGGTCAGTGGCCATGATGTCGAGCGTGCCGGCCCTCAAGCCTTGCAGCGTGTAGTAGCCCTCGCCGTCCGTGTTGACGGCGCCGCCCGCGGCGCGCACGTTGGCCCCGACGACCGCGCGCCCCGTCTCGTCCATCACGCGCCCCGTGACCGTGCCCGTTCCGGGCAGGCGCAGGAGCAGGCCGCTCACCTCGGGCGCGGCCTCGGTCAACTGCACGCGCTGCGAGATGAAGAGGCCGGTGACGTAGTCGGTGAGTTCGAGCGAGATGTCGGTGACGGGAAGGTTCTTGATGGTGAACGCGCCGTCGCGGTCGGCGTAGGCGTAGCCGACGGCCGTCGCGCCGTCAGCGCGCTGCGACGGGAAGCCGGCGATGCGCGCGTAGGCCACGACGAGCGCGCCGACCTGCGGCGTGTTGTCGGGGTTGAGCACGCGGCCGCGCACGACGCCCGAGACGTTCTGAAGCGCGACGTTGATCGTGGCCGTCTGGTTCGGCCCCGGTATCGTGCCGGCGGCGAGGCCCGAGGCCGTGCGCAAATCGCCCGTGCCCACGGCCGAGACCGAGACGTTGCCGACGGGGATGTCGGTGACGGAGTAGTTCCCGCTGTCGTCGGTCTGCGCGACCTTCGCCGCGACCACGTCGAGTTGCGGCACGACCTGCACGAAGGCGCGCGCGACGGGCCGCCCGCCGCTCGTCACCGTCCCGCGCACGTTGCCGCGCGCGAGGAAGACCATGTCGAAGACCATGTGCTGCCCGTCGTAGGCGACCGGCGAGGTCAGGCGCTTCTCGGCGTGCGTCTGCGGGTTGTTGACCGTGACGCTCAGCGGCGCGCAGTCGCCGTCGCGCACGTAGTCGAACTCGTAGCGCCCCTGCGCGTCCGTGTAGCGGACGGCGATGGGCGTCGGGGGCGGCGGCAGCACGAGCAGCGCCGGGTTGGGACACTCCTGCGTCCAGTAGACGACGGGCGCGTTCGGGACGGCGTTGCCGTCGGCGTTCAAGACTCTGCCCGTGAGGTACGCGCCGGGCGGGTGGCCCTGCGGCGAGACGCGCGGCTCGATGTCGCGCGTCGAAGGGGCCGGCGTGAGCGCCATGCTCTGCGTGTCGGTGAGGCTGGCGACGGTGATGTCGCGGCGGACGTAAGGCCCTATCGTCGAGTCGAGCGCGAGGAAGACGAAGCGGTCGCCGTAATCGAGTCGCGCCCCTTTGACCTTGACGGGGCCGCCGACCGTCTCGGACGGGTTCTTCTTCAGCTCGCCGCCGCCGACGGTGTACTTCGCTATCGTCTCGGCGGGCTCCTTCTGCATCGGCTTGGAGAACAGAAGCCCGACGAGGCGGCCGTACTTGTCGCCGCCGGGGATGACCTCGGGCGTGACCTGTATCGCGCCGACGAGGCGCGGCGCGGGCTGGCCGATGTTTGTGGCCGCGCCCTGCGCCAGAGCCTGCCACGCGCCGTCCGCGAAGGCTTCGAGGGTCGGCGTGGCCGTCCCGTTCGTCGGGCGGAAGACGACGCGGTACTTGCCGCCTTCGGCCACGGCGACGCCGCCCCAGACGACCTGCCTGTAAGTGCGACCCGCGCCCGGATAGACGAGCGTGAGGTCAACCGCCCCGTTGCGCCAGCCGTCAATCTCAAGCGTCCAGTTTTCGCTGGCGGGGTTCGAGACGAGCGCCCACTGCCCTGCGGCCGCCGCGTCCGAATTCAGGAGCGCGAGCGCCGCGCCCGATTGCAGGTCTACCGCGCGCGCGTCCGCCTCCGACGCGCCGAAGCCGACCCGCTTGCCGCCGGAGTTAACGAGCCGCGCGCCCGCGACGGGCTGCCCCGCGGCCTGCGTCATCAGCGCCGAGATGAAAGGCGAGCGCGGCGACTCGGCGTCGGCGAACTCCTTCTGGATGTCCGCGGGCGTCGAGGCTTGCGCGGCGGAGGCGAGTCGCTTCCCTACCTCGGCCCCGACGGCGTCGTAGAAGGTGTTGCCCGCGGGCGTGCCGCGCAGCGCGTCGGCGAAGCCGTCGTCCGCCTTCAGCTCGCCGAGCCAGTCGCGGACGAGCGTGTCGAGCGAGACGGAGGCCGGCTCGCCGAAGTCAACGCGAATGCCCGCGATGCCGAGTTCGACGGCGCGGTCAATCACGGCCTGTTTCTTAATCGGCGTCACGCCCTCGGGGAGCGAGCCCGCCGGCGCGTTCGCGACGCCCCAAGCTTGGCCGAGCACCGCGCGCGCGGCCTCGACCACGCCGGGCGGCAGGTTCTTCACGGGGTCGGGCAGGATCAGGGAGTCGGGCGAGAGCGCCACGTTGCGGTCGCCGACGCCCGTCACGAGTTGGAGCCCGGCGCTCACGTCGTCGCCGACCTTGACGTACGAGGCCGTCACCGCGCCGGTGGTGTGGGAGCGCAGACGCCACTTGACGGTGGCCGAGTCCTTGCGCTTGATCGTCGTGGCGAACTGGCGCGCGCCCGTGTCGCCGTTCAGAAGCTCGGCGCCGCTGATGCTGTCGGGCGTCAGGCGCGCGAACGCGCCCTGAATGTCGGTGCTGCCCGAGTTGTAGACCGTCATCGCGAGGTCGTACTCCTGCCCGGCGCGCACGACCGAGGGGTGCGTGAACGTGACGGCGAAGCTCGCGTCGCGCACGAGCACCGCGCCCGGCACTTCGCCGGACACGTGCACGGCGCCGCCGGGCAGCCCTTCGAGTTCCGCGTCGAGGCCGAAGTTGACGGTGTGGAGCCCTTCCTTCAAGCCTTCGAGGAGGAAGGTGGCCTGCCCCGCCTGCCCCGGCGAGAAGGTCGTCGTGTCGTCGCCCGTGCCGTACTTCCCGTCCGGCCCTAGCCCGTGAAGGTCAAGCTCGGAGACGCGGCCGCCCGCCTGCGTCTCGGCGATGCGCAAAGGGTCGTCGGAGGCGTCGGCCGGCGTGCCCGCGTCGGGCAGCTTCGCCTTGGCGCGCAGGTTCTTGATGACGAGCGGCGTCCCGTTCGGCGCGCCGTTCGAGACGATGACGATGGCCTCGAAGAACTGGTGCAGGAAGCCGACGCGGCCGGGGAAGACGATGACGCCGGGGATGCGCACGGGCTCGTCGCCGAGCATGGGGGGCTGCTGCCCGCCGCCCTCCTCCTCGTCCTCCGGCTCCGCGGTCAGCATGACGGGCACGACCGTCGGCACGTCAACGCCGGGGGCGGAGATCGAGGGCGTCCCGACGATGGGGCGCGGGTCGGTGACGCCGACCTGCGGGAACGCGACGGGTATCGTGATGGTCTGCGCGTCGGAGGTCGTGCCGATGCCGAGCGTGAAGTTGAAGGCGCGGTAGGAGTCGTCGGAGATGTTGATGCCGGCCTGCACGATCTGGTCGTAGGTCAGCTCGTTGACGTGGACTTCGGAGACGAGCAGGCGGTCGAAGACGACGATGCCGCACGCGTCGGGCGTGACGGGCGCGACGACGGGCTCGCCCGGCTGTCCGATGTCCACGACGCGGAGGTTCTGGACGACGTGCTCGCCGGTCTGCGAGAGCGGCGGAATCGAGATGGGCTGGCCGATGGCGGCCTCGACCGGCTGAGGGCTCCCGAACGAAGGCCCGACCAGTTCGCCGCGGACGCGGTAGTTCGGGTTCAGCCCCGCGATGATCGCCGTCACGTCCGCCGCGTCCGGCACCTGAACGCTCGTTAGAATGCGGGTCGGGGTGTTTTTCGGGACAGACTGCGAGGCGGGGTCGGCCGTCACCGCGAGGCCGATGAGGTTGAAGTCGGTCGCGGCGAGCACCGGGGAGAGAGTTTCGAGGCTCGCGCTCGGGAGGCTCGGCTCGCTCCCCTTCAGCGATACGCCCGCGGCCTTCGCGGCCGACTTCGCGGGGGCGGTGCCGGCGGGCTGCGACGCCGTCTGGCTCGGGCGCTTCGGGCGCACGCTCGCGCCGCGTGAGCCGCGCTGCGCGTCGGTCTGCGCCCCGCCCGTGCTCTGCGCGGCGGCGTTCAACCCGACGCGCACGCCGCTGACGAGTATCCCCGTGAGAATCAGGACGAGAGCCGCAAGGCCCAACCTTCGACCGCGGGTCAGACTTCTCGAAGTGTTAGGCCAAGTGTTCCGGCGCGTCAGCTTTTTAGGTGACATGGGGGTTTCTTTCCGTCTCTCGTTCTGTGGTAGGAACCGTCGAAGGGTCGGCGTTCAGGTCTTGTCTGCGAGCAACCCCTTTCCCTCCGTCCGGGGCTTCACGCTTCATCCTTAACGCGCGGGCGTACGCGCGCATCAGGTACGGGGGTGATACCTCGTGCTCACCTGCCGAAAGGAACTTTGGCCGAGAAGTTCGCACGCGTCGCGGTTTGTGACGCGTCGGGTCGAGTTAGTGCGGGATTCGGAAACGCCGAGCGGGCTTCCCTTCCAGCCGGCACACTTGGGGAGCGGCTCCGTGAGGGGGCGCACCCGTCAGTGTGAGTTAAAAAGCGATCCCCCGGGTTCGAATCAAAGCAGGCCGACAGACAGGAGCGTCCACGTAAGTGAGAGCGCGCGGCATGAGGTACGGCCTGACACGGTTAACATTGCGGTGCTACGGAACGTGAGTCTTAAAGGATTTGGGGCAAGGTAGAGGGCCGAACGCGGGAATCCGCTCTCCACCGACGGAACGAATGAGCGCGCGTAATCTACAACAGGGGTGGGTGGGTGTCAAGGTTGCGTCGCAAACATTGAGTGGAGGAACACGAGGGCTGCGGAGTACTCCGGTACGGCCGAGCGGCGATTCCGAACAGGCTCGTTGACGAGAGTTCCACGGAACCTCAGGACGCCCACGCCGTATTCATAAGGTGCCGCTCCTATTGACATTCTATACGAGAAGGCTTATTGATTTCCTACAGAACGTCTATAGGAGGCTGCCGTGCCGGGAAAGAAAATAGACCTCTTACAGGGGACGCTCCACCTGCTGGTGCTGAAGGCTCTGGCGCTTGAGCCGCTGCACGGGCTGGGCGTCTCGGGCCGCATCGAACAGATCACGAAGGGGGCCTTTCAGGTCAAGCCCGGCTCGCTCTTCCCGGCCCTGCACCGGATGGAGGAGGCGGGTTGGCTTGAGTCGTCATGGGGCGAGTCGGAGAACAACCGGCGGGCCAAGTATTACCGGCTCACCAAGGCGGGCCGACGCCAGCTCGACGCCGAGACCGAGGACTGGCGGCGGATTTCTGTGGCCATCACGAGCGCCCTCAAGGCCACTTAGAGCATTAACGATGCCGCTCAGATCACGCCTAGACAGCCTCCAGCGCAACCTGCTCCAACGCGAACACGTGGAGCGGGAGCTCGCGGAGGAACTGGACGCGTACTTGGAGCTGCTGGTCGAGGCCAAGATCGCGGCGGGGCTCGGGCCCGAGGAGGCGCGGCGCGCGGCGCTGATAGAGTTGGGCGGGATGGATCAGGTCAAAGAGAGAGTCAGGGAGGTCAGGGTGGGACATTTCTTAAGTACCGTTTGGCAGGACATGCGCTACGGCGCGCGGACGCTGGTCAAGAGCCCGGCATTCACCGTCGTGGCCGTACTCTCGCTCGCGCTCGGCATCGGGGCCAACGCCGCCATCTTCAGCGTCGTCAACGGCGTCCTGCTCCGGCCGCTGCCGTACCCCGAGTCCGGGCGCATCGTGGCGGTCTGGCACACCCCGCCGCAGGCGAGCTTCCCCGGCATGAAGAGGTTCTCCGTGTCGCCGGCGAACTACCTCGATTGGAAGGAACAGAGCCGCGCCTTCGAGCAGATGGCAATCTACGGCTACGCCGGCCTGAGCCTGACCGCCGGCGGCGACCCCGTCCCCGTCACGGGCGCGGCCGTCTCATCCGACTTCTTCTCAGTCCTGCGCACGCAGGCGGCGAGGGGGCGCACCTTCTCGCCCGAAGAGGAGCAGCAGGGGCACGAGCAGGTGGTCGTCCTCGGCCACGGGCTGTGGCAGCGCGCCTTCGGCTCCAACCCTAACGTCATCGGCCAGACGGTGACGCTCAACAGCCGCCCCTACAACGTCGTCGGCGTCATGCCGGCCGGCTTCGAGTTCCCGCAGGAGGCAGAGCTGTGGGTGCCGCTGGCTTGGGACGCCGCCGAGAGGCAGACGAGGTCTATCCACGACTACCTCGTCGTCGCCCGGCTGAAGCAGGGGGCGTCGCTCGAACAGGCGCAGGCCGAGATGGGCACCATCTCAAGCAGGCTCGAACAGCAGTACCCGGAGGCCAACAAGGGCTGGGGCGCCGTCGTCATTCCGCTTCAGGAGGATTTGGTGGGCGACGTGCGCCCGGCGCTGCTGGTGCTCTTCAGCGCCGTCGGCTTCGTGCTGCTGATTGCGTGCGCGAACGTCGCCAACCTGATGCTCGCGCGGGGCGCGAACCGGCGGAAGGAGATCGCGCTCCGCATCGCGCTCGGAGCCACGCGCGGGCGCATCGTACGACAACTGCTGTCCGAGAGCGTCCTGCTGGCCGTGGCGGGCGGGCTGCTCGGGCTGCTGCTCGCGGGCTGGGGAGGTCGGCTGCTCGTGCGGCTGAGCGCCGGCAGCCTGCCCAACACCGCAGAGGTCGGCGTGGACGCGTGGGCGCTCGGCTTCACACTTTTGGTCTCGCTCGCCGCGGGCATTCTGGCGGGGGTCGCGCCCGCTTTGCAGTTCTCGAAGAACGAACTCGCAGAGACCTTAAAGCAGGGCACGGGCCGCTCCGCCGCGGGCTCCGTCAGGCAACGCACGCGCAAGGCGCTGGTGGTCTGCGAGGTGGCGCTGTCGCTCATCCTGCTGGTCGGGGCCGGGCTCATGATCCGCAGCTTCTGGAAGCTTCAGAACGTAGACCCCGGTTTCGACGTGAGCAACACGCTGACGCTGAGCGTCGGCCTGCCCTCCACGCGGTACCCCGAGCCGCAGCAGCAGCTCGCCTTCCACGACCGCGTGCTGGAACAGATACGCGCACTGCCGGGCGTCGTCGCCGTGGGCTCGACCACGACCATCCCCTTGACGGGCGGCGGGTCGAAGCAGCCCTTCACCGTCGAAGGCCGCCCCGCCCCGCCCGTCTCCGAGCAGCCGCTGGCGCAGACGCGCTACGTCAGCCCGGACTACTTCAAGGCGATGGGCATCCCCCTGAAGCAGGGCCGCGCGTTCGAAGAGCGCGACCGCGAGGGCTCGCCGCAGGTCGTCATCATCAGCGAGGCGATGGCGCGCCACTTCTGGCCGGGGGAGAACCCCGTCGGGAAGCGTCTGACGGCCTCGTTCCACGAGAAGCTGGGGCCGCGCGAGATAGTCGGCGTGGTGGGCGACGTGAAGTCGAACGGTCTGGACGACGAGGGCGGCTCGACGATGTACCTGCCGTTCCGGCAGGCGCCGAGGCCGTGGATAACTTTCGTCGCGCGAACCTCCTCCGACCCGCAGGGCTTCGTCAACCCGCTCTCCAAGGCCGTCTACGCGGTGGACAGCGAGCAGGCGATAAGCAGCGTGCGGACGATGGATCAGGTGTTGACTGAGTCGCTCTCGGGGCGCCGCTTCAACATGACTCTGCTGATGACGTTCGCGGCGCTGGCGCTGGCGCTGGCGGCCGTCGGCGTCTACGGCGTGATGAACTACTCGGTCATGCTGCGCAGGCGCGAGCTCGGAATCCGCATCGCGCTCGGCGCGAGGGCGCTGGACGTGCTGCGTCTGGTGCTCGGGCAGGGGCTCGCGCTGACGCTCGTCGGCGTCGGCGTCGGCATGGCCGGGGCCTACGCCCTGACGCGCCTGATGGAGAGCCTGCTCTACGGGGTGACGGCGACCGACTTTCTGACCTTCGGCAGCGTCTCGGGCGTGATCATCCTCGTGGGGCTGCTGGCCTCATTCCTGCCCGCGCGCCGCGCCACGAAAGTTGACCCGATGATAGCCCTGCGGAGCGAGTGACTGAGGCGCGCACTACTCCGGCGTAAAGCAGCATTCCATGAACGCGGAACAGACGTACGACACCGCCGTCATCGGCGCCGGAGTCTTCGGAGCGTGGACTGCCTACCGCCTGCGGGAATCCGGCCAGTCGGTGGCGCTGCTCGACGGCTACGGCCCGGCCAACAGCCGCGCCAGCTCCGGCGGCGAGTCGCGCATCATCCGCATGGGCTACGGGGCCGACGAGGTCTACACGCACTGGGCGGCGCGCTCGCTCGCGCTCTGGCGGGATTTCTTCCGCAAGGTTAACCGGCCGCTCTTCCAACGCACGGGCGTCCTGTGGCTCGCGCGTGACGAAGACCCCTACACGCTCGCCACCCTCGGGACACTTTCCAAGGTCGGCGTTAAGTTTGAGAGGCTGACGCCGGCGGAGTTAGAAGGCCGCTTCCCTCAATTCACGCTCGGGCCGGAAGCGTGGGGCGTCTTCGAGCCCGACAGCGGGGTCATCCTTGCGCGCAGCGCTGTTCAGGAAGTTGTCCGCGAGGCCGTCGCACGCGGCGTCACATACCTGCCGGAGACGGTCGTCGCGCCCGACGGCCGGGGGCGGCTGGACTCCGTCAAAACGCGGAGCGGGCTCAAGCTCTCCGCCGCGAACTTCGTCTTCGCCTGCGGCCCTTGGCTGCCGAAAATCTTCCCACGCCTGCTCGGGGAGTGGATTCGGCCGACGCGGCAGGAGGTCTTCTTCTTCGGCGTCGGGGCGGGCGACCCTTCCTTCACCGCGCCCGCCATGCCCGCGTGGGTTGATTTTGGAGAGCTGGTCTACGGCGTGCCCGACCTTGAGGGCCGGGGCTTCAAGCTCGCGATTGACGCACACGGCCCGCCCTTCGACCCGGACTCGGGCGAGCGGCTGGCGACCGCCGAAGGGCTCGCGTCAGCGCGCGAGCACTTGGCCCGCATCCTGCCCGGTCTGCGCGACGCGCCGGTCGTCGAGACGCGCGTCTGCCAGTACGAGAACACGCCGCACGGCGACTTCCTGATAGACCGCCACCCGGACTTCGATAACGTCTGGCTCGTCGGCGGGGGCTCCGGGCACGGCTTCAAGCACGGCCCGGCGCTCGGGGAGTACGTCGCAGGCCGAGTCACTCGGGCGGACGCCGACTCGGAGCCGCGCTTCGCTCTCTCCGCCGAGGGCGAGGTCAGGCGGCGCTTGGTGTACTGAAATTCGGGCTTATTGCTGTTTCCTCACGGCTCAATCCACCGAATCTCACCTTTTAATGTCGCCCGCGCGAAGCCGTAGTCCACCATGACACGGCCGCTGCGGGGCTTCTGCCTGAGTACGCCGCGAATGCGGCGGCCGTCGGCTTGAAACTGCATCTCTTCCAGAAGCACACCGCCTACCGTCACGCGCGGCGGCGAAATGGCGGGGTGAAGATTGAACCCCTCAATCACAGCGTTGTAACCGCGTTTCTCGCCCAGAGGCTCGACGGCGCAACTGTCGAGCCGAATTACGTGCTTACGCTCGGCCAGCCGTTTCTGCGCGTCGAGCCAGTTTTTAGCGCGCGTCAACATACTCTTTGCTCCTCTTCCGACCGCCGGACGGAGACTCCGGGAATTCGAGGTGATTAACTGCCGAACTCGCAATCATCCGCCAAAATATTGCCGGTGGCTCGGCCCATCAGGCTGAGCGTGACTGATTGAATATTGCTCACACTCAGCGCCGGATTCGCCGCCCTGAATGCGTCCAGCGGCAGACGCACCGTGCGCATAGGGCAGAGCACGTTGCCCGCGGTGTCCGGATATGGCACCTGAGCCACCGCGCCCAGTCGCACCGTCGCTTCGTTCGTGCCGTCACTCAGCGTGACGAACAAATCGGCGGGCATCGCCACCGGGTTTAGCGTTGCGTCCTCGTAGAACTGCCCCACCCGCAACGCGAATACGTCGGTCAACGATTTGGAGATGCCACCCGTGTTGTCGAGGTACGTCGCGTCCGGACTATTCCAACCCAACTGCACACCTTTGGTGTTGTGCGGCGAGTGCGCTATCGCCGTGTGCTCCACATCGTCCCAAAGGCTCAAGCCCGCACCGCCGGCGTTTACCGCTTGGCTCTGGCTATTCGTGCTCTTGTCGAGCGGCTGCGCGGCCAGAGGGATTTCTTCGTCGGCGTCGCCGAAGTTGTCGAGCACGGTGCGCGGCCCCTTCGAATGTTGGGTGTGAATTTCGAGGTCGCTCAGGCTCCGCGGCAGAATCATACCCTCCATGTACCCGGCGTACGCCGTCTGGTCGAGTAGGGCGTCTTGGAAGAAGGCGTTGATCAAACACTTGGCGATGCGCTCGTGAACCTGCGGCGGCAGTGCGAGGTCGGCCCAGCCCGACTCGTAGGTGTCGCCGTTCGCCACCCACACGCGGTTGAACGGGTTGTGCCGCGCGCCGTAAATCCAGAAGTGCGTCTTGGGCCGCCACGCGCGGTCGTAGATGCGGAAACCGCTGAAGTGCGCTTGCGCGTCGGTGCCGGTCATCGCCGAGGTCAACAGATCCATCGAGCCGAGGAGCTGCATATATTTTGTATGGCGGAGGACTACCTCGGGGCGCCAGTGCGTCGGCGCGATGCTCACCACGCCCTTGATGCTGTAGCCCCGGCTCTGCGACTCGTTGAGCAACTGCGCCACGACCACGCCCTCGCCGCCCATCGAATGTCCGATCAGCCCGATGCGATTGCTATTGATGCGCCCCTTCAGCGTTGAATCGCCGAGCAGCATGTCAATCGTGTGCAGGATAATCTCGGCGCGCGAATACTGCTGCGTGTTAGTTGCCGACGTGCCGGTTTTGTTGTTCACCTCGTCCATATTCACGCTGAACACCAGCATGCCCCACTGCACGAGGTGCTGTGCGAGGTAGTCGTAGCCCTTGTAACTCTCGATGCCGGGAGACCAATAGCCGTGGGCGATCACCACCAGCGGCAAATTGGTCGCGTCGGGGTTGAACTTGCCGCCGCTCGCGGCCGGGAAGTACAACTGCCCTTCGATCGGCGTCTCGAAGTCGCCGCCGTCGAGCGTCTTCGGCACCGTGAACTTGCCATAGGAGCGAGACTCCTCGCCCACTTTGCCGAACCGGCTGCCACTCGCACACGGGGACTTAATCGGCGTGACTCCGGTAGACGATTTGCTCGTCTTGTTGCACAGGCGCGCGGTGGCTTGAATCGCGGCGGTGATGGGCGAGGTCGAGACACGCACGATTGGCTCCGCCGCGTCCGCCTCTCCGATGATGCTGCTGCCGGAGCGAACGACGACGTGCGAGCCGGGCATGACGTTGCTCAACCAGACGCGCGTGTCGCCGCTCGCCACCGGCTTCAGGATGCGAGGTGTGCGCACGGTGCTCACGGGCTGCACGGGCACCTGCGCCGAGTCCGGGCTTTGCACGTTACCCACCCACTGGCGCGCCATCACTTTGCTGCCCGCGACGAGCGTCGGCCCGACCGGCACACTGATGCTGCTCTCCAAGCCGGCCCACTTGAGTCCAATCGGCACGCCGTTTTGATACACCCGCACCAGCGCCCCGGGGTGCAGATTCGACACTTGCACGGCCCGCCCACAGTCGTAGAGCGGCGGCACAATCACCGGCGCGTAAACGACAGGCGGCAGCGGCTGCACCGTGACGGGATCGGACTCGAAGGAGACGCCGCACAGCGTCTGCACGACCGATACGACGTTGCCCGCCTTGAGTTGGTCGTTGAGCCCGACCTCCTGCTCGGTACTGGCGGGTCGCGGCCCGAACTCTTCGGCGGGGTCGCTCGCGGTCGGGCGAATCCTGACCACGAGCGTCGCGCCGACGATCTGATTTTCGACGCGGATAATCTGGTCGCCCTCGATCAACGCTTCAAGCACCTTGGGCTTGATGCCCTCATCCGGCGGGACGACGAGTCGCCACTCGCTCCAATCGCCTTTGGCGTCGCACGGTTTGGCGTCCCAGTAGCATTGCGCCCGCACGCTTTCGCCCACGACCAGTGGCTGCGTCACATACACGTTGCCGGCCGTCCAGCACGAGCAAAAGCTGCCGATGCTGGTGCTCGGCGACATCTCCAGTCGGCAGCGTGCGCCGCGGTGGATGTTGCTCAACGGCACGACGCGCTGGCAGCCGTACAGCGGACTGCCGACAACGGGCTTTGGCAGCGCGGGCTCGGCCGACAGCGTCCGCGCCGCGTCCGGGCCTTTCGCGCCGCACACGATCATGCGGGCGAGCAGAGTGGCGCCCTGCTCGCCTTTCTGTTTGCGAAGATTAACCGCGACGCAGACGGCGCCGTGGCTGTTGGCCGTGCCTTTGCCGACCACGTCCTTGCCGATGCGCAACTCGACATCACTGCCCGGCACGACGTTTGAGACGTGCACGCACTGGCTGCACGCGCCGACCACCTCGGGCAAGACGGGCGCGCTCTGCGGCGGAACCAGCGCATCTTCAACGATGACTGCGGGCGACCAAGGCGTGAATCCGGTTCCCGAATCTTGTTTGGCTTTGACCTCTGCGCCGGCGTTAAGCGACGGGACTATGAAGGTGTGTCCGTCGCCCGTGGCGATGTGGCTGAACGTGGTGCCGTCCACCGAGAGCACGACTTCGGCGCCGGTAACGAGACCGTCCACATACACGCGCTCGTTACAACGTGCGAGGCGTTCATGAACCGTGGGGGCAAGGGTGTTCGACATGCGCTACACTCCTTATCGGGATAGACTGTATTCAGACTTCCGTCTTCTATGTTGAGGTCGTGTTCCGGCCCACACCCTGAGTGAGATCACAGGTCAAGCACGGGCCATTGTACCCTACAAGCCTTCGAGCTTAGCTGAATAATTCTGCCGCCGCCCCACGTTCCGAGCAAGCCTTGTGCTCCCATTGCGCGCTTAACTTTTTGCTCGACAGCCGCACGTTCGGGCTTTATAATGCGCGCCGATAAACATACGAATACCGGCTCGCCCTTCGAGAGTATTGAGCCGGAACAAGCATCACCTGACTGCGAACCGAACGAACTCCTCGCTGCATAGCCCCGACGCTCACGCTGGAATCAAATCACACGCGTTACGCTCACGGCAGAAGTGCGGCGCGCGACCGAACACACCGGCGGACTGCCGAGCAGTGAAGCTCGATTATCAAATCGAAGGAGAGTGCTGGTATGCCTCAAACGTTTTCGGGACAGGTTGACATTCAGGACGGCACGGCCAAGACGACCATCCGGCTTGACGGCAACAACGGCGATTTGTCGGTCGGCGGAGGTGGACAGGGCGGCGAGATCAAGATGCAGACTTCCGCCGGCACGCAGCGGATTAACCTGAACGGCGACCCCGGCATAATCACTTTCGTGAAGCCCGCCGGCATGCCGACCATCACCCTCGACGGCGGTAAGGCGGACATCTCCGCGGGCGGCGGCGGCGAGGACGGCGACCTGACGCTCAAGGGCGGCATTGACGATTTGCGGATTCGCCTCGACGCGGGCGGCGGCGCGCAGACGACCGAGCGCATCTACCTCGACGGCGCGGCTGCCGAGATCACCGTCGGGGGCAACGTCAACGCGGGGACTCTCAAGCTCAAGGCCGCGACCGGCGAGGAGCGGGTCAGGCTGCAAGGCTCCTACGGGTCGGGGCAGTTCGGCGGCAACGGCGCGGACGGCATCATCAACATCTTGCCCAAAGGCGGGAGCAGCGCCTCGGACGCCGCTATCGTCCTCTCCGCCGACAATAGCGAAATCAGCTTCAGGTCGGGCGGGAACGTTCGCACATTTATCAATGGCAAAAACGGCGACCTCGTCCTCGGCGGCCACGGCGTGAACGGCAACATAGTCATGCACCCTTCGAGCGTCAATGCGGTTGCCAGTTGGACGGGGGCGACCATCCTCCTCGACGCCGGCGACAGCAGCGTCTCCGTCAGGAGCGACACCGGCAAAGATAGAATCCGCCTCGACGGCAAGGTTGGAGACATCTTCGCCGGCGGAAACGGCGTTAACGGCGAGTTGAAACTGTATCGCTCGAACGCGGTTGACAGCAGCGCGAAGCCGGCCATTCACTTGGACGCCGGCGGCGGCAACATCTGGCTCGGCGGCAACGGCGTGGACGGCGACCTCGTAATCTTCCCTTCGACCGCCACCAACAACAGCAGCACGGCAGAGGCCACCATCCACCTCAACGGCGACGCGGGCGACATCATCCTCAAGAACGCCGACTGCGCCGAGGAGTTCGATGTCACTTCGGCGGCGCTCGACGCCGGCACCGTGATGGTGCTCGACGGCGAAGGCGCGTTGCGCGAGAGCACAGAGGCTTACGACAAGAAGGTTGCCGGCGTGCTTTCGGGCGCGGGCGAGTACCGACCCGGCATCGTCCTCGACAGGCAGGCGTCCCAAGAGAACAGGCGGCCGCTGGCGCTGGTGGGAAAGGTCTATTGCAAGGTTGACGCCGACTGTGCCGCCGTCGAGGTCGGCGACCTGCTGACGACTTCGCCCACGCCCGGTCACGCGATGAAGGCCGCCGACCCCTCGCAAGCTTTCGGGGCCGTCATCGGCAAGGCGCTGCGTCCCTTGAAGGCGGGGCGGGGGCTGATCCCGATCCTCGTCGCGTTGCAGTGACCCCTCCGCCTTATTTGGAGGACTAGCCGATGGACATCAGCATCAAAAACGCCGCCCTCCTCTGTCTGGGTGTGAGCGGGACTGTCTCCGTGCGCCGCGACATCTACGGGTACATCTGGGGGCCGATGGCCCGCACCCTGTCGGTCAAGACGCACCTCAAGCGCATCCGCACGAACGCCATCAACCTCTGCATCTTCCTCGTCGGCCACGAGCC
This sequence comes from Pyrinomonadaceae bacterium, assembly GCA_035248785.1. Lineage (GTDB taxonomy): Bacteria > Acidobacteriota > Blastocatellia > Pyrinomonadales > Pyrinomonadaceae > QHXN01. The sequence goes on along the minus strand of DATFHD010000073.1, from coordinate 21,302 downwards.
GGACTTCTCCGGGATGTTTACGCCCGCCAACGCGCAGACCATGCAGTTCGCCGTTGACGTAACGCGCGAGCTTTACGCGCAGGTCGGCGTGAGCGTCCGAAAGCTCTTCTGGCGTCGCATCCCCCTCGACGAAGCGGACGGCTTCAACGTCGTTGACGCTTCGGGGGCGACCAACCTCACCGAAGCTTTCTCCGGCCCGAACGACGGCATTGATGTCTTCTTCGTGACGACGATCACCGACGCGGGCGGGTGGAGCAGTCCTAACCCGGGCGGCGGCCCTTGCGATAAAGATGAAAAGGGGCGGACGGGCGCGGTGTTAGAACTACAGAGCACCGATTTTTTCACCGGAGTCCTGATGGCTCACGAAGTGGGCCATTACCTCGGCCTTGTGCACGGCAGTGACATGACGAATATAATGGGGGCCGACACTAACAACGACGGCATCGGGGAGATTAATTCGGGCAGTACGGGCATCACCGCGAGTCAGGGCAACACCATGAAGTCACACTGCTCCATCAGGCTGCCCTGCTGAGGGGAGAGGTTATGACCGACAGGAATGTTGGGTCGAGTGGCCGAAGGTTTTCACGCGAGTTGTTGCAGGCCATTTCGGGCGACGAGGTCAGTTGTTTCACCGACTTGCCGGTGCTCGCCGGCGATGACGTGGAAGACCTCAAGCAGATCCTTCGCGGCGAGGAAGACCCCGGCATTCTCGTAGACAGGAAGCGGGCCGTCAATGCCCTCGCCCGTTCGGAAAGTTCCAGCGAGGCTGCTGAGATACTGGAACAGATCCTCTCGAACCCGGGAGAGACGATCAGGGTTCGGAGCGTGGCCGCGAACGACCTCAGCCTGATGCCGTCTGAGGCGGCCGAGGCCGCGCTGCTCCGCAACGCGGACGCCGAGAGCGAGGTCGTCCGCGCCGAGGTCTTCAAGTCGCTCGGGCGGGTCGGCACCGCTAAAGCGCTTGAGCACCTCGCGGCTTTGCCTGAGCCGAAGACCGAGCACGCCAGACAGCAATTATCTCTGGCGCGGGTGGCGATCTCTTTTCGCTCCGGGGCGGAAGGCCGGGGCGCGCAAGACGCGAACCGCGCCCTCGGCGTCCGTTGGACGACACACGCCGTGCGCCCCGTCGAGGGCGAGCGGCTACGGAAACACGTCGCCGCGCTCCGCGGTTCGACTTACGGTATCGGCCTGAACCCCGAAACCGGTTTTGAGATAAGCTGCGGCGAGCGGGCGACTCATCTCCTCTTTCTGAATGAGGCTGTCAGGCGCGGGGCGTTCATCGAAAGCGTGCGGTCGGGCAAGATGATTGCGGGGCTTGTCGGCCTGTTGGAAACGGCGGAGCAGCGCGTGACGATCCGCTATCTCGTGCTGACGACTCCTACCGAAAGGGGTTTGGAGGTGGTCGTCACGCGAACCAACGGCGACGTTGCGTACGTCGGCGAGGCGCTTCCGGACGGGGATGGGCTTCGGCTGACGATGCGCGATGTCGGGCTGGAAAGGACGGCCACCGAGATCGAAGGCCGTGCGTCTAACGAAGACCTCCAACTGAGCCTACGCGTCTGGCGCGGGCAGGCCAAGCCGAAGAGACACGGCGAGCCGATTCTCGTCTGAGGCGCCGGCCCAATCGCCGCCCGCCGTCACAACGAGGCCGAGTTTCACAGAGGTTCCTTCATGGCATCACTCAGACAGATCGCCGCCTGCATCGGCATCAGCGGCACGTTCTCCGTCCTCGGCGACTTCTACGGCTTCTTCCTCGCGCGCGTCCCCGACGACCCGACCGGCGTGGAGATCACGCTCTCGCTCTTGCAGCAGATCAGGCGACTGCAAAAGCCGCACTTCCACCTCGACGTGACCGCCGTCGGCTCGGACAACTTCACCGGCGCGATGGACGGCGCGCTCGACTACTCGCTCTTCAAAATTCGCAACGTCTATGCGCAGGCCGGCGTCGGCGTCGGGCGGGTCAGGCATCACCGCGTCCTCTCGGCCGACGCGCAGGGACTCGATGTGATTACGAGCGAGGGCGAGATGGAAACCATCACCGACACTTTCGCCCTCGACGGCGACTCGATCAACGTCCTCATCCCCGCGAGCATGAACGTGCCGAGCGACGGCGGGATGTTGTTGGGGAAGTCGGCCATTGACGGCCCGTGCGAGGAGAAGGACGATAAAGGGCTGAACGGGTCGTGCGTCGGCCCTTGGGGCAGCGAGCAGATGGCGCGCACCATGGCCCACGAGGTGGGCCACTATCTGGGCCTGACGCACCGCAACGACGAGCCGGAAAATCTGATGTGCCAGTCGGGCAAGGCAAGCAGCATCCGCGACTCCATCCTCATTGACAGCGGGCAGGCTGACGATATTAAGGATCATTGTCTGGTGCATCCAAGCTGTTAAGATTCGCGGCGGCAAGGAGCGGAAACGATGAGCGACAGCGCGGACATGATTGGCGGCAAGCCTTACGGGGTCGAGGAACTGCGGAGCATCGTCTTCGGCGGCGCGGGCGACGAGCGCGTATCGCGCGAAGTGGCGCTCGGCCTGCTCGGCCGCAAAGACTACCCCGAGAAGGTCGCGGACTTCGAGCGCGTGCTCGCCGACGACCGTGAAGCGCCGGGCCTGCGCACGGCCGCCGCCGTCGAACTCGGCAGGGTCGGGTCTGACGCCGCGCTCGACGCGCTCGTCCGGCACGCGGACGTGAAGCACGACCTCGTGGCGCGCGGGGTTTTGAATGGGCTACGGCACATCAACAGCCCGCGCGCGTTGGAGGTCGCCGCGCGCCGTTTGGAGACGCCGCAGGGCGGGGCGCGCTCGGCTCTGGCCCGCTCGAAGAAGTGGACGGCGGCGCTGTTGGCCTTCCGGCACGGCGTTAAAGGGTTCGACCTCAGCCTCCCGAAGCGGTTTCGTCGGGTCAAGGTTGATCCGGAACGCGCGCAGCAGATCAGGGTCTCGCCGCCAACTTCTGAGACGCTCGCGAAGAGCCTCCAAGACCTTGCCACCAACCCGCTCGGCATCGAGCTGGCGCGTGAGCGCGCGGTCGAGATGCACTGTGGCGACCGCGAGCTTGTCTTTCTCTTCAACCGCGAGCTGAGCAAGCAGCCCGGGACGCGGCTCTTTGAAGAGAAGGCGGTGGTGGGTCTTGTCGCCGTCCGCTATACGGTCGAAGTGGACACCTACTCGACCAAGTACGGCGTGCTGGTGCAGCCCTCGCAGGACGACGTGTTGCAGATTCTGGTGACGACGACCAAGGGCGCCGTCGTCCTCTCAGGGACGGGCAGGCCGAGCGGCGAGCGAGTGAATTTTAACCTCAAGGCCGTTGACCGGCCGGGCGTCGTGGCGATGGAGATCGAGGGCGCGTACACCGCCGAAGGACTGCGATTCGAGCGTGCGGTCTCCGAACTCCACCGGCGGCGGCCACAACTCGTCCCGCCACTCCGCAAACGCCGCACGTGACACGAAGGCCGCCCCCTTGTGCGCGGATATTTCCCGTCAGCTAGTCATCTTAAGCATTAAGAAGCCAACGGTCGCACCCAAGGCGATGACGGCGGGGAAGAATAGTATTTGAAGCAGGAAGCCGGAAAGTCCATGCGGAGCCTTCGCGGGCGGGGAGGCGTTGTCAATCGAGGCGAACGCGCTGGCGCAGCCCATCGCGAAAGGGAGTGCGGCCATGGGGATGACCCGCGCCTCGTCGGCGGACATGGCGCCGGAGCCGAATGAGATTGTGATCGCCGCGGCGATAACGACGAAGCCCGCCACCGTCCCCGCCAGCACCTCCGCCAGCCAGTTCATCTTCCGATTGACGTAGATGCCGAAGGCCATCGCGGACGCCGCGCGCGTGACGCCGGCCATCACCCCCGTCAGCACCATGTACCCGATCGTCAGGAGGTTTTTCACGATGGGCAGCTTAGGCAGTAGCGCGTTGAGCACCGCGTAGAAGCCGAGGATGCCGATGAATCCCAGAAGGGTCGCGGCCACCATCTCGACGAACACGGCCGCGATGTCGCTGATGTGCAGGTTGATCGGCGTCGCCCGCTGGGAGGCGACCATCGCCATAACCGCCCCGCCCATGATGATGAGGAGGACGCCGATCATGTAGAAGACGATTCTCTCGGTCGAGAACGGCAGACTGTCGTAGACCGCAAAATGCTGCTCGTCGAGGCGCAGGTACATCAACACGGTCAGCGGGACGAAGATGAGGCCGCCGGCGAGGCTCCCCAGCAGGCCCGCCTTCCACGAGCGCAGGCGAAAGTCCCAGTTCTTAACGAGGTAGAGGTGCTTGTAGAGCGACGCCGCGAGGAGGAGCCGGCGGCTCCGCTTCGGGCGGACGGCGGTCTTGTATGCGCCGACGCTTTGGAGCCGCCCGAGGACGGCATAAGCCCGCACAGACTTCGCCTTGTCTCCGCTTTGCAGCTCGTCCTCGAAGACGCCGACGGCGGCGTTCTTCTCTTCGCCGAGCGACGCGAGCTCGTCCAGCGCGTGCGCGCGCACCCCTGCGTCCTCGTCGCCGAGGGCCGACGCGGCGAGAGCTCTTACGCACGCCGCGTCGCCGATGACGGTGAGCGCGGTGAGGGCGTTCTTCCTCTGCTGCGGCGTGCCGGCGCGCAGAAACTCTTCGATGATCGGGAGCGCGTTACTTGCCAAGGGCTTGCACCTGCCTCGTCCAGAATTTAACGTCTTCCCTCTCCGCCGCGGAGGCCCAGAACAGTTCGCTTCTCAACATCAGGTCGGCATTCCTGTACGAGCCGGCGACCGACGCGCGGTCGCCGTCGTTGACGACGCGCATCTCGGCGAGGCTCAGAAGTTCCTTGCCCGCCGGGAGTGCGTCGCCGCCGCCCTTCGGGAACAGCGTCGTGAAGGTCGGCTCGACGCCGTACTCGCCGAACGCCTTGAGCCAGACGCCCAGCACCTCCCTGTCCGAAGTGGTGCGGATGGCGGTGCGCAACATCAACTCCGCCCCCCAGCCGTCCCAGAGCAGCCGCTCGCGCCGCTGGTGGAGCACGGCGAACTCCTGCGGGGTCAGCGTCAGCTCGCCGCCCGCGATGCTCGTCCCGTGCAGGTACTCAAGCATTCGGAGGGTGAGGCGGTAGCGCCTGTATTCCGGGTCTCCCCCCAGAGACTCTTTGTTGGCGTCGCGAATGGGGTCAATGAGGAACTCGTGGGTGATCTCGACGAAGTACCCGCCGAGGCGGGGCTCCGTGCGCACGACGGTGCGGTCGGCCAGCCGGTCGAGCAGGCGCTGGCGCAGGTGTGTGTCGCGGAAGGGGGCTCTGACCAGCCTGTCGCGCTCAAGGATGTTTCGCGTCCTGCTGGGCGTCACCAGCAGGTCGAGCATTTCGAGCGTCTCCTGTCGCTCGTGTTCCGTGAGCTCTTCGAGGAAGTCGTGCAGGAAAGACTTCAGGATGCCCGCCGTCCCGCCGAGGTGTTCGAAGACTTCAAGCTTGATAGTCCGCTCACGCAGCCCGGCCGTGTCGCAGGCGCCGAGGCGTGCGAACTCGCGCCCCTTCGCGTTCCAGAGTTTTTCGCAGACGAGTTGGAGGTGCGCCGGCTCGATGAAGCGGCCCTCCTTCGTTAGCTCGGAGGTCAGGAGGTCGAAGCACTCGTCGCCGTACGTATAGCCGAACTCACGCGCCGGCTCCTTAATGGCCTTCCGCGCCTCCGCCTTGTCGAGCAGATTCAGGCGGTAAAAGTAGTTGTCGCCGCCGCTTATGAAGCGGCGTATCGGCTCCATCTGGGCGATGTACTCGTCGCGCATCGAGATGACGTAGCGGAGCGGGAGGACGGGGCGCGGGCGGTGGCGCGGCGACCTGTCGCCGTTGATATTCGCCCCCTTCCCCGGCTCGTTTTCATCGCCGCCCTCCGGCTGCTTCTCGTCGCCGTCGCCCTTCGACCCGTTCACGGGCGCGTCTTCCCCGGCGCTCGCCTTGTAGAGCGCCTCGAACTGCTCGAAGAATTCCCAACGCAGTTTCCAATCGGGTAGCTCGACGGGATGCCCGCTCTTCGCCACCCCCGGGTCAACGAAGCGCGTAAACAACTCCTCGAACTGGTCGAGCACGAGGACGAGCGCGAAGCGCGTGCGGCGGCGGCCGTAGACTTCGACCACCCGCCGGAAGAAGACGAGGAGGCTTCTGTCCGAGACCCTGAGCTGGTCGAGCAGTTGTGTGTACGCGCGTACGAAGGCTTCGTCTGAGAGGGCCGCGAGTAGTTCGCTGGCGCGCGTCGCGCCGGTGATGGGCGGGCCGGGCGGGACGTGCGGGAAGCTTTGCAGGCGTATCGCCTCGACGTGTTCGGCGAAGACTTCGACCTCGATGCCCGAGCGCAGGAGGCGGCAGAAGTAAGGGCCCACGGGGCTGAGGTCGGAGGGGTCGGCGGATTCGGCGGGCAGTCGGACGGGCTCGACGAGGGAGCGGCGGCGGGCGTCGCTGCGCTTCAGGTCGTCGTAGCACTTCAGCAGTTCGTTAATCGTCGGGTCGCTCCCGTCCGGCGCCAGAGCGCTCACCGCGCGCGCGACGCTCAGACGCTCGGCCTCGGGGTGCGGGAGGATGTAGCGCAGCACGGACGCGCGGACGGACTCGACCGGGTCGTTCTGCGGGAGGATGCGACACGCGCCCCAGCCGCGCCGCTCAAGGCCGGGGATGACGCGCGCGTTGAGGAGCGAGGTCTTCCCCGCCCCGGACTGTGCGTGGACGAGCGTGAAGCGCGAGGAGAGTATCCGCGTGACGAGCTGGGCGGCCTCGCGGTCGCGCCCGAAGAAGAGGTCGGCGTCTTCGGTCTGGTAGCTCTCGGGCCCCTTGTAGGGCTTCGACAGCTCCTGCGTGCGTGCGGTCGGCGCCATCACGGGCTCACCCCCACCCCGGCTTAAACCCTGCCGCATAGCCTGCGCAGGAAGTCGGCCACGTCCGCCTCGATGGTCTTGATCTTCATCTCCATCATCACGTTCTCCTTAATCTCCTCCCACACGGGCGAGTCCATCTGCCGCCGGTAGATGTCCGCCTCGAACCGCTGGGGGTGAAGTTGCACCGCGTAGCGTATGTCGCTCGACAGCCCGAACGAGTCGCAGAGCAGCGTGTAGTAGGTCAGAAGGAAGTCGGGGTCGGTGAACCACGGGCCGAGGAAGAGGGTGGTGCTGTTGGTGATGATGTCGTTGACGTGCGTGGGGATGGAGTTGCGCTGAAGCACCCGGCGCGGGAATTTGAAGTGGTGCGACGCGGAGAGGACACAACTGTTAGGCACCTCCTGCGAGCCGAGGAACTTGTAGAGGATCGGCTCGGGCATCTCCGTCCAAGGGATGCCGTCGGGGGGCCTCCTCGACAACTCCCTGTCCTCCGTCCTGCGGGTCTTGATGACGGCGTCCAGCTCTTTAACGTCGTCCACCCGCGCCACGCGTGGCGCGCCGCCCGCGGCCGCCGGCGGGAGCTGCACCGTCCCGTCGCCGTTCAACTGCACGTGGCGGTACACGTCCACGTCTATCTGCTCGCCCGAGCGGTACTGGACGATGCGCGTGAACGAGAGGCCGGCACGCAGCAGGGCGCGCTCCATCATCAGGTCGAGGTTCGTCGTGATGATGAGCTGCGGGACTCGGCTGCCGCCCCTCGGCGTCGGCAGCGTCGGCAGGAGGCTCAGTAACCGGGCCAGCTCGTCGTGTGCCGGCGGGAACTGTGTAGACCCCAGCGGCGGCGGTTGTTGCATCACCTTCTCTTCGAGAATGCGGTCGCCCGACTTGACGGAGTAATACATCCCGGCGACGCTGACGTGCGGCAGCAGGCCGCTCCGGGGGTAGTCGCTCTTGATGATGTCCACCTCGCACAAAAGCTCGCGTGCGATGTCGCAGCCCGGCGTGGGCATCGGCTGACAGCCGACGGCGGCCCCCGGCCCGAGGAAGTATGTGACGTTCTGCCTCTTGAGCTGTTCGGCGAGTTGCTTCAGCGCGTCCTCGACGGGGTCGCGCTGCCTGACCGGCGAGAGGTCGCGCTGCGCCTCGGGGTCGCGCGGCCCCTCCGTCGAAGGCTGCGCCCGCGGCGGACGCTTACCCGTGATGCCCCATTGTAGGAGGTACAGATACTCCTCCTCGCCAGCCCCGCCGTTGAAATCAACCCAGCGTTTACTCTGCAACAAGAGCGGAAGCTTCTTAATCGCGTCCTTGCCCGCGCCGGGCAGGAGCACGGGGAACGTCGGGATATCGGTGCCGACATGCTTCATGACGATGGCCTGAATCTCCGCGTCCTGAAACGGCCCCACGTCGTCCGGCCCGACGAAGATGGCGACGGAGCGGCAGTTATTAATCCCCCTGTCTATGCCTTTCGGTATGTCAGAGCCCGGCTGAATCTCCCAGTCGTCGAGCCAGACGGCGAGGCCGCCCGCGCGCAGCTTCTCCGCGATCTGCACGACGGCCACTTTGTCGTTCCAGTTGTAGCTGATGAAAACGTCGAACTGGGAGTCCACTTGCTGCCCCCTTATTTTCCTTCGGCTGTCTGCCTCGGATGAGGAATAGAGTTACGACCCGCGTCGGCCGCGAGTCGGGAGAAACGTGCCGCAGCCGTTACACACGACGCGGCGGCGGTACAAACATTCGTTGAAGATGAGGCGTTGAAGCAGTGCGCCCGAGGCTCGTCCGTGATTGTAACCACCGGCCTTCAGGCACGTACGACCACCGCCATGCCGCGTGCTTATATCACGGTTCCACCCTACTGTAAATGGTGTGTCGCCCGCAGGCTGTCGAGCACCTCGCGTGCGGCGCGCTGGCCGGTCGCGACGGCGCCGTGTACCGTCCCGTTGTGGCCGTCGGTGTTCGTCGCCTCGCCCGCGAAGAAGAGCGTGCCCTCCACGGGGGACGCCAGAAGCTCCTGCGCCTCGGCCCCGCCCACGGGCAGATAGCTGTAGGCGCCGCGCGAGTACGGGTCGGCCTGCCAGTCGTGCGTGTACGCGGCTTCGAGTCGGCCTTCCGTCTCCGCGCGCCCGACGCCGAGCACGTGCGCTAAAGACTCCAACGCGCGTTCGATGCGGAAGTCGTCACCGCCCACGGCGAGCCTGTCCGCGGCCGTGCCCCCCGCCCACCCGACGAGCACGGGCGCGCGCACCGGCAGCGCCGTCCACCACGTCGGCACCGCGGCCTCGGGCGAGTGGAGGAACGCCATGTCGGAGAGGCTTCGCCTTTCGTCACCGGCGGAGAGTTTCAACCCCTCCCAGAAGCGCTCGCGGAACCGAAGCGTCACACGCGCGACGTGCCCCACCTCAAGGCGCCTCGCGGCCTCGCGCTTGTCCGGAAGCTCGGGTGTGAAGCGCACGGCCCCCTCGCCGTCCTGCTCCTGTAAGAGTCCGAGCGGCAGTGTGACGACGACGCGCGCGGCCGCATAGACGGCGCCCGCGCCTTCGGGGCCGCGCGACGAAAGCTCCGCGCCCCCCGGCCGCCAGCGAACCTCTGTGACCGGGGCGCCGAGTTGAATCTCGCCGCCCCTGCGCAAGACCTCGTCGCGCAGGGCTTCGACGACGCGGCCGTAGCCGTCGAGGATGCGGAACTGCTTGTCGCCGCACGTCCGGTCTGAAGCCTCCTCCGCGCGGAGCAGCCCACGCGTGCCTGCGCGCTCGGAGCGCGCGGCGTGGAAGCCTTCGACGTAGAGTCGCGCCGCCTCCCGCGCCCGCTCGTCCTCGCGCGCTTCGGCGAGAAACTCTGCGAACGTGCGGTCGCGCCCGCCTTCCCGCTTCAGCCGTTCAAAGACCTTCTCTATCTTCGACCAGAACTCGTCCGAGGTCGTCAACTCCCCGCCGCTCAAGTACCAGTGTCGCTCGGGCACCTCGCATGCGAGCAGGTTCGCGCGCTCGACTATCTCCCACGTCTCGCGCGGCTCGCCGTGGATGAACTCCGCGCCGAGTTCTACGGGGACGGGCGACGCGGGGTCGTGCAGCGTGTGAACGCGGCCGCCGACGCGGTCGCGCGCCTCAAGCACGAGAACGCTCAGGCCGGCGTTAACCAACTCGCGCGCCGCCGCCAGCCCGGCCGCGCCCGCGCCGATTACCAGAACGTCCGTCCCGTCGTTCCTCATCCTCAACGCTCGTTCAAGGGCGCTCGGGCGCACCCTCGCGCTGCACGTCAAACGACTCTTCCGGCTCTTGCGAACGTCGCGCGTCGGCGGCCTCTTCGGCGCGCTCGACGTGGGCGAACTCGATGACAGGCGAGAGGGGCGAACGCTATCTCGGGTCGCGGATTAGAATCACTTCGGAGACGGTCGTCCCGCGCTCGGCCAACAGCCGCCCGTCCCGAGACCAGTCGAAGCGGTAGATGATGTCGGCCTTCCAGTCCGTCAAAGCTCTGGGCGCGCCGCCGTCAACCGGCTGAGCCCAGACATTCGACGCGCCCTCGCGCGTCACGACGTAAGTCACCGCGCGCCCGTCGGGAGACCAACGGAGCGCGGGCGTGTATCTGGGCACGAGCGTCTCGAACCGCCTGACGACGCTCCCGTCCTCCGAAGAGATAAGGGTGAGCCGGGCCGGGCCGGGCGCCTCGTTCGGGATGAGACAGGCGATGAGCTTTCCGTCGGGCGAGACCGCGGGGAGGAGCGCCGCGTCCTGCGTCAACTGAACCGGCTCGCCGCCGCCCGAGGGGACGCGCCAGAGGCGAGGCACGCCCCCGGCCTCTCCTTCATAAACGACCCACTGTCCGTCCGGCGTGAAACCCGGGGCGCGCACGCCCTCAGTCGCCGCGAGCAACGTCGGCTGACTCCCGTCGGCATCCACACGCCAGAGCTGGTTCCTGCCAGCGCGGCTTGAGACGAAGACGACTTGCCGCCCGTCGGGCGAGACGGCCGGCTGCGAGTCCGCGCCGCCGAAGGTCAACTGCCTCTGCCCTGACCCGTCGGCCTCCATGACCCAGACGCCCGGGCTGCCGCCGCGCCGCGTCGAGTAGACGATGCGCCCGTCCGGCGTCCAAGCCAGCCCGAGCCTCTCGCTGTACGACTCGCCCGAGCCGTTCGTAATCCTTCGCGCCTGAGTCCAGTCGCCGCCGGGCGCGACCCAGAAACTCCTCGCGGGCGTAGACTCCGAAGCGGCGATTATTCGGGCGTCCGCGCTCACGCCGACGCCGAGGTAGCCGTTCACGTCGTTGGTCACGCGGCGCGCCTCGCCCGAAGGGTAACTCATCAGCCATATCTGGTCGGACAGGACTTCGGAGCCGCTGTCCCACGCCGTCAGGACTACGCCGCTGCCGTCCGCCAGCCACGTCAACTGGCCGATCCAGTTCCAACGACCGCCCAGCAGCGTCCGCCTCGCCCCGTCCTCGACGTTGACCGCGACCACGTCGGCGTAAGCACGCCTGCCGTTGTAACTCTGCGTCGGGACGAGGATGGTCTTCCCGTCCGGCGACCACGCGGGGCCGTCCACAGAGAACCCGCCCTCGTAGTCGAGCACGGCGAGTTGCCGCTCGCCCGTCCCGTCAACGTTCGCGACCCACAGCGCCGTGTGCGTCCTGTCAGTCCAGTGGACGAAGGCGACCTGCCGTCCGTCCGGCGAGAACTCGACGCGGCTGCCGACGCTCTCGTCCAGAACCTTCTGCGGCGTGCCGCCGAGCAGCGGCACGCGGTAGAGCGTGCCCCTGAAGCTCTCCCTCCCCACCGTCACGTAATAGACCCACGCGCCGTCGCGCGTGAAGGTGATGCCGCGGTAGCCGACCGGCGCGGGCGGCACGACCTCGACCGAGCTCGTCGTCTCGACCTGCCTGACGACGAGGCTCTGCGCGTCGCCGCGCGTCGAGGCGTAGGCCACGTACCTGCCGTCCGGCGAGAGCGCCAGCGCCGAGACATCGGCGCCGTCGGTGAGCCGCGCGACGCTTATCTTCCGGAAAGCCCTGTCGGCCAGCCTGCCGCCGCGAAGGTAGAAGCTCCCGACGACCAGCGCGGCGACGACGGCGGCGACAACGGCGGCGAGTACGAACAGACGACGGCCCGCCGCGCGGCTCACGGGGCGGGACGCACGATGTTCGATGAGCCGTGCGACTTGGCCCGCGGATGTCTGCTGGTTGGCGACCGGCGTCAGCGGGCCGGGGCTCGTCCGTTCTTCTTCGGGAAGACCTGCCGGCGACTTCTCCTCAACGCCGTCGTCATGCTGCGAGACTGCCTCAACGTCCGCCCTGAATCGGTAGCCGTGCTTCGGGACGGTCTCGATGTAGTGCCGCCCCTCGCCGTCGGGGCCGAGGACTTTGCGGAGCGTGAAGATGTTCTGCGTGAGCGTCTTCTCTTCGACGAAGGTGTCCGGCCAGACGGCGTCCATCAGGCGGCCCTTGCTGACGAGCCGCCCGTGGTCTCTGAGGAGCAGGAGCAGGATGTCGAACGCCTTGGGCGTGAGCGGGACGGGCTCCTCGCCCTTCCTCAACACGCGCTCGGACGTGTCGAGGCGGAACGGGCCGAACCTGTACGCGGGCTCGGCGCCGGCGCCGCCGTGGATTAAAACGGGCTGGGGCGGCTCTTTGTCGAGGGTTTGAGAATTTTTTGATACGGGTTTGGACACTTTGTCTGCCCTCTGGTGCTAAACAGGCTCAGGCCGCCGCGCCGCGGCCGACAATTTATATTCGACTCGCGACGAGGGAGGCAAATCAAATGTCAATCGCTCATCAAGTTCGGGCTTCGCGCCTCATCACCGTCCTGCTCCTGCTCAGCCTCTCTCGGCTTCCGGCGTCGGCTCAGTCGGCCGCCCCGGCGGCGGTGGGCGTTGACTTCGACTCCGCGCGCTGGCAGGTCTACGACCCCAACGCGCGCAGGGAGGAGTACCTCGGGCGCAGGAGCCTCTACCTCACATCGGGCTTCGCCGTTTTGAAAGACGCCGTGTTCGAGGACGGCGTCGTCGAGGTGGACGTGGCGACGACCGGCCTCGTCTCCTTCGCCGGGGTCATCTTCAGGGCCGAGAGCGCCGACGACCACGAGATAGTCTACCTGCGCCCTTTCAAGAGCGGACAGCCCGACGCAGTGCAGTACACGCCCTCCTTCAACGGCTCTGCCGGCTGGCAGCTTTACAGCGGCAAGGGCTACACCGCCGCCGCCGAGATTCCGCACGAGCGCTGGATGCATCTGCGCCTTGAGGTCTCGGGGCTCGGCCTTAAAGTTTATCTCGACAACTCTGACAAGCCCGTGCTCGTCAACGACGACTTGAGGCGCGGTTACGGCCGAGGGTCGCTGGGGCTGTGGGGCATCGTCAACGGCGCGCACTTCTCCAACTTCAGTTACACGCCCCGCCCGGCCGCCGAGCGGCCCGCGCCAAAGCCCGCCTCCTTCGCGCCCGGCATCCTGACGAAGTGGGAACTCTCCGAGGCGTTCGACGTGGCGCAAAGAGATCCGGAGACGTTGCCGTCACCCGCGGAGCTGGCGGCGATGAAGTGGCAAGCCGTGAGCGTCGAGGAGCCGGGTATGGTCGTCGTTGACCGCTACCGCAGGAGCCCAAGCAGGTCGGGCGTCTTCAACGACCCGGCGCGGAGGGTAGGCGCGCGCCCCGAGCGCAAGGTCGTCTTCGCGCGCGCGACTCTTTACTCCGACCGCGACCAGCTCAAAAGGATGTCGCTCGGCTACAGCGACGAGGCGACCATCTTTCTCAACGGCCGCCCTCTCTTCACCGGCCGGAGCGCCTACCGCTACCGCGACCCCGGCTTCCTCGGCATCATGGACGTTGAGGACGACGCCGTCTACCTCGACCTGAAGAAGGGGCGCAACGAGCTAGTCCTCGGCGTCGCCGAGTACTTCGGCGGCTGGGGCTTCATCTGCCGCATAGACGACCCGCGCGGAATCAGGTTCGAGTGAGTTTCAGTCGCGCCGGTCAGTTAATCATCAGCTCGTTAACCTGCACGACCGAGGTCGCGGCCGACTGCTGGGCGGCGCGCGCGACCTGCTCCAAGTTGGCGAGCGATGTCGCGTCGGCCGGTCGGGCGGCCAGCAGGAGGCGCGAGAGGACGCAGTCAACGGCGGTGGAGTTGGCGGCGGCCAAGGGGACGAGCGGGCGGACGAGGTTGACGCGCGTCACGTCGTCGAGATTCTCGTCGGCAAGTATTTCGGCGGCGAAGCGTGCCGCCAGTTGCGTGGCGAAGCCCGGGTCGGGGACGTTCACCTCCGCGCCGTCCGGCAGCGGCTCGTCAACCGCCCACCCGTACGCCTGATTGAGCCGCTGAAAGTCCGCCAGCGGGCGCTGGTAAACCTTCGCGAGTTCGGCCAGCGTGCGCGCCTCGCGCACGTGCGGCGGCAGCGGCAGTTCGCTCTGCGAGGATCGGTGCTCGTATGTTTCGCCGACGACGTGGACGGTCGCAAACTCGGGGTCGGACGGGCGGCGGACGAACCGTTCGACGACGGAGGCGATGTCGGGCGACGGGGTGTTCGGCGCCGGCCACCATCGCCGGCTCATCGCGTTGAAGCGCGAGGTGACTCGCACGCAGTAGGTGGCGTCCTGAACGTTATGCGCCGCACGCTGCGCGGCGCGCAAGGTGGCCTCGTGCAGCGACCCGTTATCGGGACGACACACGCGCGCGGCTTCGGTCAGCGTGAGACAGGTCGGCGACTGGAAACCCGCGAACCCGTAGGGCAGCCTCGCGGCGAGGTCGAGCAGCCGGAGCGCGTCGGCCCGGCGGTCGAGCAGCACCGAGAAAACTTCCGCGAGCGCGGCCAGCCTCCGCTTGTGACTGCCCCAAGTGTCCCCGCGCTGCCGCGACCCTTCCAACTGCTGCGCCTCCTCGACGGCGGCTTGCGCCGCCTCGTCGAACTGCCGCGACGCGTCGGCGTCGCCGGCCTTCGCGCGCAGGCCGAGGATCGCGAGCGGCAGCGCCTCCTGAAACTCAAGCGAGCTGCCCGCGAGCGCGGTGGAGGCCATGGCGGGCAGCATCTCCTCGACCCACGCCTGCTGCGGGTGGCGGAGCACGGAGCCGAGCAGCGCCCAGAGCGAGCGGTTGCGGTAGTGCGCGTAGTTATAGTTGGTGTGAACGCTCAGGTAGTCGTTAAGGAAGCCGGTGCCCTCGACCGGGTGCGCCGCGGCGAAGGCGACGAGCAGCGGCCCGTCGCGCTCCGCGACGTAGCCGATCTCCTCCTTCGTCATATTAACGTCACGGTAAAAAAGAGGGTCGCCGCCGTAGCCCGTCCCGGCGTTCCCCTGTGCGGGAGCCCCGCTGGCGTAGCCGAGAAGCATCTCGACGTTGGCGTCCAGCCCGCCGAACCTCTTGACCAGTTCGGCGACGACCGCGGCCGGCGGCGGCGGCGGAAGCGGGTAGTTCCTCTCCTCGCCACGGAAGGCCGCCTCGGTTCGCTCCATGAGCACGCGCAGGTTGGGGTCATTCAGCGGCGTCTGGCGAACCCGGTCGAGCAGTTCGCGCGCGGCCGGCGGGTTGGCGTGCGAGGCCAGCCATGCGATGAGCATGCGCGATGCCGACAGCCACTCGGCCTCGACCGAATACAGCCCCAACTGCCGCTCCGCCTCACCGACCTCGCCCCGCCTCGCAAGGTTGAAGACCTGCTTCGGGCGCAGCCGCTCGCGGCGGAAGGTCACGAGCGCGAGCGCCGTCTCGGCGACGAGGAGCGGCGACTCCCTGTGATCCTCCGAAGCCGCGCTGCGAAGCGCCTGCTCCACGTCGCGTTGCAGGGCGGTGAGGTCTTTCACCCTCGCGAGGTGCGCCTCCTGAAAGTTCGGGTCGGCTACGACGCGGGCCAGCAGCCGCGCCTGCCTGTGTCGTTCGACCTTCTGTGCGGGCGTTGACGGCGCGACGTGAACCGTCTCCGCGAGGTGAGTTGCGAGGTGGCGCAGCCCGTAATCGTCGAAGGCGTCCCAGTCGGGCGGGCTCTCTTTGAGGTACAAGTCGGCGACGCGGCGGTGCCACTCGACGAGCCGCAGGTGGTAACTGTTCTTGATCTGGCCGCCGCCGTCGGAGATCGTCGGGCGGCGCAGGAAGTCCACCACCGACTGATGGTAGAGGCGGTACTGCGCGCCGCCGGCCTCGCCCGCCCCGTCGTCGCCGCCGCCGCCCGTTGCTCCCCCTTCGAGGAACTGTTGGAGGTCGTTCAGGCGCTCGTCGAGCGCCGACTCGGAAGTGTCGAGGAAGCTCAGCAGTTGCTCGAAGCTCAGAGGCTCGCGCGCCACCGCGAGGACGCCCAGCAGCGGCGCGTAGTCCGACCCCCAACTCTTGTTGCCGAGTTTGACGACGCGTTGCAGCGAGTCGAAATACAACTTGTCCAGCCCGGCCGGCAGGTCGCCCAGAGCGTCGGGCGACAGGCGCTCCTGCGCGATGGCGTCGAGCAGAAACTTGATGTAGAGGAAGTTGCCGCCGGCGCGCTCTTCCAGTTGCGCGGCCAGTTCGCGCGGGCCGCCCCCGCCCGTGCCGCCGGCGTCCGCGGCGAGCCGCCCGTCGTGCGCCAGCCTCCACGCCGCGTAATCGTTTATGTCTTTCCGGTTGAGGTCGTTGTTCTCACCGTCGGAGATGGAGAGGCGCGTCGCGTCGAGCAGTTCGCCGACGACGCGCGCGTCGTTGCGGCTCGTGAGGATGAAGCGCACCTTGCGCGGGGCGCTGCCGACGTGCGAGATGAGGTCGAGGATCGAGGGGCCGGAGTCGCGCGATAGAGACTCGTCGAGCGCGTCAACGAGGATGGTAATCGGCTCGTCGAAGCCGCCCTCGTACATCCTGCGCAGGGGGGTGAGCACGGTGCGGTTGAAGGCGTCGCGGGGCGAGAGGCCGGCGAGGTTGACGCTGCCGATGTTGTAGCCGGTGGCTTCGAGCGTGGCCCCGGCCTCGACGGTGCCGACATTCTGCGTGACGTTGTAAACGGTCTTCTCGCTCACGCTCATCAGCGCGGCGGCGAACTCCTTGTAACGGTCTGTCAACTGGTGTGCGAGCGAGTTGGCGAAGGCGTGCGGGTCAACAAGGTTGCTGTCGCGCGCCGAGCAGAAGTGGACGGCGCTCAGGAAACCGGGCCGCAACTGCTCAAGGTCGTTGGGCGCGGGCTCGTCCGCTCTGGAGAACTGGAAGAGCCGCCCGGCGATGGCCGACTTCCCACTGCCCGGCTCGCCCGTCAGCAGGTAGAATCGGTCGCCCTCGCCCCCGCCGTTGCCCCCGCCCGCGAGCCAACTGTTGATCGAGTCGAAGACCCACCCGCGGCCATGAAAGAGCCTTGTGCTCTCGGCGGCGCGGCGGACGAATTCGCCCATCAGCGTGCTGTCAACGAGTGCCATCCTTCTTCTCCTAGCGCGGCCGTCGTCAGGTGTTGTCTTGACCGATTAGCTTGGTGCCTTTACCACTGACGACTTTTACGTCCTGCAATATGTCTTTGTCGGTTTGCCCTTGGGCCCCGGTCGCGGTAGCGCCGTCTTTCAAGACGCCGATTCTTTGCTCGATCAAGCCCCTGACGCGGGCGGCGGCCTGCGTCGCCTGCTCGCGCAGTTCGGGGAAGATGACGCCGTCGGGCGAGCGCATGTAGAGGACGGGCACGCCCCACTCCACCCCGTCGTCGGCCGACTCGCGCTCCATCTCTAGTCGCCCCGCGGTGACCGCCTCGTCGAGCGACAGCCCCGCGGCCAGCGACGTGTAGAACATTTTGCTGAAGCCGATGGCGGCGTCGTCCTCGATCTCGTACTGCATCGCCACGACCGCCGGGGCGCCGCGTTCGACTATCGCGGGCGCGACGCCCGTCCACGGCGAGACGCCGCCGCGCCGCCCGGTCTCGCAAGCCCCGAGCAGGATCACGCGGACGTTCGCCGCCTGTAGCATCGCGGCCAGCTCGCCCGCCGGGAGCATATACGGCTCGTCGCCGCCCTCGTCAACGGCGAGCACGACGTAGCCGCTCCCCCTCCGCCCCCCCGCACCGTCGTCGCCGTCTTCGTCGAACAGGCCGTGCCCGGCGAAGTGGAAGAGGTCGGCCTTCGTCAGGAGCGCCTGCGCCAGCTTGTCGCGCGTGGCGTGTTCGACGAAGGATTGCAGCGTGACCTTCACCCCTCCAGAGTCCGCGCCGCCGACGGCCTTCTCGATGACCTTCCTTTCGGCCTTCAGCTTGAGTTTGTACTGGCCGCCAGCGTCGGCCGTCGCCGCCACCACGCGCAGCTCGCCGGGCGTCGCGCCGGTCAGCTTCGGGTGCTCCTCGGCCAGCGCCTCGTGGCGCACGACGGAGACCTGCGGGTTGAGGCAGAGGAAGTGGCGGCGCGACCGCTCGCCGCCGTGCGTCTGAAGGTAGGCGTACTCCCAAGGCAGTTGGGCCAGCCGCGGCTCGCGGATGACGAGGCGGAGGCGGACGCCGCCGTCGCGCCCGGCGCGGTCGAGCGCGCGGAGGAAGAGGTCGCGCACTTGGCCGGGCGGCAGGAGCAGCGCCGCGAGCCGCGCGCCCAGCTCGAAAAGCTCATCGGGTTCGACGGACTTCTGTTCCAGTGCGTCGAGGGCGTCGCTCAGCTCTTCGGGCTTGTACGGCACGATCGCCGGCTGCTCCGACTCGCCCACGGGCGAGTGCAGCACCGTCACCCTGAAGGAGCCGCCGCCGTCGTCGCTCAGGTCGCTGAGCCCCAGACTGAAATCTATGTACTCGCGGCCACGGTCGGACATCGTGCGTTCCCCCTTCGCGCAAGCCGGGCGACGTTTACGCGCCGGGCGTCGTCACCCCGTCGCCCGCAGGCGGGGTGATGTCCACCGGCGGTTCTATCGCGATCAACTCTTCGAGCCGTACGGGCAGCTTACCCTTGACGCGGACGGTCGCGCGCAGGTGGTAGTAACCTTCGGCGTCCGGCGCGGTGAAGTCGCCCTCGTAGCGGCCCGCCTCACCGGCGACGGCTTTGAGGCGCGCGCCGGCCGGGTCGGCCGCGGGCCGGCCAGAACTGCTGCCGGGCAGCGGCTCGTACCACGCGGGCTGCACGGTGATGCTCGCGTTCGTGACGGGCTGCGGCGGCGAGTCGTTCGTGTGCAGTGTGGCCCACATGCCGACCGACTCGCCGGGGCTGTAGGTGTCGCGGTCGGGCTCGAAGACGACCGTCAGGTTTTGCGAGACGGCGACGGCGCGCACCTCCCCGGCCCCGCGCCGGTGTCTGTCTATCAACTCGAACTTCAGCTTTTCGAGCACGTCCTCGTCAACGTATATGTTTCCGTGGTTAACGGGGTAAGGGATTCGTTCCTCGGCCTCGGGGTTGTCGGCGCTGCGCGCGGGTATCGTCCCGTCGCCCTCTTCCGAGTCAGTCCACTCGATGTGCTCCCACGCGTTGTTCGCCGCCAACCTGACCCGGCCCGATGTCGGCGTCATCTGCCGCCTGCCGAAGAAGCAGACTGTGTGCGGCGTCAGGCTGCTCCCTAGCTCCTCGTTGAAGCGGCGGCCCTCCTCTAGGTAGCCGCGTTGACCCTCGTCGTCGAGCCAAGTCCCGTGTCCGAAGGGGTCAACCCTTTCGTTGTCGAGGTTGACGAGGAAGGGATTCTGGAAGGGTATCAGCTGGTAGATGGAGGGGAAGGTGCGGACGAGCCGCCGCGTGCGCTCGGCGATGCCGAAGAGGTTGAACGAGCGCCGGAAGAGCGTGTCGAACCCGCCGAAGGCCAAGTGCATCGCCTTGGGCGTGCCGTCCCACGGC
This sequence comes from Pyrinomonadaceae bacterium, assembly GCA_035248785.1. GTDB lineage: Bacteria > Acidobacteriota > Blastocatellia > Pyrinomonadales > Pyrinomonadaceae > QHXN01. Next base: position 1,775 of record DATFHD010000073.1, on the reverse strand, counting down.
GATCCCATCAGGAACAGCCGCGTGACGAACTCCTTGCCGCCCTCCTTCTCGGTGTACCAGCGCGCGACAAGCCCGCCGTTGCTGTGCGCGATGATCCAGACTTCCGCGCCCGGGTGGTAAGAGCGCCACCGCTCGACGGCGCGCGCGAGCCTGCGCGCCGACTCGCGGTTGTCCTGCCGCCAGTCGTATGGGAAGGCGTAACAGTTCAGCTTGCTCTCGTCCGCGCCTCCGGGGTCGCCGTCGCCGCCGAAGAACTGCCGCTCGTCGAGCTTGTAGCCCATCCCGCGCAGCGCCTCGTAAAGCCGGTTGTAGTGCTCCTGCTTGGCCCACGGCGGAACGAAGATAACCTGATCCATGACGCCCGCCGGCTCAAGGTCTTCGTTCGGGTAGGCCATCATCTCGAACAGGCGCTCAAGCCACGGGCCCCACTTCCACGGCAGTAGAGGCACGCCGGAGAAGTCAATCCAGACTACCTCCTTCGTGTTTCGGTCGCGCAGCTTACTGCCCATGTAACCCGGGACGAAGACGAGTATGTGGGGCGGCACTTCGCCAGACGTTTTAGCCATCGGGGCCTCCTTACTGTGGTAGGGCCTGTCACCCATGGAAGTCTCGACGCAGCCGGAGACGAGTAGGCGTGAAGGGCCGGGCGTCGCGGCGGAAAGGTTTCTCTACAATCTCGGCCCGCCGGCCTTATGGTGCGAAAAAGTGTCCTGCTTTATACCCTCGCGAACTATTGATGTCAACACTCGCATGTAAGGGCGGGACTCCCGTCGCGATGCTTTCGAAAACGGAACTTTGCTTCGTCCGCCAAAAGAAGGTAGAACAGGCCAAGCCGCACGAAACACTCGGGGGAGTACCCGTCTGTCAGGCATAACCAGATAGAGCCGTGCCCCGAATATTCGATAACATCGCAAAGGAAGATAAGGAGTTAAAAATTATGAATTATGAATCTGGCACTGCCGCCCATCATTCTTAATTCTTAACTCCTAACACTCTCATGTCCTTCGATACCTCGCGAGTGCGCGCCCACCTCGACGATTTCAATTTCCGCGAACTGTTCATCGAAGAGCTAGGCTGGTCTCGGCCCACCGAGCGGCAGAAGGTAAGCTTTGAAGTCGGCAGCGAGGGCTTCGAGCGCCGCGCGATCGCCGAACTCGACGGCATGATCGCGCACCTGTACAAGCTCACCGAAGACGAGTTCGCCTACGTCCTCTCGACCTTCCCGAGCGTCGCCGACGAGGTCAAAGAGGCAGCCCTCGAACAGTTCCGCCGGCTCGTGCCCCTCCCCGACGACGACACGACGGCAAGCGCAAACTCACCGCGCAGGAGGCCATCGCCTACCAGAGACAGCGCTGGCGCTAAGCACCCCAGATAACGCGGCGCACACAAACTCTCGACGCGCCCCGCGGAACTTGAAGGGGCAGATTATTGATGCCCTTTCCCCTTGCCGCCGCCGTGCCCCTGAGACTGCGGCGGCTGCGGCTTCGCTGCCTGAGGTCTCGCCGCCTGCGGCGGTGGCCCTTGGCCGCGCTCGGCGTTAGGCCGCGGGGGCGGCCCCTGCTGTCTCATCTGAGGCTGCGGCCTCTGCGCCTGCGGCTGTGGGCGAGGCTGCGGCTGCGGCTGCGGGCGCTCGGGGCGTGCCTGCGGCGGAGGCGCCTGCGGCCTCGCCTGTTGCTGCTGCGGCGGGCGCGCCCTCATCGGCTGCTCACTACGCGGCTGTTGCTGCGGCCTCATCCCGACGCGCTCGCCCTGCGCGCGCCCACGCGCGCCCCTCT
>DATFHD010000072.1:0-21137 GCA_035248785.1 Pyrinomonadaceae bacterium | reverse complement strand
CATGGTCTTTCCTGTACTGCTCCTTAAGGTTGTCAGGGCGGACGACGCGGCGGCCGCCCCTCCCGTAGTTTAGTCCTAAAAGTCTAGAAGGTGCGACCGATGCTGAACCGGAAGACCCTCTTCTTCTCCTGAATCAACGTGTTCTGTGCGTTCGGGTTGATGGCGTAGATGAAGCGGAACGGCACGTTCACCACGGGCATTTGGATGCGCAACTCAAGCCCGAGGCTGGATCGGTAGTCGCCGATTTTCGAGAAAAGGCTCTGCGAGATGCGCGCCACGGCGTTAGTCTGCGCCTCGCCGCGCAGGTAGAGCGGCTGGACGCCGAACGGGAGGCCCGTCGTCGGGTCTGTCGGGCCGTTGCGCTGCAACTGGCCGAACTCCTCCTTCGTCAGCAGCCGTTCGCCCTGCACGAGCAGCGCCACCTGCGCCACCCCCGTCGTCGGGTCTACGAAATCGAGGAAGGGCGCGGCCGAGGCGAGCTGCGGGTTGCGGCGCGCGACGAGCGCGCCCAAGCCCCCGCTGCCGCCGAGGAACGGCTGGTCGGCGAGGAACTGCGTCGAGAAGGTCTGGTCTTTGCCCGACGAGAGGTTGAAGGCCGAGCCGATGTCGGCGAAGGCCGCCAACTGCACGGGGCCGAAGATCGGGATGCGGTACTCGAAGTTGCCGAGCAGTTGCGTGTCGCCGCCGAGGAAGCGGAAGTCGCGCGAAATCTGGATCGAGTTGTTGCCGGTCGCGCCGGTGAACGTCCCCAGCTGCGAGAGCTGCGCGGCGAGCGTCGGCGACAGCCCCGTGGGCGCCGCGATGGCGCCCGTCCCCGTCGTCGAGGGCACGACGTTGCGCGAGGTGACGAACACGTCCAAGGGCGCAATCGGGCTTATCGAGCGGACGTTGTAGCCGCGGATGGTGAACTCGTCGCCGAGGAAGAAGCGCTCGTAGATGGGCACGCCGTTGATGAACGAGAGCGAGCTCTGCTGCGCCTGCGCGATCTTCGACGTGATGCCCCAGCTCCGGACGTGGCCCGCGACGATGCGGAAGCCGAAGACCTCCGGGTGCTCCGAGCGCTTGCGGCGCACCGGCCTGAAGTTGATGAAGGAGAGCGTCGGCTGGATGGTGCGCACGTCGCCGAGCAGGCCGGCGGCCGCGACCGCCAGCGAGACCTGCGAGCCCTGCGTCGGGTCTATGCTGCCGTTGCGCGTGTCGTAGACGAGCGAGGGCGTAAGCCTGCTCGTCGTGATGTTCGGCTGCGCGAAGACGACGGGGATCAGCGTGTTCGGGTTGTTCTGCTCGTTGACCGGCGGCTCCTCGATGGAGGAGCGCGAGTAGGAGTAGGAGAGGCCGATGCGCGAGGCGCGCGCGATCTTCACGTAGCGGCGCGAGCGCGGCCGCCAGAACTCGGAGAGCGGCGAGGTCGCAAATAAGCTCCCGCCCGTCGTGTTCTGCGTGAAGAGGTTCTCCTCGCCCGTCGTCAGGAAGTCGGTGATGGAGCCGAAGGCGCCGTTGATGGCGGCGTTGTTCTGCGAGAGGAGCGTGCCCTCGCCGAAGAACTTCTGCGACTGCGTGAAGAGCGAGAAGCCGACCGAGATGGGCCTGTCCTTCACGTACGGCTCTGTGAACGAGAAGAGTATGGACTTCTGCCGGTTGCCGAAGGCGAACTGGAACGAGAGCGACTCGCCGCGGCCGAGCAGGTTGTTGGTCGAGTAGTCGAGGCCGAAGAACGAGCCGCCGATGCCGCTGACGCCGCCGTTGAAGGCGATCTGGTTGCGGCCGCGCTCGGTGACGCGCAGGTTGATGTCCACCTCGCCCGTCTCCTCGTTCGTGCGGAACTCGGCGTCCTTCTCCTTGTCTATGGGGTCGAAGAAGCCGAGCTGGTTCAGCCTCAGCACCGAATACTCCCACAGCGAGCGGTCGAAGATGTCGCCCTCGTTGACCGACACCTCGCGGCGCAGCACGTTGTCGCGCGTGTAGGTGTTGCCGAGGAATTCCAGACGGCGGAGCGTGAACTGCTTGCCCTCGTTAATCGTGATGGTGAAGTCGGCGATGCCTTCGTCGGGCTTCTGCGGGTTCTGGCGGAAGGTCGGCGTAATCTCGGGCTCGTACTGGATGAAGCCCGAGCGGCCGTAGAGGTTCTTCAGGTCTTCGTAGACGGCCTTGGCGACGCGCGCGCCGTTGGCGATCTCGCCCGCCTTGAGCCCGATGACCTGCCGGATCAGCTCCTCCGAGTAGATGGAGTTGCCCTCGATCTTAATCTCGCCGAGGCGGTAGAGCTTGCCCTCGATGACGGGGATGGTGACGCGCAACCCCTCGTCCGTGGACGAAAGAATCGGGAGCGGGAGGATGGGGAAGCCCGTGCGCTTCGGCCCGACGCCCTCGACCCGCGGCTCGCCCGTGCGCGCTTCGAGGTAGCCCTTCGAGCGCATGTGGTCTACGACGTTCTTGCGCAGGTCGTAGTCGAGTTTTTCGAGGTGCAGGATGTCCTGCCCCTTGAACCTCGTCAGCAGCCCCGCCTCCTTGACGAGCTTCATCGCGCCGCGCAGCTCGCCGTCGGAGAAGTGCTGATTGCCCTCGAACTCGATGTCCACGACGCGGACGCGGTCGCCCTCGTCCACGTCGAAGGTGAGGGCGACGGACGTGGCCGAGACCTCCTCGACCTTGGCGTCAACCACCGCGTTCGGGTGGCCGCGCTGTGCGAGCAACTCCTTGATGACGCGCTTGGCGTTGTTGACCTTGACGGGGTCGAAGGTCGTCTCCTTGGTGACGCCGACCCGCTGCTCGCGGAACTCCTTGAGCACGTCGGCCTCGCCCACGCTCGATAGCCCCTTGAAGGTCAGCTCGCGGATGACGGGCAGCTCCCTGACGGTGAAGATGACGATGACTCCGCCGAGCGGCCCCGTGGTGGTCGAGACGTTCGTCGCGGTCTTGTCGAAGAAGGGGAGGTTGAGGAGCGCTTGCAGGTCGCGCCTGACCTGCTCCTCGTTGTAAACGTCCCCCTTGCGCGTCTGGACGTGGTAGAGCACGTCCTCGTCGCGCAGGCGGCGGTTGCCCTCGACCTGCACGTCCTCGACGAGCTTACGCTCCTGCGACTGCGGCGTCTGCGCGGGCGCCGGCTCCTGCGCGCGGACGCTCACCGCGGGGAGCGCCATGTCGAGGAGCAGAAGGCAGCCGACGAGGGCCGCCGTGAGATAAAGCCAAGGCGCGCGAATTCGCATAAACTTAGTTTTTAGCCTCTTGAATACGGTCGAATGAATTCGGGAGACTTTAATATAGAGAAAAACCGTCGAGATTTTTCGGCCCCGGCGGCGGCACACGGCCGCGAACGCTCGCGGGCACAGGCGTCAGAATGTAGAACAGGCAAACCTTGGATTCGCCCCGGACGCCCTATAGTTGCCAGCCGCGAGACCCTGCAAAGGGGCGCATTATAGCAAGGCAAAAGGCAAAAGGAAAAAGGCAAAAGGGGGAAATCCGTGTCCCTTTTGCCTTTTGCCCTCTGCCTTTTGCCTGCGCTCTTAGTGGATTAAAAGCGCGTCGCCCGCCTCCTCGGCCACGACCGGGCGGTGGCCGAGGCCGTCGCCGTCGGCGTAGATTTCGATGAGCGGCGCGTCGCCGAGGCTCCCCTGTATGAGCGCCTCGGAGAGCGGGTCTTCGACGTACTTCTGAAGCGCGCGGCGCAAGGGGCGTGCGCCGTAGGAGCGGTCGGCGCAGGTCTTCTCGACGATCCAGCGCTTGGCCTCTTCGGTCAGGCGGACTTCGAGGCCGCGGCGCCGGAGCGTCTTGTTCAACTGCTCGACCTGAAGGCCGACGATCTCCAACAGCTCGTCGTCGAGCAGTTGGTCGAAGATGATGATCTCGTCGAGGCGGTTGATGAACTCGGGGTTGAAGGTGTGGCGGACGGCGTTCATCACCATCTCCTCCATCTTCTCGCGCGAGGCGTCGGGGCTGGCCTGAAAGCCCATCGCGCCCTTCTTCTGGATGAAGCGCGCCCCGATGTTGGAGGTCATGATGATGATGGCGTTCTTGAAGTCAACCGTGTTGCCGAGCGCGTCCGTGAGGATGCCGTCCTCGAAGACTTGCAGCAAGACGTTGAAGATGTCGGGGTGCGCCTTCTCGATCTCGTCAAACAGAAGGACGCTGTAGGGCGAACGCTTAATCCGCTCGGTAAGTTGCCCGCCCTCCTCGTGGCCGACGTAGCCCGGTGGCGAGCCGATGAGCTTCGAAACCGAATGCTTCTCCATGAACTCCGACATGTCGAAGCGTATCATCGAGCGCTCGGAGCCGAAGAGGAACTCGGCGAGTGAGCGCGCGACTTCGGTCTTGCCGACGCCCGTGGGGCCGAGGAAGAGGAACGAGCCGACGGGGCGGTGCGGGTTCTTGAGTCCGGCGCGCGAGCGGCGGATGGAGCGCGCCAGCGCCGAGATGGCCGGGCGCTGCGCGATGACGCGGTTGCGCAGCTCGTCCTCGATGCGGAGAAGCTTCTGCGTCTCTTCTTCTTTAAGAGAAGTAACCGGGATGCCCGTCCAGCGCGCGATGACCTCTTCGATGTCGTCCTTCGTCACCTCGACCGACATGATCAGCTCGTCCTCGTCGGCGAGCGCCGAGGCGGGCAGCGCCGGGCGGAAGTAGCTGCCGCGGTCGCGCTCGTCGTAAAGGTTCGGGCGCGGCGCGTGGTGGCGACGCTCGCGCAGCTTGACGCGCGCGCCGGCCTCGTCAATCACGTCAATCGCTTTATCCGGCAGGAAGCGGTCGGGGATGTAGCGGTTCGACTGGTAGACGGCGGCCTCGATGGCGTCGTCCGTGTAGCGCACCTGATGGAAAGCCTCGTAGCGCTCGCGCACGCCGTCGAGGATGGAGACTGCTTCCTCTTCGGACGGCGGCGGAACCTTGACGGCCTGAAAGCGGCGCTCCAACGAGCGGTCTTTCTCGATTGACTTGCGGAACTCGGCGGGCGTCGTCGCGCCGATGCACTGTATCTCGCCGCGGCTGAGCGCCGGCTTCAGGATGTTCGCGGCGTCGAGCGAGCCTTCGGCGCTCCCTGCGCCGACGAGCGTGTGCAGCTCGTCTATGAAGACGACGTACTGCGGGTTCTCGACCAGCTCGCGCATGATCTGCTTGAGCCTTTCCTCGAACTGGCCGCGGTACTTCGTCCCCGCGACGATGAGCGAGAGGTCGAGCGAAAGGATGCGCTTGTTCTCAAGGAACGAGGGCACGTCGCCGCGTACGATGCGCTGCGCCAAGCCTTCGACGATGGCGGTCTTGCCGACGCCGGGCTCGCCGATGAGGACGGGGTTGTTCTTCGTCCTCCGGCAGAGGATTTGGACGACGCGCTCGATTTCGCCCTCGCGGCCGACGAGCGGGTCGAGCTTGTCGTTGGCGGCGTCCTCGGTCAGGTCGCGCGAGAACTCTGCGAGGTGCGGCGTGTCCTTCTTGGCGGCGGCGCGCGGGTCGTTGCCCGACGAGCGCGAGACCTCTTCGCGGACGGCGTTCAACCTCAGTCCGCGCTCGTACAAAATCTCGGCGGCCATCGAGCGCTCTTCGCGCAGGAGCCCGAGCAGAAGGTGCTCGGTGCCGATGTGGCGGTGTTGCAGGCGGTCGCTCTCTTCGTGCGCGAAGGCGAGCACGCGCTTGGTCTCGGGCGCGAGCGGCAGTTCGACCGAGGTGGAAATCTTCTCGCGCAGGGGCGCGCGCCCTTCGATCTCTTTGCGTATGTTTTCGAGCGAGGTCTGCGCGCGCGCGAGGAAGCGCGCCGTCAGCGTCTTGTCCTCGCGCATCAGGCCGAGCAGGAGGTGTTCGGGCTCGATGGCGGGGGCACCGAACTGAGAGGCTTCGTACCGCGCGAAGAAGATAACTCTCCGCGCCTTCTCCGTGTATCGCTCAAACATAAAAGGCTGTTTCCGACCGTAGATAAGGACTTTCGTCGGGCTCCGGCGTAAAAATAAAACTCGGGAGAACCGCCGCAGGGCACCCTCGCGAGCATTATAACTGAAACGCGGCGCGGATGTCAGATTTTAAAAAGCAGAGGTTGGAGGTCGGAGGTTAGAGGTTGGTAGTTGAAGTTCAAACGTCGCCCGAATTTCATCTCGGGCTGTCGGCGGTAAGCTCAGACTAACCTCTAACCTCTAGCCGCTAACCTCTTCTTCCAAACGTCCTTCGCGCAAGCCGAGCACGCGGTCGCAGAGGCGCGCGAGGCGCTCGTTGTGCGTGGCGACGAGGACGCAGGCGCGCAACTCTCGGCAGAGTTCCAGCAGAAGCGCGCCGACCTCTTCGCCCGTGCGGGCGTCGAGGTTCCCCGTCGGCTCGTCGGCGAGGACGAGGCGGGGGCGCGTGACGAGTGCGCGCGCCACGGCGACGCGCTGCTGCTCGCCGCCCGAAAGCTCGCCGGCCGCGTGGCGCAGACGTTGGCCGAGCCCGACCCGCTCCAACATCTCTCGCGCGCGGGCCGTCGCCTCGCGCCAGCCCGCGCGCGCGACGAGCAGAGGCAGCGCCACGTTCTCCTCCGCCGACAAGTCCGCGAGCAGGTGGTGAAACTGGAAGACGAACCCGACCTCTCGCCCGCGCCAGCGTGCGAGTTCGTCCGCCGCCGCGCGCGTCACGTCGAAACTCCCGAGCTTAACCGACCCGGCGTCCGCCACATCCAACCCGCCCAGCACGTGCAGAAGCGTCGTCTTCCCCGCCCCCGAAGCGCCCACGACCCCGGCCATCTCTCCGGCCGCCAGCCCGAACGACACGCCGCGCAGAACCTCCAACACGCCACCCGAAGGCTCGCGGAAAGATTTGCGCAGGTCTTCGACCTCAAGCTCAAATTTGAAATTTGAAATTCGAGATTTCAAATCGTCACTCGTACCTCAGAACCTCGGCCGGCCGTACGCGCGCGGCCTGCCATGCCGGGTAGAGCGTGGCGAGGAGGCTGACGGCGAAGGCCGCGAGCGCGGGCCAGACGACCTCCGGCGCATGCGGGTGGAGCGGCACGGCGCTCAGCGAGTAAACGTCCGGCGGCAGGCGCACGAGTCGGAAGCGGTCTGCGGCGAAGCACGCGGCGAGCCCGAGCGCCGCGCCGAGCAACGCGCCCGCCGCACCGACCAGCGCGCCCTCTACGACGAAGACGAGCGTGATCGAGCGTGCGCGCGCGCCGAGCGCGACGAGCACGGCGATGTCCGCGCGGCGCTCGACGACGACTAGTGCGAGCGTCGTCGTGATGTTCAAGGCGGCGACGACCGTGATGAGCATGATGATGAGCGCGACCGTGCGCCGTTCGAGCGCCAGCGCCTCGAAGAGCGGCCGGTTCGCCTCGCGCCAGTCCACGGCCGTCCAGCCCGCGCCCAAGCCTTGGCGCACGCGCCGCGCCAACGCGCCCGACTCCTCCACGTCCCGCGCCTCGACGCTGACGGCGGTCGAAGCGGGCGTCGAACCTACGGCGCGCGCCGCGCCCGGCAGCGACACGTAAGTCCAAGCCGAGTCGTACTCGTAAAGCCCCGAACGGAACACGCCCGCCACGCGCACGCGCGTCGCGCGCGGCTCGACGTTCGCCACGTCCAACTCGGAGCCCGTTGCTCGCGACTCGGAAGAGGCCGCGCCCTGCTCTAAGTTCTGTGCGCCCGTCCGCGGCGCGACGGTCAACACCCAGCCCTCTTCGCCCACGCGCGCTAGCCCCGTGCGCGCCGCGAGTTCTTCGCCGACGACGACGGGCAGCGCGTCCGACTCCGGCCGTTCGTCAAAGAGCGTGTCGAGCGCGCCCGCGGTCAGGCTGGCGCTGACTGCTTCGCGCGCGCGCGTCGAGTCTTCGTCCACAGCGCGCAGGAGCGTGTAGGACGAGCCGCCCGGGCCGGACAGCAGCGCGCCCTCGTACGTCGTCGCCGCGGCGTCGCGCACGCCTTCGACCTGACGGACGCGCGCGGCGACCGTCCGCGCTTCGTCCACGCTCGCGCCGCCCTCGCGCGCGAGCGTGACGTGCGCCGTGCCGCGCAGGATTTTGTCGCGCAGCTCGTCGCGGAAGCCGTTCGCCAGCGCCAGCGCCACGACGAGCGCCGCCACCCCGCACGCGATCCCGACGACCGCGGCGGCGGCCGTCCAACGCGCCACGCGCCGCCCGCGCCTCATACGCAGATACCTGAGCGCGAGAAAGAGTTCGTAGGGCATAGAAAGAAGTAGACAGTAGACGGTAGACAGTAGACAGTAGAAAAACCTTCGCAGTCAAAGCGTCGGCGCGTCCTCTGAGGGGCGGAGCCTTACAGTCTACTGACTACTGTCTACTGTCTACTTCTCCACGACCGCGACCCACTGGCCTTTGCGCTCTTCACGGAAGACGACGCGGCCGCCGAGGAGGCGCGCGGCGTCTTCGAGATCGGGGCCGCCGTGTGTGGAGTAGAGGAGGGCCACGTCGTAGTCAGCCTTGCGCGCGGCGGCGCGCTGCAACTCTTCGGGGAGGAAGTTCTCGACGGGCACGACCGTCGGCGGGCGCGAGAGGTAGCCGAAGTAGGGGTTGCGCAGTTCGTCCGTGGCGGGCCAAGAGGTGAGCACGCGCGCGCCCGGGTACTTCTCTTCGAGGAAGTGCGCGGCGTCGCGGTGGAGCAGGACGAAGTCGCGGTAGGCGAGGTTCTCTTCCCAAGGGAAGCTGTAAGTCGGGTTGACCTCGGCGCGGTAGACGAAGGCGCCGCAGACGAGCGCGACGGCGAGCGCCCACGCGGGCACGCGCCGCCAGAGCGTCGAGACCCAGACGAGAACGACCAGCGGCAGCACGGGCAGCATGTAGCGCGCGAGCACCGCGCCGCCGACGAGCGAGAGCGCCGTGACGTGCGCGAGGACGAGTGCGGCGAAGAGGAGTTGAACGGGAACACTGATGCGCGGCCGTTCGACGCCGCCGTCGTCGCGGCGCGGCTTGAGCAGCATCGCGGCGAGGCCGGCGAGCGTGAGCGCCCAGAAGTTCATGCGCGCCGTGACGTGGCCGAAGCGTCGCCAGAGCGTGTCGAGCACGCGCGAGAGGTTGAGTGTGGACTCGACGTTGTAGCGGAAGTATTCGGGGTTGCCGAAGAAGTAGCCCGTGTGCGCGTGGTGGTACGCGAGCCACAACGCGAGCGGCACGCACGCCAAAAGCAGCGCCGCCGTCTGCCACAACGAACGCCGCTCGATACAGACGAGCGCCGCCAGCCTCTCCTTCTTCCCCGCGAGCCGACACAGTAACTCCCAACCGAACAGCGTGAGCGGCACGAGCACCGCCGTCTCCTTCGCCAGCGCCGCCAGCGCGAGCAGCACGACGCATGACGCACGACGCACAGCGCGACTCTCAACCGCGTCCGACGGCCCGCCCTTCCCTTCCCCCTTCGACGCGCGCGGAAGGTAAAGGACGAGCGCCCACATCGTGAGCGCGGCCACCATCATGTCGAGGTGCGCGAGCGAGCTTTGGGCGAAGAAGACGGGATAGACGGCGGTGCAGATAACCGCGGCGAGCGCGACGCGACGGTTAGTTAACTTCTCGGCAAGCGCGTAGACGCCGGTCAGCGCGAACGCGGCGACGGCGAGCATGGCCGCGCGCGTCACCCAGATGTGAAAGCCGAAGAGCTTCCAAGCGAGCGCGAGGTAGGCCATCACCAGCGGCGGGTGCGCGTTCGAGAGCGTCGAGTGCGGGATGAAGGAGCCGTCCGCGTAGATGTCGCGCGCGGCAGGGACGAAGTAGCCCGCCTCGTCCCAGTAATAAGGCAGCCCTAGCAGCGTCAGGTGCGACGCGAGGAGCGCGGCGAAGATTGCGACGAAGACGACAAGGAGGAGCGGCGTGCTGAGCTTGCGTGTCAAGGTCGGGTGTGCGCGGCTTGTTATAAGGGCGTTCGCGTTTGGTCGGCTCAGTTCTTCTTCTCGGAGGCGCCGGGCGGCGGCGTCAGCGACTCGATCAGCTCGTGTTCGAGCGTCGGGTCGGGGCGCTTGACCATCGTCAGGCGGTTGCCGCGCTCGTTGTACTCGACCACGTCCATGATGTTGTAGATGAGGAGCACGCCCCGCCCCGATGTCTTGAAGAGGTTCTCGGGGTCGCGCGGGTCTGGGATTTCGTTAACGTCGAAGCCCTCGCCCTCGTCCTCGATGGTGAAGCGCGCCTCGCGCGCCGAGAGGTCTGCGGTGATGCGTACGAGCTTGTTGTGGTCGTGCTTGTTGCCGTGCTTGACGGCGTTCACGAAAGCCTCGTCGAGCGCGATGAAGAGGTTCGACGCGTCGGGCTTAATCACGCCGAGCGCCGCGACGCGCTCGATGATGTAGTGGAGCACGCCGTTCATCAGGGAGATGTCGCTCGGCAGCTCGAACTCGATGTGCTCGCGGACGTACGGCAGCACCTTCAGGTCTTCGACGAAGCGCAGCTTGTAGCCGAGCGTCTTCTCGACGATCTGCGAAAGCTCGTCGTGGTCGTAGGGCTTGCGCAGGTAGTTGGCCGCGCCCATCTTGAAAGCCTTGACGATGCCGGCGTGCTGCGCCTCCTCCGAGGAGACGACGACGGGGACGAAGAGCCGCTTGCGCTTTAGTTCGGAGACGATCTGGACGCCGGAGTCGGAGTACTCTGCGAGGTCTGAGATGATGAGGTCGAAGTCTTCGAGGTCGTCGCGCTCGACCGCCTCGGCGCGGTCGGCGGCCGTCACGACCTCGTGGCCGAGCGCCGAGAGCGCGTCGGCCAGAACGGCGCGCAGCTCGGCGTTCCCTTCAACGATGAGGATGCGTCGTCTGTCCATCCGCAAACGTGTTCCGCGGGCCTGAAAAAACGGGGAGGGCGCGGAAAAGCTCAAGATTCACCCTGTCCGAAAGCTTTCCGCCAACGCTGTACGACGCCGGGGCGGGCGCCGGTTTCAAAATATATCATGGGAAGTAGACAGTAGTCAGTAGACAGCAGCCAGTAGAAAACCCTCTTTAGCCGACTCGCCGTGGTAACAACGCCGGCCACGCGTCGCGGAGTGCTACTGTCTACTGTCTACTGTCTACTTTTTTAGCGCTCGTCCCAGCCCTGCTCGTAGTCAACGTCTTCGATGAAGCGCGACTTGACGGGGACGCGGGTCGTCTTCGTGGTGTTTGACTCGCGGCCGCCGCGCAGGGGCTTCGAGGTCTTGACGACGCGCAGGCCCGTCAGGTAGTTGGTGCTGGTGCTCGTGCCGCCGCCGGCCGCGCGGTCGTACTCGCTCACGTCCTCGCCGATGAGTTGGAAGCGGCCCGAGGCCGCGTCGTAGCGGAAGCGCTGCGTGAGGTCTGTGGCCTCGCGCGAGCCGCTGAGCTGGTTGACGTTGAGCACGCCGTTCTTGATCTCGATCTGGACGTTCCCGCCTTCGGGGTCGCCGAGCACGCCCGAGCACGTCGTGCAGCTCAAGAGCTTCGCCGCCACGGCCGCGCGCCTGTAGCCGCCCCCGGGCTGCGCGAGGAGGACGACGAGCGCGCGGTAGCGCGTGTTCAGGACGCCCTCGGAATTTTCAACCGGCATGTCCTCGACGAGGCGGAGCACGGCGTCGGGCGAGCCGTCCTTGTTGAGGTCGCCCGTGACGACGCCTTCGTCAGTCTCGACCTTCCAGCCGCGCGGCACGAACTCGCGCGGCTCGCGCCCCGTAGTCGGAACCAAGTTCGGGTCGAGGAAGCGCCGCGGCTCGTCCTGCCGCGCCGACGCCCCCGCGACGAAGAGGGAGAGAAGAAGTATCGCCGACATGAAGAATGTTCGCATCCGTGTTTTGTCCTCTTATGCGTTGCCCCGCGGGGCTTGTAATGACGTTGCTCTGATGGCGACTACGAATCAGGAAGTTTGCCCTTCGCCCGTGAGCAGTCGTTCGAGTTCCTGCGTGGTCGGGAGGGCGGTGCGTGCGCCGAGCGCGCGGCACTTGAGCGCGGCGACGGCGCAGCCCAGAGTCAGGCAGCCCTCTATCTCCTCGCCGCGCAGCATGCCGTAGATGAAGCCCGCGTGGAAGGCGTCGCCCGCGCCCGTCGTGTCGTGGCAGCCGCCGGGGACGTTGAAGGCCGGCGACTCGATGAAGACGCCGCCGTGGAAGACGACCGCGCCGCGCTCGCCCAAGGTCATGCCGACGACGGCGTCGGGCCGGAGCCGCGTCTTCATCTCGACGAGCGCCGCGTGCTCGCCCTCGATGCCGGTCAGGCGGCGCGGGAACTCCTGCGATGAGACGAGCACGTCAACGTGCGGCAGGAGTTCTTCCAAGCCCTCGTAGACGTTGTCTACGTCGAGCGAGACGACGGTGCCGGCCGCGCGCGCCTCGCGGGCGACGCGTGTGCGGGCGCGCGTGTCGTGGCCGTCCATGTGGAGCACGCGGCCGCGCTGTGCGAAGCCGCGCGGCGCCTCCGACTCTCTGTAGTAGAGCCGCTCGTCCCTGTCCCAGATGACCGTGCGCTCGCCCGTGCGCTCGTCTATGAGGATGTACGCGATCTGGTTCTCTGCGCCTTGGACGACCTCCGCGAATGAAACGTCCACGCCCTCGGCGCGCAGCGACTCAAGCCCGAAGCGGCCGGCGTCGTCCGAGCCGAAGCGGCCGGCGTAGGCCGTACGCATGCCGAGCCGCCTGAGCGCCGTCATCGCGCTCGCCGTCTCGCCGCCGGCGCCGCGCTGGTGCTCGACGAGCCGAACCTTTGTGTCGTACTCGGGGTAGTGGGGCACGACGACGAGGTGGTCAACGGCGTTGAGGCCGAAGCCGACGGCGTCAAACTCTCTGGCGGGCGGGGGCTCGAAGGGGAATCTCACGGTTCGCGCCTACCCGCCGAAGACCTCGCCGACCGCGCAGGCGAAGCCGGGCAGTAAGGGTGTCTTGATTTCGTCATTCACCGAAAGCGTCGCCGCCAGCGCGAGCGCGCCTTTCTCCGGTCGGTAGATTTCGACCGTGCGCGCCTCGGGGTCTGCAACCCAGTATTCGCCGACGCCGAACTTGCCGTAGACGCGCAGCTTCTTCACCCTGTCGCGCCGAGCGTTCTCACGCCCCGGCGAGACGACCTCGACGGCGAGCGCCGGCGCCTCGTGAATGTGCCCGTCCGGGCCGATGTGCGCTGCCTGCTCATTTGTGAGGAAAACCAAGTCGGGGATGACACTGTTGTGTCTGTCGAAGATGACGCCGGGCGTTATAATCACTCGCCCGATGGGGTTATCTCGAAGATACAGTTTCACCCAGAAGAAAAGGTTGCCGATGGCTTCTTGGTGTGTATCTCGTGGCGCGCTCGACACGATGAGTTCTCCTTCGATCAACTCGTAGACGTTACCGTCATCGTCGGGCAGCGCGGTGAGGTCTTCGATGGTCAGCAGCGGCGCGGTGTTCGTCGTCATAGAAAGCCTCTCTCTGCTTCGCTTTTGCCGGAACACTAGCACAACACGCGGCGGGCACGCCACACGTTTCCGCGTGCGCGCGGCCGTGCGCTAAACTGTCGTCAAACAGTCTGCCTTGACGCGCGAACGAGTGGGGTGATGCCCTTGACCCTCGAAGAGAAACTGAAGAACCTGCCCACGTCGCCCGGCGTCTACCTGCACAAGGACGGGGGCGGCAAGATCATCTACATCGGGAAGGCGAAGAACCTCCGCAACCGCGTGCGCTCCTACTTCCAGTCGGGGCGCGGGCACGACCGGAAGACGCGCGAGCTCGTACGCCGCATCGCGGATTTGGAGTTCATCGTCACGGACACGGAGGTCGAGGCGCTCGTCCTTGAGTCGAACCTCATCAAGCAGCACAAGCCGCGCTACAACATCCTGCTCAAGGACGACAAGCAGTACCCGCACCTCAAGCTGACCGTCGCGGAAGCATTCCCGCGAGTGATGATTACGCGCAAGATTCAGCGCGACGGCGCGCTCTACTTCGGCCCGTACCTGCCCGCGTCACTCGCGCGCCGCACGATAGACCTCATCAACCGCACGTTCCAACTGCGCACCTGCGACATAGAGATTGACGGCAGGCTCCCGCGCCCCTGCCTTGAGTACCACATCAAGCGCTGCCTCGGCCCGTGCGTCAAAGACCTCTGCAAGCCGGAGGAGTACGCCGAGGCCGTGCGCGACGTGCGCATGTTCCTCGAAGGCAAGAACAAGGAGCTCGCCGACGAGTACGAGCGGCGGATGGAGAAGGCGTCCGAAGAGATGCGCTTCGAGATGGCCGCCAAGTACCGAGACCTGCGCAAGACAGTGCTCGCCGTCTCCGAGCAGCAGAAGATGGCCTTCACGCAAGACCTCGACGTGGACATCTTCGGCTTCCACCGCGAGGGCGCGCGCCTCGCCCTTCAGCTCTTCACGATGCGCGAGGGGAAGATTGTCGGCCGCCGCGAGTTCTTCTGGGAAGACCTGCCCGAGGACGACACGTTCGACGCGGCGTCGTTCCTCTCGGACGTGCTGACGCAGTACTACTCGACCGACTACGTGCCGCGCGAGATTCACGTGCCAGTGGACTTCGAAGACCGGGAGCTGTTGGAGAAGGCGCTGAAGGAACGCAAAGGCAGGCGCGTGCGCATACTCGACCCGCAGCGCGGGCAGAAGCGCGAGATGATAGAGCTCGTCGAGAAGAACGCGCTCATCGCCTTCGAGCAGCGCTTCCGCGTCTTGAAGCCCGACATGGAGCGCGTGCTCGAAGAGTTGCAGGAGGTGCTTGAGCTGCCGCGCTTTCCGGCGCGCATCGAGTCGTTCGACGTGTCGAACATCTCTGGGGCGGAGAACGTCGCCGCGATGGTCGTCTGCGAGAACGGGAAGATGAACCGGCAGGAGTACCGCAAGTTCAAGATTAAAACCGTGGAGGGCTCGAACGACCCGGCCTCGATGCGCGAGGCCGTCTTCCGCAGGTACAGGCGGCAGCTCGACGAAGGCAATCCGCTTCCCGACCTCGTCATGATAGACGGCGGCAAGGGGCAGCTCTCGGCCGCCGCCTCGGCGATGCGGGAACTCGATTTGGAAGCCGTCCCGATGATAGGCGTCGTCAAGCCGCCGCGCCGCCACAACGAGGTCTCGCACCTCTTGCAGAAGGGGCGCGAGGACTCGCCCATCTATCTCGACTCGCACTCGCCCGTGCTGCGCCTCATCCAGTTGATACGCGACGAGACGCACCGCACGGCCGTCACCTACCACCGCAAGCGGCGGGAGCTTCGCGACTTCACCTCGGAGTTGACGGCCATCCCCGGCGTCGGCGAGCGGCGCAAGAACAGTCTGCTCCGCAACCTCGGCTCGATACAGAAGGTCGCGCAGGCCACGGTCGAACAGCTCTCGCCCTTCGTCGGGCGTAAGACCGCCGCGGACATCTTCGAGCACTTCCGGCGCCAACGCGCGCTCGCCGGTCAGACGGAAGACACTAATACTGAAGCGACGAACGAGGCGGCCGTCGTGACCACACCCGACGGCGATGTCGCCGGACTCCACCACCCCGGCGATCCGACTGTGATGACCGACGAGACCATCGCCGACGAGCACATCGAGACGCGGCTCGTTGACCCCGAAGGCGAGGCCGAAGACTTGCAGCCCATACGCTCCGTTGACCAAGAGGGCGAGGTGCGACGCCGCCGCAAGTCAACACGCAAACGCGGCGAGCGCTCGACCAACCCGCACGCGGTCAGGCGCGAGAAGTTGGGGGAAGAAGATGAGACCTGAGCTCGTGCGACTGCTGGTGCTGTTGACGTTGGCGCTGGCGCTTCCGGCGCTCGTCGCGCGGGAGGCGCGCGCCTGTACGTGCGCGGGCAGCCGGGCGCCGTGTCAGGCGTACTGGGAGGCGGACGCGGTCTTCGTCGGCGAGGTCGTCGGCGAGTCGAAGGTTACGGAGGGCGGCGAGGCGCCGGACGGATACTGGATGCGCCTCGTGCGTTTCGCGGTCGAGCAGCCCATGCGCGGAGTCGAGGGGGCTGAGGCCGAGGTCGTGACGGGTCAGGGCGGCGGCGACTGCGGCTACCCGTTCAAGCGCGGCGTGCGCTACGTCGTCTACGCCTACCGCGGCGACAAGGACGGGCGCCTCCACACGGGCATCTGCATGCGCACGCGCCCGCTCGCGGAGGCCGACGAAGACCTCGCCTTCGCGCGCGGGCTCAACACCGCCGAGCCGGCGGCGACGGTCTTCGGCGCGGTCTTCAGGCGCAACTACGAGCCGAAGGAGGGCGAGTCTTGGCGCAGGCCCGTGGCCGACGCCGAGTTGACAATCGAGGACGCGGGCCGCGAGTCGAAGGCGGACTCACAGGAGTTGAAGACGGACGCCGAGGGGCGCTTCCGCGTCTCGGGCCTTGCGCCCGGCAAGTACCGCGTGACGTTGAAGGTGCCGCCCGGCCTCTTCTACGAGGACGGGAGCGGCGAGAAGCGCACGGTCGTCAGGGACGTGGAGGTGACGGCGCGCGGCTGCGCGGAGGCGGAGTTCAATCTCGAATCGGACACGCGCGTCGCGGGGCGCGTCCTCGAAGCGTCGGGCAGGCCCGCGGCAAACCTCCGCTTGCAGATGCGCGGCGCGCCCTCCGACGCGCGGCGCACCAACGCCTTCCTCTACGCGGAGACCGACGCAGAGGGGCGCTTCGAGTTCAGGGCCGTCCCGCCGGGCGAGTACCTGCTCGGCCTGCGCATACTCAGCTCGGTCGGCAAGGAGTACCTTCCCTACCCGCGCACCTACTTCCCCGGCACGCCCTCGGAGCAGGAGGCGGCCGTCATCAAAGTCAGGGAGGGCCAGCACCTTGGCGGCCTTGAGATGCGCCTGCCCGAGCGGCTCGAAGAGTACGAGGTGGCGGGCGAAGTCGTCTGGGAGGACGGACGGCCCGCGCCGGGCGCGAGCGTCAACGTTCAGGAGGGGGAAGACCGCAGGACGGGCGACACCCTGTACGTGCGCGCGGACGACCGCGGGCACTTCGCGTTGAAGGTGTTCGACGGCCTGAGCTATAAGATAAGCGCGTACGCGCGTGACACGAACGGGGCGGCCGCGCAGAGCCCTTGGGTCGAAGTGCCGCCGCGCGGCGCACGCCCCGTCAGGCTCGTCATCCCGATTAAAAAGCAGTAGCAGAAGCCCGGCCCTGCGGGAAGGCAAAAGGCAAAAGTGAAGACTGACGGCCGCACGGCGCGGCTCTCGTCTTCAACTTTTGCCTTTTGAAGTTTGCCTTTTGCCTTCCCTGTAGGGCAGGGCTTCCGTTTCAGAAGCAGTGGCTCTCGCCGCTGAGGATGTCAACGCAGCCGCCGAAGCTGTCCTCCACGTCGTTGCTGCCGCGCGCGGCGAGCACGATGAGGATGGCGGCGACGGCGCCCGCTATCAGCACGTAGAGACCCTTGCGCTTGTCGTCGCTCATCTTACGCGGCTCGGCCTTCGGCGCGGTCGAGTAGCTCTCGCCGGCCTTGACGAGATGCACGCCGCCGCCCGCGCGCACTTCCGCCTGACCGCTCTGCACGGCGACGCTCGTCACGCCCTCGATTGACTCGACGCTGAAGACCGCGGACGAGCCGGCGGCGGAAGAGACCGCGGCCTCCGAGGTCTTGACCGACGCCGCCAACCCGGCCGGGGCGTAGACGCGCACGCGGCCGCCTTCGAGCGCGCAGGCGGTGCCCGCGCCGCCGAAGTCTAGCGACACAGAAGTCCGCGGCGAAAGCTCAAGACGGCCGAGCGGGCCGAGGTTGACGAGCGAGCGCGACTTCTCAAGGGCGTTGATGGCGCTGCCGGAAAAGACGGTCTGCCCCGACGCGGCGGGCGAGCCGTCCACCAACACCTCGCCGACAATCGTCAACTCGCCCGCGTACGCGCGCGCGGCGGGCGAGACGGTGTTGGCGTTTGCAGCGTGCGCGGCCGTCAGGTTCAGAAGGGCCGACGCGAGCAGGAGCGCCAGCGCGCGGAAAGCCGTGCGCGCGTCGGCGCGTGTGTGAAGGTACACCGAAGCCCTCCGCCGGGAGGCGCGGGCCGAAACTCTTTTCATGACTGTCTCCTAAGTTTGTAAGAGCCTGTAGCCGGGGAGCGTGCGTCTCGTCTGAGAGTTCACAGCCGGGGAGCGTGCGGTCTCATACGTCGCCGACCGTCCGGGGTGCCATGTCCCGTCAGTTGCCGGCGCGCAGCGCGTTGTATTTTTTAAGAATCTCGACCGTCTTGTCAACGGGCAGCGCCTCGACGCGCGTGCCGCCGCGGCCGGTGACGGTCGTCGCGCGCAGCAGGGAGTTGTAGACGGCCTCCTCGGTCGCCTCGACGCAGGCGAGGAAGAGCGGCGACATCGCGTCGTTCGGGAGGAGTTCGACGCGGCGCAGAGAGGTCTCGCCGTGGCGGACGCGGTTCTGCACTGCCGTGCTGAAGGCGATGACGTAGTCGCCGCTGCCGTTGGTGGAAGGCGAGCCGGTGCGCGCGAGTCCGAGCATCGCGCGCGCGGCCAGCCGGCGGAGGTTGCGCGCGTCGAGCGGCGCGTCCGTGGCGACGACGACGATGCAAGAGCCGTCGGCCCGGTCTGAGCTGAAAGAAGCTTCGCGGTCTGAGTTTAAGGAAGTCTCGGCGCGTCCGGCGTCCGACGTGCGTTTCGGACGTTCGCCCTTCACTTCACTCTTACGAGCGGGCTCAAGGTCTTCTTTGAGGAAGTAGCGGCCGAGTTCGCGCCCGAGCGGCGCGCCGTTCATCGTGAGCACGCCGCCGTAGTTCGTCTGCACGAGCACGCCGACGGTGTAGCCGCCGTAACGTGCGGGCACGACGCGCGAGGCAGTCCCGATGCCGCCCTTGAAGCCGAAGGCGACAGTTCCGGTGCCGGCGCCGACCGAACCCTCTTCGACCTCGCCGCCGCGCGCCGACTTCAACGCCGCGAAGACCTCTTCGCGGCCGACGTGGCGCCCGCGTATGTCGTTCAACTGCCCGTCGTTCGTCTCGGCGACGACCGCGTTGACGCTGCGCACGTCCTCGTTGCCGGGGAGCGCGAGCATCCACTCGACGAGCGCGTCGGCCACGCGCGGGACGTTGAGCGTGTTGGTGAGGAGAATCGGCGTCTCAAGCTCGCCGAGCTCTTCGACCTGCGTCGAGCCCGTCAGCTTGCCGAAGCCGTTGCCGACGAAGACGGCGGCCGGCACCTTCTCGCGGAAGAGGTTTCCGCCGTGCGGCACGACGGCCGTCACTCCCGTCCGCACGTCTTCGCCTTTAATCAAAGTCGCGTGGCCGACACGCACGCCCTCCACGTCAGTGATGGCGTCGAGCCTGCCCGGCGGCAGCACGCCGACCACGAGCCCGATGTCTCGCGCGCGCGGCCGCGGCTGTTCTCCGACCTTCTGTGCCATCGCGGGCGTGAAGAGCAGCAGGAGCGCGAGCGCCGTCCTCATCTTCCTCCGCATGGTTCGCACGCGGCGCACGCGCCCTACGGCCGCCGTCCAAGTACGTCTCAACCCCTGCGGCCCTTCTTACCGCCCGAAGCCTTCGCGCCGCCGCGCTTACTGCTTCGCTTGCCGCCGCCCTTCGACGCCGACTTCACGGCCTTACCCGCGGCCTTCGTCGCAGACTTCGCGGCGCCGCGTGCGGACTTGGCCGCGCTGCTCGCGGCCCTGCCCGCGGCCTTCGTCGCCTTGCGCGCCGCCTTGGCCGTCGGAGTCTTAGACGCCTGACGCGCGACGCGGCCGGCGGACTTCGACGCCTGTCGCGCGACCTTGCCCGCCGACTTGGAAGCCTGACGTGCGACGCGGCCCGAAGACTTCGGGGTCTGACTCTCCGCGTCCAGAGCCTCGGCCGCGGTGACGCGCGCGGCGAGCGTCGTCGGGAGCGAGGCGGGGTCTGTGACGGCCTCCGAGGCGACCGACGCCGCGGTCGAGGCCGCGCCCGACACGGCGTCGGTCGCAGAGTCAGCGGCCGACGCGCCAACGTCCTTCGCCGCCTCGGCTTCGGTACGCGCCAGCTTCGTGTTCTCACGCGCGGCCGTCTTGATTGTCTTCTTGGTCGGGGGCGCGGGGTTCAGAAGCTCGCCCGCCGCGGGGCTGACGTTCGAGACGACGCCCGCGGCCGTCTCAAGCGCAGAGTCCACGAGCCCCGCGGCCCTCTCGCCCGCCTGACCGACGACGCCCGCCGCCGTGTCCACCACTCCGCCAAGGACTCTGCGCGCCGTGTCGAGCACACTGCCGCCGCCGCGCTTACTGCTCTTCCTCGTAACCATCTTCACCTCCCCTTAGCTGTTGGCTGTTGGCCGTTAGCTTTTAGCCGGAGGCGAAGGTCGGGAGTTAAAGCTAAAAGCCAGCGGCTAACAGCTAACGTCTCTGAATCACATCACTCCGCTCTCGCGGAAGCGTTCGAGCTGCGTGTCGGCGAAGCGCCGCTCGCGCGCGTCGAGCAGGAGCTTGGCGGCCGCCGCGCCCAAGAGCGCGCCGACGCCTGCGAGCGCGAGCAGGCCGCGGTGCGTCGCCGCCCAGAGCTGCGGGCTCGAATCCGACGAGCGCTCGCCGAAGCTGCCGTGCGCGCCGTGGTCGCCGGGCACGGGCTCCCAGAGGTTGTCGCGGCGTTCGGGCGAGACCGGCTCGTCCGTCTGCTGCGCGTCGTAGCCGTTGCGCGCCAGATACCAGTCGCCGAGCGCGGGCGCGAGCTTGTCGCCCACGATGGCCTCGACCGTCGGCCAGCCGACGTAAAGCTCGCGCCGCTCGTTGTGCGCCGCCCAGTAGATTGCGCGCGCGCCGACTTCAGGTTGATATATCGGAGGCACCGGCTGCGGCTCTCGCGGCAGGCGCGACTTGACCCAAGAGAACTGCGGCGTGTTCATCGCCGGGAGTTGAACCATCGTCACGCGCACGTTCGAATTGTCGTGGATGAGTTCGGCGTGAAGAGAGTCCATGAAGCCCTGTATGGCGTGCTTCGCCGCGCAGTAGGCCGACTGCAAGGGGATGCCGCGGTAGGCGAGTGCCGAGCCGACCTGCACGATCACGCCGCGGTCGCGCGGCAGCATTCTCTTCAAAGCCGCCAGCGTGCCGTGGACGTAGCCGAGGTACGTGACTTCCGTGACGCGCCTGTACTCCTCGGCCTTCATCTTCTTCACCGGCGAGAAGACCGAGACCATCGCGTTATTGACCCAGACATCAATCGGCCCCAGCTCGCGCTCCGTCCGCTCGGCCGCGCGCTCGACCGCCTCGGCGTCCGACACGTCCAGCGGGAGCACGAGCGCTCGCCCGCCTAACTCCTCGACCTCGCGGCGCGCCGCTTCGAGCCCGTCGCGGCCGCGCGCGACGAGCGCGACCGAAGCGCCGCGGCGCGCGAACTCGCGTGCGGCCGCGCGCCCCACGC
>DATFHD010000071.1:0-48686 GCA_035248785.1 Pyrinomonadaceae bacterium | reverse complement strand
CAGACAGAACGCTGCGACGTAGGGAAGAGCTTTGACTTTCACGTCTGGACACACCTCCTCTGGATAGTTCCTCTCTGCACGCTCACACGCCGCCCACGCCCCGCCGGTTCCGAAAATTCTACGCGCCCCTCGTCCAACTCTCGCCCGCAGCATTCCAGCCCACCGGCTCCGATCCTTGCGCTATAATCCGCCCTCCACTCAGACGCGCCGGCTCCGTAGGCCGGCGCCAGAAACAGTCTCTTTACGTTGAACTTCACGACCGTCGTCCGAGGGATTCACAATGTCCACCAAGAATCCAAATCCTGAGACGCCGCCCGGCTTCAAACTCCGGCACGAACTCAGGGGGCATACATCTAACATCAATCGAATAGCTTGGTCGCCCGACGGGAAGCATCTGGCTTCGCCTGCGGGCGGTTGGGAGACTTTTGTGTGGGACGCTCAGAGCGGCTCATTAGTCTATAAGGTTTCGGAGCGGAATCGGGACAGCCTTTCTGCAAACTTTTCTGTCGGGTGGTCGCCCGACGGCTCAACGCTTGTTTTCACAGAACGCAGCGAGCACGTGCTCAAAAAATCTCATGTCTTGGAAACCGCCGTGAAATCACTGTGGTTTCTTACGAAGAGAAGGTTTTGGGACTATGAGTTTCGGGGGGTAGTTGCGGAGGTCGCATGGTCACCGGATGGTGCGATGCTCGCTATATGCGGTGAGCCAAGAATCACACAGATTCTAGACGTCCGAAGCGGCGCTCTTATTCACGAACTCATGGGTGATGTGCTTTCCACCCTCGCGATACAGTGGTCACCGGACGGACAGACTTTAGCAATAGCAACAGACAAGTATCACAGGTACGTCGCTTTATGGGACACATCACAATGGGAACTGCGACTAAAATTGGAAGGCCACTCGGATGCTGTGTGGAGCGTAGCATGGTCTCCGTCCGGCGAGCTATTGGCGTCTGGTTCTGACGATGAAACAGTAAGAATTTGGGAGGCTCGCACCGGAAGACAGGTGGGAATCTTAGAAGGGCACACGGCTCCGATTAAAAGTGTCTCCTTTTCTTTCGATGGCAGCCTGCTCGCCTCGAAGGCGGCTGACGGCGTTCGCCTCTGGCGTTGCGACACATGGGAGATGGCGTCAGCACTCGGCGAGCCTCAGAACTTTGATTACTCGTTCTCCGGATTAGCTTTTCACCCCACGGAACCTGTCCTCGCGACACTGGGAGATGACAACAGGGTCATTCGCATCTGGGATTTGGATTTCGATGTGATACTCGGTGTAGCGTCGCGGCGTAAGGCCGCAGTCTCCAAGTCGAGTCGGTATACGAATGCGAAGGTGGTGTTGATTGGGGACACGGGGGTGGGGAAGTCGGGGCTGGCGTATGTGTTGACGGGGAAGCCGTGGGAGAAGACGGACTCGACGCACGGGCGGCGTGTGTGGGTGATGGGGAGCGAGGAGGCGGAGGTAAGGCCGGGGCTCGGGGAGACGCGCGAGACGCTTCTGTGGGACTTGGCGGGGCAGCCCGACTACAGGCTCATACACCAGTTGCACCTGACCGAGGTGGCTGTGGCGCTGGTCGTCTTCGATTCGAGGAGCCAGACCGACCCGTTCGCGGGCGTGCGCCACTGGGACAGGGCGCTGCGGCAGGCGCGGCGCGTGCAGGGCGACGCCGCCCCGCCGACAAGGAAGTTCCTCGTCGCGGCGCGCGCGGACGTGGGTCGCGTCGGCGTCAGCAAAGAGCGCGTCGAGGCGTTGAAGCAGGGCCTCGGCTTCGACGAGTTCTTCGAGACGAGCGCCAAGGAGGGCTGGGGCGTCGAAGAACTCGCGCGCGCCATCCGCGAGGCGATTGACTGGGGCTCGCTGCCGACCGTCAGCTCGACGGCGCTCTTCCAGAGCATCAAGTCCTTCCTCGTCTCAGAGAAGGAGACCGGGCGGCTGCTCTCGACCGCAGACGACCTCTACCGCTCCTTCCTGCGCACGGCCGAGGCGCCGGCCGAAGACGAGACGCTGCGCGCGCAGTTCGACACCTGCGTCGGGCGCGTCGAGTCGCGCGGGCTCATCCAGCGCCTGAGCTTCGGCGACCTCGTGCTGCTTCAGCCCGAGTTGCAGGACGTGTACGCCTCGGCGATGGCCAACGCCGCGAAGGACGAGCCGGACGGACTGGGCTGCATCCGCGAGGAGAAGGCGCGCGCAGGCGAGTTCCGCATCCCCGAGGGCGAGCGCATCGTCAGCAAGGAGCAGGAGAAGCTGCTGCTCATTTCCACGGTCGAGGAGCTGCTGCGCCACGAGATCGCGCTGCGCGAGCACGGCGACGACGGGCAGTATCTCGTCTTCCCTTCGCAACTCACGCGCGAGAACCCAGACCTACCTGACCCCGAAGGCAAGGCGCTCGTCTTCGGCTTCGAGGGCCCCGTCCTGAACATCTACGCGACGCTGGCCGTGCGCCTCTCGCACAGCGGACTCTTTAGCAAGAAGGAGATGTGGAAGAACGCGGCGACCTACGCGGCGGCGGTCGGCGGCACCTGCGGGATGTTCCTGCGCGAGGCCGAGGAGGGGCGCGGCGAGCTGACGCTCTTCTTCGACGCGGCGGCGAGCGAGGAGACGCGCTTCCAGTTCGAGGAGTTCGTCCACGCGCATCTGCGCCGGCGGGCGCTGCCCGAGAGCGTCCAGCGCCGGCGCGTCTTCGTCTGCCCCGCCCCCGACTGCCAGACGCCGGTGGCCGACCTTCAGGCGAAGCGCCGCCGCGAGCGCGGCTTCGACTGGATTAACTGCAACGTCTGCGAGACGCGAATCTCCATCCTCGACCGCGAAGAGCGGCTGCCGGCTCGCTCGTCCAGAGTTCCCGACATGGAGCGCGCCGCCGACGCGCAGCGCGAACGCGAGACCGCCGCCTCAATTCTTCAGGGCAAGATAGCCACCGGCGACTTCGACGTTTTCCTCTGCCACAACAGCACCGACAAGCCGGAGGTGATGGCCGTCGGCGAGCGTCTGAAGGAGCACGGGCTGCTGCCGTGGCTCGACGTGTGGGAACTAAGGCCCGGGCTGTCTTGGCAGCGTAAACTCGAAGAGCAGATCGGTCAGATAAAGGCGGCGGCCGTGTTCGTCGGCGGCGAGGGCGTCGGCCCTTGGCAGCAGCAGGAGTTAGAGGCGTTCCTGCGGGAATTCGTGGAGCGCGGTTGCCCCGTCATCCCCGTCGTGCTCCCGGGCGCGCCGCGCAGGCCGGCGCTGCCGATATTTCTGAAGGGCATGACGTGGGTGGACTTCCGCTCGGAAGACCCCGACCCGCTCGGGAGGTTAATCTGGGGCATCACCGGCGAGCGCCCTTCAAACCAGCAGTTCTAAGAACTGGCGCACACAGCGCGTGTGTGTAAAAGTATGGGCCAGCGCGCATGAAGATTCTCGACATCGGGTGCGGGAAGCACAAGACGCCGGGGGCGGTGGGGATGGACAGCAACCCTCGTTCGGACGCCGACGTGCTGCACGATCTGGACGAGGTGCCGTACCCTTTCCCGGACGACGAGTTCGACCTCATCGTCGGCAATCAGGTTATCGAGCACGTGGACGACGTGCTGGCCGTCGTCGCGGAGCTTTACCGAATCGCGCGGCCGGGCGGCGTGATACGGCTCGACACGCCGCACTTCTCGGACGTGGCCTCCTACACAGACCCGACGCACAAGCACCACCTGACGACCGAGTCGTTCGCGTACTTCACGGGCGGGCGGCCCGACTTCGACTTCTACAGCCACGTGCGCCTGCGGCCGCGCGTCATACGCGTGACGATGTTGAAGCTCTGGCGGGCGCTCGGATTTGAACTGGCCGTGAACGCCTGCAACCGCTACCCGTCCATGCGCTTCCTGCGCCGCTTCTGGGAGCAGTACCTCTGCTTCGTCGTGCGCGGGAAGACAATCTATTTTGAGTTCGAGGTGATAAAGTAGCGACCAACACTTGCGACAAAACCGGAAGTCTTAAAAGGGGGTGAGGCAGATGAGCAGCAAGCCGAAGAAGTCTCAGGGCACGACCGCCGCGCAGCCGTCGCGCGGCCGCGCGGGCAAGCCTTCGCGCAAGGATCAGATCATCTCGCTCTTCCTGTCGGGGATGGGCGAGATAGAGGACATCGCGGTCATCACGGGCGCGCGCCCCTCCTACGTCGGCTCGGTCTTGCAGGAGGCCGGGCTGCATCAAGGGTACTTCGACCTCTACACCTCGACGGCGCACCCGCAGAACGTCTACTCGAAGTTCTTCGCCAACAAGCTCGGCTTCAAGGACGTGGAGACGGCGCGCGAGTCGGTCGAGCTGATAGACCGCCTCTACCGGCAGTTCGAGTTCGCGGGCGACCGCGCGGGGCAGCACCACGCGCTGACGATGGCCCTGACGATGTTCGACCGCGCGCGCTGGACGGGCAAGGGGCGCGAGGCCGAAGTCTTCCTCAACTGGCTCACCGCGCGACTCGGCGAGGCCGCGCTCGACTTGGAAGAGGCTTCGGGCGAGAACATGGACGCCGAGGCGGAAGAGGGCGCGGGCGAGCCCGAGACGCTGCCGTAAACCGAAGGCCGAAGTATCATGAAGGCAGACGTGGAAAAGGTCGCGCTCGTCACGGGCGCGTACCGCGGCATCGGCCTCGAAGTCGTGCGCCAGCTTGCCGGGCGCGGCTTCGCGGTCGTCCTCACCGCGCGCGACCCGCGGAAGGCGTGGACGGCGGCCCTCTCGTTGGCGGGTGAAGGGCTGAACGTCATTCCCCTTAAACTGGACGTGACCGACGAGGAGAGCGTGCGCGAGGCGGCGCGCTTCGTCGGAGAGCGTTTCGGCAAACTGGACGTGCTCGTCAACAACGCCGCGATTCTTTACGACTCTTGGCAGCGCGCCGCGACGGCCGACTTCGAAATCGTGCGCGAGGCGTTCGAGACCAACACGCTCGGCGCTTGGCGCGTGGCGCAAGCCTTCATCCCGCTGCTGCGCAAGAGCAGACACGGCCGGCTCGTCAACGTGTCGAGCGAGTCGGGCTCGCTCGCGATGATGCGCGGCGGCACACCGGCCTACAGCGTCTCGAAGGTCGCGCTGAACGCGCTCACGCGAATGCTCGCCGACGAGCTGAAGGCGGATCGCATTCTCGTCAACTCGGTCTGCCCCGGCTGGGTCGCCACAGAGATGGGCGGCCCCGAAGCGCCGCGCACGCCCGCAGAGGGCGCCGCGTCGGTCGTCTGGGCGGCGACGCTTCTGGACGACGGCCCCACGGGCGGCTTCTTCCGCGACGGCCGGCCGCTCGCGCGTTGAGAACCCGTTCTTTTGAAACGACGATGAAGCGCGAAAGACTAGTCCCCCTCCTCTTCGCAACACTCCTGCTCCTGCTCGCCCCTTTGCCGGCGCGCGCCGACCGCGTTGACGACTACGTGCGCGAGCAGATGCGCCTGCGTCACGTCCCCGGCCTCGCGCTCGCGGTCGTACGCGACGGGCGCGTCGTGAAGGAACGCGGCTACGGCCTCGCGAGCGTCGAGCTTGAAGTCGCGGCCACAGCCTCGACCGTCTTCGAGATCGGCTCCATCTCGAAGCAGATAACGGCGGCGTGCGTGATGCTGCTCGTGGAAGAGGGCAAGGTCGCGCTCGACGACCCCGTCTCGAAATACATCCCCGAGAGCCCCGATGCTTGGCGCGGCGTGACCGTCCGCCACCTGCTCACGCACACTTCGGGAATCAAGAACTACAACGGCCTCGCGGGCTTCGAGCTGACCGAGCACCTCACGCGCGCCGAGTTCGTCAAACGCATCGGCGCCTACCCGCCGCTCTTCGCGCCCGGCGAGGCGCACAGCTACGGCAACGTCAACTACAGCCTGCTCGGCTACATCGTCGAGCAGGCTTCCGGAAAGCCCTACTGGCAGTTCGTCACCGAGCGCATATTCCGGCCGCTCGGCATGACCTCCACGCACGACCGCGACCCGCACTACGTCCTGAAGAACCGAGCGCAGGGGTATGAGTGGGAGGACGGACAGCTCGTCGGGCGCGACTACGACCTGACGGACGTGTTCTCGGCCGGCGCCATCGTCTCGACCG
This sequence comes from Pyrinomonadaceae bacterium, assembly GCA_035248785.1. GTDB lineage: Bacteria > Acidobacteriota > Blastocatellia > Pyrinomonadales > Pyrinomonadaceae > QHXN01. Next base: position 42,646 of record DATFHD010000071.1, on the reverse strand, counting down.
TGCAAGACCTTGAGAAGTGGGACGCGGCCTTCTTCGGCGGGCGGGTGCTGAAGCCTTCGAGCCTCGAACAGGTCTGGACGCCCGTCCGGCTTAACTCAGGCAAGACCTACCCCTACGGCTTCGGCTGGTACGTAGAGACACTGCGCGGCCACCCCGTCCGCAGGCACACTGGGCAGACCGCGGGCTTCGCCGCCTCCAACGCATACTTCCCCGCAGACCGCCTGACCGTCATCGTCCTGTCCAACATCGGCACGCAGGGCGTCGCGGGCCGCATCGGTCAGGCGGTCGCGAAGCTCTACGTGCCCGCGCTCTCGCTCCGCGCGCTCGAAGTCGCGCGTGACGAAGACAGGCAGACCTCCGAGCGCCTGCGCGAAGTTCTGCGCGGGCAGCTCGCGGGCAAGCCGGACGCCGCGGCCCTGACGAAAGAGACCCGCGAAATGCTCTCGAACGCTTCGGCGCGCGACAACTGGCAGCGGCTCGCCTCCTACGGCCCTCTGCGTGCCTTCGACTTCGCGGGGCGCGAGCCCGAAGGCGGCGCGCGCACGCTGCGTTACCGCGCAGCCCTAGGCGAGCACCTTCTTCTTCTGAAATTTGTCTTGAACGGCGAGGGGCGCGTCACGGAGCTGAGCGTCGAAGAGGAAGAATGACGACGACAGATGCGCGCGACGGCGGCGCGAACTTCAGTTGGGAGCCTTCGACACTCAAACTCTGAAAAGGCCGGCGACGCTCGTGACGGCGCTGCTCGTCCTGCTCTACGCGGCGGCGCGGCTGTGGCGTCTGACGGCCGCCTGCCTTTGGTTCGACGAGATATTCGGCGTCCACGCCGCGCGCCACACTTGGGCGGGGCTCTGGCGCTTCGTCGCGGCAGACCTGATACACCCGCCGCTCTTCTACGCGCTGCTAAAGCTTTGGACGGCGGCGGGCGGCGAGTCTCTTCTGTGGCTGCGACTCTTTCCCGCCGTCGCGTCAATCATCGCGGTCGTGCCCTTCCTTCTGCTCGCGCGCGAGCTGCGTCTGGGCGCGTGGGCGACGAACGCGGCGCTCGCCATTGCGGCCGCCAACGGCTACCTCATCAAGTACGCGCAGGAGGTCAGGATGTACGGCCTGCTCCTGCTCTTCACGCTCACCTCGCTCTGGCTCTTCGCTAGGCTGCTGAAGACGGACGGCCGTGCGCGACGACTTCAACTCGTGCTCCTCTTCGTCAACCTCCTGCTCGTCTACACGCACTACTACGGCTGGCTCGTCGTCGTGTCCGAGGCCGCGCTGCTCGTCTTTCGACAAGACTGGCGCAGGCTCCGCGCGTTCCTGCTTTCGACCGCGGCACTCGCACTCGCGTACGCGCCGTGGGTCTTGTCCTGCGCGCGCGTGGCGACGGTCGGCGGACTCACGCAGGGCGGCGGGCTCGCGCAGAACATTGGCTGGATCGCGCGGCCCGGCGTGCGCGAGCTTGTAGAACTCTTCACGCTCTCCAACCAGCCCTTCTACTTCCGGCAAAGCTCCACCGACCCGCTCTACGCGCGCGGCGGCGCGCTGCTCGGACTGCTGCTCGTCGGCCTGCCCGTCGTTGTGCTGCTCTTCGACGCCGCGCGCCGCTGGCGCGCGAGGACGAGTGAAGTCGAAGACGCGTCGGTCGCGTTCCTGCTCAACTTCACCCTGCTGCCCGTGGCGCTCGCCTTCGTCGCGAGCTACCTGCTGCCGCAGTCTGTGTGGGGCACGCGCCACCTGATCGTCGCGGCCGGGCCTTACGCGCTGCTCGCGGGGCTCGCGCTCGGACGCCTGCGCCCCGCGTGGTGGAAGGCGGGCGCGCTGATGCTCGTCTGCTGCTGGTTCGCGCTCGTCGGACTGCTCACGCTCGCGCGACGCCCGCCCGCCTACGTCTGGTGCGCTTGGGAAAACTTGGCTGCCTCGGCCGCGTCGGAAGAGGTGCGGATAAACGACGCGAACGCGGCACGCGCCGACGGCGCGAGCGCGGCACGCCCGGCCGACCTCTACGCCTTCGAAGACCTCGTCGCATATCACCTCTGGTTCGCGCTCGAACGCGGCGAGACGGCGGGCCGCTTCCGCGTCGTCAAGGTCAAAGACGCGCCCGGCGTCGTCGAGGACGCGGCCTACTTCCTCCCGCGCGACTTCGACGGCGTCGCCCTCGCGCGCCCCGAAGACATTCAGGGCGAGCGCTTCTGGGCCGCCTTCCGCGATACGAGTTGGGACGAGTCGCGCCAGCCTTTGAAACTCATCATCGAGCGCGGCTACCGCGCCGAGCGCGTCTACGAGTCGGCCGCGCAGGGCCAGCGCGCCTTCCTAGTCCTCTTCACGCGCGACGCGCAGGCGAGATGAACGCGAGCGCGCCGCGCCGAATTACTGGAACCCGAAGGGCCGCAGGCCGTAACCGCCCAGAGGGGGACTTATGACAACACGGCCTTCATCTCTGGCGCGCGCGCTGGCGCTGCTCCTGCTGCTGCTCGCGCACGCGCACGCGCGGCAGGCGGGCGGCGTCGTCGCGCCCAAACCTCCGGGCAGGCTCGTGGACGTGGGCGGCTACCGCCTGCACCTCGACTGCGCGGGCGCGGGCGGCCCCGCAGTGGTGCTCATCGCGGGCGCGGGCGACTTCTCCTTTGACTGGAGCCTCGTACAACCGCAAGTCTCTCGCTTCGCGCGCGTCTGCGCTTACGACCGGGCGGGCCTCGCTTGGAGCGACCTCGGCCCCACGCCGCGCACGATGCGGCAGGACGCTTACGAGCTGCACACGCTGCTCGCTCGCGCGGGCGTCGCGCCGCCTTACGTCCTCGTCGGCCACTCAATCGGCGGGCTCATCGCGCGCGTCTACGCCGCGCAGTACCCGCGCGAGGTCGCAGGCGTGGTTCTGGTTGACAGCACCAGCGAAGACACGACGCTCAGCTATCAGGGGCGCGTCGTGCGCGTGCGCGACTCTGCGAGGGACAGAGCCGTGCCCGGCGTGCGGACGCTCGCGGAGAGCCCGCCGCGGCCGCCGACGGAAGAAGACCTCAAGCAGGCCGAGATGAACCGGCAGGTCTTCGGCCCGCCGAAGATAGAGCCGCCCTTCGACCGCCTGCCGCCGCGCGCGCAGGCGCTCCGACTGTGGGCGCTCTCGAACCCGAAGCTCTCGGCGGCGTCGGACGACTTCTGGCCCGAAGAGCTGCGCGACCTGCACGAAGAGCGCGGGCGCGTGAAGCACCCGCTCGGCGACCTCCCGCTCGTCTCGATAGTCGGCGCGCGCGCAGAGCCGGCGCCGCCCGGCGTCAAGGCCGAAGAGTGGCGACAACTCTCGGAAGAGAAGCGGCGGCAGAAGGAGGCGCTCGCCGGCCTCTCAAGCGCGGGCAGTCTGGTCGTCGCAAAGAGCAGCGGCCATCACGTGCAACTCGACGAGCCCGCGCTGGTCGTGAAGGCCATCCGGCAGGTCTTTAACGCCGCGCGGCTTCGCGCGAGACGTGCGCGCTGACTCGGCACGCCTCCGGGCTTCCCCGAGACGCCCGCGCGCGTTTATCCTCTCCCGCAGTCTTCAAAAGATGAGGGGGAGGCGAAAACTTGTCTGAAACGGATTCGCACACGGCCGCCGCGCGCTGGAGCCTCGCGGGCAAGGTGGCGTTGGTGACGGGCGGAACGCTCGGGATAGGCTTGGCCGTCGTCGAAGAGTTTTTAAGCTTCGGCGCGGAAGTCATCGCGGTCGCGCGCGACGCCGCGCGGCTCGAAGCGCAGGTCGAAGAGTGGCGCGGACGCGGCGCGGGCGCCGAAGGCATCGCCGCAGACCTCTCGACCGTCGAGGGACGCCGCGCAGTCCTCAAACGTCTGGAAGAGAGGGGCGGCGCGCTCGACGTACTTGTCAACAACGTCGGGACGAACATACGCAAGGCGGCCGTCGAGTACACGACGGAGGAATACGAGAAGGTCATCTCGACCAACCTCACCGCGGCCTTCGAGCTGACGCGCGCGGCGCACACGTTCTTAAAACGCGCGGCCGGCGGCGCGTCGGTCGTCAACGTCTCTTCGGTCTCCGGCCTCACGCACACGAGCACGGGCACGCCCTACGCGATGAGCAAGGCCGCGCTCTTGCAGATGACGCGCAGCCTCGCCGTCGAGTGGGCGCCGGACAACATTCGCGTCAACGCGGTCGCGCCGTGGTACATACGCACGCCTCTGGTCGAGCCCGTCCTCAACGACAAGCAGCGCCTCGCGCGCATACTCTCGCGCACGCCCGCGGGGCGCGTAGGCCACCCCGAAGAGGCCGCCGCGGTCGTCGCCTTCCTCTCGATGCCGGCCGCGTCTTACGTGACGGGGCAGTGCGTGGCGGTTGACGGGGGCTTCACCGCCTACGGCATTTAGATGTATGCTGCGCGGCGCAGTTTTATCCCGGCTGACAACAGACGGCACACCTGAAGGAGGGCCTTTGATGTTCCGACGTACACTTGGGCGGGGTTCGGACGCGCCCGTCGAGAGGCGGGGCGAGGGCGAGGCTTTGCGGGCCGGCATGCGGCTGGCCGTTTACGTAGTCTTGGCGGCGCTCGCGCTGATGGGCTGTAAGTTCGGAAGCGGCGGAGGCAACGCGGGGAACGCCGCGGGGACGGCGAACACTTCTTCCAACGCGGGCGCGAGCTCGAACGCGGGCGCGACGCCGACGCCGGACGCAGGCGTGAGCGGCGTCGAGAAGGTGAAGCCGGCGCCGGGCACGGGCAACGTGCAGGGCAAGGTCTTGTTCAACGGCAAGCCGGTCGAGAACATCGAGGTCAAGCTGTGCGAGAAGTTCAACCGCTTCTTCGGCGGCTGCGGCGACAGCAAGACCTACACGGCGCGCACGGACAAGGACGGCGAGTACGTCATCACGAACGTCGAGCCGAAGACTTACGAGGGGCTGCTCGTGCGCGTCTTCGACACGGACTCTTACGTCTTCGCGACGACCGGCATCGCGGGCCTGAGCGCGAGCAAGTACGAGGTCACGGCGGACAAGACGCTCTTCGTCCGGCCGAGCAGCATCTTCAAGGGCGACCTCAAGCTCGTCAACCCGAAGGCCGGCGCGCGCGTGAGCGCGCAGGGGCTTGAACTGAAGTGGGAGCCGTACCCGGACGCGGCCTACTACAAGTTCAGCGTCTACCCCGACGACGTTAAGGCCACCGCGCCCTACGTCAACGAGCGCGTCGAGGCGACCTCGTTCCCGGTGGACAAGCCGCTGCAAAAGGGCACCTACCGCTGGGAGGTCGAAGCCTACAACGGCGACGACCAGAAGCTCTCCGAGAGCGGCGAGAACATCAAGTTCACCATCACCGACGGCTCCTGAGTTGATTCTCAACACAGAGACGCAGCCCTTAGGAATTTCAAATTTGAGATTTCAAATTCTTAAGGCTGCGTCTCTGTGTTTAATCGTCTCCGACTTCCCTCTTGACAGCCGCGCGCGCCGCTCCCTACTATCTTTGTAAGGCGACACGAAGCCCGCGGCGGCTCGTCAAATGCCACGTCGCCTTACGCGCAAGCCCCGCGCCGCACGTCCCTCAACTCAAAAAGACTCAGCGCCCCACCCGAACCGAAGGACTGCCATGAAAAGAACTATCACGCACTTCTGCGTCTTCCTGACGCTTCTGGCCGCGGCGTGCGCGCAGGCCGCCGGCCAAACCGCTCCGCCGCAAGACCACGGCGGCAAGATCGAATCGAATTACGACGGCTTCGCGCGCGAGACGGTCGTCGCGCTCCGGCGCATGAGCGTCACCTGCGAGGGCGTGCGCGGACTACAGAGCACGCTCAAGGGCGTCTGCGTCAGCCTACAGGCCGAGCTCCACTGCCCCGGCAAGCAGCTCGACTACGTGCGCCAAGCGACGCTGCGCCTCACTTTCGAGACGAAGGACTGGGACAGCCGCCACCCGCTTAACCAGCGCGACCTCTCGGCCGTCGCCGACGGCGAGACTTTGCGCCTCGGCCGCATGACGCTCGTCTCGAACGCCGTCGCCGATAGCTGGTTCGCCGAAGACGCCAAGGAGATTTTGGAAGTCTCCGTCCCGTACGAGCTCTTCCTCAAGCTCTCACAGGCCGAACACGTGGAACTCTCGGTCGGCCGCACGACCTTCGCGCTGCGCGACAAGAACGTCGCCGCCCTGCGCGACCTCAACAACCGCGTCCGCCTCCCGCGCACGCAGGGCGCCGCGTCACAAAACACCGGCGGCAACTGAACCGCCTCACACACCACCGAGCGGGGGCGCGGATAAATATGTCCGCGCCCCCGCTCGGTTGCGCCCGCCCGAACCTTCCTCGGACGCCCGCCTGCCCAAACTTCATGTTGAGTTTGTCGGAGTGTAGCTGTAAAAGTACCTCCCCGACGTGACCGTACGCCGGCCGGGAAGTTACGTGTCGGCCTTCGTCCCCGCCAGACCGCCGAAGTGAGAAAGCGATGAACATTCCGACCGCCGTGAATCTCGCCTTCGCCGCAGGTATCGCCGCCTCGTTGTTCTCCGGCCGACGGGGCGGACGGGGGGCAGGCTTCCGCAGGTTCAGGCGGCTTTACAGGGGCGCGGCCGTAATTCTGCTCAACACGGTCGTCCTCCTCTTGGCGATCAACGTGCTGCTTCTCATCCCCATCGCGATTAAAGATTCGGTTAACGGGGGGAGGGTGGCCGGAGAGTATAGGCACGTTGACGCGGGCCGCTGGGCGGCGCTGGAAAGGGTTTATCCGGGCCTCAGCCGCGAAGAGATTCAGACCTTGCTGAACGAGACGTATTCACCCGCGAGGGCTTTCGCCTACGAGCCTTTTACGGAGTTCAGGGAGCGGCCGTACGCGGGCAGGTACGTCAACGTGGACGCGGGCGGTTTCAGGCTGACGAAAGGACAGGGGCCTTGGCCGCCCGACAGGGAGAAATACTTCAACGTCTTCCTCTTCGGCGGCTCTACCACTTTCGGCTTCGGCGTGCCCGACGCCGAGACGGTCGCGTCGCACTTGCAGACGTTACTGTCGGGTCGCGGCCCGGTCAAAGAGGTGCGCGTTTACAACTTCGGGCGGGGCTCTTATTACTCCACGCAGGAGCGGATACTGTTCGAGAAGCTGGTCGCGGCGGGCTTTCGTCCCGACGTGGCCGTCTTCATAGACGGCCTGAACGATTCCCACCACTACGACGACAGGCCGTCGTCCGCCGCGAGGGTCGAGAGCGCTCTGGAAGGAAGGCCCGCCGCCGTCACGAACGTCCTGACAAAAGTGCCGATGGTGAGGGCCGCCCTCGCGGCCGGCAGGTGGCTCGGCGTCGGGTCGAGTGACGAGCCCGCGCGCGAGTGGGCCGAGACGCCGCAGGACAGAGCCGCCTGCGGCGACGAGGCGGTGCTCCTGAGCGTCGTCAACCGCTACGTAGAGAATAAGAGGATAAGCGAGGCGGTCGCGGCCGCCTACGGCGTCAAGACCCTGTTCGTGTGGCAGCCCGTGGCGGTCTACAAGTACGACCAGAGGTATAACTTATTCGCCGCCGACGACCACCCGAGGAAGGCGTGCGTGGAGGGTGCCTATCCGCTGATGGCGAAGTTCGCGGCGCAACATCCGTTGGGGGACAATTTCCTCTGGGGCGCAGACATTCAGCAGGGCGTGCCCGAGCCCCTCTACGTGGACGCGCTGCACTACTCCGGAAAAATGTCGGAGCTGTTCGCGCGGAGCATCGCGGACGCGCTGAACGAGAGAGCCCTCCTGCCGTTCAAAGGCTCTCAAAGCCCCACGGCCACGCGGGGCGGCGTGTGACGCCGGGCGTTGGGCGTCTTACTTGAATCCGGCAGACGCGCCTGATTAAATGCTGTTTCGATGAACTTTGAAATCATCGGCGACATTACGGACGTTGAGACTATTGCCGCCGGCAGCAGCATCCGTGATGTCGCGCGGCTGCGGAAGATGTATGGGAAAGGTCGCTGGCGAAAGCTGAAAGGCGTGGCCCGCGTCCGTCTAGGGAGCGGCCGGGTGCGACTCGCCGAATTGCATTGGTACGAGGCGCATGGCATAGGCCGGAAAGAAATGAAGCGTAAGCGGTATTTGGATTAAAGCGATGAGACAGAGAAAGAAAGCCGCGCAAAAGTTTGCCGTCTGCGTCAACAACGCGGATTATCCGGCCTCGCTGGAACTGCATAAGATTTATCGCGTGCTGCCGGACGAGGACGCGGCCGCGGACGGTGATATCCGAGTCGTTGACGAGAGTGGCGAAGATTATCTGTACCCGGCGGAGTACTTCGTCCTCGTCGAGTTACCCCGGGCGGTAGAAGAGTCTTTATTACGAGCTGCCTGATGCCCTCACGGCGACACCTGACAAGCGCATGCACCTGACCGCCGGCACGCTGCCTCTCATCTAAAGCAGGCTCGTAAGGTGACTAGGCTATACAGTTCTAAGAGGCAGGTGGACGACTATGAAGCGAATCGGCGTGCGGCTTTGGTGGTTGATTCTGTGCGGGCTCCTCGCCGCGCATTCCGTGTGCGCACAGGGGGAGAAGCCCGGAGGAGGGCGGGACGACGAAATATCTAAGCTGGTCGGGAATTGGTCTGGCGAGTCGGTCTGCGCGGACAGGGAGAAGTTCCCGGCCTGTAACGACGAGCAGGTCATCTACCGCGTGGCCTTGGCCCGGGGCAAGTCAGACACCCTGACTATCACTGCGGATAAGGTCGTGAACGGCAAGCCCGAGACGATGGGGACGTATGATTTCGTCTACGACGCTCGGGCGCAGACGCTCGTCAGCGAGATCAAGACCGGCAGAGGGCACCTCGTCATAGAACTCGCCGTCAAGGGCGACACTCTCGAAGGCACGCTCGCCACTCTGCCGGATAAGACGGTGGTGCGCCGTATCAAAGTAAAGAAGGATAAATGAGCGCGCGGCGCGGCCTGACGGCGGCACGCACACGGCGGCCGACCTCAAGGCTTGCGGTAGACTTCACGGCCGTTGCTCAACTCGACGGCGAGCTTGCCTTCGGAGTGAGCGAGGTCGAGGTGCGCGACCGCTTCGGAGGTGGCGAGGAAGCGGTGTACGTCGCCTGCGCCGGGGAAGAGTTCGAGGGCGATGTCCCACGCGGTGGCGCCGGTCTTGGGAATGAGGCGGACGACCTCCGCTTGGCGTTCGTTGATGGCGCGCAGGTAGCGGTTGAAGAGTTCTTCGTAGTCTTCGACCGCCTCGCCGTGGCCGCCGTAGACGAGCGTGGGCGCGAGTGAGCGCAGGCGCGCGAGGCTGACGAGGTATTCGGCGAGCGAGCGAAAGCGGCGCGTGGGGTCTACCGGGTCTGGCGAGAGCACGGGGTTGGGCGTGATGCGCTTGAGGACGCAGTCGCCCGCGATGACTGTGCGGTCGGCCTCGCGCAGGAAGGAGCAGGAGCCGGGCGTGTGGCCGGGCGTGTGTACGACGCGCAGCGCGCCCTTCTCGAATTTAATCTCCTCGTTGTCCACCAACTCGGCGTGCTCGTGGTCTTCGAGCGCGTCGGCTAAGCGGCGCACGCCCTCGTACATGCGCCGCATCTCCGCTATCTCTTCGGCGGGCACGCCGGCACGCTCTAAAAGCACGCGGTGCTCGTCGTATTCGAGGCGGCCGACGCGGTGGCCCGTCTCCCAGCCGTGTACGAGGACTTCCGCCTCCTTCGCCTCGTCGCGCAACTGCTTCGCCAAGCCGCAGTGGTCTTCGTGCGCGTGCGTCAGCACGATGCGACGCAAGTCCGACACGCGCACGCGCGCGCGCCTCAAGCCTTCCCTCAGAGCCTCGATTGCCTCCTTCGTCTTCGGCCCCGTGTCTATGAGCGTCAGAGGCTCCTCCGCGATCAGGTAGACGTTGACCGGCCCCACGTAGAAAGGCGTCGGAACTGAGATGGGAATGATGCGCATGATGAAATAAGTAGACAGTAGACAGTAGCCAGTAGTCAGTAGAAACGCTGCCCGATATTTTCTACTGACTACTGGCTACTGTCTACTGTCTACTTCCTTAGAACACGTAGCGGTTCGCCTTGACCATCGCGTCGGCGATGCGGCGGCGCGCGGCGACGGTGTTCGCGGGCGTGTGCTTGGTGAAGCGCTTGAGGGCGGCGAGGAGCGTGCGCAGCTCGTCGCCTTCGGTGACGGCGGCGAGCGTGTTCTTCGCCTCGGCCTCGACGCGCTCGACGGCGTCGTTGCAGAAGACGCGCACCATGTCGAGGTAGAGCGCCGCCTGTTCTTCGCCCTGCGCGGCGGCCAGCTTCTGCGCGCGCAGAATTGCCGACTCCATCGCGAAAACGTCCATGATGATGTTCGAGGCGCCGAGCAGGACTTCCTGCTCCTCGGCGAGCGCCGTCATGTACTTCTGCGCCGCCGTGCCGAGAACCATCAGCGCGACCTTCTTCGCGTTCTTCGCGAGCTTGGCCTCGGCCGCGAGAACGGTCTCGTCTTCATCAAGCGAAGGCATCGAAGGCGACAAGACCTCGTCCATGAGCGCCTGCGCGGCCGGGAGCAGCGCGAGCTTGCCCGCCATCGCGCGGCGCATGAGCATGCCGGGGATGAGCATGCGGTTAATCTCGTTCGTGCCCTCGAAGATGCGGTTGATGCGCGAGTCGCGGTAGGCGCGCTCGGCAGGGTAGTCGGCCGAGTAGCCGTAGCCGCCGTAAATCTGAACCATCTCGTCGGCCACGTAGTCGCAGTACTCGGAGAGCGAGACCTTGATGGCCGAACACTCTGCGGCGTACTCCTCAATCGCGCGCAGCTTCGACTCGGGGTCTGAGGCGTCGGCGGTCGCGTTAATCGCGCCCTCGATGAGCCCGAGCGTGCGGTAGGTCAACGCCTCGCCGACCCAAGTGCGTATCGCCATCTCGGCGAGCTTGCGCTTGATGGCGCCGAAACTTGAGATGGACTTGCCGAACTGCTGGCGTTCGTTGGCGTAGCGCACGGCGTCCGAGGTCATCAGCTTCATCCCGCCGAGGCACATCGCGCCGAGCTTGAAGCGGCCGATGTTGAGGATGTTGAAGGCTATCTTGTGCCCCTTGCCGACTTCGCCGAGGAGGTTGCTGGCGGGCGTCTTCACGCCGTCGAGCGCGAGCGCCGTCGTCGAAGAGCCCTTGATGCCCATCTTGTGCTCTTCGGCCCCGTTGGCTAAGCCCTCTTGGCGTTCAACTATGAAGCCGGTGAACTTGTCGCCGTCAACTTTGGCGAAGACGACGAACACGTCCGCGAAGCCGCCGTTCGTAATCCACATCTTCTCGCCCTTGAGGACGTAGTGCGTGCCGTCTTCACTCAGGCGCGCGGTAGCCTTCGCCGCGAGCGCGTCCGAGCCCGAGCCGGCCTCGGTCAGGGCGTAGGCCGTAATCAACTCGCCCGTCACGATGCGCGGGATGTACTTCTGCTTCGCCTCCTCCGTGCCGTAGTAGAGAATCGGGAGCAGGCCGATGCCGCCCTGCGCGCCCATCGTCGTGGCGAAAGAGGCAGAGCGCCCCAGAGCCTCGCTGATGATGCCGCCCGACACCTGATCGAGCCCGAGCCCGCCGTACTCCTCCGGCACCGTCGCGCCGATGAAGCCCAGCTCCGCGCCCTTCTGAACCAGCTCGCGCGCGAGCTTCCAGTCCTTCTTCTCAAGGTCGTCAATACGCGGGCGCACCTCGCCGTCCATGAACTGCCGCGCGGTGTCGGCGATCATCCGGTGCTCCTCTGTGAAGTCCTCGGGGGTGAAGACCTCCTCGGGCGTGCGCTCCTCGATCAGGAAGCTCCCGCCCACGACAATCTTTTTCTCTTCGGCAACGGCAGACATCGGTTTGCTCCTTTCAGACTTTTGATTATTGGCAGATTATAAACGTTCAAAGATTCCCGCGGCGCCCATGCCGCCGCCGACGCACATCGTCACGAGCCCGTAGCGGCCGTTGCGGCGTTCGAGCTCGCGCAGAATTGTCGCCGTGAGCTTCGCGCCGGTGCAGCCGAGCGGGTGGCCGAGTGCGATTGCGCCGCCGTTGACGTTGACGCGCTCGGGGTCGAGGCCGAGCGTCTTGATGACGGCGACCGACTGCGCGGCGAAGGCTTCGTTCAACTCGATGACATCAATCTCTTCGAGCCTGAGCCCGGCGACCTTCAAGACCTTCGGGATGGCGTGGACGGGGCCGATGCCCATCTCCTCCGGCGGGCAGCCGGCCGTCGCGTAGGCGACGAAGCGCGCGAGGGGTTTTAAGTTCAACTGCCGCGCGCGCTCCCCGGACATGACGACCGCGGCGGCCGCGCCGTCCGACATCTGCGAGGCGTTACCGGCGGTGATGGTGCCCTTCGCGTGGAACGCGGGGCGCAGCTTCGCCAAGCCCTCTTCCGAAGTGTCGCGCCTGACGCCCTCGTCCTTCGTGAACGTGACCTCGCGCGCCGTCTTCTTCCCCTTCTCGTTCAACTCCTCGAAGGTGACTTTAAGAGGAACTATCTCGTCGTCGAACTTCCCCGCGTCCTGCGCGGCCGCCGCGCGCCGGTGCGAGCGGAGCGCGAAGGCGTCCTGCTCCTCGCGCGTGACCTCGTACTTGCGCGCGACGTTCTCGGTCGCGAGCCCCATGTTCAGGTAAAAGTCCGGGTAGTGCTCGACCAGATAAGGGTTCGGCCGGATGATGTGCCCGCCCATCGGGATGAGCGACATCGTCTCCAAGCCCCCGGCGACGATCACGTCGGCGCCGCCCGTGCGTATGCGGTCGGCCGCGATGGCTATGGACTGAAGACCTGACGAGCAGAAGCGGTTAATAGTCATTGCGCTGGTTTCCACGGGGAGCCCGGCGCGTATCGCCGCCGCGCGCGCGACGTTCATTCCCTGCTCGGCCTCGGGCATCGCGCAGCCCATGACCACGTCTTCGATCTCGGACTTCTCCAACCCCTCGGCGCGGCGCACGGCCTCCTCGATGACGGCCGCGCCCATCTCGTCCGGCCGCGTGTTGCGCAGAGTCCCCTTCGGGGCCTTGCCGACCGCCGTGCGCACGGCGGAAACGATGACAGCGTCTCTCATGAATGACCTCTTAAAATTTCTTACCGGTTAGACGCTTCAAGCGCCCTTCTCGATGGCAACTTCGACCTCTTCGGCGTGCAAGACTTCCTTCAAAACTTTCGGGTCTATCGAGACGAGGAAGCCGCGCTTGCCGCCGTTGATGTAAATGACGGGCAGCTCGAAAATCGTCCGCTCGGCGTAGACGTGCAGGTGCGTCCGCGTGCCGAAGGGGCTGGTGCCGCCGACGAGGTAGCCGGTGTGCTTCTGCGCCTCCGCGAAGTCGCACGGGTGGACGGCCTTCACGCCCATGTGTCGTGCGAGCTGTTTGGTCGAGACCTCGCGGTCGCCGTGCATCAGGACGAGGAAGGGCCTCTTCCCATCCGCCTCCATCACGAGCGTCTTGACGACCGCGTGCTCGTCCACGCCCAACTCCTCGGCCGAGTGGCGCGTGCCGCCGCGCTCCACGTAGTCGTAGAGGTGCGGCTCGAACTTGACCTTCTTCTCGCGCAGAAGCCTCACGGCCGGCGTTATCGGATATTCCATACCGTTCAGGATGCGGCGACGCCCGCGCCCGTTTTCGCGGACGCGTCTTTGCCCCCGGCGCGCTCGCGGCGCGCGACGTAGAGCGTCTTCTCGACCTGCGCGTGAACCTTGCCCGCGTCGTCCAACAGCTCGACCGTGTAGACGCGGTTAACCGACTTCCGCCCGCGCAGTTCCTCCTTAATCGCCTCGACCTCCGAAGGGTCTATGAAGAACTTCGCGCGCAGGGTCGTCCGGCCGGGCCTCCGGAAGCGTATCGTCGCGGCCTTGTCCCAGACGACGTAGTCGTGGCCGAGCAGCTTGATGAGCATGATCATGTAGACCGGGTCTACCGCGCCGTACATGCTCCCGCCGTAGATCGTGCCGACGTAGTTGCGCGTCCGCCAAGAGAGCGGCAGGCGGACGTGAACCTCCGTGTAGTCGTCCGAGATGTAAGTCACCCAGCCGCCCGTGCCCCTGTAGGCCGGGATGAAGTTCAAGGCCCAGCGCCGCAGCTTGGTCTTGAAGGACTCGGGCATCGTGTGACCTTAAAGGCTCGTCTATCCGGCGACCCCGCACGCGCGCGACTTCACGCGCGCGGGAAGCCTTCAGTTTCGGTCACGCGCCGCGCCTGCTCGAAGTGCTTGCGCTCGTGCGCGACGACGATGCGGTAGGCGTCGAGCAGGCTGTAAGTCGCCACGGCCGCAACCGGCGACGTGACGATGGTGCGCGCGAGGTCAACGTTCGCGGTCGCGCGCATGCGCTCGGCCAGTTCTTCCTGATGCGCCGCGAACTGTTCTATCACGTCCGGCGCCACGTCGCTCGACGAAGGCTCGAAGACGCGCGGCGCCTTCGTCTTCCGACCCTTCTCGGGGTCGAGCGACTTCAGCACCAGCCGCCCGAAGAAGCCCGAGAGCGGCGAGACGCGCCCCCACAGGCTCGTCCTGTGCTTCCCGGCGGCGACCTTCTCGATGTCCGCGAAGAAGGTTCGGTTGGTCGTAATCAGGTGGTCGAAGCACTGGCCGACGCTCCAACGCTCGGGCGCGGGCTTCCAGTTGAGCTGCGCGGCGTTGAGGCGGCCGAAGACCCTCCGCGCGTCGTCCGTCACCGCGTCCAACTGTTCGAGGAGTGCGCCCAACTCGCGGCCGGCCCGACTCGTCTGACTCACGCTCACAACGTCGCTCACGCTCATCGTAACTCTCCTTTCAGTTGCGCAGGGGCTTGCCCGTCTTCAGCATGTGCGCGATGCGCTCCTGCGTCTGGCGTTGGCCGCACAGGGAGAGGAACGCCTCGCGCTCCAAATCCAGAAGATACTGTTCGGAGACGCGCGTCTCGTGGTTGAGGTCGCCGCCCGTAAGTATCCGCGCAAGCCGTTCGCCGATGACGGCGTCGTAGTCGGAGATGAACCCGCCGCGCTTCATCTGGTGGATGCCGAGCTTGATTGTCGAGAGCGCCGAGTTGCCGAGCGCGAGCACGTCTGTACGTTGGCGCGGCTGCTGGTATCCGACCGACGCGAGCGCCAGAACTTCCTGCTTCGCGTCGGCGATGAGGCGGTCTGCGTTCATCGAGTAAGAGTCCTCTTCGCGCAGGAAGCCGAGCGCCTTCGCCTCGGCCGCGGAGGTCGCGACCTTCGCCATCGCGATGGTCTCGAACGCGCGCTTGACGAACGGGAACGGGTCGGCCTCGGACACGCCCGGCGGGATGGAGTCGAGCGCGCGCACGAGCATCTCCTTCGTCCCGCCGCCCGCCGGGATGAGCCCGACGCCAACCTCGACGAGCCCGATGTAAGTCTCGGCCGCGGCGCGCGCACGGTCGGCGTGCAGAGTCATCTCGCACCCGCCGCCGAAGGTCATCTGGAACGGCGCGACGACCACCGGCTTCGGCGAGTAGCGCAGAGACATCGTCGCCTGCTGGAAGGCGCGGATGGCTAAGTCCAACTCCTCCCAATCTTCTTCCTGCGCGCCGAGCAGGACGAGCATGAGGTTCGCGCCCACGGAGAAGTTTTGTCCCTGATTGCCGACGACGAGGCCGACGAAGTTCTTTTCGACTTCCGCCAGCGCCGTCTTCAACATCGAGAGCGTGTCGCCGCCCACGGTGTTCATCTTCGAGTGGAACTCAAGGCAGGCCACGCCGTCGCCGAGGTCTACGAGCGACGCGCCCGCGTTCCGCTTGATGACGCCCGTGCGGTCTTTCACCGACTTCAGGACGATGACGCCCGGCTGCTCGGCGACCGCCTTGTACCCGCCCGACTCGAAGTCGAAGTAGAACTCCTGCCCGCCCTCCGTCTTGTAGAAGGAGGTCGCGCCCGCGTCCAACATCTTCTGCACGTTCGCGGGGACTTGCCTGCCCTCCTCTTTCAAACGCGCAACACTCTTCTCGACGCCGACCGCGTCCCAAGCCTCGAAGACGCCCAGCTCCCACCCGAAGCCCCACTTCATCGCGCGGTCAACCTCGACGACCGTGTCCGCAATCTCCGGGATGCGGTTCGCCGCGTATGCGAAGACGCGCGACATCGTCTTCCATAGAAACTGGCCGACGCGGTCTTTGCCCCAGACGAGCGCCTTCACTCTGGCCCGCGTGTCCTCGATGTTCTTCGCCGCGTCTAACGCGGGGAGCTTCGCCTTCTGCGGCGCGCGGTATTCGAGCGACGCCACGTCGAGCGTCCAAATCTCCTTCTTCTCTCCCCCGCCGCGCTTCTGGTAAAACCCGCCCTTCGTCTTGTCGCCGAGGATGCCCTGACCGACCATCCGCTCGACGAACTCGGGCAGGCGGTACATCTCGCGCTCCTCGTCCTCGGGCACGGCCTCGTACAGGTTGCGCGCGACGTGCGCGAGCACGTCCAAGCCCACGATGTCGAACGTGCGGAAGGTGGCCGACTTCGGGCGGCCCAACGCAGGCCCCGTCATCTTGTCCACCTCTTCAATCGTGTAGCCGTCCTCCGCGAGCGTCCGCAGCGTGACGAGCGCGCCATAGGTTCCCACACGGTTGGCGATGAAGTTCGGCCTGTCCTTCGCCACCACCACGCCCTTGCCGAGCCGCCTGTCCAGGAATCCGTAGACCGAGCACGACACCTCGGGCTTCGTCCACTCCGTCCGAATCAGCTCGACCAGATGCAGGTAGCGCGGCGGGTTGAAGAAGTGCGTGCCGAGGAAGTGCGCGCGGAAGTCTTCGGAGAACCCTTCGGCGATCTGCCGTATGGGGATGCCGGAGGTGTTCGACGCGACGACCGAGCCGGGCTTGCGGAACTTCTCGACGCGCTCGAAGAGCCTGCGTTTAATCTCAAGGTTCTCGACGACGGCCTCGATGATGATGTCGCAGTCCTTCAACTTGGGCAGGTCGTCTTCGAAGTTGCCGACCGAGACGAGCGCCGCCGCCCCCGGCGTGAAGAACGCGGCGGGCTTCGCCTTCTTCGCCGCCTCAAGCCCCGCGCGCGCCACGCGGTCGCGCACGTCTCCGGATTCGAGCGTCAGCCCGCGCGCGTGCTCTTCCGCGCTCGGCTCCTTCGGGGCGATGTCGAGCAGGAGCGTGGGGATGCCTGCGTTGGCGAGGTGGGCGGCGATCTGCGCGCCCATCGTGCCCGCGCCGAGGACGGCGGCCTTTTCGAACCGGAGCATAAGGGGAAGCCTCTCAGGGAATCAGTTAAAAGAATGCCCGCCCATCATACTGAATGAGTATTCATTCAGGCAAGGGCCGGCAAGCCACGAAGACTGTAAAGCCCCGCTCCTCTTCCGGAAGCGGGGCTCTCGGTCGCGGTCGGCGGCGTCAGTAGTTGGTCAGAATCCGCTCGGGCTCGAAGCCCATCTCGTGGAGGCGGTCGCGGGTCTGCTCGATCATCTGGCGCGAGCCGCACACCAAGGCGACGGGGTCGGAGAGCGAGGGCAGCACGTTATCTAAGAGCGACTGAACGTAGCCGGTCTGGCCTGCCCATTCGTAGCCGTCGGGGCGCGAGATGACTTGGCGCAGCTCGACGCCCGCGGCCTTCCACGAGTCGGTCTCGTCGCGGTAGCAGAAGTCGTCGGGCGTGCGCGCGCCGTAGAGGACGACGATTTGGCCGAAGTCGTCTGCGCGCCGCAGCACCGAGCGCAGGGCCGAGCGCAAAGGCGCCACGCCCGTCCCCATCGCGACGAAGACGAGGTCGCGCCCTTCGAGCGCCGCGAGGTCGAAGCCGTGCCCGGCGATCTCGACCAGACGCACGCGGTCGCCCTGCCTCATCTCGTAGACGGCGCGCGCGGCCGGGTCGTTCGAGAGCTTGACGAGGAACTCAAGCTCGTCGTCCTCGGGCGCGCTGGCGATGGCGAAGTAGGCGCGCCCCTCGCCCTCGACTTCGAGCAGCGCGACTTGGCCCGGCGTGAAAGGCATCTCGTGAAAGTCCCGCGCGCCCTCGGGCAGCACGTCGAAGGCGCGTATGTCGCGCGCCTCCTCGTGGACGCGTTTGATGACGAGCGTGCGGGGCTCCTTCTCTTCCATAAGACCTGCCGACTCGGACATGACTTTCTCTTTTCCTGTCTGGTGTACGCGGCCGAGTGTAGCGCAAAAAAGCAGTAGACAGTAGTCAGTAGACAGTAGCCGGTAGGCTCCGCCCCGCGGACGTTGATGACGACAACCGCGCGATTCGACGGCGGCAGAGGGTTTTTCTACTGACTACTGACTACTGTCTACCGTCTACCTGTGCTAAAAATGTCGGCGAACCATGAAGCGCTCTCCGCTGCTCGTCATCTTCGTCACGGTCTTCATAGACCTCGTGGGGTTCGGCATCGTCATCCCCGTGCTGCCGTTCTACGTGGAGGGGACGCGGTTCAACGCGAGCCCGCGCGCGGTGGGGCTGCTGTTCGCGTCCTACTCGATTATGCAGCTCGTCTTCACGCCGATTCTGGGGAGGATGTCGGACAGGTACGGCCGACGCCCCGTGCTCTTCTTCAGCCTGCTGGGGACGAGCCTCGGGTTTTTCATACTGGGTTTTGCGACGACGCTGTGGATGCTCTTCGCGGGGCGCATTATAGACGGCATCACGGGCGGCAACATCTCGACGGCGCAGGCATACATCGCCGACGTGACGAGCGAGGAGAACCGCGCGAAGGGGATGGGGCTCATCGGCGCGGCCTTCGGGCTCGGTTTCATCTTCGGGCCGGCCATCGGCGGGATACTGTCGCGCTGGGGCGCGCACGTGCCGTTCATCTTCGCGGGCGCGCTCAGCCTCGCGAACGCGACGCTGCTCTACTTCGTGCTGCCCGAGACGGTGACGCCGGATCATCCGGCGCGCGCGTCTGCGGCGACGGGGCGGTGGTCGCAGCTCGTGCGTGCGCTCAAACAGGCGCGGCTCGCGTTCGTGCTGGCGGTCTACTTTCTGTTCGTGACGGCGTTCTCGATTATGACCTCATCGTTCGGGCTCTTCACGCTCTACCGCTTCGGGTTCGACGCGCACGACACGGGATGGATTTTCGCCTTCGTCGGCGTCGTCGGCGCGCTGATACAGGGCGGGCTTATCGGGCGTCTGGTGAAGGCGTTCGGCGAGCTGCCGCTGGTCATCGCGGGCGCGCTCTTCTTCACGGCGAGCCTCGTGCTGATACCTCTGACGGGGCCGCACACGGGGACTGTGACGCTGCTCGCTCTGGGCGCGCTCTTCGCGCTGGGTAACGGGCTGGCGACGCCTTCGCTAACGTCGCTGGCGTCGAAGAGCGCGGGCGCGGGCGAGCAGGGCGGCGTGCTCGGCGTGACGCAGTCGGTGGCGAGCCTCGCGCGCGCCGTCGGGCCGCTCGTTTCGGCCGCGCTCATCTACAGCGCCGTCGCGACGCAGGGCCACGACGGCAAGCCGCACAACATGAGCGACGCCTCGGTCGCCGCAACCTTCTGGACGGCCGCCGCCATCATGTTCGTCGCCTTCCTGCTCGCGGCCTACTTCGCGCGCGCGCACGCCTCCGAGTATAGAGAGGCCGCGGCCACTCCTTAAAGAATTTCAAATTTCAGATTTGAAATTTCAAATCAGTTGTATATGAAGAGAAGTTTCAGCGCCGTCGCGTTCGTCATCCTCTTCGCCTGCCAGTTGGCGTTCGCGCAGGGCACGGGCGCGGCGGCGCGCGAGTACAGGCGCGCGAACGAGCTGCGCATCCTGCGCGAGTTCGTGCGACTGCTCTCGATTCCGAACGTCGCGTCGGACAGGGAAGGGATAAGGAAGAACGCCGCGCTCCTCGTCGAGATGATGCGGGCGCGGGGTCTGTCGCCGCGGCTGCTCGAAGCGACGACGGAAGGCGTTCCGCCCGCGGTCTACGGCGAGTGGCGCGTGCCCGGCGCTAAAAGCACAATCGTCTTCTACGCGCACTACGACGGCCAGCCGACCGACCCGAAGAAGTGGACGGGCACGCAGCCTTGGGAGCCGGCGCTGCGCACCGCGCCTTTCGAGAAGGGCGGGACTATCCGGCCGATGCCCGCCGAAGGCGAAGCCATAAATCCCGAGTGGCGTCTCTACGCGCGCTCGTCTTCGGACGACAAGGCGGGCGTGATGTCCATCCTCACGGCCTTCGACGCGCTGCGCGCTAAGAACATTCAGCCGAGCGTCAACCTCAGGTTCTTCTTCGAGGGCGAGGAGGAGGCGGGCTCGCCGCACCTCGTCGAGATAATGTCGCGGCACAAAGAACTGCTCGCCTCGGACGCGTGGGTCATCTGCGACGGCCCCGTGCATCAGTCGGGGCGCAAGCAGGTCGTCTTCGGCGTGCGCGGCGACACGAACGTCGAGGTCACGGTCTACGGGCCGAAGCGTCCTCTGCACAGCGGCCACTACGGCAACTGGGCGCCGAACCCCGCGATGATACTCGCGCGCCTGCTCGCCTCGATGAAGGACGAGCGCGGGCGCGTAACTGTTAAGGGCTGGTACGACGACGTTGAGCCTCTGGGCGAGGCCGAGCGGCGAGCGCTCGCCGAAGCGCCTTCGTACGACGAAGAGCTGAAGCGCGAACTCGGCATCAACCGGCCCGAGGGCGGCGGCGCGTCGCTCGTCGAACTCATCAACCAGCCCTCGCTCAACATCAACGGCCTGTCATCCGCCGAGACGGGCGCGCTCGCGCGCAACGTGATTCCGACGACCGCGGTCGCCGCGCTCGACCTGCGTCTCGTCAAAGGCAACGACCACCGCCGTCAGGTCGAGAGACTTATCGCGCACATACGCGCGCAAGGCTTCTACGTCACCGAAGCCGAGCCGACCGACGAAGATCGTCTTTCCCATCCGCTCGTCGCGAAGGTCAGGGTCTCGCCCGGCGGCTACAACGCCGAGCGCACGCCGATGGACTCGGGCATCGCGCGCTCGGTCGTCGAGGCCGTGCAGTCAACGGTCGAGCAGCCCATCGTCCGCAGCCCCACGCTCGGCGGCAGCCTCCCGCTCGTCCTCATACGCGAGACGCTGGGCGCGCCGACCGTCACCGTGCCCGTCGCCAACTACGACAACAACCAGCACGCCGAGAACGAGAACATACGCCTGCAAAACCTCTGGGACGGCGTCGAGACCTACGCCGCGCTGATGACGATGCGCCCGCCCGCCGCCCGTTGAGGCCGACCTTTCGACTATGGCACGCGTCCCCGCACAGGTGTCCGGGCTGCTCAAAGAGCTTGCGGCGGGACTCCCCGCCGTCCTCGGCAAAAATCTGGTCGGCGTCTACCTCTACGGCTCGCTCACGCAGAGCGCCTTCGACCCCGCGCGCAGCGACGTTGACTGCCTCGTCGCGACGCGCCGCGACCTGAGCGACGCGCAGTTCCGAAGGCTCGGCGCGTGGCTCGCGCGTCTCAGCGAGTCGAACCCGTGGGCTTCACGCCTGCAAATGACTCTTCTCGTCAGGGACGAAGTCCTGACGATGAACGCGAAGGCGTGTCACTATCAGTTCGGGGCTCTGAGGCGCGGGGGTTCGGACGGCAACCCCATCATCTGGCTGAACGTGCTTGAGAGCGGCGTCCGCCTCTACGGCGAAAGGCCCGAGGCGTTCGTCCCCGAGATAACACCCGAGATGCTGTCAGAGGCGCTCAGGCGCGAGGTCAACTACCTGCGCGAAGAGTTGAGCCTCAAGCCGTCGAGCGAGTGGCGAGACGTTCCCTTCTACCGCGCCTACGCCGTCCTGACGCTGTGCAGGATTCTCTACACGCACGCTAAGGGCAAAGTCGTCTCGAAGCCGCGCGCGGCGCGTTGGGCTGTCAGGCACCTGCCGGAAGAGTGGCACGAACTCATCCGCCGCGCGCTCGCGGCCGATTACGGATGGTTGAAGACCAGAGCCGCGCTGTCGCGCATCTGCCGGTTCGTTGACTCCGCCGGCGCGCGGCTCGGCGTCAGCGCATGTTGTCCTTCGGGAAGCCGACGCGGTCGGGCTCGGCGTTGAGGCGTGCGAGCATCTTCTGGATGAGGCGCGTCTTGACGCGGCCGGCCTCGCGCGGCTCGACGAGGTAGCGGACGGTCGCGTCTATCCAAGTGTTCTGGTTGACGCGGAAGACGACCGAGGGGTGTTCGCGCACTTGCAGCTCGTCCACGGGCGTCTGCGCGAGCAGCTCGCGGTAGACGCCTATGCGCTCGCGCATCGCTCGGCCTATCTCCTCGTCGGCCACATCGCGCATCACGCCCGCGACGAATTCGAGGTCGCTGTTGTAGGCGACCTGAAAGGTGACCTCGTTCCAGATGTAAGGGAAGAGCGGCCAAGAGTAGTTGTAGATGGGGCTCGACAACACCTGAGAGTTCGGGAAGCGTATGACGCGCCCCGAAGGGTGGTCGGTCGAAAGGTACTGCCCGCCGAACTCCCAGAGGGTCGTGTCGAGGTAGCCCACGTCTATCACGTCGCCCGTCGCTTCGCCGATGCGTATGCGGTCGCCGACGCGGTAGGGCGCGCGCACGAGTATGTAGACCCAGCCGAGGAGGCTCGTGAAGGGCGTCTGCACGGCGAGGCCGACGACGAGCGAGAGCACGCCGAACGAGACGGCGGCCGTGTACCAGTTGGCGAAGAGCACCGAGACGACGATGAGCACGATGGCCGTGCCCGCGGCGAGGCGCATCACGCGGTGGAGGTTGTAGCGCGAGGCGGCGTCCGAGAGCGGGTCTATGAGGAGTGCGTCCACGAGGCGGGCCGCGGCGAGCACGACGACGACGGCCATCGCGCCGTAGACTGCGCGCAGCACCGGCGGGCGGTAGGCGTCGGCGAAGTCGAAGAACTTCAGCCGCACGGCGTAGAGCAGTGCGGCGAGCGCGACGAGCGCGAGCAGGTACGTGCTTATCCAGAGCTTGTGCCGCCGCTTCTCGCGCGGCGGGCGCTCGGCCGCCTCCTTCGCGGCCCCTTCGGGCTTGAGCGCCTTGCCGCCCGTCTGTTCGAGCGCGCGCTTTACGTCCTCGTCCTGCTGCTTGAGCCGCTCGGCCTCTGCCTTCTCCTTCGTCGCCATCCGCCTCCCCTCCGGAAAAGTTTTCGGAAGGTATTAAACCACAGAGACACAAAGACACAGCCCAAGCATTTGAAATTTCAGACCTGAAATTCAAATGCTTAAAGCTGTGTCTCTGTGGTTTTCTACTGCCTACTGTCTACTGTCTACCGTCTACTATTTTCTCAGTGCGTGCGGTCGTACTCGATGCCCTTCTGCACTTCGTCAATCGCCTTGTTGACGTGTTCGAGGGCCTTGACGCGGTGGCCGCCCTTGTCGTCGGTCGCGGCTTCGAGGTTGGAGCGCGCGCTCTGCAACTTGTCGAGCGCCGCCTGCATGCGCGGCTGGTCGGGCGCGAAGGCTTGGGCGGCCGCGGCGGCGACAACCAGCAGCGCGAAGACACACGAGATGCTTCTCTTGCTCCTCATGGCAAAGGTCATTCCTCCGTTAAGTTTTTAGAAAAGCGCGAGGGCGTCCGGCGAAAGCGCGCGGGAAGCTATCACGCGCGGCGCCGCCGGCAAGAGTTTCGAGCCGCGGGAGAGCGCCCCGTTAAAGACGCGCGGGCGCGGCCCGGAGTCTGAAATTTTTTCAGGGCCTCGGCCGCCACGCCCCTACTCAGACTCGGCGAGCGGCCCGCGCAGTTCGGCCATGGCCGGGGTGTTGGAGTCGATGCCGTAGACGCTGAGGATCAGGTCGAACGCGTTGGTGAAATAGGCGCGCTCGTCAAGAAAGTCGGCGTAGACGCTGTCTTGCAGCCAAGGCGGGAACGACTCCGCGGGCGAGCCCGCGAGGAGCACCGGCAGGATGGACTCCTTCTCGGCCTCCGTCCCCAGTATGCGCGGGGACATCAGCCTGCCCTCGGCCGCGACGACGAAGCCCTTTTCCGTCTGCTTGTTGTCGTACTTCATGCGGTAGGCCGGCGTCCCCACGACGACGACCTTGTCGCAGTCCCGGATGCGGTCTATGAACTTCACCACGCCGGCGCCGATGCGCCTGTTCTCCCAGCGGTCGAGCAGCACATCCACGCCGGCCTTCTCCATGTCGGTGGCGAGCTTGCGCTCGACCCACTGCTCGTGCTCCTTGTCGCCCCAAGCGTAGCTGATGAAGCACTCCGGCCTCCACAACTTCTGCGCCCGCGCGTGTTCCTTCACCTTGAAGATCGCCAGCTCGAAGCGGCGCCGCTGCTGCGCGAACCACTCCTGCTCGCGCACCTTGCGGAGCTCCGCATGCGGCAGCTTGCTCGACTCGACCGGCTTCGGCAGCTTCAGCTTCTCGCCGCAGCCGGGGCAGTAGGCGTGGGTGCGTCCGTCCTGTTGGGCGCCGCGCACGACCGAGCGGTCGAGCATGTCGCCGTTGCGGCAGGTGACCGGGTCGTAGCGCGAGAAGCTGAGCTTGCGGCGGAGCAGGAAGTTCTCGACCAGCCCTTGCAGGAGGGTCTGCGGGGCCTCGGCCTTGGAGTTGAAGAAGAGCACGAGGTCTAGCTCGCCCTCGCGCTCGTCCTCGATGCGGAAGCCGCAGACGACGCCGTCTTCCAGCTCGTAGCGCGCCATGTTGTCCCAGTGCTCGGTGCTCGTGAACATGTTCGTGTAGCCGAGCGTGACGACCAGCACGGCGAACAGGTACTCGGTGTCGCCGCGGACGGTGTAGGAGGCGCCGTCGAAGAACCCGTGTCCCGCGCCCGTCCGGGGGCGCTTCAGCGTCACGAGGTCGGGGAAGAAGAGGAGGCTCTTCTTGCCGACGACCTCGCGCAGGCAGCGCAGCGTCAGGTTCCTTTCCAAGAAAGCGAAGACGACCGAGCGGAGCAGCGACTGCTGATTCGCCGCGGAGAGGCCGCGCAGCTCCGGGAAGTCGTACTCGTTGGCGAGCACGCTCTCCTCTTCGAGCACGCCGAGCCGCAGCGGGTGCTTGCGCGCGGCGCTGACGAACGAGGCCGCCAGCGCGTCGAACAGTTCGGGGACGAGGAGGATGCGCCGCTCCTCCTGAGAGACGCCGATCAGGCGGACGTAGCCGTACCCGGCCAGTTGCCGCGCCACCTCCAGCAGGTCTTGCCTCCCGACGTTACTCACCCCGGCCTTACACAGGCGATTCAGCATCTGCTCCGGCGAGAAGATGACGGCCGACCTGCGCCCCTGACGCTTGAGTTCGAGCACGAGGTCTTTAATCGTGTGGAAGTGCCCCACCACCTCCGCGCCCTTCATGCCGCCCGCGCCGAAGCGCGTCTTGATGCGGTGCTTCAGTTCCTTGAGCCCCTCGCCGGTGACGGCGCTGGTCGCCACGTAGCCCCCGGCGATGCCATGCTCCTTGCAGAACGCCTGAATCTCCTTCTTCGTGAGGACGGGCGCGCCGACCTCCGTCCGCGCGGCGACGAGGATCGTCGGGCACCGATTCTTCCGAGAGCCGGCCAAGTGGTTGAGCCAGTACCTGACGGGCGCGAGCGTGTCCGGGCGTAGCGAGGGGTCGAAGACGATGAGCGCGAGGTTGGCGTCGTCGGTCGAGAGCGGGTGGATGAGGCGGTAGTCCTGCTGGCTGGCCATGTCCCACAGCACCACGTCGCAGCGCGTCCCGTCGGGCAGCGTGATCCTTGGCTCTTCGAGCAGCCAGAACTGCATCGGGTGGTTCGTCGGGTGCGAGCTGAACTTTTTGCCCGTGAGGCACCAGCCGAGGGCCGTCTTGCCGACGCCGGCCTCGCCGAGCAGGACGATCTTGGCGACGGCGTACTTCGCCTCGCCGCCCCGCCGCCGACGGCCGCCGGACGCCTTCGACGCGCCCTTCGACGTGCCCTTTGACTTCCCTGACGCGCCCTTTGACTTCCCTTTCGCGTCGCCCTTCACCGGGCCTTTCGGCGCGCGCTTCGCGACCGCCTTGCGCGCAGAGGTCGCCGGCGCGGCCGCCTTCTTCGGGGAGGAGGCGGCCGCCTTCTTTCGGGAGGAGTTGGTGCGATTCATTGTGGCTTCTCTCCTTTAAGGGATGTGGCCTATCGGAGTTCGATTTCCAACAATGACTCTCGCAGGTCGGCCACGGCGGGGCTGGCGTGCGAGATCCCGTAGAGGTCGAGGATCAGGTCGAAGGCTTTGGAGAAATAGTCGCGCTCGCTGCGGAAGTCGGCGTAGGCGCGGTCGCGCACCTGCGGCGGCAACGACGACGCCGGTGCGCCCGCGAGCAGCAGCGGTATTACGGTCTCGCCGCGCCCGGCGCGGCGCAGCCGCTCGTCAATCTGCGCCAACTCGGCCGCCGAGAACCGCGCCGCCTCGGCGCCCTCCTCGTCGGCGGCGCCCTTCCCCCTCCTTTCGTACTTCTCGCGGTAGCGCGGCGTGCCGACGACGATGACGCGGTCACACTCCTGCATCCGCTCGGCGAGGCGCGAGGAGCCCGCGTCCGCGCCGGCCCGCGCGGTCTCCCACTTGTCCAGCAGGACGTTAACGCCGGCCTTCTTCAAGTCCGTGGCGAGGCTGCGCTCGACCCAGCGCTCCTCTTCGCGGTCGCCGCGGGCGTAGCTGACGAGGCAGGCCGGGCGCGGCAGCCCCTCGTCCTCGACGTAGGCGGCGAACTGGAAGACCGCCTGCTCGAAGCGCGCGCGGCGCGAGGCGAACCACTGCTGCTCCACGACCTTCCGCCGCTCGGACTGCGTCAACTGAATCGGCTCGTGCGCCTTCGGCAGCGCCACCCTCTCGCCGCAGTCCGAGCAGAAGGCGAAGTCGCTCAGGCTGCGCAGGCGCTCGCGCACGACCGCGCGGTTGAGCACGTGGCCATTCACGCAGACGGCCGGCTCGTAGCGGAAGACGTTCAGGTTGCGGCTGGCGAGGAAGCTCTCGAACAGCCCTTGGAAGAGCGCGCGCACGGGCCGGCCGACGTTCGTGCCGAAGTAGAGCACGAGGTCGAGTTCGGCCTCGCGCTCGGCGTCCTGCCGGAAGCCGCAGACGAGCGAGCCGGCCACCTCATAGCGCGCTTGGTTGCGCCACTGGTTGGTGCGCGTGAAGGTCTGCGTGTAGCCGAGCAGCACGACGAGCGAGGCGTAGACGTTCTCGACCGCGCCGGAGACCGTGTATGCGGCGCCGTCCTCGGTCTCCTCGTCGTCGTCGAGCACCGGCTTCCTCAGGTTGATGAGTTCGGGGAAGACGAGGTAGGACTTCCCGCCGAGCGGGTCTGTCTCGCGGAAGCAGAGGTTGTGCCTGAGGAAGAGGAGCGCCGCCGCGTCGAGCAGCACGCCGCGCTCCTCGCCCGAGACCCCCTCCAGTTCGCGGAAGTGGTATTCGCCGGCCGTCAGCCGCTTCTCCTCCAGCGAGCCGAGCCCTTTCGGGTTGCGGCGCGCTTCGAGGACGAAGGAGGCGGCCAAGTTGTTCAGCAGTTCGGGCGTGAGCAGGACGCGCTCCTCGCCGCTCGAAGTCCGCAGCACGCGGACGTAGCCGTAGTTGGCGAGGAGCCCGACGGCCGTCATCATCTCGGCGTCGGTGAACTTCCAGCTTCGGTCGGTCTTCTCCAAACGCCTGCGCAACTCCTGCGGGCTGAGGATGACGCGGCGCAGGCGGGCGGCCTCCTTCAGCCCCAGCACGTAGTCCTTGATGCGCTTGAAGGTGACGGTCGTGACCGTGACGGGCCTCTGCTCCCACCCGAGCTGCTGGTTCATCCGCCGCAGCAATTCCTTAAGCCCGGCGCCCTCTTTCGCGCTCGTGGAGAGGTAGCCGCCGCTGATGCCCCTGTGGCGGCAGAACTCTTCCAGTTCCTCCCGCGTCAGGCGCGGCTCGCCGCGGTCGGCGCGGCCGCCGACCAGAATCATGGGGCAGGCCCCGCCCCCCGCCTCGCTCGACCTGAGCTGCTTGAGCCAGAACTCGACGCCGTGCAGCGGGTCGCGGCTGTCGGTCGGGTCGAAGAGCACGAGCGCGAGGTCGGCGTCGTCGAGGAAGAGCGCGTGGGTCAGCCTGTAGTCGGGCTGCCCCGCCAAGTCCCACAGTATCGCCTCGCACTCCGTCCCGTCTTTCCGCCGCGTGCCTAGTTCGTCCAGCACCCAGAACTGCTGCCCGTGCGTGGAGGACTGCTCCTTAAACTCGCCGTGGGCCAAGCGCCACCCGAGCCCGGTCTTCCCGACCCCCGAATCCCCCACCAGCACGATCTTCGCCGTCATGTGGTGTACCGACTCCGCCGGCGCCCTGCGGCCCGACGTTCCGCCGAGCAGCGCGTCGAAGTCCAGCTCCCAGACGTGAATCAGCCGGGACATCTCTTCCTCCTCCACGCCCGGCTTCGACCCGATAGAAGCCAACAGCGGCAGGGATGGATGAAACGCGAGGCTCGTTATCCATTTTGAGTGTACCGGCTCCGGAATGACCGCGACCTTCTCCCATGTGTCACACCGCCAGAGGCGTACGGTGCCGTCGTTACTCTTCGAGGCCAGTGCCCCTCCGTCCGGGGAGAAAGCGATGGAGCTTACACTGTCCGTATGTCCTTCCAGCGTACGTAACAGCTTGCCGGTGGCCGCATCCCACAGCCTCACCGTATGATCATTGCCCGCACTCGCCAAGAGCCGGCCCGCCGGGTCGAACCTTATACTCCTGATGGTTTGGTCAGGGTCGTGGCCTTCGAGGGAACGGATTATCTCTCCGCTGGTCACATCCCACAGCCTGACCGTAGCGTCGCTGCCCGCGCTGGCCAGCATCCGGCCCGCCGGGTCGAACGTAACGCTATAAGTAATTACCATGTGACCTTCGAGCGTACGCGGTAGGCTGCCGCTGCCCACATCCCACAACATCACCTTTTCGGCGAACCCTCCGCCGGCCAGTGTTCGACCGGCGGGGTCGAACGCCATGGCTATGATGGCGTCGAAGTAGCGGTCGGATACTCTGTCTTGTGATTGGAGCGTCAGCAACGGCTCGCCGCTGGCGACGGCCCATAGCCTCACCATGCCGTCGCTACTCCCGCTGGCCAGAGTCCGGCCCGCAGGGTCGAATGCCACGCAATAGACAGGGCTTTCACCTTCAAGTGTGTGTAGTAACTCACCGCTGGCCGCGTCCCAGAGTTTTACCGTAGCATCGGTGCCCGCGCTGGCCAGAGTCCGGCCCGCAGGGTCGAATGCCACCTGCACGACAGTACCCTCGTGCCCTTCGAGCGTGCGCAGCAGCTTGACGCCGGGCGGGAGTTCCCGCTCTGGCGGCTCGCCGTGCTGCCCGTCTCGTCTCTGCTTCGGCATGAACGCGTCCGATCTTTCCGCCAGTCGGCTTTTAACTGTGCGTGAGATGCTTGAAATCGAAAAATGGCCGGGGTGTCATTCGAGCCCGACGCGGGCGGCCGCCCAACTGACCGCCGCCCTCGGGTTAGTCGGAATGTATACTGAAGTCTCCCACGTTCTTCAACTAGAATTTTCCGGCAGCCGTGCGCGGAGCACGTCACCAGATTGACGGGACGGAGGACTCGTCGAGTTCGAGCGCGTCGCCGTTGGGGAGGATGTGTACGAGGCGTGCGCCGCGCGCGCGGAGCGGCGGGCCGAGCAGGCCGACGCGGTGGCAGTTGGCGCGCGGCTCCCTGTGCGAGGTGAGCGGCTGCGACTCGGAGCACATCAGCGCGACGCGCGCGTCCGCGGCCAGCTCCATGATGCGCTCCAACCCGCGGTTCAGCTCCCCGGTCGGCGCCACGACCTTGCCGCCGCACTCGGGCAGCCACTCGTAGCCTATCCCTGCGTCTTTCAAATTCGCCGCCAACACTTGGCCGTTGAACTGCGGCCAGCGCGAACGCGCGGCGCTGCGCACGTCGCACAGCAGTTCTATCTCGTACCGCCTGAGCAGCGCGAGGAAGTCCGCCCACGGGTGCCGGCCGTGGCCGACGGTGTAGATGGTGACGGCCGTGGCCGCCTGCTTGTCCGTCATCTCACTCCGACAAACGTGTCCGTCGTCTCACTTCGACGAGGCCGCGTCTACTTCAGGAAAGGGGCCAGTGGCCCGTTAGGCTTAATCACGTCCTTCAGGTCGGCGTAGGGCAGGACGACCTTCTGCGCGCCCGCGGCGTAGGGGCCGAGCTGGTAGTAGTCGAACGTGACGGCGAGCCCGCGCGGCGTGATCGTCCAGTTCTGGTAGTTCTCCGCGTCGGGCGCGGCGCCCGACTTGATGTCCTCGTCGTCGAGGTACTGCTGGCCGTCGCTGCCCGAATAGTCGGCCGAGTCCTTGTTCCAGCGCCGCACCTGTTTGATGGCGACCTCGGAAATTCTCTTCAAGTAGTCCGAGCCCGGCGTGAAGAGTTCGGCGAGCTTCAACTCGCGCCCGGCCCGCGCGTCGTAGTTGATGACGTGGAAAGCGTGCGAGCCGTGGGCCGCGCCGTGCTCGTAGTAGTCCATCTGGAACTCGACGCTGATTATCTCTGGCGTCGCACTCCGCACGAAGTACCGCACGTCGAGCGAGTCGTCGGCCGCCTCGGGCATGTAGTCCTTCTCGCCCGGCTGCCGCCCCGCGGCCGCCCTGAAGTCGGCGGCCTCCTTCGTCGCGAACGCGGCGGCCAGCGCGTTGAACTTCTCGGCGCCCTCGATCTGCGGGTAATCTACGTTGATTCTGTAGCCGCGCTTCTTGTTCACCTCGTTGATCTGTTTCGTCTCGACGGCGTGGCCGCCCGAAGGTGCGGGCTGCTCGGCGAAGTAGAAGTACTGCGTGTCGCCGCCCGTCGGCTTCGTCCAGTCGCCGTAGAGGCTCGCCTCCGGCTCGTAGTCCTTCTCGTCCCAAGTCCCTTTAAACGCGCCGGTCTTCTTCGCGCCGTCGAACTCTTCGAGCGTGAAGTTGCCCTTCGCGTCCACCGAGCCCTTGAGCGTGAGTTCGCCGCCGCGACCGTCGTAAGCGTAAGAGCCGTTCAACTCGCCGGACGGCGAGCGTCGCAGCGTCATGCGCGCGGGGTGGTCTGCGACCGAGCCGCGGAAGATTTTCTGCTCGCCGGCCTCGCGCGCCTCTGCCTGCGCGGGCGCAAGCTTGCTGCCGTCGAGTGCGCGCTGTGCGCCGTCCTGACTTCGGCCCGCGCCCGCGGCGCAGGCGGGCAGGAGGAGGAGAACTGCGAAGACGAAAAGAGACGTTAAGCGGGGTGTGTGCGTCACTCTCATTTATCCTTTGGGGTCGTGCGTGGCCGCGCCTCAGCCGCGGCCGGCCAGTTCGGCGCGTATCTCTTCAAACGTCAGCCCGACGAGCGAAGCGCCCGTGAACATCTCTTCGCGCGTCACGTCCAACTGCGCGAACGGGGGAAGGGGGAAGGCGTCCATCTCCGCGTCCTCATCATCGTCGAAATCTATCTCGGCGAGGATAAGGCCGCGCAGGTCTCCGAGGTAGACGTTGACGGAGACGAGCCGCTCTTCGTGCCGGAAGTAGTAACGGTTCTTGCGCAGCTCGTTGGCCTCGAATATGGAGAGCGCCTCATACTCGGCGCGGTTGAGGTAGAGCGTCGTCAGCAGTGCGCGCCCGAAGTCGGGCGGGGCGGGCGTCTGCTTCTGCGAGAGCTTGAGGCTCCACTCGCCCGTCGGCACCCAGCGCGACTTGCGCAGCCGCAGGCGCGTGTTCGTGATGTAGTTGTCCGTAATCTGCGCGTGCTCGTCGCGGGGCGAGACGCCTTCGGGCAGCCCCGTCAGGAGGTAGCGGCGCTGGCGCTCGACGCGCACGTAGCGCGGCTCGTGGTCGAGGATGTCGCGGACGCGGCCCGGCCCGATGCCCTTCATGCGACGGCCAGCTCCTCTTCGCGCTCGTGCAGGAACTCGTCGGGCTCGACGATGTGGCCGGCGACAGCCGAGGCTGCGACGACGAAGGGCGACGCGAGGTAGACCTTGCCGGGGCCGCTGCGTCCGGGGAAGTTGCGGTTCTGCGCGCTGACCGTGACCTGCTCAGGGCTGCGCGACGCGCCCGGGCCGGCGTTGATGCAAGCGCCGCACGAAGGGTCAATCAACTCGGCGCCCGCGCGCTCGAAGATTTCGATGTAGCCGCGGCTTCGGGCGTACTCCTTAATCTTCTGCGAGCCGAACTGTAAGTAGAGGTGGACGCCGGGCGCGACCCTCTTCCCTTGTTCGACCGCGCGCTTCAAGACCGCCGCGTACATGTCCATGTCGGCCATCTTGCCGCCGGTGCAAGACCCGCCGTAGGCGATGTCTATCTTGACGGGCTCGCTCAAATCGGAGATGGGAAGCCCGTTGCGCGGGTCGCCGGGCGTGGCGACCATCGGGCGCACTTCGCTCAAGTCAATCTCGAAGCTCGCGGCGTACTCGGCGTCCGCGTCGCTTCGGAGGAAGCCCGCGCGAATCTCGTCTTCGGAGAGCCCGCGCATCCTCTTCAGGTATTCAAGCGTCATCTCGTCCGGCTCGATGATGCCTGTGAAGCCGCCGGCCTCGACCGCCATGTTGGTGAGCGTCGCGCGCTCGTCAATCGGCCAGTCTTTCAGACCTTCGCCCGCGAACTCCAAGACCTGCCCGATGCCTTTGCCCTGCTTCATGTACTCGGTGGCGAGGATGACGAGCATCACGTCCTTCGCCGAAACGTCGGCGCGCTTCTCGCCCTTCAGGACGAAGCGGACGACCTCGGGCACCTTGACGCGTATGTCCTTCGTGTACCAAGCGTTCGCCATGTCGGTCGAACCAACGCCGAAGGCGAAGCAGCCGAGCACGCCCGCCATGCAGGTGTGCGAGTCCGTCCCGATGACGAGCTGGCCGGGCAGCGCGATGTCTTCGACGACGGCGTTGTGGCAGATGGCCTCGCTCCCGCGCTCCTCCGTCCCGCCGTAGAGCCGTATGCCCTGCTGCTCCGTAAAACTCTCCTGCGTGGTGGCGAGCCCGTTGGCGCGCTCAAGCAGGCCCATCCTCTTCTTCTCTTCCGGCATCACGCGCCCGATGAAGGTGAGGTGGTCGCGGAAGGCGTAGACGCTCTCGGGCTCTGTGACGCGCGCGTCTTTGCCCAAAGCCTGCTTGAAGAGACTCTCGGCCATCGGCGTTACGTACTCGTGTGAGAAGCGCACGTCGGCGACGGCGAAGAGCGCGTCGCCGGGCTTCACGGCTTCGACGCCGACCTCGCCCGCGCGTACGAAGGCGTGGCGCGCGACGATCTTCTCGACGATGTTCATCGGCCGCCGCTTCGTCTCCAACGCGGGCGGCGTGACTTCTCCCGAGAGCCGCGCCTTGTTGTAGTTGAAGAGGCCGCCGTACTCGACTATCTGCTGCGAGATGGGGTCGAGCCCGCGCGTGAACTCTTCAAGCGGAATCTCCTCGCCGTTCCTGATTCTTTCAATCAGCCCGAAGTCGGTCGAGGTCAGCAGGCCGATGTTCTGGCAGTTCTGCCCGTAAATCTTCTCGATGGTCTTGGCGATGACGAGTTGGAGCCCTGCGGCCTTCTCCGCGAACGGCGCCGTCTCACGCGACGAGCCGCAGCCCTTCGACAGCCCCGAGACGACGACCGCGAACCCGCCGTTCTTAACCTCGTCCTTCTTAACAGCGCCCTCGCGCATCCCGACGTAGACGTACTCGCCGAGCGTCTCGTCGTAGTAGAAGCAGACCCAGCCGGGCGTGATCTCGTCCGTCGAGATGTTGTTCATCAAAGGCCGCGCCGGGTCGAACTCAAGATTCTCGCCCGCCTCCAACTGCGCGCGAACGACCGACACGTCCTCCGTCAAATAGAGCACGCGCCCCTCGAACCTCAAACGCGCGGGCCGCCTCGTCCCCTTCTCATCCGTCATCGCCACTCCTCTTGCGTCACACTCGAAATGTCTGGTGAGTCTCCGAAACACCGATTATAAACGACCGCGCCCCAAACCTGCACCCGCGCCGCCGACGCCCGGTTCTGCCGGGCGCGGGTAGCCCTAAAGAGAAACCTTACGACCTCCCGCAGGTGCTATACTGCCCCCGTGAATTTCGGGTGGGACGAGAGGAAGGCACGGGCCAACCTTGCGAAGCACGGCGTCTCTTTTGAAGAGGCCCGGGCGGTCTTCGACGACCCGCTCTATGTTGATTTCTATGACCCCGAGCATTCATACGATGAGCACCGCTATATTATCGTCGGACGGTCGAATCAGGGCCGCCTACTGCTCGTGTCGTACGCGGAGAGCGATGACACCCTCAGACTGATTAGTGCTAGGGAGTTGACGCCGGCGGAGCGGAGAATTTATGAAGAAGATTGAGACGGAAGTAGAAGACGAACTCCGGCCCGAATACGACCTGCGTGCCCTGCGGGTGAGGAAGCTGGGGCCGGGTCGTAAAAAGTTCGGCAATGTAGTCAGGCTCGACCCAGACGTGATCGAGGCGTTCCCCGACGCGGATTCGGTGAATGAAGCCCTGCGTTTCCTCATCAGGGTCACGAAAGAGAATCAGGCCGGCCTTCGCCCGTCGAAGGGCGACGCCTGACGACGGCAAGCACTCGCCGCTCCGGGACGGAATCTCTCGGAGCCCCGCCTTCACACCTCAGAGACACATCTTTCCGTCCACTTTGGCGTCGGCGCGGATAATCGAACCGGGCGCGGGGCGCGGTGTCTAAGTGCGGAAACCGGCGCTGTGGCCTCGCGCCGCGCGAAAGGCGGCCCATTGCTCGTCATCAGGGATTTGCAGAAGACTTACCCGAACGGCGTGCGCGCGCTGAAGGGCGTGAGCCTCGAAGCGCCCGCGGGGATGTTCGGGCTGCTCGGGCCGAACGGCGCGGGCAAGACGACTTTGATGAAGATCGCGGCGACGCTGCTCGAACCCGACTCGGGGAAGGTTGAGGCGGGCGGGCTCGACGTGGTCGCAGACAAGGCTGGCGCGCGCCGTCTGCTCGGCTACCTGCCGCAGGAGTTCGGCCTCTACCCGGCTCTGACCGCCGTGCAGACGCTCGACTACTTCGCGCGCCTCAAGGGCGTGGCCGACCGACGTGAACGAGGCGCACTCGTCGGCGCCCTGCTCGAACGCGTCAACCTCTCGCGCGAGGCGTCGCAGCGCGTGGGCGGCTTCTCGGGCGGGATGCGCCAGCGGCTCGGCATCGCGCAGGCGCTCATAGGGCGGCCACGCCTCATCATCGTGGACGAGCCGACCGCGGGGCTCGACCCCGAAGAGCGCGCGCGCTTCCACAACCTGCTTGCGGAAGTGGCCGACGAAGAGACGACCGTCGTCCTCTCGACGCACATCGTCTCGGACGTGTCGAACCTCTGCACGCGGATGGCCATCATACGCCGCGGCGAGATCATCGCCGCCTGCACCCCGCGCGAAGCGCTCGACGAAATCGCGGGCACCGTCTGGGAGGCTTTGGTCGAACGCGAGCGCGTCGCGGAGTTGAAGTCGCGCCTGCGCGTCATCTCGTCGCAAGTCTACGAAGGCCGCACGCGCCTGCGCGTCTACTCGAAGGGCGAACGTCCCGGCGAGGAGTTCGCGCCCGCACGGCCGATGCTCGAAGACTTCTACTTCAGCCGCGCCGCCGGGGGTGCTGTTTGAGGAGTCTGACGAGCGCGCCCTTCTTCGCGGTCTTCCGGACGGAGGTGCTGCTGGGCACGAAGCGCGTCGCGCCTTACGCGATGCTCGCGCTCTTCGCCGGCAACGCCCTGCTGTGGTGGGGCTGGGGGCCGGCCGGGTTTTACGGCTGGGCCGTCAACGGCGACTTCGTCATCGTCAGGAGCTTCACCGCCTACTCCTTCATGACGCTGCCGCTCTTCACGGCCGTCCTCATGGGCGACCCGGTGGCGCGCGACTTCCGCGCGGGTGTGGCGCCGCTCATCTTCTCGAAGCCGCTCGGCCGCGGCTCGTACCTCGCGGGCAAGTTCCTCGGCAACTTCTTCGTGCTCGTCTGCTGTCAGGCGGCCTTTCCCCTGACGTTCGCGCTGCTCCAACTGCTTCGCAAGCCCGGCCTCGTCGTCGGGCCTGTGCGCTTCGGGCCTTACCTCAAACACTTCCTCCTGCTCGTCGTCGTCACGCACCTGTTGCTCGCGGCCCTTTACTTCTCCGTCGGGACGCTGACGCGAAACCCGAAGATCGTCTACGCGCTGGCCGCCGCGTTCTACCCGCTCTACATCGCCTATCAGGCGGCGCTGCTGCGCGGGCTGCCGACGCACTGGCGCGTCGCCCTCGACCCGCTGCTGATGAACTGGGCCGACACGCCCGGCAGGGCGCCCGGCGGCGTCTGGCTAGACGCAGAGTTGATTAACCGGCTCGCTTACGCGTACGGCCCCGAAGTGCTGGCGAACCGCGCGCTGATGCTCGCCGCGGCCGCTGGTATCTTCGCGCTGCTCTACCTGCGCTTCTCCACGACCGAGCGCGCCGGGAAGCAAACACCCGACAAAGGCCCGACGACCATCGGCCTCGGCGAAGACAACGGGGGTCTCTTCAAAGGCGAGACGCTCGCCGACACGAACTTTGGGAGCGAGCAGTTTGTCGTCGGAAACACACAGAGTCTCGACCGGGGCGCTCCCGAAGGCGAAGCGAAGAAGGAGAGCGAAGCGTTGAGTAGGAAGACGGTCGCGCTGCCGTCGGTCGAGACTTCGACGGGCGGTGCGCGCGCGGGGCTGAGGCAGTCGGCCGCGGCCGTCGCGGTGGAACTGCGTCTGCTCTTTGCCGAGCGCAGCCTCCTCGTGCTCCTCCCGCTCTCGACGCTCGCCTCCGTCGCCGGGCTCGTCTACTTCGCGCCCGCGCCCGCGCCCTCCTACTCCGCCACCTACGCCGCGCAGACCGCCGACTCCTTCATCCTCTTCATGGCCGCCATCGCAGTCTTCTATACAGGCGAAGCCATGCACCGCGACCGCGAGCTGCGAATTGAGCCCGTGCTGTGGAGCACGCCCGCGCCGAACTCGGCGCTGCTGCTATCGAAGTTCTTCACAAACCTCCTGCTCACGGCCGCCGCAGTCGCGCTCGTCGGGCTCGCGGCCTCCGCGCTGCAACTCTACAAAGGGCACGCGCCGTTCGAGCCTCTGGCCTATCTCAAAACCTACTCGGTCATCCTCATGCCGGGCGCGGCCTTCATGATCGCGGCGGCCGTTTTCTTCAACGTGCTCCTGCGCGACAAGTACCTCGCATACGCCGTCTGCCTCGCTCTCGGCGGCGGCCTCTTCTACCTCTACACACTCGGCCTCAACCACTCGCTCTACAACCCCCCGCTCTACGGCCTCTGGACGCCCACGGACTTGACGGGCTCGACCGGGCGGCTGCCTTGGTTTTTCGCGCACAGGCTCTACACACTCGCCCTCGCCGCCTTCTGCCTCGCGCTCGCGCACCTCTTCTACGGCCGCAGTCTGGGGAAGAGTCTGCACGCGGGCGGTCGCCTCAACGGACGCGGCTGGGCCGCGCTGGCGGCCCTCGTGTCCGCGGCGGCGGCCGTCGCCGCGGCGCTGCTGGTCGTCGGCGGGAGGTGAGGGCCCGGCCGACTTCAGAAGACGAAGACTCGACCCCGTTCAGTACGCTCTGAGACCGACTGCGGCCCGCGTGTTGCGCCTCGCGGCGGCGGCGCGCTATAAGAACGACACCGAAGCCGTAACGACAAACGCGTTGACGCGAGACCGCAGGGGGACTTCCCTTCCTCGGCTACTCCTCGGTCAACCACTGACGCAAGGAGGGAAGAATGGCGGTCAAAGTAGCGGTCATCTACTACAGCTCGACGGGGACGACTTACAGGCTGGCGCGCGCCGTCGAGGAGGGCGCCGAAGGGGCGGGCGCTGAGACGCGCCTGCGCAAGGTGCGCGAGCTCGCGCCCGACGAGGCCATCGCCTCGAACGAGGGCTGGTCGCAGCACGTGCAGGAGTCGCAGGACGTTCAGGAGGCGACGCTCGACGACCTGACGTGGGCCGACGCCGTCATCTTCGGCACGCCGACCCGCTACGGCCTGCCGACCGCGCAGCTCAAACAGTTCATAGACACGACCGGGCCGCTCTGGGCCACGGGCAAGCTCGTCAACAAGGTCTGCTCCTCCTTCACCAGCGCCGCCACGCTGCACGGCGGGCAGGAGTCAACCATCCTCGCGCTCAACAACACCTTCTACCACTGGGGCGCGATCATCGTCGGCCCCGGCTACGCAGACCCCATACAGTTCCAGTCCGGCAACCCCTACGGCGTCTCCTTCAAGAGCGACAACGGCGCCACGCGCCCCGACGAGATGGCGCTGAGCGCCGCACGCTTTCAAGGGCGCCGTGTCGCCGAAATCGCCGCGCAGTTCTTGAAAGGAGCGTGAACGGTGAACCGTAAACCGTGACAAGAGAAGGCGTGCTTTTTCTTGTCACGGTTTACGGTTCACGGTTCACGCCCAAAAGTTTTCCACCGAAACGGCGATGAAATTTCCACTTGTGGAAATCGCCTGTTGATGAACTTTTCCGATGACGCGAAAAGCCTGAAAATCAAGGGAATTTCGCCCGAATTTTTTTTTGAAAAAAAGTCTTGACAGCTTAAATGGCTATACGTATAGTCCGGCTCCCGTCGCGATTGTTACGGCAGTCGTGACCGGCGAGGGGATCGGCGGTTTGAGGCGGCAACGCTTCAAACTGAGGACAGCGACAAGCGGCAATCGTCGCTGCCACTGACGCCCCGGCCGAGGCCGAAAGGCCTGCGCAGGGAAGATGCCGACGGGCGCTTCTCGGGCCGCGCGGATAAAAACGCGACGGCGCTCCGACGGAGTAATTAACCGACGGGGTAGCGGAAGTCGCTCAACTTAGGTTGAGCCTCGTTGTCCAGAACGTAGACTGGAGGTGGAGGTAAAGCCACCAAAACAAAAACCAAAAGGCACCGCGCCTTCGGGCGCGAGAGGTTGACGAAAGTTGGCCCGTGCCGACCGGGGGTGAGCCGCCGCAGGCCACGCTCCGGGATATAAATAGGCAGCCTGTCGCGTGTACATGCAAGGGTTGCCGTCCCCCCGAATCGCTTCGGCGGTTCAAAGGGATCGGGATCGGGCTGCTGCCTTCGGGTAGCAGCCCGGTTTCTTTTTGCGCCCGCCTTTTTATTGAACCGCCCGACGTACTCTGATAAATTTTCCCTCGTCATTCCCGAGCTACTGAGGCCGGAGCCATGAGCCTGACTGAGATTCAATACGTGTCGGACGAGACGGGCAAGCCCGTCGGGGTCATCGTGCCGATAGAACTGTGGCGCGAGATTGAGTCCGAGAGGGAGACGGCCTACCTTCTGAAGAGCGAAGAGATGAAGCGGCGGCTTCTGGAAGCAAAGGGCCGAGAGGAAGGAATCCCTTTCGATGAAGCCTGCGAGAAGCTTGGAATTTGACCCGGCCGCCTTCGAGGATTTGGCTTGATGGATTGAGCAGGATCGGAAGACGGCGCTCCGCATCATCGCTCTCATAAAAGACGTACAACGCGACCCGTTTAAAGGGGTCGGCAAGCCGGAGCCGCTGAAGCGCGAGTTATCAGGCTGTTGGTCACGGCGTATTGACCAAGAGCACCGCCTCGTCTACCAAGTCACTGCCGATAAGATTAGAATTCTCGCCTGTAGATATCATTACTGACCCGCCTACACTTAAATTCCTGCCTCCGCAAAACGGAAAAAGTCTGTACCACTCATGCCAGTCGGGATATGATGCCGGCCGCTCGTTTTTGTTAAGACGACGCGTCGGGAGGGGTACAGACGTGGGTCGGATTCTATCAACAGTCTTCCTGTTATTTTTCTCTTCGGCCGGCGCCTTCGCGCAGGCGCAGGCGGCGCCGGACGCGGCGGAGTTGACGAGGCTCTTGAACGAGTTTCTCGCGGGGGCCGGGCGCAACGACGCCGCGGTGCACGAACGCTTCTGGGCCGAAGACCTCATCTACACTGGCTCTTCGGGGCGGCGGGTCGGCAAGGCAGACATCATGCGCGACGTGCGCTCGGCGCCTGCGCCGAAGGCCGGCGACCCCGCGACCGTCTTCACCGCCGAGGACGTGCGCATACGGCAGTACGGCGACACGGCCGTCGTCGCCTTCCGCCTCGTCGGCACGACCACGAAGGACGGCGCGACTGAGGTCTCGAAGTTTCTGAACACCGGTACGTTCCTTAAACGCAATGGAAAGTGGCAGGCGGTGAGTTGGCAGGCGACGAGGCTCCCGCGCCCGGAGGATGAGGCGAAGAGAGAGGTCGCCGCCGCCCACGCTGCCTTCCAGCAGGCCACGCTCGCGGGCGACGTTAAGAAGCTTGAGGCGCTGCTCGACGAGACGTTCGTCCGGACGTTCCGCGACGGCTCGCGGCAGACGCGGCGCGAGGCGCTCGAAGAGGTCGCTTCGGGCCGCCTGAAGTTTACGAGGCTTGAGACGAGCGACGTGACAGTTGACCTTTACGGCGACGCGGCGGTCGTGCGCGGCAAGTCTCTGCGGCAGCGCTCGGCCGTCCCCGGCGCGGAGGCCGACGCCGCCCCCTTCGAGCTTTTCTACACGCTGACTCTCGTCAACAAGGGCGGGGCGTGGAAGATTGTGGCGATGCACGCGAGCCACCCTTAAATTCTCAGACCTCCGAACAGTTCGAGATGAAGAGAAACATCCCTCGCAGAGACTTCCTCAAACATGGCGCGCTCGCGGCCGCGGCGGCGCTCATCGTCCCGGCGCGCGTGAGCGCAAGCCTGCCGCGCGCGGGCGAGTCGTTGGGTTTCGCGCGGACGGCCGCGCCGCGGAAGGTGGTCGTACTCGGCGCGGGGCTGGCGGGTCTTGCGGCCGGTTACGAGTTGACGAAGGCCGGGCACGACGTGAAGGTTTTGGAGGCGCAGGAGCGTCCGGGCGGGCGCGTGCTGACGCTACGCGTCTTCGACGGAAGTGTGTACGCGGACGCGGGTGCGGCGCGCATCCCCGACAACCACGAGTGGACGCTGCGTTACGTGAAGGAGTTCGGGCTGCGTCTCCTTCCCTTCTACCCCGAGGCGGGGCTGTTCGTGCGTTTGAAGAAGGGGCGGCGCGCGGAGGTCAACTGGGCGCAGTTCCGCGACGCGGTCGAGGACTCAATCGGCATTGAGTTGGGCGAAGGGCGCGGCTGGCACAAGATTGAAGGCGGCAACGACCTTTTGCCGCGCGCGTTCGCCGAAAGGCTCGAAGGTAAGGTCACGTACGACGCGCCCGTGACGAGAGTCGAGCAGGACGCGGACGGCGTCCGCGTCACGTTCAAACGCGGCGGCGCGTTGGAGACCTTGGCGGCCGACTACGCCGTCTGCGCGATACCTTTCGCGGTGCTGGGCCGCGTCCGGTTCGCGCCCGCGCTCTCCGAGCGGAAGCGGAAGGTGCGCGACGAGATGACCTACGAGATGGCCGCGCGCGCCTTCCTCCAATGCCGCGGGCGCTTCTGGGAGCGTGGCCGCGTGAACGGCTTCGCCGTCTCCGACTTGCCGGCCGAGTTCTGGCCTTCGACCTTCGGGCAGCGGGCCGACCGCGCGGTACTACAGGCTTACGTGCGGCACTTCACTTCGCTCCAATGGGCGAAGAAGCCGGAGCCCGAGCGCATCAACCTCGCGCTCGAAATGACCGAGCAGGCGCTGCCCGGCGCGCGCGCCGACTTCGAGCGCGGCGCGGTCAAGTGCTGGGGCGAAGACGAGTGGGCGGGCTGCGCTTGGACTCACCCTTCGGGGCCGCAGCTCGTTGCCATCAACGCCCCCGAAGGGCGCATACATTTCGCGGGCGAGCACGCCTCCGTCTACGCTTCGTGGATGAACGGCGCGCTCGAATCCGGCAACCGCGCCGCGCGCGCCGTGGCAGAGGCCGCGCGCGACGCGGCCGCCTGACGCTTCCGAGAACGCCGCACGACTCTTTCGATAACGCCGCAGGACTTCATGCTGAACGCCGCCGTCATCGCCTCGATACTACTGAGTCTGGCCGCGCTGTGGCTGGCGCTCACGCGCGCTCGCACTCCGCGGAGCGCGGCGCGCGAGGTGGCGGAGCTGCGCGACTGGCTCGGGCGCGAGCTGGCCACGCTGCGCACCCGTCTGGACGCGCAGCGGGATAGGGCCGCGCAACAGGCGGCCCGACTCCACGAACAGCAATCGAGACTCTCCGAACTGGCCGAAGCGCAGGCGGAGTCGCGGCGAGAGTTGGAGGGCGTGCGCGCGCTCGGGCTCGGGCGCGAGGAGGAGTCGGGCGCGGGCGGGGGCTCCGGCACGGATGAGGTCAGCGCGCCGGGCTCAGACGAGACGGTTGAAGAAGAAGAAGACGTGTTCGCCGTCGCGCGGCGGCTCGAAAGCTTCTTCAGCGGCACGACGCACCCGCGCGAGCTTCTCGGCAACGAGACCTTCCTGCGCGGCGCGCAGCTCTCGCGCGCCGACGAGAACACCGCGTGGGTGCTGCTCGCGCGTGCGACCGACTACGACGCCATCCTCGCCTGCATGTCGCTCGAAGCGCTGTCGCAGCGCGTGGGCGACGACCCGGTCGTCGTCGAGTCCGTCCTGCGCGACATCAACGCCTACTACTACTGGCCGCGCTTCTTCGCGTTGCGCGCGCTCGACGCGCACAACGCCGGCCGCCCCGTCCTCGCGCGCCTGCTCGTGCGACTCAACTCCACTTGGCGCGACCCCATCCCCGGCGAGTTGCTACGCGAGTTCGTCGCGGGCCGAGTCCGCGCGGGCGAGGAGTTGACGGCCGCGGCGCTCATCGCCGAGGCGAAGTCGCTCGGGCTCGGCGACGAACAGACGGCCGACATCGCGCAGACGCTTGAGACGCTCGGCGACGCGCTGCCCGCGCACGTCCGCGAAGGGTTCGCGCGCTGGCAGGGGCGGCGCGCGACGGCCGTCTTCCTCAAGACGGTCGGGCGCGTCTGGGAGTCGGACGAGGAGGCCGGGGGCGAGGTCTTCATGCTCGACGCGGTGTCGGCGCGCGTCGCAGAGCTCGAAGCCGCGCTCACGCGCGAGCCAGCGCGCTCCGTACTGCTCGTCGGCGACTCGGGCACGGGCAAGACCGCTCTCGTGCGCGCGCTTGCCCGGAGCCTGCGCGAAGACGGCTGGATCGTCTTCGAGGCGTCGGCCGCGGACGTGCTCGC
>DATFHD010000070.1:0-114699 GCA_035248785.1 Pyrinomonadaceae bacterium | reverse complement strand
GTCGGAGACTCCGAGCGCGCGCTCGCCGTGATCGACTCCTTCTCGGAGCGCATGACGCGCGCGGGCCGCGCAGTCCCGCGCGAGGTCACACTCGCGCGCGGCGAGATAGTCGCCGCCGCGAACGTCGAGCGCGAGTACCGTGCCGCGCCAGTGGCCCGAAACGCTTCCGAGACGCGCGACGCTTCCGAGACACGCGGCGCTTCGGAGACGCGCGCGGCGTCGGAAGTCCGAAGCCTTTCCGAGTCGCGCGGCGCGGCGGACATGCGCGTCGCTTCCGCGTTGCCGCCGTCGGACACGACCGCGCTCATACACAACGCGCGCGCGGCGCGCGACGCGCGCTCGCCCTTCGTCGCCAACAAGCGCGCCTACACGCTCCTGCTCGACGCGCGCGCGGCGCGCGCAGACGAACGTAACGAAGAGGCCGCCGCGCTCTACCGACGCGCCGTCGCCGAGAGCGGCGGCTACCTCGCGCCCGCCAACCTCGAACTCGGGCTCACGCTCATCTCGCTGCGGCGCAATGAGGAGGCCGCCGCCAACCTGCTCGCCGTCGTGCGCGAAGAGGGCGCGCGCTACCCGCTCGTCTTCTACCACCTCGGGCGCATCTACGAACACTTGGGGCGCGTCGCG
Source organism: Pyrinomonadaceae bacterium (assembly GCA_035248785.1). Lineage (GTDB taxonomy): Bacteria > Acidobacteriota > Blastocatellia > Pyrinomonadales > Pyrinomonadaceae > QHXN01. Next base: position 114,072 of record DATFHD010000070.1, on the reverse strand, counting down.
GAGGCGGGCGAGGCTTACGCGCGCGCCGCCGAGCTGGCCGGCGAAGAGAGCCCGCAGTTCTACCTCGACCTGAGCCGCATACGCGAGCGAGAGGGGCGCGGCGCGGAAGCGCTCGCCGCCGCCGAGCGCTACGTGAGCAGCCTCGCGCGCACGGGCGTCAAGGCCGACTGGGCGCGCGCTCGCGTCGAAGCCCTGCGCAAGCAGACCTCGCAGGTCGCCCCGCCGAAACAGTAACGGGATGACGAAGACGTTGACGACGCTCGTCTGCGCGCTCACGCTCGCGGCGCTCGCCTGCGGGCAGAAGCGCGACGCGGACGTGCGTCCTTCGCCTTCGCCCACGCCGCAGCAGGCCGCAGCGCAGCCGACGCCGAGCGCGACCTGCCGCCTTCTCTCCAACGCAGACATAAGCGAAGTGCAAGGCGAGGAGCCGACGGGCGCGCAGGCGAGCGAACACCTCGCGGAAGGCGTCGCGTCGTCGCAGTGCTTCTACCCGCTGCCGACCTTCGAGAAGTCTGTCGGGCTCGAAGTCGTGCGCGCGGCGCCCGGCGCCCCCGAAGGCGCGTTGAAGAATTACTGGCGCAAACGCTTCGGCCCCGAGGCGCTGAAGGAGAGGGAGCGCGAGCGCGAGCGGCGCGAGGAGGCAGAGCGCAAACGCGAAGAGGAGCTTGAGCGCGAGCGCAAGAGCGGGCAGGTCAGGGAGGGCGGCCACGCCAGAGAGGAAGAAGAAGAGGAGGAGGGCGTGCCGCGCCGCGTCGCGGGCGTCGGCGACGAAGCCTTCTGGGCCGGCGGCGAGAAGGACGCCTCGCTCTACGTTCTTAAGAAGGACGCGGTCGTGCGCGTCAACGTCGGCGCCCCCGGCGAGCCCGAAGAGAAGATAAGAAAGGCTTCCGAACTCGCGCGCAAAGTCCTCAAGCAGCTCTAGGGCGATATGAATGAGGGCGGTGCCTTCATCCGTCGCGATCGCGACGGATGAAGGCACCGCCCTACTCAAATCTACGTCCGGACTATTCCGTCGCCGCGGTCAGCTTCTCGGCGTGGATGGTGTCGCCGTCGAGCGTGCCCTCGACATCCACCTTGAGGCCGCGCTTGGTCTTCACGCCCTTGAGCACGTCGGCGGCGAGCTTGTTGCCCTGCTCGTCGAGCTTGTAGGTCTTGTCCTTGGTGACGACGGCGAAGCCGCTCTTCTCGCAGGCGGGCATCAGCGCGCAGGCGTTCGGGTGGTTCTTGGCCTCGTCCTCCGAGCCGTGCATCCCGGCGCACATGTTGTCTATGACGTAGCCCGTGACCTTGACGGACTTCTTCTCGCCCTCTTGCGCGAAGGCGAAGACGGCGGCCAGCGCGACGGCGATGGCGACGAGGGAAATTTTGCGAATCATCATTCAGGGGTACTCCTTCGGCTGTCTGAAAGTTGTTTATGTAAGGTTCGGGCCGAGCCGGGCGCCGCTCGCGCCTTCCGACGCGCCTGCATGTTAACACCGCGCGCCGCCGAACCCGAAACGCACGGCGCCGCGCCGGCGCGAGTTAAGAGTCGGGAGCCTGTCCGTCGGTTGCTTCCGCGTCCGCGGCCTTACGCGGGCGCATGTGCGGGAAGAGGATCACGTCGCGGATGGAGCGGCGGTTCGTCAGGAGCATCGTCATACGGTCAATGCCGATGCCGATGCCGGCGGCGGGCGGCATCCCGTAGGAGAGCGCGCGCACGTAATCGAGGTCGGTCTGCATCGCCTCCTCGTCGCCGCCCTCGCGCTGTCTGGCCTGCTCCTCAAACCGCTCCAACTGCTCCGCCGGGTCGTTCAACTCCGAGAACCCGTTCGCCACCTCCATCCCCGCCACGTACAACTCGAACCGCTCCGCGATGGCCGGGTCGTCGGGCGAGGCTTTGGAAAGTGGAGAGATGGATTTGGGAAAGTCGGTGATGAAGGTCGGCTGACGCAGTTCCGCCTCTGCTACATGCTCAAAGATAAGGGCGACTGAGCGAGCTTTCTCACCGTCTCCCTCGGGCGCGTTAAGCCGCGCTTCCGAGGTGGCGGCGCTCCATAACTGGCGCGCTCTGGTTTGTAGCCCCACACGAAGCTCGTCGAGTTCCTGCCCGGACAATAGCGACAGCGCGGGCACAGCAGCCGAGCCGCCGATTGCCGCGTGCCACCTCTGAAAGTATATGGAGAGAGCCCTTAGCCGTTGAGCGTTGTCTAACCACTCGGGTTCGAAACCTTCTCCGATAAGGTCACTGAATTGCTGGTTTGAGAGTTGTTCGCTGATCGCCTCCTTCATGGTCAGCCGCGGGAAGGGCTTGCCGAAGTCGAGTTCGTCGGCCTCAGTCTCAAAACGCACGCGCGTGCCGCCGGTGACATTCACGACGGTTGTCCGCACCATCTCCTCGCAGAAGTCCATCATCCAGTTCACGTCCTTGTAGGCCGTGTAGAATTCGAGCATGGTGAACTCTGGGTTGTGGCGCGTGGAGATGCCTTCGTTGCGGAAGTTGCGGTTCAGCTCATACACGCGCTCGAAGCCGCCGACGAGCAGGCGCTTGAGGTAAAGCTCGGGCGCGATGCGAAGGTACAGGTCAATGTCGAGCGTGTTGTGGTGCGTGACGAAGGGGCGCGCGGCGGCGCCCGAGGCGATGGCCGAGAGCATCGGCGTCTCAACTTCGATGTAGCCGTGCTCGTCCAGATGGCGGCGCATCGCCGTGACCAGCTTCGAGCGGCGCTCGAAGACTTCGCGCGTCGAGAGTTGGTGCTGTGTGTCGTCGGGCTCCTCATCCGACTTGACCTTGAGGCTCGAAGCGATGAGGTCTGCGTAGCGCTGGCGCTGGCGTATCTCCGGGTCGCTGATGCCGTGCATCTTGTCGGGCATCGGCAGCAGAGCCTTCGACAAAAACTGAATCGTCTCGACGTGTACGGACAGCTCGCCCGTCTTCGTCACGAACAGGCGCCCCTCGACGCCGACGAAGTCGCCGTGGTCGAGCAGTTGGAAAAGACGCCAGCCGCTCTCGGGCTCCTCCACCGGCTGAAGAGAGTCGTTGCTGACGGCGACGGCCTCCTGCTTGCGCACGTAGATTTGCAGGCGCTCCCTGCCGTCCGACAGATGCACGAACGCGGCCTTCCCCATCACGCGCGGCGGCGTCGCCAGACGCCCCGAGACTTTTACTTTGCCGACTTCATCTAAGGTCGCGTTCGCCGCTTCCAACTGCTCCGGCGCGGGGCGCTCGCCCTCCTTCACCTCGGGCTCGTGCCTGCGGAAGGCGCCGACGACGGAAGTGATCGTGTCTTCTCCTTCGGCGCTCTCCGTCAGAGAGGTGCGGGCGAACTTGTTCGGGTACGCGTTGCCGACGAGTTCCTGTATCCGCGCGAGGTGCTCGGCGCGGGCGCGCGTCTGGTCGTTGTCGGGGACGATATCCTCCGGAAGCCTGCTCGTCATGATTCGTAGATAGTAAATCGTCAATCGGGAATAGACAAAACTTCGCCCCGGCGATTTACCATTTACCATTTACCATTTACCATTCACTTAAAACCGATGGGCGGCAAAGTGATTCTCGACAGGGGGGAACTGTTGCGCGTCCGCGCGGAACTGCGCGCGGCGGGGCGGCGGCTCGTCTTTACGAACGGCTGCTTCGACATCCTGCACGTCGGCCACGCGCGCTACCTCGCGGCGGCGCGCGCGCTCGGAGACGCGCTGCTCGTCGCCGTCAACAGCGACCGTTCGGTGCGCAGGCTGAAGGGGGAAGGGCGCCCCGTGATGAGCGCGTCGGAACGCGCGGAGCTTCTGGCCGCGCTCGCGTCCGTTGACTTCGTGACGGTCTTCGAAGAGGACTCGCCGCGCAGGCTCATCTCCGAAGTCCTGCCCGACATTCTCGTTAAGGGCGGCGACTACGCGCTCGACGAGATACACGGCCGCGAAGAGGTCGAAGCCGCGGGCGGGCGCGTCCTCGCCCTCCCCTTCGTCGAGGGCGCTTCGACCACGAGTATTATCGAAAGAGTTAAAGCAGTAACAAGTGATGAGTAGTTCAGTTCAATCGGCCTCGCTCTTGCAGGGCGCGCTGCGGCGCGTCTTGGAAGGCGAGGAGTACAGGCGTCTGGCGGCGGCCGTCTCTTCGGGGGCGCGGGTCGTGTCGGTGGCGGGGCTCACTTCGGCGCCCGCGCGTGCGCTCGCGCTGGCGGCCTTGCAGCGCGAGACGGCGCGGCGCTTCGCCGTCGTCCTCGCCGCTAACCGCGACATGGAGGCTTGGGAGCGCGACCTCTCTTTCTGGTGCGGCGCGCTCGGGCTCGGCGCGGAGGACTGCGAGGCCGTGCTCAGCTTGCCCGCGTCCGAAGGCGACCCGTACGCGGGCGCTTCGCCGCACGCGGAGACCTTGGAGCGGCGCGCGCTGACGCTCTGGAACCTCGCGCGCGGGCGCGGGCGTTTCGTGCTGTTGTCGTCGCGCGCCATGGCGCGCAGGACTGTGCAGCCCGCGCGCATTCTCGAAGCCGGCGCGGTGCTCAGAAGGGACGAAGACTACCCGCCGGAAGACTTGGTTGAAGTGTTGCTCGCTTCGGGCTACGTGCGCGAAGACCCCGTGGGCGCGGTCGGCGAGTTCTCGATGCGCGGCGGCATACTCGACGTTTGGTCGCCGGGCGAGGACGCGCCCGTGCGCGTCGAGTTCTTCGGCGACACAGTTGACTCCATCCGACGCTTCAACGCCGAGACGCAGCTCTCCATCGAACAGCTACAGTCCACGGAGGTCGTCCCGATGCGCGAGCTGGCCGTCGGCCGCGACGACTTTCGCCTGTGGGCCGAGTTCGCGCGCGACCGCTGGGGCGACGAGGCGCACGCGCGCGCGCTCAAAGACCGAACGGTCTACGCCGACGAGGGCGAGACGTTCCCCGGCTGGGAGTGGCTGATCTCTCTGGTCGTCAAGGCGGACGCCAACACTTTCGACTACCTGCGCGACGCGGTGCTCGTCTTGGACGAGCCCGCGGGCGTCGAGCAGCACCTCGGCAACAGCTTCGAGACGCTGGCCGCGCGCTTTCAGGAGAACGAGGCCGCGGGCGAGATAGGTCTCAAGCCCGAAGAGCTTTACCTGACGGCCGAAGAGTTGCGCGCGGGGTTAAGTACAGTGTCGCGCGTCGAGCTCCGCGCGTTGGGTCGCGCGGCCGCGGCGACCGACGAGAGATTCGTCGGCGAGTCCGAGCAGCCCGCGGCGCAGATAGGGCGCGCGCGCCAGACCGCGCCGCCGCTCTTCCTCTTCCCCGCGGTCGAGCAGGCGCCCGAAGTCGAATGGCGCTCGCTCCCCGCGAAGCGCTACCACGGGCGCATCCCAGACCTCGCGGCCGACGTGCGGCACGCGCGCGCCGAGCGACAGACGCTCACGCTCTTCGCCATGCCCTCGGCGGGCGTGGCCGAGCGCGTCGGCGACATGCTCTCGGACTACAACGTCGCGGCGCGCGTCGCGCTCGCGGGCGAGGGCGGCGCGGCCGAAGACTTCGCCGCGGTCGTCACCGTCGGGCGGCTCTCGGGCGGCTTCGAGCTGCCCGGCTCGCACCTCGTCGTCCACGTCGAGACCGACTTGTTCGACGAGGCGAGCGGCGCTGGCGTCGAGCAGCGCGCGCCGGGGACGGGCGCTGCGACGACCGCCTCGGCGCGGCGTAAGAAGTCGAAGACGGCGGCCTTCCTCTCCGACTTTCGAGATTTAAAAGTCAACGACTACGTCGTCCACATAGACCACGGCGTGGCGCGCTTCGGCGGCTTGCAGACGTTGGAACTCGGCGGGCGCAAGGGCGAGTTCATGCTGCTCTACTACGCCGACGACGCGAAGCTCTACGCGCCTGTCGAGCGGATGGACTTGGTGCAGCGCTATTCAAGCGCCGAAGGGCACGAGCCGACGCTCGACCGCCTCGGGGGCTTGGGCTGGCAGAAGACGAAGGCGAAGGCCAAGCGCGCGATGCGCGACATGGCCGACGAGTTGTTGAACCTCTACGCCGAGAGGAAGCTCGTTCAGGGTTACGCCTTCTCGGGCGACAGCCCTTGGCAGCGCGAGTTTGAGGACGCGTTCGAGTACGTGCCGACGGCGGATCAGGACACGGCCATCGAGGACGTGAAGCGCGACATGGAGGCCGCGACGCCGATGGACAGGCTGCTCTGCGGCGACGTGGGCTACGGCAAGACCGAGGTCGCCATGCGCGCCGCCTTCAAGTCCGTCATGGACTCGAAGCAGGTCGCCGTGCTCGCGCCGACGACCGTGCTCGCATACCAGCACTACGAGACCTTCCGCGCACGCTTCGCCGCCTTCCCCGTGACGATTGAGTTAATCTCCCGCTTCCGCTCGGCGAAGGAGCAGAAGGAGATCGTGAAGCGCGTCGAGTCGGGCGACATAGACATCATCATCGGCACGCACCGCCTGCTCTCGAAAGACATCGCCTTCCGCGACCTCGGCCTCGTCGTCGTGGACGAGGAGCAGCGCTTCGGCGTCGCGCACAAGGAACGCCTCAAACAGTTAAAGAAGCGCGTGGACGTACTCACGCTCTCGGCGACCCCGATTCCGCGCACGCTCAACATGAGTCTGATGGGCCTGCGCGACATGTCAGTTATTGAAACTCCGCCGCGCGACCGCCTCGCCATACAGACGCAGGTCGTGCAGTTCTCCGAGTCGGTCATCAAGTCGGCGATTGAGCTGGAACTCGGCCGCGGCGGGCAGGTCTTCTTCATACACAACCGCGTGGAGACGATTGACACGGTGGCGGCGCTCGTCAAGAGGCTCGTCCCGCAGGCGCGCGTGACGGTCGCCCACGGGCAGATGAACGAGAAAGAGATGGAGCAGGTGATGCTCGATTTCGTGGATTTCAAGGCCGACGTGCTCGTCGCCACCACGATTATCGAGAACGGGATAGACATCCCGCGCGCCAACACAATCATCATAAACCGTGCCGACAACTACGGCCTTTCCCAGCTTTACCAGCTCAGGGGGCGCGTCGGTCGCTCGAACCGGCGCGCGTACGCGTATCTGTTGATACCTTCGGAGGCGGAATTGACCGCCATCGCCCGCCGGCGCCTCGCCGCCATACGCGAGTTCTCGGACTTGGGCGCGGGCTTCCGCGTGGCGGCTCTGGATTTGGAGCTGCGCGGGGCGGGGAACCTGCTCGGCGGCGAGCAGTCGGGGCACATGGACGCGCTGGGCTTCGATCTTTACACGCAGATGCTTGAGCGCACCGTCGCGGAGCTGCGCGGCGAGCAGGTCGAGGACGAGACTTCCGTTTCGATAAACCTCGGCGTGGACGTCTCCATCCCCGAAGACTACATCTCGGACATGGGGCAGCGGCTTCGGACTTACAAGCGCGTCGCCTCGGCCCGCGACGACGAGGCGCTCGACGTGATACGGCGCGAGACGGAAGACCGCTACGGGCGCCTGCCCGAGTCGGTCGGGAGGCTCTTCGCCTACGCGCGCCTGCGGCGGGCGGCCGAGGAGACGGGCGTCGTCTCGATAGACCGCACGCCCGCGGGGCTCGCCTTCAAGCTGAAGGAGACGGCGCGCGTCTCGCCGGAGAAGCTTCTGGCGCTGGTCGGCAAGGGCGAAGGCGCGACGTTCAGCCCGAGCGGGGTGCTGAAGGTCGAGGCGGGCGCGGGCGGCCTCATCGAACGCGCGCGCGGCGTGTTGCTGGAAATCCGGGTGGAAGGTTAGAATACGCGACTTCGCCGAGGGTTAAACTTCCCGACAATACGAAGAGACATCCGAGCGTCCCCTGATTTAGAGGAGTGGTAACAGTGAACTTTAAGAACATCCCTGCACGCGTCGCGCTCGCCTTCGCGGCGCTCGTGCTCGCCGCCTTCGCCTCAGCACCCGCGCGCGCGCAGGAGGAGGCGCCGCCGACCGTCTTGGACGAGCCGGTGGCGCAGGTAGATAACGACGTCATCATGCTCTCGCAGCTCAAGCGCGAGAACGCCGAGTTCCGCGACGTGCTCGTCAAGCAGCGCGGCATGACGCCCGAGCAGGCCGACGCCGAGGTGCAGAAGAAGCAGCCCGAGATCATCTTCAACCTCATCAACGAGTCGCTCCTCATCCAGAAGGGCAAGGACATGCCGCGCATGACAGAGGACGTGGAGGCCGAGGTCAACCGCGAAGTCTTGCGCGTCGCCAAGCAGTCGGGGCTCAACATGGAACAGCTCGAAGAGGCGATGCGGCAGGAGGGCATGAGCCTCTCGGCGACGAAGGAGACGCTGCGCCGCCAGTTCATGCGGCAGGCCGTGCTCCAGCGCGAGGTGGACTCGAAGGTCTACTACGGGCTGACCGACAAGGAGCTACAGGACTACTACAACGCGAACCGCGCGAAGTTCGCCAGCGTCACGCTCTCCGAAATCTTCCTGAGCCTCGCCGGTCGCACCGAGGAGGAGGTCAAACTCAAGGCCGCCGACCTCGCCAAGCGCGCGCGGGCGGGCGAGAACTTCGAGACGCTGGTCGAGAAGAACTCCGAGCACGAGCCGACGAAGAAGACGAAGGGCGTGCTCGCCGACTCCGACGGCAAGCCGCGCTGGTTCCTCGTCTCGGAGCTGACGGGCGAAATCGCCACGGCGGTCAAAGACCTGAAGGCCGGCGGGGTGAGCGACCCCGTCAAGACCGAAGAGGGCTACATGATCCTGCGCGTCAACGAGCGCGACGACGCGTTCAAGGACAACTTCGTCCGCGGCGTCCTGACCTCGGAGAAGGCCGACAAGGCCCGCGACGAGTACATGAAGACGCTCCGGCAGGAGGCTTACATCAAGCCGGCCGACGGGTACAAGGAGACCATCCAGCCGCTGCTCGACAAGGACAAGCAGGGGACGCCCACCGCCCCCGAGTCCACCTCCTCGAAGAAGGAGAAGGGTAAGAAGCAGTAGCTGCTCAGCGAATGGTGAATGGTAAATGGTGAATGGAAGTTTCGGCCCTTCCATTCACCATTTACCATTTTCTATTCACCCTTAACCATGCGTCTCGACCAGTTCCTAAGAGCCAGCCGCCTCGTCGTGCGACGCACGGTCGCGCAGGAGTTGTGCGAGGCGGGCGCGGTCTCGGTCAACGGCGCGGCGGCGCGCTCTTCGCGCACGGTGCGCGAGGGCGACGAGATAAGTATCCGCCGACGCGAACGTGCCCTCACCGTGCGCGTCCTGACAGTCCCGCAGGCCAAGCAGGTCTCGCGCGCCGAAGCCTCATCCCTCTACGAAATCGTCAGCGACATCAGGCTGAACGACGAGCTGTGAACGCCGAACGCTGAACTGTAAGACACCTGACGTAGAGTTCAGGCGGTTCGGCGTTCGGCGTTCATAGTTCGTCGTTTCAATTCCGTTCGCCTTCCGCGCACCGCGGGTGAGTTGTCCGCGGGGGTTCGTCTGAAAACCAAACGCCGGGGCGCGGGCCGGTTCTGGAAAAACGGCCTATATCCCACTCTGTTCAAATGGAACGCGACTTGCCCAACCTCAGTTGAACTCGGCGAATAATGTTCACAGGGAAAGCAGTAGGAACAAGTGGGGGAGTTATGAACATCCTGAGCAGTATCTTTACGGACGACCTCGCGATTGACCTCGGCACGGTCAACACGCTCATCTTCGCGCCCGAGCGCGGCGTCGTCCTCAACGAGCCCTCGTGCGTCGCCATCCACCGTCACACGGGCGAAGTCCTCGAAGTCGGCGCCGAAGCCCACAAGATGCTCGGCCGCGAGCCGAAGGACGTGGAAGTCTTCCGGCCCGTCCGCGGCGGCACCATCGAGAACTTCGACGCCGTCGAGAAGATGCTCAAGGCTTTCATCGCCCGCGCCAACAGCGGCGGACACCGCCGCAGCCACGTCGTCATCGGCGTGCCCGGCTCCTCGACCACTTTGGAGCAGCGCTCCGTCCGCGACGCCGCGCGCGACGCCAAGGCCACGCGCGTTGACCTCGTTGACGAGGGCCTGTGCGCGGGCTTGGGCGCGGGCCTGCGCCACGACGACGAGCGCGCGCACCTCGTAGTTGACATCGGCGGCGGCACGACCAACGTCGCCATCCTCGCCTCGGGCGCGGTCGTCTCATCGCACAGCCTGAACGCCGCGGGCAACGAGATGGACAGGGCCGTCGCCGACTACGTGCGCGCCAAGTACGAGATGCAGATCGGCGAGCGCATGTCGGAGAACGTGAAGAAGCAGTTGGGCCACGTCGGCGGGGGCGCCGAGGGGAAGATGGAGATCGTCGGCAAGCAGTTGACCGACGGGCTGGCGAAGGTAGTCGAGATCACGGCGGCCGAGGTGGGCGAGGCGCTTGAGCCCATCGTCGTCGAGATCGTCGCGGCCGTGCGCCGCGCCATCGAGGAGTCGAAGCCCGACGTGACGGCGGACATCTACGAGACGGGCCTCATCCTGACGGGCGGCGGCGCGCTCTTGGGCGGCATGGCCGAGCGTTTGCAGCGCGAGCTGCGCCTGCACGTCGCCGTGGCCGACGACCCGCTCGGCGCGGTCGCGCTCGGCGCCGGAAGGCTTCTGACGGACAAGGCCCGCCTCCAACGCACGGCGATACGCGAGGACGTGCCCGTCTGGGAGTCGGAGCAGGCGCTCGTCGTCAACTGGTAAGTTTCTCAGAGCGAAGGGGAGGAAGAGAAGAGGGCGCGTGTCTTTCAGTCCGCGCCTTCTTTCTCTGTCTGTTGAATTCCACACGAGGGAGGGATTGAGGATGTTGCAATCGCTGAAGAGGTTCAGGCTGGTCTCGTTCGTGCTGGCCGCCTGCCTGCTGCTGGGGATACTGGTCGCGCCGGCCTCGGCGCAGAGGCGTTACCACAACCCGCAGGGCGGGAAGAAGAAGGCCGCCAAGCGCATCGGCATCGGCACTGCGGCGGGTGCCGCGGTCGGGGCGATCGCGGGCGGCAAGAAGGGCGCGCTCATCGGCGCGGGAGCGGGAGCGGCGGGCGGCACCGCCTACCACTACCACAAGAAGCGCCAGTGGCGACGCCGTCACCGCAACTTCTAGAAGACAGCTTATAACCAAGAGGGGCCGCCGGCGTTGAGTCAATCACGCCGGCGGCCTCTCGGCTCTCGCGCGGAGTCTCTAGCCCGCCGCGTCGCGTTCGTTTAAGATTTCCGACGCGCGCCGACGCGCGCACGCGGCCATGAGGATACTTCTCGTAGAGGACGACCCGCGCATCGCACGCTTCGTATCGCAGGCGTTGCGCGAGCAGGCTTACGCCGTGGACGCGACCGCAGACGGCGACGACGCGCTCTTCAAAGCCTCCGTCAACGACTACGACGCCGTCATCCTCGACGTGATGATTCCGGGGCGCGACGGCTTCGAGGTCTGCCGCGAGCTGCGCGCGACGGGGTCGGCCGTGCCCGTCCTGATGCTGACCGCGCGCGACGCCGTGCCCGACCGCGTCGCCGGCCTCGACGCTGGAGCCGACGACTACCTGACCAAGCCCTTCGCAGTGGCCGAGCTGCTCGCGCGCCTGCGCGCGCTGCTGCGGCGCGGGAGCGCGCTGCGCCCCGCGGTCGTCGAGGTCGCCGACCTGCGCATTGATACGCGCGCCCACAGGGTCGAGCGCGCCGGCCGCCCCGTCGAGCTGTCGGCCAAGGAGTACGCGCTGCTCGAATACCTCGCGCGCGAGCGCGGCCGCGTGTTGACGCGCGCCGAGATCGCCGAGCACGTCTGGGACGAGAACTTCGAGCTGCTCTCGAACCTCATTGACGTGAACATCAACCGCCTGCGCCGCAAGGTTGACGACGGCTTCGCCGCGCCGCTCATCCACACGAGGCGCGGCGAAGGCTACATGCTCGCGGCCCCGGAAGACTTACACGCTGGTGACGTTGAAGCGGGGGGAGACCGTGTTTGACTCGATGCGCTCGCGCCTGACCCTCTGGTACACGGGCGTCCTCGCGTTCGTGCTCGTCGTCTTCGCCGTTGCGGCTTACGCGTACCTCGCGCGCTCCGCGCGCGGACGCACAGACCGAGCGCTCGCCGACGACGCGCGCTCCCTCGCCCTGAACCTCGCGGCCGAGTACGAGGAAGACCAGACAGGCGACAACGCCGCGCGGGAGGTCGCGCGCGACTTTCAATTCACGGACAGGCAGGCCCTCGTCTTCGACGAGAAGGCCCGCGTCGCCGCGTCGTCGGCTGCTCCTTTAAGTATGTCGGGAGGGCGGACGTGGCCCGACGAGGCGGCGCTTGCGCAAAGTCTCGCCGGACTCGTCGAGGCGGCCCGAAATTCCGAACACGTCTACTCGACCATCGCCTCGGGCGAAGACGCCGTCCGCGTCTGCGCCGCGCGCGCGCCGAGCCGCGGGCGGTCGTTCGTCGTCGCGGTCGCGCAGCCTACGCGCGTTCAGGAGGAAGAGCTCGAACGTGTGCGGCGCGCATTCTACGTCGCCGTCCCCGTCGCGCTCCTGCTGGCGAGCCTCGGCGGCTACTTCCTCGCGCGCAAGAGCCTCGCGCCCGTCGTCGAGATGGGCGAGCGCGCCGCGCGCATTGACGCCGAGAGCTTGGGCTCAAGGCTGCCGGTCGGCAACGAGCACAGCGAGCTGGGCCGCCTCGCGGTCAAGTTCAACGAACTGCTCGCGCGCCTCGACGTGTCGTTCGAGCAGCAGCGCCGCTTCATGGCCGACGCCTCGCACGAACTGCGCACGCCGGTCGCCATCGTCTGCGGCGAGTCGGAGGTCGCGCTCTCGCGTGAGGCGCGCAGTCCCGAGGAGTACCGCGAGTCGCTCACCATCCTGCACGAGGAGGGGCGGCGCCTGACGCGCATCGTCGAAGACCTCTTCACGCTCGCGCGCGCAGACGCCGGCCAGTACGAACTCGCCCACGCCCCCTTCTACCTCGACGAGACTGCGGCCGAGTGCGTGCGCGCCGTCCGCTCGCTCGCCGCGCAGAGAGGCGTCGCCCTCAGTCACGAAGACGGCGGCGGCGAGATGCCGATACGCGGCGACGAGGGGCTCGTGCGGCGCATGATCCTGAACCTGCTCGACAACGCGTTCAAGTACACGCCTGCGGGCGGCGAGGTGCGCGTCAGCGTCGCGCGCGAGCCGGAAGGCTACGCGATCCGCATCGCCGACACGGGCGCGGGCGTCCCCACGGAGGCGCGGCCGCACATCTTCGAGCGCTTCTACCGTGCGGACAGGGCGCGCTCCCGCAACGGCGGCGGCGCGGGGCTCGGGCTCTCCATCGCCGCTTGGATCGCCGAAGCGCACGGCGGCCGCGTCACCCTCGAAAGCTCCGACAGGCGTGGCAGCACCTTCCTCGTCAAGCTCCCGCGGCCGGGCGCGGTTGACGGCGCTTAATCATCCTGTCATCTTCGGAGAGTTAAAATCCCTCGTTACAAAAAACAGGCAGAGTCTTTACCGGAGTCATGGCGGGGAGGCTTCATCTCATCTTTGTAGTCGCGGTGTGTGCGGCGCTGGCGGGCGCGGCGCACGGCCGTCAAGCCAGTCCCGCGACGCAAACCCCGACGCCGCAGCCGACTCCCGCACAGACGCCTTCGCCCGCACAGACGCCGCAGACACCTCCTCCAACCGCGCCGAACGTCACGCCGGGGCAGCCGAGCGCGCAGGGCGTTCAATCAAATTCGCCGGGGCAGGTCAGTCTTGATGAAGCCTTGCGGCTTGCCAACGCGCAGGTGTCGGGACTCAGGCAGGCCGAACTGAGCGAGCGCGTCGCGGAGGAGGACGTGCGGCAGGCGCGCGCGGCGTTTCTGCCGAAGGTGAGCGCGCCGTTAGACTACATCTACACCTCGCCCACGCTCAGCCGCCCGCTCGGCGAGCCGCGCGTGCAGAGCTACATCGCCAACAACGCCATCAGCGAGTATCAGGCGCTCGTCAACGTCTCTGGCGATTTAGACCTCTCGGGCCGCCTGCGCGCCACGCTCGCGCGCAACCGCGCGCTGCTCGACTCCGCGCGCGCGGGCACGGAGGTGGCGCGTCGCGCGCTGCGGCAGGCGACCGTGGAGGCTTACTACGCGCTCGCGCTCGCCTCGGCCGAGCGTCGCGCAGCCGAACAGAATCTCGACGCCGCGCGTGAGTTCGAGCACATAACTTCGCTCCTGTTGAGCGGCGGCGAGGTGGCGTCGGTTGACCTGACGCGCGCGCAGTTGCAGACCAACCAGCGCGAGGGCGAACTCGAACAGGCGCGCGCCGCCGAAGAGGTGGCCGCGGCCGCGCTCCGAGTCTTCGTCGGCTACGAACAGGCGCGCGCCATCTCGGCGGCAGACCTCTCGACGCTCACGCCCGCGCCGGGCGAGGTCGAGCGGTTCACAACGGAAACCGTCAAGCGCCGGCCCGAGTTCGCGCAGTTCGAGGCGCAGGAGCGCGCGGCCGAGCAGGACATCCTCGTCGCGCGCGCCGACCGCCGGCCGCAGCTCTCCTACACTCTGAACGGAGGCTTCGACACGGACTCGCTTCGGCCGCCGCGCCTGAAGGAGCACACGGGCGTCTCGGCCGCCGTAAACCTCTCAATCCCCATCTTCGACTGGGGCGCGTCGAAGAGCCGCGAGCGGCAGGCGCGCGTGCGCTTGCAGATAGCGCAGAACGAGCGGGCGCAGGCCGAGCGCGGCTTCGCGCAGGAGTTCGGCGCGGCGCGCGTGCAGGCCCTCTCCGCCTCGACGCGCATACGTCTGGCCTCCGAAGGCGTCAGGCTCGCCGAGAATAATTTGAGCACATCCATCGCGCGCTACCGCGCGGGCGAGGCGCAGATCGTCGAGGTGACGGACGCGCAGACCACGCTCGCCGCACAGCGCCTCGCCTTCTTTCAGGCGCTCTTCGATTACCAACTGGCGCTCGCGCGCCTGCGACAGGCGGCCGGACAATGAGTGACGAGCAGGACAGGCCGGACTTAAAGGACGACAAGACGCCCGACGAGCGCGCGGCCGACGAGTTGAACGCCGTCGAATTAACACCGTGCGCGCGTGTCGAGGCCGAACAGGTCGGGGCCGAACGCGTCGCGGCCGAGCGCAGACGACGCACCGTCATCGTCGCCGTCGCGGCGGTCGCCATCATCGCCATCGTGGCCGTCGTGCTCATCCTGCGCTCGCGCAAAGGTGCCGAGGCGGAGGAGCAGAAGGAGGCGGCGGTCGTCAGCGTGAAGGTCGCAAAGGCCGTGCGCGAGCCCATCGCCTCGCAGGTCACGGCGCTCGGCACCATCTTCCCGCGCGACACCGCGCAGGTCTCGCCGAAGATAAGCGCGCAGATAAAGCAGATGCCGCTCTGGAAGAACCGCGTCGTGCGCGCGGGCGAAGTCCTCGCCGTGCTCGAAGCCAACGACCTGCGCGCGCAGCGCAACGAGGCGGCTGCGGCACTGAACGAAGCCCGCGCGAGCGCGCGCTCGGTCGAGACCGGCACCATCCCGCAGAACACGGCGCAGGACGAGAAGGCTCTGCGCGACGCGCGCGCGGGCGTCGAGAACGCGCGCCGCACCTACGAGCGGCGCCTCGCGCTCTACAATGCGGGCGGCATCTCGAAGAAAGACCTCGAAGCCTCGCAACTCGACTTGACGCGCGCCGAGAACGAGCTGCGGCTCGCGGAGGCGAACGCGAGCCTCCGCACGCGCTCGCTGAACCCGAACGACCGCGCGCAGGCCGCGGCCCGCGTCAGTCAGGCTGAGCAGCACGTCGGCGCGCTCGACGCGCAGTTGGGCTACTCGGTTGTGCGCGCGCCCATCTCGGGCGTCGTCATTGATCAGGCGCTCTACGAAGGGAGCTTCATCGCTTCGGGGACGACGCTCGTCACCATCGCCGACACGACGCAGGTCATCGTCAAAGCGCCCTTCGCCGACACGGTCGCGGCGCAGTTGAAGACGGGCGACGCGGCGACCGTACAGCCCACGGACATGCCCGGCGAACAGTTGACCGGACAGGTCACGCTCATCAGCCGCGCCGTTGACCCCGCGAGCCGCACGGTCGAGGTCTGGGTCACGCTTGAGAACGGCGCGGGGCGCCTGCGCGTCAACGGCGCGGCCGAGGTCACGGTCGCCGCGAACGCGAAGTCGGAGTCGGTCGTCGTCCCAACTTCGGCCGTCACGCTCGAAGCGTCGAACGCGGACGAGGGCACCGTGATGGTCGTGGACGACGCGTCGGTCGCGCACGAGACGAAGGTCAGGGTCGGCATACGCGCGGGCGACAAGACGGAAATTTTAGAAGGCCTCCGAGGCGGCGAGACGGTCGTCGTCGAAGGCAACTTCTCTCTGCCCGACGGCACGAAGGTCGAAGTGAGCGAGCCGGACGAGGAAGAGAAGGGCGACGATGGCGACGAGAAGAAGTCTGACGAAGAGAAGAAGCCGGACGACGAGGAGAAGGGCGGCGACAAGAAGAAGGCCGACGAGAAGAAGGACGAAGAGAAGTGACGCTCGCGCGACTCATCTCCGGGCAGAAGCGCGCGGTGCTCGTCCTCATCGCGCTGCTCTGCGCCGCGGGGCTCTACGCGGCTTGGCGGCTGCCGAGCGCCATCTTCCCGCAGACCGACTTCCCGCGCATCGTCATCACCGTTGACAACGGCGTGGTGCCCGCCGAGCAGACGCTCGTCTCCGTCACGCGCCCCATCGAGGAGGCGATGAACGGCATCCCCGGCATCAACCGCATCCGCTCCACCACCGCGCGCGGCTCCTGCGAAGTCAACCTCTTCTTCGACTGGAACGTGGACATCAAGCAGTCTTTGCAGCTCGTGCAGGCGCGGCTCTCGCAACTCACCGCACAGCTCCCGCCGCCGGCAGAGATAAGGCGCGTTGACCGGCTGACCTTCGCCGTCTTCCCCGTCGCCGGCTACAGCCTCACCTCCGAGACGCGCGACCCCGCGAGCTTGAGAGACATCGCGAACCTCGTCGTGCGCCCGCGGCTCGCGCGGCTCGCGGGCGTCGCGGCCGTCAACGTCGCTGGCGGGCAGGTGCGCGAGTATCAGGCGGTCATTGACCCGCAGCGCCTCGCCGCGCGCGGCGTCTCCATCCAGCAGGTCGTGGACGCCGTCAAGAACTCGAACCTCATCGCCTCGCCCGGACTGATTGAAGAGAACCACCAGCTCGAACTCGCGCTCGTCAGCGGTCAGGCTTTGACGTTCGACGACCTGAACGCGATCGTCGTCGCAAACGTCAACAACCTGCCCGTCAAGCTCGAAGACGTGGCGACCGTCGGGCAGGGCACGGAGCCGCAGTACACCATCGTCACGGCGGACGGCCGTCCCGCCGTCCTCCTGAACGTTGACCGCCAGCCGGACGCGAACACCGTCACGGTCGTGGACGAGCTGACGGCGGAGCTGAAGGCCGTACGCCCCTTGCTCCCGAAGGACGTGCAGGTCTCGACCTTCTACGACCAGTCGCTCCTCGTACGCGAGGCGATGAAGTCGGTGCGCGACGCCATCCTGCTCGGGCTGCTGCTCTCGGTCGCCATCCTCTACGCCTTCCTGCGCAACTGGGGCACGACCTTCGTCGCCATCCTCGTCATCCCCGTGACCGTGCTCGTCACCTTCCTCGCGATGTGGCTCGTCGGGCTCTCGTTCGACCTGATGACTTTGGGCGGCGTGGCCGCGGCCATCGGGCTCGTGATAGACGACGCCATCGTCGTCGTCGAGAACATCTACACGCACCTCGCGCGCGGACAAGGAAGGCGCGAGGCCGTCGAGGCGGCCGTCTCGGAGATAACCGTCCCCATCATCGGCTCGACCATCACGCCCGTGGTCGTCTTCCTGCCGCTGACGCTTTTGACCGGAGTCACGGGCGTCTTCTTCCGCTCGCTCGCGCTGACGATGGCCGTCGCGCTGCTCACGTCGCTCGTCCTCGCGCTCTTCTTCACGCCCGTGCTGGCCGAGAGGTTTGTGAAGGCCAAGAGGCGCGACGAGGACGTGAACGAGGCGCCGCGGGACGAAGAAGAAGAGGAGCAGGGCGGGCCGTTTCTGCGCGCCGTCATACGCCGCTACGAGTGGGTGCTGGGCCATGCGCTCGACAACCGCTGGGCCGTGCTGCTGGTGATGTTGGCCGTGCTGGCAGGCTCGTACCTGCTCTACAGGGGCTTGGGCTCGGAGTTCCTGCCGGCGTTCGACGAGGGCGCGTTCGTCCTCGACTACATCGCGCCCGCGGGCTCCTCGCTCGAAGAGACAGACCGCGTGCTCCGCCACGTCGAGCAGATGTTGAAGGAGACGCCCGAGGTCGAGAGCTACTCGCGTCGGACGGGCCTGCAACTCGGCCTCTCCATCACCGAGCCGAACACGGGCGACTTCCTCGTCAAGCTCAAGTCCGACCGCAAGCGCTCGACCGAGGAGGTGGAGAGCGACCTGCGCGACGAGATTGAGAAGTCGGAGCCCGCGCTCGAAGTCGAGTTCGTCGGCATCCTCTCAGACCTCATCGGCGACTTGGTAAGCTCGCCCGAGCCGGTCGAGATAAAGATTTTCAGCGAGGACACGAAGGCGCTCGACGCGAAGGCCGAGGAGGTCGAGGCGGCTATACAGAAGGTGCAGGGCGTCGTGGACACGAACCCCGGCGTCGTCGTGAGCGGCCCGGCCGTCACCTTCCGCGTTGACCCGCAGCGCGCCGCACAGTTCGGCGTCACGCCCGCCGACGTTGCCAACGCGGTGACGACGGCCATGTCGGGCGACGCCTCGTCTTCAATCCTGCAACAGGGACGGTTAGTCAACGTCCGCGTCATCTACCCGGCGGAATTGCGCACGTCGCTCGACGCTTTGCGCTCACTGCAAGTGCGCTCTTCGACGGGCGCGCTCTTCCGGCTCGATCAGGTGGCCGAGGTCGCGTACGACAAGGGGCAGACCGAAATCAACCGCGAGTCTCTGAGGCAGTACGTGCCCGTGACGGCGCGGCTCGAAGGCAAAGACCTCGGCACGGCCATCTCGGAGATTAAGACACAGCTCGCGAAGGACGTGAAGTTCCCCGCGGGGATGACGGTCGAGTACGGCGGGCTCTATCAGGAGCAACAGGCATCTTTCCGCGAGATGGCGCTCTCGCTCGTCCTCGCGGTCGTACTCGTCTTCATCACGCTGCTCGTCGAGTTTCGCTCGTTCGCGCACCCCTTGGCGATAGTCGCGGGCGCGGTGCTCGCGCTCGGGGGCGTGCTGCTCGGGCTCTTCCTGACGGGCGAGACGCTGAACGTCGTGAGCTTGATGGGGATGATTATGGTCGTCGGCATCGTCGCCAAGAACGGCATCCTGATGCTCGACGCCGTCGAGGAGCACTTGGCGGCGGGCGACAGTCTGCGCGAAGCGCTCCTGCGCTCGGGGCGCAGGCGTTTTCGCCCCGTGTTGATGACTTCGCTCGCGGCGATACTCGGCATGCTGCCGCTCGCGCTCGCACTCGGCGCGGGCGCAGAGCTTTTGCAGCCGCTCGCCATCGCCGTCATCGGCGGCCTCGCCGTCGCCCTCCTGCTCTCGCTCGTCGTGACGCCGACCGTCTACGTGATGCTCAGGCGCGACCCGGCCGTGTAATCAAAATGTCTGTTCCCGAGACCACATCCGCCGAAGCCTTCTGGCGCTACGCCGGGGGCGAGTGCCTGTTCGAGGGCCGGGGCGAGGCTTGGCGCGACATCAAGGCGTGGGTCACGGCCCTGCCGCCCGCCGTCGAGACGCTGCACCTCCCTTCGGTCAGCGAGCCGTTCCTCGCGTGGACTACGTCGGGCGAGGTGGACTTCGAGGAGCGGGAGGACGGCCGGCCGTGGCTCACCAACCGGATAAGAAAGGGCTCCTTCTTCCTCACCACGGGCGGCGCCCCGTACGACGTACGCTGGCGGGCTGTCAGTGATGAGCCGTTCGAGGCGATGCTGGTCTTCGTCGAGCTGCCGGTGCTCCAACGCGCCCTAGATGAAGTCTTCGGCCCGGACGCGTCGCACGCACGGCTGCGGGACGCTTCGGCGTTCAACGACGAAGGTTTGAATTCACTGTTGGGGCTGCTGCGCGAAGAGCTGATGCGCCCGCAGGCGAGCCCACTCTTCGTCGAGGCCCTCGCGCAGGCCATCGCCGTCCACCTCGCACGCGAGTACGGCGAGGCGGGTGAAGAGTCGCACGGCAGTAGTCCCTCGCTCCCCGGCTACAAGCTCAGGCAGCTCACGGACTGGATGGCCGAGCACGCCGCCGAAGAGTTCAGCCTCGACCGCCTCGCGGCCCGAGCGGGGCTGAGCAAGTTCCACTTCCAACGACTGTTCAAGGCGGCCACGGGCGTCTCGCCCTCGCGCTACCACATCAACCTGCGCATGAACGAGGCACGCCGGCTGCTGCGCGAGACGAGGATGAGCGTGGTGGACGCGGCCCTCGAAGTCGGCTACGCCAACCCGAGCCACTTCGCGCGACTCTTCCGCCGTGAGACCGGCCTCTCGCCGAGCGACTACCGCCGCCAGCGCTGACCCCGCTTCTGTACGGGACTACTGTTCTCCCGCGCCCCAAATCGGATTTCGAGCAATATCGGTACAGGCGGAGCAAGAGCGCGCGCGACGGCCGGGAGCGCGTGAACTAAAATCCTTTCAGCGTCAATTAAGCGAGTTAGGAAGCAGGACTACTGGAGGTAGATCAACATGCGAGCAACTGTCATGTACGGCGCGGGCGACGTTCGTGTCGAGAACGTCCCCGACGCACGGATAATCAAGCCGACCGACGCGCTCGTCCGCGTCACGCGCGCCTGCATCTGCGGCAGCGACCTCTGGCCTTACAAGGCGATGGAGCCGAGCGAGACCGGCCGCGTCATGGGGCACGAGGCAGTCGGCGTCGTCGAAGCGGTCGGCTCGGACGTGCGCAACGTCAAACGGGGCGACCTCGTCGTGATGCCGTTCGCTTGGTCGGACGGCACCTGCGAGTTCTGCCGTGCGGGGCTACAGACTTCGTGCGTCCACGGCGGGTTCTTCGGCAACGAGGAGATAGCGGGGGCGCAGGCCGAGGCCGTGCGCGTGCCGCTCGCCGACGGCACGCTCTACGCCCTGCCGGCCGGTAAGGACGACGCGCTCCTGCCGTCGCTGCTCACGCTCTCGGACGTGATGGGGACGGGGCACCACGCGGCCGTCGCAGCCCGTGTCGGCCCCGGAAAGACCGTGGCGGTCGTCGGGGACGGGGCCGTCGGACTGTGCGGCGTCATCGCCGCCCGACGCCTCGGCGCGGAGCAGATAATCATCATGGGCCGTCACGCCGACCGCATCGCGCTCGCCCGGGAGTTCGGCGCGACGGACGTGGTGAGCGAGCGCGGCGAAGAGGCAATCGAGCGCGTGCGCGAACTCACCGGCGGCTTCGGCGCGCACTCGGTTCTCGAATGCGTCGGCACCGAGCAGGCGACGTTGACGGCGGTCAGCATCGCGCGACCGGGCGGCGCCGTCGGCCGCGTCGGCGTCCCGCACTACGAGGCGGTGCCCGCGGCGCAGCCCACCTTCTACGGCAACATCACTGTGAGCGGCGGCCCCGCGCCCGTGCGCGCGTACATCGAGGAGCTTCTGCCCGACGTGCTCGAAGGCAGGATAGAGCCGGGCCGCGTCTTTGACCGCGTCATCGGACTCGAAGGGGTGCCCGAAGGCTACCGCGCGATGAACGAGCGCGAGGCGCTCAAGGTCATGGTCGAGCCCTGAGCCGCCCGCTTTGACGTGAATGGCGGCGAGTGTGTTTCAGCATTTAAGAGTTAGCTATGGCGAGTAACATTCAAGCGTTGGAGATGTCCGCTGACACTTACCAGTCGCAGACGACGGCGTCGCGCTCCGTCGTCGCGGCGCTGCTGCCGATCATGGCGGCGGTCTTCGTGGCCTTCCTCGTCACCGGCCTCGCGATGCCGGTGCTCCCGCTTCACGTGCATGAGGGCTTGGGACTCGGTACCTTCGTCGTCGGACTGGTCGCCGGCGCGCAGTTCGCCGCCGCGCTGCTCTCGCGCTTCTGGTCGGGGAGCTACGCGGACAGCCGGGGCGGGAAGCGCGCCGTCGTCGCCGGCCTGCTGCTCGCCTCGGCGTCGGGGCTCTTATACTTCCTTTCGCTCCGCTTCGACGGCGTGCCGGTCACGTCGGCCGCGATACTGCTCGTGGGTCGCGCGGTGCTCGGAGGGGCGGAGAGCTTCATCATCACGGGGGCGCTCAGTTGGGGGCTGGCGCTCGGCGGGGCTGAGAACACTGGGAAGGTGATGGCGTGGGTCGGGACGGCGATGTACGTCGCCTTCGCGGTGGGCGCGCCGAGCGGCTCGGCGCTCTACGCCGCTTACGGCTTCGCGGCGATAGCGTTTGCGACGACGCTGATACCGCTCGCCACGCTGCTGCTCGTCCTGCCGCGCCGCGCGGTCGCGCAGTCGGCACATGCCCGCCGCCCCTCGTTCACGAAGGTGGTCGGCGCGGTCTGGGCGCCGGGCGTCGGCTTAGCGTTTAGCAGCGTCGGCTTCGGGGCGGTCACGACGTTCGCCGTGCTGCTCTTCGCTCAGCGCGGGTGGGGGCTGGCGTGGCTAGCGCTGACGGTCTTCGCGACCGCGTTCGTCGCGGCGCGCCTGCTCTTCGCTCACCTTGCGGACAGCATCGGAGGCGCGAAGGTCGCGCTGGTCTCGGCGCTGGTCGAGGCCGCCGGGCTGGCGCTCGTCTGGCTGGCGCCGTGGGGCGCGCTGGCGCTCTTCGGGGCGGCGGTGACGGGCTTCGGCTACTCGCTCGTCTATCCCGGCTTCGGCGTGGAGGCCGTGCGCCGCGCGCCGGCCGAGAGCCGCGGCCTCGCGATGGGTGCCTACACGGCGTTCCTCGATCTGGCGCTCGGGCTGGCGAATCCCGCGCTCGGGCTGGTCGCGGGAGGGCTCGGCCTTGGCGCCGTGTTCCTCGCGGGCGCGCTCGTCGTGACTTGCTCTGCCGTCGTCGCGGCGCGGCTGCTGAATGCGCCGAGGTGAGCGGTCTTCAAGAAACCCGGCTACAAGATGTGAGAGGAGATTCGACGATGACAGACGAACCGACTGAAAGACGCAACCCTTACGCGGACATCGCGCCCGCGCTCGGCGACTACACCGAGCGTGTTCTATTCGGCGAGGTCTGGGAGCGGCCCGGCCTCTCCAAGCGCGACCGGAGCCTCGCCACCGTGGCGACGCTCGTCGCGCTCTACCGCACGAACGAGTTGCCGTTCCACCTGAAGAGGGCGATTGAGAACGGGGTGACGAAGGACGAGCTTGTAGAACTCATCACGCACTTGGCCTTCTACGCAGGCTGGCCGCCCGCGAACACCGCCGTCCAGATAGCGCGGCAGGTCTTCGCCGAAACGGGTCGGTGAGCCGACTAAGAGAATCGAGTGGAGGACTCGGAAGATGGAACTCAAGAGAAGCGGCTCGCAGCCGTCGGGCAAAGGGCCGGAAGAGTATTTCACCGGCTCGGTGCGCATTGACCCGCTCAATCAGGCGCCTGCGCCCGCGCGCGTGAGCTGCGCGCTCGTCACCTTCGAGCCGGGCGCGAGGTCTGCGTGGCACCGGCACCCGCTCGGGCAGACGCTCGTCGTCACACAGGGCTGCGGCTGGGTGCAGAGCGAGGGCGGGCCGAAGGTGGAGATACGCGCGGGCGACGTTGTCTGGTGCCCGCCGAACGAGCGCCACTGGCACGGCGCGACGGCGATGACGGGGATGTCGCACGTCGCCATACAGGAGTCGCTCGACGGTAAGAACGTAGAGTGGATGGAGAAGGTCAGCGACGAACAGTACCGGGCAGGGGCTTAGTTTGTAATCCCGACGCTGCCGGCGTGTCCCGTAAAGCCGCTCGGACGAGCGTGCCTGCCGAATCCCGTGAGGACGCTTTCCAAAACCGGAAGCATGTTCGAGATGCGCTTGGCGCGAATCATCATGTCCCAGAGAGGCTCGAACTTTTTCCAGCCCCCTGCGTAAGCGGCATGCCTCGCCGCGCCCATCAGGTCGGGCTTCGTCGCCGCCCCGCGCACAATAGAGCGCCAGCGATAGAACTGCTTGTAAGCCTTCCAGTAGCCCTTCTCCAAAGCCCCGGCGGTCATGCGTGCGGGCCGGAAGACCGTGTGGCGCGTGTCGTATAAATCCCAGTCCGTGTGCAGAATGCGCCCGGCCTTCAGCATCCTCTCGTAGAGCGCGGTGCCCGGGTAAGGCGTCATGATGTGAAAGGTCGCCGTCTCTATGCCCTGACTGACCGCCCATTCGACCGTGCGCTCGAACACGGTCTCGTCGTCGCCGTCCATGCCGAAGACGAAGCTGCCGTTGACCATCACGCCGAGGTCGTGCAGGCGGCGTATGGCCGCCGCGTAATCCCTGTTCAGGTTGTGGGGCTTTCGCTGCTCCACCAGATTATCTTTACTGAGTGTTTCAAACCCGACGAAGAGACTCCGCAGCCCGCACGCCACGGCCTTCTCCAAAAGACGCGGGCGGAGCACGGACTGCACAGTCCCGGCCGCCTGCCAGAGCCGGTTCATCCCGCGCATCCCGTCGAAGAGGGAGGCCGCGAAGCGCGTGTCGCCGAACAGGTGGTCGTCCAGAAAGTAGAGGTGGCGGCCCGGCAGTCGTTCTATCTCCGCCAGAGCGTCGTCAACCCTCTGCGTGTAGAAGCCCCGCCCGCCTTCGAAGAAAGCCTCCTTGTAGCAGAAGTCGCAGGAGTGCGGGCAACCCCTTGAGACGACGATAGAGTTCGGCACGAGATAAAGGTGGCGCTTAATCAGGTCGCGCCGAATCCTCGGCAGGCGTTCGAGCGTGCGGAGGCTTGAGCGGTAAATCTTCCCCGGGCGTCCCGCGCGGTAATCGGCGAGGAAGGCGGGCCAAGTGTCTTCCCCGGGGCCGAGAAAGATCGTGTCGGCGTGTGCCGCCGCTTCGTCGGGCAACGAGGTGACGTGCAGACCCCCGAGCACGACGTACGAGCCGCGGCGTCGGTAGTGGTCTGCCAGTTGGTAAGCGCGCCGGGCCGAAGTGATGTAAACCTGTATGACCACCAGTTCGGGGCGGTCGTCGAGTTTAATCGCCTCCACGTGCTCGTCCTGAAGGGTTACTTCCGTTTCGTCGTCAAAGTATCCGGCCAGTGTGGCCAAACCCAGAGGCGGGAACAGTGAATACTTGACCGGCCGGAAGAAAGGGCTTTTAGCTTCGGTCAAAGCCGGGAGAATCATCTTCGCCTTCATCATTAAGCGGTTCTCCGTTATCGCCTACCTCGGCTCTGGGTAAGCCCTTCCGAATCGTGCCGCGCGAACCTACAAACGTTCTTCCTCTTTCTCCGCGCCCCGGCTCAACTCCTCGATGACGAGCGCGCGCTCGCGCGCCGGGAGCAGTCTGAGGGAGCGTGCGAGCTGGGCGGCGCGTCCGTCATCCTCAACCGTTTCGGCGGCCGGCGAAGCGGGCAGCAGGAAGAGTCCGCAGGCGTAGAGCGCGAGGGTGAAGAAGGAGATGTAGCCGGTCGAGTTGGCGTAGGCCGGGCCTTCGAGCGTGCCGAGCGTGACGCCTTCGAGCGCCGCGCCCGCCAGACGCTTGAGCCAGCCGCCGCCCGGCTCGTAGAGCGAGGCGAGCAGCATGTGCTTGACGACGAAGGCCGTGCCGAAGAGCGCCGCCAGACTCCGCAGCAGCCTCCTCACGTCGAACGAAGAGAACTGGTTCTGCCAGAGCGTCCAGAGGAAGAAGGCCGAGAACATCCAGCGCGGCAGGCCCGCCTCGGGCAGCACGGAGTTGAACGCCTGCGCCGACGCGAAGAAGAGCGCGAGGAGCGTGAGCGCGTGCGAGACGTTTTCGACGGCGCCGTTCTCGGCCGACAGCCAGCGCCCGAACTCGACGAGCCGCGCGCGCGCGAACAGCGACAGCAGCATCAACGCCAGCACCAGCGCCACCAGCGGCGGCGCGACGAACAGTATCGCGCGCGACGACGCCTCCACGCGCACGCCGCCCAGCAGCGCCGCCGTCAGAAACAGGGTCGGCAGCAACACGTGACGCAGCAGCGCGCGGTTCGTCGTGCGGTTGTCGTCCATCGCGGCAGTCACTTCCGCTCGCGGAAGACTTTCAGCGGGTTGAAGTCGTCGGCCGTGCGTTCGAGCCCGTGCTCAAGCTCGGCGCGCAGCTCGGCCGCCGAGTGGATTTTCAGTTCGGGGTCTTCGACCGAGAGCGGCGCGT
Source organism: Pyrinomonadaceae bacterium (assembly GCA_035248785.1). Taxonomy (GTDB): domain Bacteria; phylum Acidobacteriota; class Blastocatellia; order Pyrinomonadales; family Pyrinomonadaceae; genus QHXN01. The sequence continues at coordinate 88,125 of DATFHD010000070.1, read as the reverse complement.
CCGCTGAGAGGGCGAGGGCGCGGTCGGCCGCTTCGAGCCCCTGCCGGAATAACGCGTCGTCGCTGTAGACGCGCCCCCAGCCCTGACGGTAGAAGGAGTAGGCGACGTAGAACTGCGTGCGCGCGTCGCGCCGCGCCGGGTCTGCGCGCTCCCACTCGGCGCGCGCCGCCGCGTACTGCTCGCGCAGGAACAACTCGCGCCCGGCGTCGAAGCGCGCGCGGTCAACCTCGTAGGTGCCCGCGGCGACGCTGGCCTGCGTCTTCACCTCGGCGATTGACTGCGGCGCGGCGGCGTAGAGCCACACGACGAGCGCCGCGTAGAGAATCGTCCACGCGATGCCGAGCCATTGGATGAGCCTCTGCCGCATTGCTATAATCCGTGCGTTCGGAAAATACCCGGCGAATCTGTTTGCGACCGTTGCCGCGAAGGATAGCGCATTTCCGCCATGATTGGCTAAAAGCTAAAGGCCGACAGCTAACAGCTATCGAACGATGAAGCCTTTTAAGATTAGAAACATCGAGATTAATCCGCCGCTCGTGCTGTCGCCGATGGCGGGGGTGACGGACGTGCCTTTCCGCGCGCTGTTGAAGCGGCGCGGCGGCATCGGGCTGACCGTGTCGGAGTTCATCTCGGTCGAGGGGCTGACGCGCAACAACCCGAAGTCGAAACGGCAGATGCGCTTTCACGACTACGAGCGGCCGTTCGCCGTGCAGATTTTCGGCGGGCAGCCCGGGCGCATGCGGATGGCCGCCGAGATGGCCGAAGAGGTCGGCGCAGACATACTCGACGTTAACTGCGGCTGCCCCGCGCCCAAGGTCGTCAAGCACGGCGGCGGCTCGGGACTTCTGAAAGACCTGCCGCGGCTCGAAACCATCCTCAAAGAGATTAAGAAGGCCATAAGCATCCCGCTCACCGTCAAGATTCGCGCGGGCTTCTACGACAGCCACCGCAACGCCGTCGAGGTCGCGCGGCTCGCCGAAGCCTGCGGCGCCGAGCACATCGCGCTCCACGGCCGCACGAAGGAGCAGGCTTACAAAGGTCTCGCCGACTGGGACTTGGTGCGGCAGGTGAAGGAGGCCGTGTCCGTTCCCGTCTCCGGCAGCGGCGATGTCGTCAACATCGAGGGCGCCTTCAATCGCTGGCGCGAGACAGGCTGCGACGGCATCCTCATCGGCCGCGGCGCGATGGCGAACCCTTGGATTTTTAGACAGATTGAAGACGCGCTCGCCGGCCGCGAGCCCTTCCAGCCGACGCTCGACGACAAGCGCGAAGTGCTCATCGAATACTTCGACCTGCTGCGCGCCGACATGCCCGAGTTCGCCGCCATCGGCCGCATGAAGCAGTTGGCCGGCCAGTTCACAAAAGGGCTGCACGGCGGCGCGCGCTTCCGTCAGGTCATCTACCACTCGCACACCGTCACGGAAGTCCTCGAACGCATCGGTGAATACTTCGAGACGGTCGCCTCGGGGCGCCTCTACCTCGGCGAAGGCGGCCCCGACGAGCCCGAAGAAGCGGCGCCCGTCCTCGACTCCTGCGAGGCCGCGACCGCTTAGCGCGCGGCCCCGTGAAATGTTTCCTCTCAAATCCTCATACACAATCAGGAAGCACGCCTCGCGCCCTTACTGAATCCGTGGAGGAAAATTATGGCAGCGACAGGCACATTTCACTTCGAAGGGAACAAGGCGGTCGCCCCCGACGGGACGGTCTTCGGCAAGAAGTCCGGGCCGGGCGTCTCCAACCTCGGCCAGACTTCGATCCGGCAGTTCGTACAGGCACACGCCGGCCAGTTCCCGAACCTCTCCGCGTCGCGCCTGCGCGTCATGCAGGCGGTCTCGGTGAACGAGGGGAACCTTGAGGCCATCAACACCTTTGACAACGCCTTCCTGACCTTCGGGGCGTTCCAGTGGACGGTCGGGACGGGCGACGCGGCGGGGGAACTGCCCTCGCTCGTCGCGCGCCTGAAGAACGCCGCCCCGGCGGTCTTCAACCAACTGCTCGGGCAGTTCGGGCTCGACGTGGCCTCGGTTAGCAGCCCGCCGGGCCAGCCGCCCACGGGCTTCTTCTCGCTTAACGGCACGACCATCAAGACGGCGGCCGCCAAGGGGCAGAAGCTGCGGACGCTGGAGAAGGCTTTCCAGTTCTTCAAGGCCGGGCAGAACGACACGATGCGGCGGGTCGAGATAGAGCACGCGGCGAGCCGCATAGACCTCTTCTACCGCGACGCGGGCCACCGAATCGGGGGCCGCTTCGTCGCCGACTTCGTGACCTCCGAGTTCGGCGTGGCGCTGATTCTGGACGAGCACGTCAACCGCCCCGGACACGTCCCGGGCACGTTGGCCGGGGCCGTAGACCAGTTCATCGCCGCCACGGGCAAGGCCGACCCGGCGACTTGGACGACGCAGGACGAGCGCCGGCTCCTCGACATCTACATCGAACGGCGCAACCACACGACCATGACCGACCCGAAGAACCGCGCCGACAGAGTCCGGGATGCGTTGGCCGCCGGCCTCGTCTCCGACGCGCGCGGGTCGTTTCACGCCTGAGCGTTAAAGGCTCTGCGGTCGGAGGTTGATTATCTCTGCGGTCGCGTCGGCGCCGTTCAGGCGGAGGCGCGCGAGGGTGACGGGGAGTTTGAAGCGGCGGGGCCGGCGCTGCCGGGGTTGAGGTAGAGGACGCCGCGCTGCTCTTCGATTAAAGGTTTGTGCGAGTGGCCGCTGACGACGACGCGAAAGCCTGCGGCCGCGGGCGCGATGTCGAGTTCCTTGAGGTCGTGGAGGACGTAGACGAAGGCGCCGTTGATTTCAACTGCCTCGTAGTCGGGGAGCGCCTCGGCCCAATCGCCGCGGTCGTTGTTGCCGCGCACCGCGATGACCGGCGCGACGCGGCGGAGCGCTTCGAGCACTTCGGGGCCGCCGACATCGCCCGCGTGGATGATGAGTTCCGCGCCCGCCAGCGCCTCCAAAGCCTCCGCGCGCACGAGCCCGTGCGTGTCGGAGATGACGCCGACGAAGCCGCCCGCCTTCTTACCTTGCCTGCTCACACGTCGAGTACTTCTTTTTAAAGTCCGAGCGGGCGCGGCGCCTTGCCGCCGAAGAACCACGCGGCGCCGACTCTCAGGCGGTGGTGCCAAGTCGGCAGCCGCGACGTGTAGAGCGCGAAGCGTGCCTGCCGCGCGAGCTTGCCCTCAATGACGTGGCCCGCGGCGAGCACGGCCGCGTCGTCGGTGCCGAGGCTGACGGCCTCGCCCAACTCCTCGAAGTGTCCGGCCGAGGCGACGCTGCCGTCTATGAGCGCCTGCACGTTGGCGGCGGCGAGCTTCGCCTGCTGGAAGGCGAGCTGCGCCGTGCCGCCGAGGCTCGGCGGGACGTGCGGGAAGTAGGCGATGTCCCCGAGCGCGAAGACTTCGGGGCGGCCGCGCAACTGTAGAGAGTTTTCGACGACGAGCAGCCCGCCCTTCGTCTTCTCAGCGTCGAGCTTTTCGACGAGCGGGTTGACGCGCACGCCCGCCGTCCAGACGACGCCCGACGCCTCAATCGTCTCGCGCTCGCCCGCGTGCTCAAGCACGACGCCGCGCTTCTGAACCTCTACGACGCGCGTCTCTGTGAAGACCTCGACGCGCTTCTCGTCCATGACGGGCTCGACCGCCGAGCGCACGCCGTCGTCCATGCCGGGCAGGATTTGCGCGCCCATCTCGACGACCAAGACGCGCGGCTCGCCGCGCAGCCCCCGCCGCTTGAAGGCGTCGCGCAGGAGGTCTGCCATCTTCGTGGAAAGCTCGACGCCCGAGGCGCCTGCGCCGACGATGACGAAGGTCGCGGCGCGGCGCGCGTCCTGCGGCGCCGTGTTGGGAGGGATGCGGTCGAGCGCGTCTATCATCCGCTGGCGCAGCACGTCGGCGTGGCGGATTTTGCGGAAGGGGAGCGCGTATTCTTCGGCGCCCGCGATGCCCCAGAAGTTCGTGACGCCGCCGACGGCGAGCACGAGGTAGTCGTAAGACAGGCGACGCACGCGTCCCGCGACTGTCGCCTCCTTCCGGTCGAAGTCAACCTCGGTCACGGCGCCCTGCACGAAGCGCACTGCGTCGCCGTCGAGCAACTCGCGGTAGGTCGGCGCGATGTGCCACTCCTCGACCTCGCCGCTCAGGTACTCGTAGAGCAGGGGCGTGTGCAGGAAGTGATCCTCGTTCGAGACGAGCGTCACCTCGCCCGCCCCCGCCAGCCCCAGCGCCGTGAACAGCCCGCCGAAGCCGCCGCCGACGACCAGAATCCGCGCCCTCTCTTCCACCTTCTCCTCGCTCGCGTCCATGAAATGCCCCCCGTCGGGAATAAGCGTGAAAATCGTGCCGCATGGTAGCAGACAAGGGGGATTGAAACTAGGAACGCTGAACGCCGAACTGAAAGCGACTCGTCTTACAGTTCGGCGTTCAGCGTTCCTAGTTCATAGTTCCCCTCACACGGCGCGGCGTGCGCTGGCCACGTCGAGGTAGAAGTGCTTGACCTCGCCGAGCATGAAAGTGTCTTCGAGGAACTCGACGGCGCCGGTCTCAACGTCGTAGACGGCGCCGACGAGCCCGACCTGCCCCTGCTCGATTAGCTCGCGCAGCACCGTGCTCCGCTCGACGACCGTCTCGACGCTGCGGCGGACGTGCGTGCGCGTCACCCTGTCCACGAACTCCGGGCCGCACGAGGCGCGGCCGCCCCCGGCCACCTCTTCCAGATAGACCGACGGCTGAATCATGTTGAGCAGCGTCGTCAGGTTGCCCATCTCGACGCCCTCGCACGCGCCCCTGATGGCGCCGCACTTGGTATGCCCGAGCACGACGACCAGCTTCGAGCCGGCCACCTTGCAGGCGAACTCAAGGCTCCCGAGCACGGCCTCGCTGACGACGTTGCCGGCCAGACGGATGCTGAAGATGTCGCCGAGCCCTTGGTCGAAGATGAGTTCGGCGCCCGTCCGGCTGTCAATGCAACTGAGAATAGCCGCGACGGGGAACTGCCCGTCGCGCGTCTCGTTGACCTGTTGCAGAAGGTCTCGGTGCGCCTTCAGGTTATTTACGAAGCGGTAGTTGCCCTCGCGCAAAAACTGCAAAGCCATCTGCGGCGTGGTCGTCGCCTGCGTCTCTTTGGTGTGCGTCCTCATCTCTTATGCTCCCTCCTGTCCGAGTCTCTCTCGGGTCAAGTCCTGTATCAACCTCTCGTGGCGCAGGCGCGCGCCGCGGCGCGGCGGCGGCCCGTCAGGGGTCTCTGTGTGCTCGATCTCGATGTGCGCGCCGTCGAGCGTGTTCCCGACGTTGTAGCGTTCGCGGAATCCGACGAGTTCGAGACGGATGTTGCGCTCGGGCGCCTTGACGCTGCTGAACTCCCTGACGAGTTCCATCACGTCGTGGTCTATGTAGACGGTCTCGGACGCGTCAATGATGACGTAGGCGCCCGGCGGCAGGTGTTCGAGCGTGAGCTTGATGGCGGCCTTGTTGAGGAAGGTCACCTCCTGCGCGAGGTGTATGTGGATGATGTCGCCCTCTTGGTACTTCTCGCGGCGGAAGAAGTAGGCGCTCTTCTGGTTCTCGCGCAGGATGAAGGCGACGCTCACCGCGAGCCCCATCGCGACGCCGACCAGCAAGTCCGTCAGCACCACCCCGACCACCGTCACGACGAACGGCGCGAACTGTTGCCGCCCGTGACTCCACCAGCGACGGAGCAGCGCGGGATTCGCGAGCTTGTAGCCGGTCAGGATGAGTATGGCGGCGAGCACCGCGAGCGGGATTTTGTTGAGCAGGAACGGAACGGCCGCCGCGCAGACGAGCAGCAGGACGCCGTGCGCGACGCACGAGAGCTTCGTGTACGCGCCCGCGTTGACGTTCGCCGACGAGCGGACGATGACCGACGTTAGCGGCAGCCCGCCGACAAGGCCGTTCAGGATGTTGCCGACGCCCTGCGCCTTCAGCTCGTGGTTCGGCGGCGTGTAGCGCTTGTGCGGGTCGAGCGTGTCCACGGCCTCGATGCAGAGCAGCGTCTCGATGGAGGCGACGACGGCGATGGTCAGTCCGTAAGTCCAGACTTTTTGGTTCGAGAAGCCCGCGAGGTCGGGCAGCGTGAACTGCGCGAAGAAGCCGCCGAGACCGTCGCTCGCGGGCAGGTTGACGAGGTGTTCGCGGCCGACGGCGAGCGACGAGCCCGCGGCCGTGAACGCCTCGTTCAGCAGCACGCCGCAGACGACCGCGACCAGAGGGCCGGGCAGAACCTTCAGACGCTTCAGCGCCGGAACCTTCTCCCAGAGCTTCATGATGAGGATCGAGAAGAGCGCGATGACGACGGCGCCGGGCGTGAAGAAGTCGAGCGCCTCGGCGAGCGCCGCGAAGGTGCCCGCGCCCGACGTGTCGAGGAAAGAGAAGTTGCCCGCCGCGTCCCTGTCGAAGCCGACGGCGTGCGGCAGTTGCTTGAGGATGATGATGAGGCCGATGCCCGCGAGCATCCCCTCGATGACGTTCGACGGCAGGTAGTTGGCGATGGTGCCGGCCTTGAGGAGGCCGAGCGCGAGCTGTACGACGCCCGCGATGAGGACGGCGCACAGGAAGATGTCGAAGGCTTTGAGCTCTGTGACGGCCGCGAGCACGATGGCCGTCAGGCCGGCGGCCGGGCCGCTCACGCTCAGGTGCGACTTGCTGAGGAGCCCGACGACGATGCCGCCGACCATTCCCGCAATCAGCCCCGAGAAGAGCGGAGCGCCCGAAGCCAGCGCGATCCCCAGACAGAGCGGGAGCGCGACGAAAAAGACTACGAGTCCGGCGGCGAGGTCGCCGCCCGCGTTGGAAAAAAGAGACACCTCTGCTGCTTTCGCTTTCAAATTCATTCCCCCTGAAGCCGCGCAAGCGGGGCGCGGCGGACAGAAACGTTTGACGGACGCGGCCGCGCGCACGCCTGCCGGGACACGTCCCTCACAGGCGGCGCTCAGTTCTGTGTTTCGGGTTTTAAGAGAGGAAGGAAGATGGCGGCCCACGCCGCCTGTCGGAGTGCGCGTCCCAGCGCTCTGCGAGGTCGGAGCGGAGTTCCCGAGAAGGCTGGAAGACGGCCCGCAGGTCGTGGCGTCTGACGGTCAGCGGCCGATGCTGCGGCGCCTTCAGACGCGAGGAGAGGACGACACGGGACTCTTTGACGACGCTCCCGTGGTGCGACTCCTCTTCGACCGGCTGCGGGACAGACTGGCCGCCGCGCGCCGCGGTCTGGACGGCGCTGGCGCAGAAGGCGAACGGCAGCAAAAGCGCCAGCGCGGCGCACAGGAGCCGCCCCGCCAGCGCGTATGGCCTCCGATTCCCTGTCTGTGCCGTGCCGTCTCGCAAACTCTTTACTACTCGCCCCGCGCGTCGCCAGAGCGGCGGCCGCCGTCGGAGTCTGAACCTGTTCCGGTTTCGGGTCGGGGGATTTTTACCCGAGCCCTGACGGTTGTCAAGAAGGGGCTCCGGCGCGGCGGCTCGGCTGGACACTGTCGCTGAGGGCGTGTTAAATTCTCGGGGTCAGTAAATTAACTCTAGCGGTTGCCTGAGTTATAGACAGGCTTACTGCGGATTGGGAGGGCCATCTAGGACAGTCATGGCATTAGCAACTGAGGTCAAGGAAAGCATCATCAACCAGTACAAGACGCACGAAGGGGACACGGGGTCGCCGCAGGTGCAGGTCGCTCTGCTCACGCAGCGCATCAACGAGCTGACGGAGCACTTCAAGACTCACAAGAAGGACAACCACTCGCGGCGCGGGCTGCTCAAGATGGTCTCGCAGCGCCGTAGCCTGCTCGACTACCTCAAGCGTAGAGACATCGAGGGGTATCACGATCTCATCGGCAAGCTCGGCCTGCGCCGCTAACCGAGCGGCGGCAAGGGCCGCGTCCCTCGCCGAGGGCTCGCAAGTCAGGGTCAGTGTACGAGGATTTTCGCCTCTTTAACAACGCCCCGCGTCCAGTGACAGGCGGGCGGGAGTGGCCGAACGTGACGGCCTTAGCTCCCGCGCGCGGACGAAGGGGAGCGGCCTCTAGCGGTTAAGCAAAGGGCGGCGCTGGCTTCACGTTTGGAGCACGGCGCCGCCCTTTCTTTTGGCAGGCCCCACGCGACCGCCTCACGTAGCGGGAGAGCGGGGCCGGCGCGAACGAACATTTCCGGGCGTCGCGCGGCGGATGAGACGCCGCGCCGTGAAGGCCGCCGCGCCATGCGGGGCGCGCCCGAAGGAGACGAAAATAAGATGACAGCCAAGAAGCTTCTGAAAGAGAAGATCAAGTTGGGCGACCGCGAGCTCTCCGTCGAGGTCGGCCGCGTCGCCAAGCAGGCGCACGGCTCCTGCGTCGTCCGCTACGGCGACACGATGGTGCTGGTCGCGGCCGTCGGCGCCGCCTCGCCCCGCGAGGGGATAGACTTCTTCCCGCTCACGGTCGAGTACCGCGAGCACAACTACGCCGCGGGCCGCATCCCCGGCAACTACTTCCGCCGCGAAGGCAGGCCCGGCGAGAAGGAAGTCCTGACCGCCCGCATGATAGACCGCCCCTGCCGCCCGCTCTTCACGGAAGGCTACCGCAACGAGACGCAGGTCATCGCCTCGGTCATCTCGGCCGACGACGAGAACGACCCGGACGTTTTGGCTATAACGGGCGCGTCGCTCGCGCTCTACCTCTCGGACATCCCTTTCCCGAACCCCATCGCGGGCGTGCGCGTCGGGCTGGTGGACGGACGCTACCTGATTAACCCGACCTACGACGAGGTGCGCGAGTCGCGCCTGAACCTCGTCGTCGCCGGCACCGAAGAGGCCATCGTCATGGTCGAGGCCGGCGCCAAGGAGGTCTCGGAAGAGATAATGGTCGAGGCGCTGATGCTCGCGCACAAGGAGATTAACCGCCTGTGCCGCTGGCAGAAGGAGCTCTACAAGGCCCTCGACATCCAGAAGCGCCCCGTCGAGGCGCCCGCGCTCAACGAGGAGATGCTCGGCGAGATCGAGCGCAACTACGCGGAGCGTCTGCGTCAGGCGCTCGACACCGCGTCGCAGGGCAAGCTCGCCTCCTACGCCGCCGTTGACGCTTTGAAGAAGGAGGTCGTCGAGTCTTACCCCGAAGACCAGCCCGAGCAGCGCCAGCAGGCGAAGAAGATTTTCGACCACCTCAAGGAGAAGATCTTCCGCGAGGACATGCTCGGCAACAAGCGGAGGCCCGACAACCGCCGCTTCAGCGAGATTCGCCCGATTGACATCGAAGTCGGCTGGCTCCCGCGCGTCCACGGCTCGGCGCTCTTCACGCGCGGCGAGACGCAGGCGATTGTGACCTCGACTTTGGGGACGAAGGAGGACGAGCAGTTCCTCGACGACCTTGAGTCGGGCGAGATTAAGCGCCGCTTCCTGCTCCACTACAACTTCCCGCACTACTCGGTCGGCGAGGTCGGCCGCTTCGGCTCCACCTCGCGCCGCGAGATAGGCCACGGCGCTCTGGCCCGCCGCGCTTTGGAACCCGTGCTTCCCACGGAAGAGGAGTTCCCGTACTCGCTCCGCATCGTCTCGGACATTACGGAGTCGAACGGTTCCTCCTCGATGGCGACCGTCTGCGGCGGCTCGCTCTCGATGATGGACGCGGGCGTGCCCATCAAGTCGGCGGTCGCGGGCGTCGCGATGGGGCTGGTGATGGAGGGCAACCGCTACGCCATCCTCTCCGACATCGCGGGCGCCGAAGACCACTACGGCGACATGGACTTCAAGGTCGCAGGCACGCGCGACGGCATCACCGCCTTGCAGATGGACATCAAGATCGGCGGCATCAACGCCCAGATCATGGCCGAGGCTCTGGAACAGGCCAAGAAGGGGCGCATGCACATCCTCAGCATCATGGAGCAGGCCATCGAGGCCCCGCGTGAGGAGTTGAGCCCGTACGCGCCGCGCATCATCACCATCAAGATTAACCCCGACCGCATCCGCGACGTCATCGGGCCGGGCGGCAAGATCATCCGCTCCATCGTCGAGGAGACCGGCGCCAAGATTGACGTGGAGGACGACGGCACCATCTTCATCGCCACGGCCGACGGCGAGGCGGCGCAGGCGGCGGTCGCCAGAATCCGTGGGCTCACGGCCGAGGCAGAGGTCGGCGAGACCTACCTCGGTACGGTCTCGCGCATCGTGGACTTCGGCGCCTTCGTCGAGATTTTCCCCGGCACGGACGGCCTGCTCCACATCTCGGAGATTGCCGAGCACCGCGTCCGCGACGTGCGCGACGAACTCAAAGAGGGGCAGCAGATTCTCGTCAAGTGCATCGGCAAGGAGGGCAACAAAATAAAGCTCTCGCGCAAGGCCGTGCTCAAGGATGAGAAGCAGAAGGCGGGCGGCGACGCCCGCGCCGAGGCCGCCGGCCGGGGCGACTCGGACTAGTTCGGCCCCCGTTCGCGTTTAATTTTTGAGAGAAAAAGGGTTCGCCCCGCGGGGCGGCCCTTTTTTTATCTTGACAGTTTGCGCCCGGCGCGGGTTTAATGGGCTGCCGAAACTGGAATCCGAACGCTATTCAGAGTCTCTTCCCCAGTGCGGGAAGTCGGAAGAGGCTTTACCGCAAGTCTTTCAGAATTAAAGGCAGTTAAGGCCGAGGCGAGCCGGGCGGGACAGCGAAGCGACCGGCGCGGGCTTAGAGGAGGGGACGGAAAACCCCTCCGGGCCCCGACCGAGGACGCGCCGCCGCCGGCCGCCGTGCCGTCTGCGGCTGCCGACGAAGATTCGACTCCCGACGCAGGCTTTCCGGGGAAAGATTCAAGGAGGATGACCCCGCAATGAGGCATCAAGCAGTCCGCACAATCGCTCTGATGCTCGGCGTTTCGCTCGCAGGCGCGCCCGCCGCGCGTGCCGCCACCCTCACCTTCGGTGACGTGGTGCGCAACGCCGGGACGGGCGGCCAGTACCGCCCGGCCAGCGAGGTGCGTCTGCGCCTCGGCGCGCAGCCGCAGCAGGGCGGCGCCGTGCAGACGCAGGGCGGCCCGGCGCAGGGCGGGGAGACCTCCTCCGAGCAGCAGCAGACGCCCGCGCAGCCTTCCGGCGCGTCCTCCGTCACGACGACCTCGGTGGCCGACCCCACGCTCTCGCAGAGCGGCGGCCGGGTCGAGACCGTTGACCTCGGCGACGTGACCGGCACGGTCTGCGACTGCGGCGAGATTCCCCCGATTGAAGGCCCGGCGAAGCGCGCCGGCATCCCTTGGTGGCCGCTCGTCGGCATCCCGCTCATCTGCGTGACCGGCATCTGCTCGGGCGGCGGGGAGGAGAGCCCGACCCCGACGCCGCCGGCGACGCCGACCCCGACTCAGCCGCCGCAGGTGCCCGAGCCGATGTCGCTGCTCCTCTTCGGCTCCGGCCTGCTCGCGCTCGGCGCCGGCGCGCGCCGCCGCTACGGCCGCAGGCAGCTTGAAGAACAGCTCGAACAGCAGAACCTGAACGCGACCGCCGAGGAGGTCTAAGTCATGCCGCGACTCGTAGGCACGAAACTCTCCCCGCGCGCCGCGCGCCTGTTGGCGGCGCTCGCGCTCGCGGCGCTCGCCGCGGCCCTCCCGCTCGGAGGCTTCGACGCGCAGGCCAAGCAGAAGAACAAGAAGAACGTCATACAGCCGACCACCGGGCGCATCGAGGTCTCGACCAACCCGGGCGGCTACCCCATCACCATAGACGGCCAGCCCGCGGGCGAGACGACCGACTACGTGCGCGCCATCGAGCTTGAGCCGGGCGCGCACACCGTCGAGATACAGTTCCCGAACAGCACGCGCTGGTCGCAGGTCTTCAACATCGTCGCGGGGCGCAAGAACTGCATCGCGCTCAACTACCGCCCGCGCACCATCGAAGTCCCGGCCATCGCCGCCAGCCCTTGCCCGTACCCCGTCAACGTCACCGCGCCCGCGCAGGTCTCGGACGGCGACATCGTCACCTTCACGGCCGACGTGGGCTATCAGGGGCCTTCGGGTCTCAACTACACTTGGACGGTGAGCCCGCCCGCGGCGCGCATCGTGTCGGGCGCGGGCACGCCGACGATTACGGTTGACTCTTCGGGTCTGGGCAACAAGCGCGTGACGGCGATACTGGTCGTTGACGACGGCTCGGGCGACCGCTCTTGCAGGCAGACGGCGCAGGCGGCGACGGCCGTCGGCGGGCTGCCGCAGATTTCGACGCCGCGCCGCTTCGACGAGTTCCCGTCCATCGCGCACGACGACGACAAGGCGCGTTTCGACAACCTCGCCATCGAACTACAGAACAGCCCCGGCTCGACCGGCTACATCATCGCCTACTCGGGCCGCAACAGCCGCGCGGGCGAGGCCGACCGCATGGCGGCGCGCGCCGTGGAGTACCTGACGACGACGCGCGGCATCAGCCGCGACCGCATCGTCACCGTCAACGGCGGCTACCGCGACACCAACTCCTTCGAGATGTGGGTCGTCCCGCAGGGCGCCACGCCCCCGACGCCGACGCCGACCGTGAGCCCAGACCAGCTTCGCCCCGTCTCGCGCCGCTCGCGCCGTTAACCAGAGCGGGCCGGACGAACTTAACAGACACGAGCGCCGCGCGCCTCAGACGAGGGGCACGGCGCTTCGGCTTTCGGGGCGCTCCGTGGCACGGGCTTTTCTTTAACCTGTGTGCGGGCGTTCGTCGGCGTACTGTTATAAAACGGAGGGCGGCGCCGCGGTCAGTTTAGTTGTTTAGTTTTAGAACTTTTAACCTCGCGGTAGCGCTTTCCGGGCGCTGTTAACAAGAACGAATTTCTGGGAGGAGAAGAGACAATGGCTGATGGGGAAGGCTCTGGCAATACCGGCGTGGTCGCCATCTTGGTGATCTTTCTGATCGTCGTCATCGCCGCGTTCTTCGCGTGGCGCGGCGGCATGTTCGGCGGCAAGACCAACAAGGTTGACATCAACGTCAGCGCGCCGTCTGCGCCCGCGACGAAGTAGCGCGGGCCGCGGGGCCGTAAACAACAACAAGGGGAGGGGAAGCGCCCGCGCGGCGTCGCCCCTCCCTTCTTTTCAACTCACGCGTGCGGCTGGTATCCTCGTAAACCGTAAACCGTAAACCGTGACAGGTGAGAGCGGGCTTTCATCTCGTCACGGTTTACGGTTCACAGTTCACGGCTCACGGAGAAGGACATTGGCTGCACCGAACATCGAAACAATCGTGTCGCTCTCGAAGCGGCGCGGGTTCGTCTTCCCCTCGTCGGAGATTTACGGCGGGCTCGGGAGCGCTTGGGACTACGGCCCGCTCGGCGTCGAGTTGTCGAACAACGTCAAGCAGGCTTGGTGGCGCTGGATGGTTCACGAGCGCGACGACATGGAGGGGATTGATTCCTCCATCATCCTTAACCGCCTTGTCTGGAAATACTCCGGCCACGAAGAGACCTTCAGCGACCCGCTCGTTGACTGCCGCGAGTGCAAGAGCCGCCTGCGCGCCGACAAGTTGGAGCCGACGCTTTCGGAGTCGGGCGGCGCGGCCGTGTACAAGTGCCCGAACTGCGGCTCGACCGACCTGACCGAGCCGCGCCCCTTCAACCTCATGTTCCGCACGACCATCGGCGCGGCGGCCGAGGAGGACGACCCGACGGCGCTCGCTTATCTCCGTCCCGAGACGGCGCAGGGCATCTTCATCAACTTCCTCAACGTGCAGACGACGATGCGCCGGAAGATTCCCTTCGGCATCGCGCAGATCGGCAAGTCGTTCCGCAACGAAGTCACGCCCGGCAACTTCATCTTCCGCACGCGCGAGTTCGAGCAGATGGAGATGGAGTACTTCGTCCGCCCCGGCGAGGACGAGCGCGTGCATCAGGATTGGATTGACTACTGCAACCAGTGGTTTCTAGACCTCGGCATCTCCGCCTCGAACCTGCGCTTCTACGAGCAGCCCAAGGAAGAGCTGGCTCACTACGCTAAGCGCACCGTGGACATACACTACCGCTTCTTCCCCGAGCGCGCCGAAGAGGAGCGGCAGTGGGACGAGCTAATGGGCATCGCCAACCGCACCGACTTCGACCTCATGGCGCACTCGAAGAAGCCCGAGCGCGACGGCGAGCGCGTCAACAAGGACTCGACCGAAGACCTCTCCTACTTCGACGAGGCGACGAAGGAGCGCTACTACCCTTACGTCATCGAGCCCGCGGCCGGCGTCAACCGCACCGTGCTCGCCGTCCTGATGGACGCGTATTCGGAGAAGACGACCGACAAGGGCGAGAAGCGCGTCATCCTCAAACTCCACCCGCGGCTCGCCCCGATAAAGGTCGCCGTGCTCCCGCTCGCGAAGAACAAGCCCGAGATCGTCTCGACGGCGAAGAGCATCAGGAAGAGCTTGCAGCCCTCGATGCGCGCCGTCTACGACGACACGGGCGGCATCGGCAAGCTCTACGCGCGGCAGGACGAGATAGGCACGCCCTTCTGCGTCACCGTAGACCACCAGACGCTCGAAGACGAGGCCGTCACCGTCCGCGACCGCGACACTTGGGAGCAGGAGCGCGTGAAGGTTTCCGAGCTGGCCGAGCATTTGAGGAAGAGGTTAGGAATCAACTGTTGACGCCATGCCAGTAGTCAAAAAGAGAAACCAGCAGACCGAGTCGCGTCTGCTGCTTGAGTCGGACGAGCCCGTCGAGCTTCCGCCCGCCGAGGTCGAAGAGTCGGCGGTCGTCCTACAGTTCGAGCAGTTCCGGCAGTACGTGCCCGAGCTTCTGGCAGAGCTGCGCGAAGGCACACTGGCCGAGCCGGTGCCCGTCATGATGGACGGCTCGACCTTCGTCGTCCACGGCGAGACGCGCAGCTTCTGGGTCAAGCTCTGGCACTCGTCGGCCGAGCAGACGCGCGTCGAGCGCGTGCAGATCATAAGCTGCCTGCCCTCCACGCGCGGCGTGCAGATTCTCGTGGACGAGCCCGACGATTACGCCGACGACGATGAAGACTTTGACGACGAAGAGTTCGACGAAGACGGCCCCTACCAAGAGGGCGAAGAGCTGAGCGCCGCCGAAGAGCACGAAGAGGCGGCGGGCGGCGAGGGCGTCATAGACGTTGAAGACGACGGCCGCGCCGAAGACGGCGGCCGCAATTAATCCCGCTGAGTCCCTTTCGCCCGCGCCGCCCCGACCCTCCGACGAACTCCCGATGTCTTCCCGCGTCCCCGAAAAGATTCTGAGGCTCGCGCGCGCCGTCGCCGACGCGGGCGGGCGCGCGCTCCTCGTCGGCGGATGCGTGCGCGACCGCCTGTTGGGGCGCGAGGTGAAGGACTGGGACGTGGAGGTCTACGGCGTCGAGCCCGCGGCCTTGCGCGAACTGCTCGCGCGCTTCGGCCGCGTCAACGTCGTCGGCGAGGCGTTCACGGTCTACAAGCTCGGCTATAACCTCGACGTTTCGCTCCCGCGCCGCGAGCGCAAGACGGGCCGCGGCCACCGCGCCTTCTACATCGAAGGCGACCCCTCGATGTCCTTCGAGGATGCCGCGCGACGCCGCGACTTCGCCGTCAACGCCATCCTCGAAGACCCGCTCACGGGCGAAATCATAGACCCCTTCGGCGGCCGCGCAGACATCGAACATAAAATCCTCCGCGCCGTCTCGCCCGAGACCTTCGTCGAAGACAGTCTTCGCGTGCTGCGCGCCGCGCAGTTCGCCGCGCGTTTCCGCTTCGACGTGGAGCCCTCGACGGTCGAAATCTGCCGCACGATTGACCTCACAGACCTGCCCGCCGAGCGCGTCTGGGGCGAACTCGAAAAGATTCTCCTCGCCGCGCCCGAGCCCTCCGTCGGCATCCGCTGGCTCGACGAACTAAACGCGACCGCGCAACTCTTCCCCGAACTCGCGGCGCTCAAAGGCGTGCCGCAGGAAGAGGAATGGCACCCCGAGGGCGATGTCTTCATTCACACACTTCTCACCTGCGACCGCGCGCGCGAGTTGGTTGAAGACTTGGACTACCCGCGGCGTGTGACGCTGATGCTGGCGGCGTTGTGCCACGACATGGGCAAGCCGGCGACGACGGAGTTTGTTGACGGCCGCATACGCTCGCGCGGGCACGACGAAGCGGGCGTCGCGCCGACGGTCGCGTTCCTCGAACGGCTGAAGATATTCACGCTCGACGGCTACAACGTGCGCGCGCAAGTCTTGGCACTCGTCCGCGACCACTTGAAGCCCGGCGAGTTCTACCGCACGCGCGAAGAGATAACCGACGGCGCCTTCCGACGCCTCGCGCGGCGCTGCGAGCTTGAGCTGCTGTACCGCGTCGCGAAGGCCGACAGCCTCGGCCGCAACGCGCCGTGGGTGCCGCCGGAGAAGTGGTTCGACGCCGCGGCGCAGGAGTGGTTCATAGGGCGCGCGCGCGAGCTTTCGGTCGAGCGTAAACCGCCCGAGCCAATCCTTCTCGGGCGCCACCTCTTGGCGATGGGGCTCAAGCCTTCGCCGCTCGTCGGCGAGATACAGCGCGCCGTCTACGAGCTACAGCTCGACAACCGCGTCCGCACGCTCGAAGAGGCGCGAGCCGCCGCGCGCGAGCTGTTGGGGAACGGGTGAGCCGTGCCCGGCGGGCGTCTGTGACTTTCGCGCGCGCCGGATGGTAAGATGGCGCTTAACTTTCTGACCCGGCTTTACGAACAATAGACCACGGACAAAGGCCGCCCACTTCCCGCCTCGCGCGGGCCTTGGCCCACGCCGAGCCGAATTCATTTGAGGAAGAAGAAGCCATGATTGATTTCGAGTTGACCGAAGAGCACAGGGCGCTCGTCCAGACCGTGCGCGAGTTCGCGCAGGGCGAGGTGGCGCCGCACATCAAGGAGTGGGACGAGAAGCAGCAGTTCGACCCCGCGATATTCGGCAAGATGGCCGAGCTTGGACTGCTCGGCGTCTGCATCCCCGAGGAGTACGGCGGCGCGGGCTTCGACTACGTCTCGCTCGGGCTAGTCTGCGAAGAGCTTGAGGCGATGGACACGTTCCTGCGCGTCGTCATGAGCGTCCACACGGGGCTGAACTCACTGACGCTCTACGCTTGGGGCACGGAGGAGCAGAAGCGCAAGTACCTCGTGCCGCAGGCGAAGGGCGAGAAGATTGCGACGTACGGGCTGACCGAGCCGGGCGCGGGCAGCGACGTGGTCGGCGCGCGCTCGACTGCGCGGCGCGAGGGCGACGAGTGGGTTCTGAACGGCGAGAAGATGTGGATTTCGCTCGCGGACGTGGCCGACAACTTCCTCTTCTTCTGCTGGACGGACGAGGAGAAGAGGAGGAAGCGCGACCACTCGGGGATGTCCTGCTTCATCGTCGAGCGCACGATGCCCGGCTTCACCTCGGGGACGATTCACGGCAAGCTCGGCATACGCGCGGGCAACACGGGCTACTTCTCTTTGCAGGACGTGCGGGTGCCGGCCGCGAACATGGTGGGCGAAGAGGGCGAGGGCTTCAAGATTGCGATGTTCGCGCTTGAGCAGGGGCGCTACACGGTCGCGGCGGGCGCGACCGGCGTCATACGTGCCGCGCGCGACGCGTCGGTCGCGTACGCCTTAGAGCGCGAGACGTTCGGGACGAAGATCGCCAACCACCAGCTCGTCAAGCAGAAGATTGCCGAGATGGAGGCCGACTACCAGATGTCGCACCTGCTCTGGCTGAAGGCCGGCTGGCTGAAGAACGAGGGGCGGCCGAACGCGCGCGCGACGAGTTTGGCGAAGTGGCAGGCGACCGTCCGCAGCGAGAAGGCCGCCTCGATGGCGATAGAGGTTCACGGCGCCAACGGCTACTCGAACGACTACCCCGTCGAGCGCTACCTGCGCAACTGCAAGGCGGCGGTCATCTACGAGGGCACGCGCGACATACACACGCTCATGCAGGCAGACTGGGCGCTCGGCCTCAAGGGCGAGAAGCCCGCGCGCCGCACGCTCCCGCCTTACCGCCCCTCCGAGTCGCGCGAGTCGGTCGCGGCGGACTGAAAGAGACGAGGAGGGGCGGGGGTTCAGTACCCCCGCCCCTCCTTCAGGGTTTATCGTCCGCGTGCGTGACGGGGCTAACCGATGGTCAGGGTGTTGACGACGCGCTTGAACTGCTTCCCGATCTGCGCCGCGAAAGTCGCCGAGGCCGCGCTCACGCTGCCTATCTCGCCCCCGCTGTTGAAGTCGTGCGCCCCGTGCAGGGTGATGTTCTGCGGGGGCTTTTCCTTGATGTAGAACAGCGTAATCCACAGCATGGCGGTGTTCTGTTCGTGCGTGCCGCAACTGACCCGCTTCACGCTGGAGTAGTTGGCGACGTGCCTGTCCTTCTCCAGCACCCGCCCGCCCTCGATCTGCCAACGCCCGGCGGCGTCGTCCACGTTATTCAAGCATTCGCGCACGAGTGTGTAGGTTAGGGCCATGTCCTTTACCTGCCTTTCATGGTTTTCTCTGACACGGTGAAGAGGTTGGCCGCGGCCCGGGCTCACCGCGGCTCCGGGACTGCGACTTGGGTGAAGAACTATTTCGCGCGGGGCGGGTGGCTGACGACGGCGCCTCCTGAAAAGCGTTCGGGGCGGCGGCACCGGAAGGGTTGGTGCCGACCGCCCCGTGCTGAAGCTCAAGGGTTAGGCGGGTGAATGAGCTTCAAAGGTGGGTGTTGGGGCAGGGGGAGACTGTCGCTTTTCAGTGAAGGGCGACGATGACGGTCTCGGCGTCAGCCATTCCGCCGCGGGCGGACTGGATCTCTTTGCGCAGGCCGCGCTCGGCCTTCGAAGCGGGGAGCGAGCGGCCGCTGTTGTCGGAACTCCAGACGGCGGCGAGGAAGTACTGGTCGCCGTACTTGCGGAAGACGAGGCGCGCTTGGCCCTTGGCGTTGACGGCGCCCTGCGCCGCGTTGGTGTTGATGGAGGCGACGTGACGGCCGTCGCTGAGGCGCAGCATGGACTCGTCGGCGTTGAGCGCGCGGACGGTGTACCGGCCCGCGGGGACGAGCGTGTCGCCGATGTGGAAGTCGAACGGAATCTGTGCCCTCATGGAGTCAACCGAGCGGGCGGAGGCGGGCGCGGCGCCGGCCGCCATCGAAACGATGAAACTCAGAGCCAACAGGCTCACGCAAACGTTCTTTCTCATGACCTCACCTCCAGAACTGTTTTGAGGGGCAACGAACTCGTCGGCCGTCACCCGGCGCTTCTTCTGAGAATGGCGGTCGCGGTCGGCTCATTCGCCCGCCGCGTCGTCCGCCGACTTGGGACTTGGGAAACCCTGACAGGAGACTTTCAGCTTTCAACCTTTCCAACTTCTCTTGCCGCCGAACCTGATGACAACCGGCGTGCCACGACCCGCGGCCGGGCCGCGAGGCGGGGCGTTTCCGTGCGGAAGCGTTTGAGTCGCAGCGGTTTAAGTTGAAAACGGCGCCCGGGCGCGTACGCCTTGCGGGGCGTCGGGCGCGGGCGCGGGGGCTATCCGAAAGGATAGAGGTCTATCCGCATGGTTAGGCCGCGCGGGGCGCGGGCGCGGGGAAGTGACTTTTGCGGCGCGAAGTGTTATTTGTCGGCACGATGAACCCGAGGGTCGTCGTCATCGCGGGGCCTCTGAAGGACTCGGTCTTCGAGCTGGGCGAGGGCGAGGAGTTGTCGGTCGGCCGCGACTCCACGAACAGCGTGCGGCTGGCCGACTCTTCGCTCTCGCGCCGACACTGCCTCATACGCCGCGCCGACGACCGCGTCCTGCTCACAGACCTCGAAAGCCTCAACGGCACCTTCGTCAACGGCCGCCCCGTGCGCGAGCACACGCTCGCCGACGGCGACCTGATCGGCATCGGCGACTCGCGCCTCGTCTTCCTGACGGCCGACGCGGACGCGCCCGCGCACAACTCCAACCCGGTGCGCATCAGCGAGCGACACATGACGGCGCACTCGACCGTGCGGCTGAAGGTGGAGGACGCGCTCTACCTGCGCCCCGACTCGTCGTCGGCCGGGCGGACGCTGGCGAGCATGGCGCGCGACCTCGCGCTACTCATACGCGTCAGCACTTCGGTCAACTCCGTACGCGACGTGGAAGGCTTGCAGCGCGAACTCCTCCGGCTCGTCTTCGAGGCGGTGCCCGCGGAGCGCGGCGCGATTCTGCTCACGGGCGAGGACGGGCGCGTCGTCTCGGAGTTCGGGTTGGAGCGCGAGGGCGACGCGGGGGCGGCGGTCGAGGTGAGCCGGACGGTCGTGCGGCAGGTGCTTGACGAAGGGAGCGCCCTGCTGGCTTCGGATTTGATTGAGGGCACGCTCGACACTTCGGAGAGTCTGCGCGCGGCGCGTCTGAGTTCGCTTTTGTGCGCGCCGCTCGTGCTCTACGGGCGCGCGCTCGGCGTCGTATACCTGACGGCGGCCGACACTTCGACGCGCTTCGACGAGGGGCATCTGCAACTCGTCACGGTCATCTCGCGGCTGGCGGCCGTCGCGCTCAACAACGCGCGACACGTCGAGCAGTTGGAGAGCGAGAACAGCTTCCTGCGCGGCGAGGCGTCGGTCGAGCACGGCATGGTGGGCGAGGGCGCGGCGATAAAGAAGGTGAGCCAGTTCCTCGCGCGCGTGGCGCCGACGGACACGACCGTCCTCATACGCGGCGAGTCGGGCACGGGCAAGGAGCTTGCGGCGCGCGCTCTGCACATGAACAGCCCACGCCGCGAGCGCCCGTTCGTCGCCATCAACTGCGCGGCGCTGACCGAGACGCTTCTCGAATCCGAACTCTTCGGCCACGAGAAGGGCGCGTTCACGGGCGCGCTGGCGCAGAAGAAGGGCAAGCTCGAAGTCGCGGACGGCGGCACGCTCTTCCTTGACGAAGTCGGCGAACTCGCTCCCGTCTTACAAGCTAAACTTCTGCGCGTGCTACAGGAGCGCGAGTTCGAGCGCGTCGGCGGCACGCGCACGATACGCGTGGACGTGCGCGTCGTAGCCGCGACGAACAGGGACTTGGAGGAGGCGGTGAAGGCGTCAGGCTTCCGACAGGACTTGTACTACCGTCTCAACGTCGTCTCCTTCGAGATGCCGCCGCTGCGCGAGCGGCGCGAGGACATCCCACTGCTGGCGAGCTACTTCGCGGCGAAGTACGCGGCGAAGTTCAACCGTCGCGTGACGGGGCTCGCGCGCGAGGCGCGCGAGGCGCTCGTCAGCTACGACTGGCCCGGCAACGTGCGCGAGCTTGAGAACGCCGTCGAGCGCGCCGTCGTCCTCGGCTCGACCGAACGCATCCTCATGGAAGACCTGCCCGAGACGGTTCTGGAAGCCGCGCCCGCGTCCCCCCCGGCCGGCGCGTCGGCGGCGACGGCCGACACGGGCGGGCCGTCACTCGCCGCCGGCTACCACGACGCGCTGCGCGACTTCAAACGCCAGCTCATCCTCCGCGCCCTCGAACAATCCGGCGGCAGCTTCACAGAGGCCGCGCGCCTCCTCGGCGTCCACCCAAACTACCTCCACCGCCTCATACGCAACCTCAACCTCCGCCCGGAGATTAAGAAGTAGACGCCCCACGCCCCCGCGCAAACCCCTCCCGCCGCCTCACACGGCCTTTCCGACGCCGCCCCGCGTCAAACTGACCGGACGCGCGCCCGTTTCGACCCCGCCCGCGACCGTCCCGACGCTAAATCCAGCATTTTCAACGCCATGCGCGGCCGTTTTATTCGCGCGCGCCGATGTTCCGACATGCCGCGGCGGCTTTCCGACATGCCGCGGCGGTGTTCTGACATGCCGCGGCAGTGTTCCGGCGAGGCGCGGCGATGTTCTGACGTGCTGCGGCGATGTTCTGACGTGCCGCGGCGACTTTCCGAGACCGCGCGGCGACTTTCCGAGACCGCGCGGCGATGTTCCGAGACCGCGCGGCGAGTTTCCGAGACGGCGCGGCGAGTTTCCGAGACGGCGCGGCGATGTTCTGACGCGGCGCGCACGTACGCCAACGCGGCGCGCGGATGTTCCAATGTGGCGCGGCGACTTTTCAACGCCGCGCGCTTGTTTTCCGGTCAGGCGCGCGAGAATTTTCGTTTGCATGCGGCGCGTTCGGGGATATAATCCGCGCCCGTCAAGGCGGTCTCAGCTTGCCCCCGCGGCAAACCTCAAAACCTTCGATCCACCGGAAGGATTCTCACTCGCGTCTCCTTCCTCATAACTGAAAGGACACAACTTATGAGTGATAAGTTCCGCAGGCATCGGGAGCGCGGGCAGCGCGTGCTGCTGCTGATGAGGACGTTCGAGCCCGACTTCCCCGCGGGCAGCAAGGGCTCGACGCTGACCAGCAGCCTTGAGGGGAAGTTGGCCGACTCCGACGCGCTCGAAGTGAAGCGCGCCGACAGTGCGCGCAAACGCAAGCAGGGCACCGAGGCGCGCGGCGACGCGCGCACGGCCGGGCGCCGGATGCTCAAGACCACCTCCGACACGGCCGAGCCGCTCACGCTCGACTACCCCGAGATGAAGGGCCTCTTCAAGCCCGCGGGTAAGAGTAACAACGACGCGGAACTCGTCGTCGCCATGCGCTCGGTCGTCAACGCGGCGGCGCAGTACGCCGCCCGCCTCACCGAGTCCGGTTTGCCGCCGGCCTTCTTCGAACAGATGGTGGCGAAGGCCGACGACATCGAGATCGCCGCCGCGCAGCAGGACGAAGCCGTCAGAGAGGGCGTGGCCGCCACCGCAGCCCTCGAAGACCTCCACCGCCAGATAGACGAAATCATCGAACGCCTCGACCCGCTCGTCCGCAACAAGTACGCGGGCGACCCCGCCAAGCTCGCCGCGTGGGAGAGCGCCAGCCGCCTCGAACGCGCCCCACACCACGGCGACGACGACGATGAGGACGACGACGACGACACCAACACCAACAACAACCCCAACACCCCGCCGCCCCCCGCCAACCCCTGACCCAACACCGCCACAGCCCCCAGACACCACGAGGGCGCGGGCCTCACACCCGCGCCCCCGCCACACAAACGACGACGCTCCCTGTTCGGGCTGTCGGACTACCGGCGCCGGCGCCAAGGCAGGCCCCACAGCCCGCGCGCCGAGAGGATGACGGAGAAGAGCGAGAGCACGCCGATGGCGAGGAGCGTCCAGACGAAGAAGAACTGTCCGCTGGTGTTGGCGAGGCGGCTCGCGACTCCGACGCCCTTCTCGCCGCTCATGTGCACGTAGGGCACGAACAACCCGAGGAGCGACCCGAGCAGGATGATGATGTACCCCGACCGCCGCCCGGCGAGCAGCAGCGTCGCGCACAGCCAGACGACGGAGATGAGCACCGTCCCGACGAGGTTATTGAGCCCCCCCGGCTCGAACCCGTAGACGATGTCGCCCGCTATGTGAAACGTCAGGAGGAGGAGCGTGAGCAGAGACGTGATGGTCAACATGACGTTCTGTTTCATCTGATGTTCTCCTTGTCAGGTTTGCGTGTCTCCCTGTCCTATGGCCTAGCCATACGAAGATGACGGGCGCAAGGTTCCAACTCGTTGCCGGCCGGGCCGTGGGACGGCGACGGCGCGCGCGCGGACGAGGAGAGAGGCGGGGCGCGGGGCGCGGGGCGGATATCTACTTCTTCCCATTCCACGCGCGCTCTGGTAGTATTCACGTGCCTTTCCAAAGCCAAAGCGTTCATTTCATGGCGGCCACATCTTTTCGTTTTCAGGAGCTTTACGGGGATGCCTCAGGAGTTAAATAGCGTCAACCTCTCGCTCGACTTCCTGAGCGTGTGCGAGGCCGCGGCCATCGCAGCCGCGCGGACGATGGGGCAGGGCGACCGCAAATACTCCGACCACGTCGCCGTCGAGGCGATGCGCGAGCAGATGGACACAGTCCCGATGCGCGGCCGCATCGTCATCGGCGAGGGCGAGCGCGACGAGGCGCCCATGCTCTTCATCGGCGAGGAGGTCGGCGCCGGCTACCACGAGAACGAAGACCCCGAGGACTTCCCGGACGTGGACATCGCCGTTGACCCCTTGGAAGGCACGAACCTCTGCGCGCTCGGCGCCAACAACGCCATCGCGGTGCTGGCCGCCTCCGAGCGCGGCGGGCTCCTGAACGCGCCCGACATCTACATGGACAAGATCGTCGTCGGCCCCTCCTGCCGCGGCGTCATAGACATAGACGCGCCGGTCAAGGACAACCTCAAGGCCATCGCCCGCCGACTCCAGCGCGACATCGAAGACCTGACCGTCATCGTGCTCGAACGCTCGCGCCACAAGCAGCTCATCGCAGACGTGCGCGCGGCCGGAGCCCGCATACGCCTCATCGGCGACGGCGACCTCTCGGCCGGCATCTCGGCCGCGGTCGCCGGCACCAACATCCACGCGCTGATGGGCATCGGCGGCGCCCCCGAGGGCGTGCTCACCGCCGCCGCGATGAAGTGTCTGAACGGCGAGATACAGGCCCGCCTCGTCTTCGACGCGGAGCGTCTGGGCGTGGACAAGTCGAAGGTGCCGCCGGCCGGAGAGGTGCTCGCGCGCCTGCGCGAGATGGGCATCAACGACCCGAACAAGGTCTACGACACGGCCGACCTCGCGCCCGGCAAGAAGATCATCTTCGTCGCGACGGGCGTCACAGACGGCTCGCTCCTGCGCGGCGTGCGCTTCTTCGGCTCGGGCCGTCGCACGCACTCGCTCGTCATGACGACCGAGTCGCGCCACATACGCTTCGTAGACACCGTCCACGTCGAGGGCGGCCCCGACACGGTCATCAGGTTTTAGACTTCCGCCGACGTGCCTGAACTAATTTCCGAGTACGTGCCGCAGTTCGTGAGCGACGAGGAGTCGGCGCGGCGTGTGCGGCGCGCGCGCGCGGCGTGGGGCGCGACGTTGGGCGTGGCGGCGTGGCTGGTGGCGTTGATTGTCGCGGCGCCGCTTCTGCGCGCGGGCGGTTGGGAGGCGGCGGCCGGCGCCGTCTACAGGGCGTTCGGGATGGTCTGCCATCAGATTGGCGCGCGCTCGTTCCACGTCGAAGGGTTTCAACTCGCCGTGTGCGCGCGCTGCTTCGGTCTGTACGTGGGGGCGCTCGTCGGCGCGGCGGTCTACCCGCTGGCGCGTCCGCTCGTGCGTAGGGACATGCCGGGGCGCGCTTGGCTTCTGGCGGCGGCCGTGCCGACCACCGTTGACTTCGCGCTCGGGTTCTTCGGCGTGTGGGAGAACACTCACCTCTCGCGCTTCCTGACGGCGCTCGTGCTCGGCGCGGTCGCGGCCTTCTACGTCGTGCCGGGGATTGTTGACTTGGCGCTGTCTCTGCGCGGGCAAGTGTTGCGCGCGAAGCTTCAGCGCGAAGGCTAGGAGCGTTCATTCTCGGTTCGCCTGCGACTCGGACGCGGCGGCCCGCACGGCGCGAGCGTGGCGCCGCGCGGCCGGCGAAACCCTTAACTTCCAGACCGAAAGTTTTTCGATCTCCCTAGCGAAGGTATAGACGGACATGAACGATAAACTGAAACCGGCCTTAATCGGCGGCGTGATTCTGGGGATTCTCTCGGCGATCCCCTTCGTCAACATCCCCAACATCTGCTGCTGCGCGTGGGCGATTGTCGGCGGGATCATCGCGGCGAACATGTACATCAAGAGTTCGGCGACGCCCGTCAAGCCGGCCGACGGCGCCGTCGTCGGGGCGATTGCGGGCGTCGTCGGCGGCGTCATCAACCTGATCATCGGCGTGCCGCTCCAGCTCATGTTCGGCAACGTGATGGGCGGGGTGATGTCGAACATCATCGCGTCGCAGAACCCCGACCAAGCCGACGCCATCCGCGCGCAGATGGCGGCCTCGGGCGCGAGCATCGGCAGCGCCCTCTTCGGCGGCATCATCGGGCTGGTGCTGCTGACCATCTTCGCCTGCATCGGCGGCCTGATCGGCGTCGCCATCTTCGAGAAGCGCAAGGGCGGCGCGGGCGTTCCGCCTCCCCCGCCACCGCCTCCGGCCGGCGGCGGCTTCGGCGGCCCTGCTGGCGGCGGATTCGGAGGCCCCGGCCCCGGCCCCGGCAGCGGCGGCTACGGGCAGGGAATGTAAGGGAAGAGTAGTCAGTAGACAGTAGGCAGTAGTCAGTAGGGCTTCGCCCGGCGCAGGTTGAGGCTGAGACGCAGACGTTTCGACCCCCGGTGCTTTTCTACTGGCTACTGGCTACTGACTACTGTCTACTTCCGGACGGGCATCCGTTCGGCTACCATCGGCGCATCAAAGCGGACGGCGCGCGTGTTCGGGTCGCGCCGTTCGCTCTTTTATCGCGGCCGTCGTGTTCCGCCGTGTGAAACTCGCGGCCGCGCGTTGTTGTTCCGAGAAGTCAAAGATGACGCCTGCCGCACACAGCCTTCCCGCCGCGGTCATTTCCGACACGCAACTCTTCCAGCAGTACATCGGCGACGCCGTGGCGAAGACGGCCGGGAACATCAGCCCGCTCTACCGCCTCGACGCCTTCGACTGGACGGTGCTCGTCCTCTACTTCTCGATTCTCTTCCTGCTCTCGCTCTACGGAGCCTACCGCATCAAGCAGGTCGTAGACTTCTGGCGCTACCGCCGCGTCGAGCCGCGCCCGAAGTCGTACTTCGCCGACGGCGAACTCCCGCGCGTTACAGTCCAACTCCCGCTCTTCAACGAGGTCTACGTCGTCGAGCGCCTGCTCGCCGCCGTGACGGCGCTCGACTACCCGCGCGAGCGCGTCGAGATTCAAGTCCTCGACGACTCGACCGACGAGACGCGCGAGCGCGCCGCCTCGTCGGTCGCGCGCTACCGCGAAGCCGGTTTCGACATCAGCTACGTACACCGCGACGACCGCACGGGCTTCAAGGCCGGCGCGTTGGAGAACGGGCTGAAGTCGGCGAAGGGCGAGCTGGTCGCCATCTTCGACGCCGACTTCGTGCCGCGCCCCGACTGCCTTCGCAAGCTCGTACACTTCTTCGCAGACCCGCTCGTGGGCTGCGCGCAGATGCGCTGGTCGCACATCAACGGCTCTTACAACCTGCTCACACGTCTACAGACCATCCTCCTCGACGGCCACTTCGTCGTCGAGCAGACGGTGAGGAACCGCACGGGCGGCTTCTTCAACTTCAACGGCACGGCCGGCGTCTGGCGCCGACGCGCGATTGAGCTTTCCGGCGGCTGGCAGCACGACACCTTGACGGAAGACACAGACCTCTCCTTCCGCGCGCAGTTGATGGGGTGGCGCTTCGTCTACCTGCTCGACGAGGACGCGCCTTCCGAGGTGCCCGTCGAGATTAACGCCTTCAAGGCGCAGCAGCGCCGCTGGGCGAAGGGCGTGACGGAAGTCGCGCTCAAGCTCTACCCGCGCATACTCCGCTCGAAGCTTCCCGCGCGCGTCAAGCTTGAGATGTTCTTCCGGCTGACGGGCAACGTCAGTTATCCGCTGATGATTCTGACGAGCCTTTTGCAGTTCCCGCTCCTGCTCGTCCGCTACAATCAGGGCTTCCAGAACCTTCTGCTGTTAGACCTGCCGCTCCTGTTCTTCTCGACCGCCTCGGTCGTGCTCTTCTACGGCTCGGCCGTCTGGTATCTCGACCGCCCGCGCGCGGGCCGCAGGCTACTCCACTTGCCGCTCGTGATGGGCTTGGGCATCGGGTTGGCCTTCTCGAACGCGCGCGCGGTGCTCGAAGCGCTGCTCCGCATCAAGACCGAGTTCGTGCGCACGCCCAAGTACAAGGTCGAGGGCGGCGCGGACGCCGACTGGAAGCGCAAGAAGTACCGCCGCGGACGCGGCTGGCTGCCCCTCTTCGAGCTCTCCTTCGCCCTCTACTTCCTGCTCGCCATCGCCTACGCGGCGCACATGGGGATGTGGGGCACCATCCCTTTCCTCTCGCTCTTCTGCTTCGGCTACGGCTACATGGGCGTGATGAGTCTCCTGCAAACGGCGGGCCTGCGCCGCTGGCTCGACGCGCTCCGCCCGGCGCACTGAAGGCGGCATGACTTCGCCTTGACCGCCGCCGCGGGCCGCCGTAGTATCGCGCTTCACACACGCGGGTTGTAAGTAAATCCGTTCCCGAGTCCTACGAAAAACCAGCCAGAGAGGAAATTCATGTCGAAGAGAATCCCCCCTGTTCTCGCGCGGCTCGCCGCGTTGAGTCTGTGCGTAGTCCTGTCCGCGCTCGCCGCCCTCGCGCAGTCGCAGGCGACGACCGGCGACATCGAAGGGCGCGTGCTCGACCCCAACGGCGCCGTCGTCCCCAACGCCACCGTCACGGCCAAGAACGAGGCGACCGGCTTCGAGCGCACCGCCAACACCGACGCCGACGGCAACTACCGCATCGTCCTGCTCCCGCCCGGCACGTACACCGTCGAGGCGACCGCCGCCAGCTTCAACAAGGTCGCGAACAAGAACGTGGAGGTGACCGTCGGCAGTAAGACCTCGCTCGACCTGAGCATCTCGGCGGGCGGCGTCACAGAGACCGTGCTGGTCTCGACCGAGCCCCCGACGGTCGAGACGACGCGCACCTCGGTCGCGACGACCATCAACGAGCGCTCCATCCAGAACCTCCCCATCAACGGTCGCAACTTTCAGGACTTCGCCACGCTCTCGCCCGGCGTCATACGCGACCCGCGCGGCGGCGACCTCTCCGTCGGCGGCCAGCGCGGCACGCTCAACAGCCTTCAGGTTGACGGCGTGGACAACAACAACACCTTCTTCGGACAGGCGCTCGGGCGCGGCGGCGTGCGCCCGCCGTATCAGTTCTCGGAAGAGTCTGTGCAGGAGTTTCAGGTCAACCAGAACGGCTTCTCGGCCGAGTTCGGGCGCGCGGGCGGCGCGGTCGTCAACGTCGTCACCAAGTCGGGCACCAACGACTTCCACGGCGGGCTCTTCGAGTACCTGCGCGACGAATCCCTGAACGCCAACGACCCCGTGACGAAGGCCAACGAGTCGCGGCGCGGCCAGCCCAACAAGCGCCCCGCCTCGCGCATCAACCAGTTCGGCGGGCGCATCGGCGGCCCCATCGTCAGGAACAGGGCGTTCTTCTTCTTCACCTACGACGGCCAACGCTCGGACATCCCGCAGGTCTTGGACGTGCCGAACCTCGCGGCCGCGCCCGCCGCCGCGCAGGCGATTCTGCTTCCCAAACTCAACACGTATCAGGTCGGGCGCAATCAGGATGTCTTTCTCGGCAAGACCGACATCGCG
The DNA here is from genome assembly GCA_035248785.1 of Pyrinomonadaceae bacterium. GTDB lineage: Bacteria > Acidobacteriota > Blastocatellia > Pyrinomonadales > Pyrinomonadaceae > QHXN01. The sequence goes on along the minus strand of DATFHD010000070.1, from coordinate 59,103 downwards.
CTCAACCAGTCGAACCAGTTGACGCTGCGCTACAACCATCAGGGCTTCACAGGCCAGAACAACGAGAACAACGGCCCGCTCTCGGCCGAAGAGCACTCGGGCGACAGCCTCGTCAAGAGCGACACGTTTTCGGGAAGCCTCTCCTCGACGCTGACGAAGTCGGTCGTCAACGAGTTCCGCTTCCAACTCGCGCGCGACAAGGAGCCGGGCGAGGCCAACAGCGACCAGCCCGAGGCCGTCATCAACACGGGCTCCGGCAACCTTAACATCGGCCGCAACAACTTCAGCCCGCGCGAGACGACCATCAAGCGCTTTCAGTTGATTGACAACGTCTCGCTCGTCTCGGGCCGGAGCAACTACAAGTTCGGACTCGACTTCAACTTCGACCGCGTGCTCAACTTCTTCCCCGGCATCTTCTCGGGCTCCTACACCTTCCCCTCCTACGCCGCCTTCGCCTCAAACACGCCTTCGGCCTACACGCAGAACTTCGCGGGCGCGAACACGACCGGCGCGACGACCGAGCCGAACCTCTCCGAGTACGCCTTCTACGCGCAGGACGACTTCAAGGCCACGCCGAAGCTGACCCTCAACCTCGGCGTGCGCTACGACTACGAGGCGCTCGCGTGCCCGCCCGTGACGAACCCCGACACGCTCCTCCTCAACAACGGCATCAACACCGGCAACTGTCCCCGAGACAAGAACAACCTCGCGCCGCGCGCGGGCTTCTCCTACGCGCCCGACGAGAAGACCGTCATACGCGGCGGCTTCGGCCTCTTCTACGCGCGCACGCCGGCCATCGTCTTAGGCACGGCGCACTCGCAGAACGGCATCAACGTCACGGGCGTCAACCTGACGGCCGCGCAGTTGACGACCATTGGCCTGCGCTACCCGAACATCCTGACGGCCGTGCCCACGGTCGGCTCGGCCAACCCGAACCTTTACTACTTCGCGCCCGACTACGTGATGCCCTACGTCGAGCAGGGCCGCCTCGGCTTCGAGCGCGAGGTGGCGCGCAACCTGAGCTTCTCGGCCACCTACCTCTTCTACAAGGGCGTACACCTGACGCGCACGCGCGACGTGAACCTCTTCGCGCCCGTCGCGCAAAACGCCACCGCGCCCGACGGCAATGTCTACACCTTCGCGCGCTTCCCGACGGCCCGGCCCATCTCGCGCACCTCGGGCGCGTCCTACAACCGCATCAGCGTGTTTGAGAGCGCAGCGCGCTCGCTCTACAACGGCTTGGCGCTTCAGGCGACGCAGCGCTTCACGCGCGGCTTCCAGTTCATCGCCGCCTACACCTACTCGCGCGCGCGCGACGACCGGCCAGACCAGACGACGGTCGTCGTCGGCGCCGACGACGCGAAGATTGTCGAGAATCAGATTAACCCGGGGCTCGACTACGCGCGCTCGGACACAGACCTCCGCCACCGCTTCGTCTTCAGCCCCGTCTACGAGATAAGGAAGATTAAGTGGAGCGACAACGCGTTGGCGCGTGCGCTCTTCAGCGATTGGACTATCTCTGGCATCGCGCAGATGCAGTCGGGCTCGCCCTACACGGCCGTCGTCGGCAACGACCCGAACAACGACGGCAACCGCTCGAACGACCGACTGCCGGGCACCGCGCGCAACGAGTTCACGACGCCCTCGGTCTACCAGATTGACGCGCGGCTGACGCGCAGCATCTCGTTTACCGAGTCCGTGCGTCTGCGGCTCATCCTCGAAGCCTTCAACGTCTTCAACCGCTCCAACGTGGTGCTAGTCAACAACACGATCTACAACTTCTCGACCGCGGGCGGCGGCACGCTCACCGCCCCGGCCTTCGTCTCGGCCTTCGGCACGCCGCGCACCTTCTCCTCGCCCGCCTCGGGTACGACGACCTTCGCCACGCCGCGGCAGTTGCAACTGGCCATCAAGTTCGACTTCTAAAAAAGGCGGAAGCCCGACCGTGAGGGAGGGCGTCAGCCGAACGCGAAAGGAGGGATGATGAAGTACAGCACGTACTTCATCATCCCTCCTTCATTATGTAAGACCCACGCCCTCCCTCACGGTCGGGCTTCCGTCCCTTACCGTCGCCCGGCGTTCAGGATGCGAAGCAGGGCGAGGAAGATGTTAAAGGCGTCGAGGTAGAGGTCGAGCGCGCCCGCGACGTACTCGTTCACGGGGTAGCGGCGGATGATGTTCGACGTGTCGTAGAGCACGAAGCCGGAGAAGAGCAGCAGCGCGGCGGCCGCCACCGCGAACCCGAGCGCGCTTGAGCCGAGGAAGATGTTGACGACGCCCGCGAGGATGACGACGATTAAGCCCGTCGTCACCATCCCGCGCATGAAGCTGAAGTCCTTCTTCGAGACGAAGACGTAGGCCGTCAGGCCGCCGAAGATGCCGACCGTCAGCACGCCCGCCGCCAGAATCGAGCCCGGGTTGATCTGCGAGATGACGGCGATGAGCGGCGAGATGACCACGCCCGTCAGCGTCGTGAAGCCGAAGAGCGCGAGGAGGTTCAGCCCGCGCACGTGGCGCACGGCCTGCGCGCCCATCACGCCGCCGATCATCACGAGGAACATGACGAGCGGGTGCTCGTAGGCGAAGCGGAGCAGCGGCTTGTACGAGACGCCGACCAGCACGCCGCCGATGGCGAAGAGCGTCGCCGCGAAGAAGAGCGCGTAGACTTTGCGGATGAAGCCCACGCGCTCCTCGACGGAGGCGCGCGCCGCCGTCTCCGCTTGGAAACTGCCCCACGCGCCCGGCTGCTGCTGCCAGCCCTGCTGCTGATTGAAGCGCTGATTCTGAGACTGAAACTCGTTCATCTGAAATCCTCTTCCGTAGGGGTCAAAATCCCGCGCGCGCACCGTGCGCGCCGTTTACTTAGATGCTAACACAAAACGCGCCGCTGCATTCGCGCGCCGCGGGGCTTCGGGCTTTCAAACCGCGCGCGTTGATGCTTAAATCGCCCGGTGCTGAGAATAACGCTCGTCGGACTGGCGGGGCTCGCCGGGACGCTCTGCCGCTACTGGCTCTCGGGCGCGGTCGTGCGGCGCTACGGCGAAGAGTTCCCTTGGGGGACGCTCGCCGTCAACGTCGCCGGCTGCTTCGTCGTCGGGCTGCTCTACCAACTCTTGCAGGAGCGAGGGGACGTTAGCGAGACGGCGCGCGCCGCGGTCTTCGTCGGGCTGCTCGGCGGCTTCACGACCTTCTCGTCCTACGGCCTACAGACCTTCACTTTGCTGCGCGAGGGGCGTGTCGGCTTCGCCGCGCTGAACGTCGTCGCCTCGAACCTTCTGGGCCTGTTGATGGTCTACGCCGGCTACTGGCTGGCGAGGCTCGCGGCCGCGTGATGAAGTCCGGCGGGTTCGACATGACTGCGGCGGGCGACAGGCGCGCGGGGCGCGGGACGGAGGGCCGCGTGCCGCCCGTCCTCTTCGTGCTCGCGGCGGCGCTTCTGTGGAGCACGGGCGGGTTCTTCATCAAGGCTACGCCGGGGCTGTCGGCCTACGAACTGTCGTTCGGGCGCTCGCTGCTGGCCGCGCTGACCGTGGCCTACTTCACGCGGCGCGAGGGCTTCCGCGTCAACTCCGTGACGGTCGTCGCCGCGGCGCTCTACGCGGCGCTGCTCCTGCTCTTCGTCATGGCGACGAAGTTGACGACCGCGGCCAACGCCATCTTCCTACAGTACACCGCGCCGGTCTACGTACTCGTCTTCGAGCCGCTCGTCTTCAAGGAGAAGTACCGCCGCTCTGACTTCCTCGTCGTCGCCGCGTGCGCGGCCGGCATCGCGCTCTTCTTCGTAGGAAGGCTCCGCCCCGAGGAGATGCAGGGCAACCTGCTGGCGCTCCTCTCGGGGCTGTGCTTCGCGGCCTTCATGCTGCTCATCAGGCTCCCGCGCGCGGGGCGCGTCAACCGCGCCTCCTCGATCATCTACGGCAACCTCCTGCTCGCGGCCGTCTGCGCCCCTGCCTTCTTCCGCGGCGCGTACAAGGTGACGGCCTCCGACCTCGGCGCCATCGTCTTCCTCGGCGTCGTCCAGATCGGGCTCGCCTACACGCTCTTCACGCGCGGCATCGAGCGCGGCGTGCGCTCGCTCGACGCAGCGCTGGTCGGCTACATCGAGCCCGTCTCGAACCCGCTCTGGGTCTACCTCTTCATGGGCGAGCGCCCCTCGCGTTGGGCCGTCACGGGCGGCTGCATCATCATCGCTGCCGTCCTCGTTCACACCGTCGCACTGGCCCGCCGGAAGAAGGGCGCTAGCGGAAGTCTCTGATGAGGACGACGCCGGTCGTCTCGGCGCTGCGCGTGGCGGCGAGGCGGTTGTCGCGCGACCAGTCGAAGGCGGCGACGCTGTCGTTCTTGAAGTCCGTCAGTTGGACGGGCTTGCCGCCCGCGAGCGGCTGCATCCAGACGTTGGTCGTGCCGGTGCGAGAGTCTAGGTAGGCGATGCCGCGGTTGTCGGGCAGCCAGACGGTGTTGGCCTGAAACGAAGGCGGCACGTCGTAGAGGCGCGTCGGCTCGCCGCCTTCGATGGAGATGACGGCCAGCTTGCTCGCGGCGAAGGGGCCGCCGCCGTACGTGCAGACGAAGCTCTTGCCGTCGGGCGAGACGAAGGGCCACGAAGCGGGCTGGCTCGTCAGACGCACGGGCTCGCCGCCTTCAATCGGCACCTTCCAGACGGCGCTCTCCTCGCCCGGCCCCGTGGTGGCGTAGACGACGAAGCGCCCGTCCGGCGTGACGTGCGGGAAGTTCTCGCCGCGCCCCGAGGTGAGCCGCAAGGGGTTCGAGCCGTCCGCGTCCATCCGCCAGATGTTGAAGGGGCCGCCCGCGCGGTTCGAGACGAAGACGACGTAGCGGCCGTCCGCAGAGACCGAAGGGCCGTAGTTCGAGCGAGCGCCCACGGTCAACTGCTTCTGCCCCGTCCCGTCGGCGTTCATCACCCACACGTCCCAACTCCCGCTTGCGATGGAGGCGTAGACGATTCTTCCGTCCGGCGTCCACGAAAGCCCGTAGTAGCCGTCGAACTTGCCCGACCCGACCGTGACCTGCCGCGCGCGCGCCGCGTCGCCGCCCGGCGCGACCCAGATGTTCGGCACGCGATCCGTCTGCACTGTGACGAGGGCCGAGCCGTCGGCTGTCAGGCTCGCGCCGACGTAGGTGTTCAGGTCGTTCGTGACGCGCCGCACTTCGCCCGAGGGGACGGAGAGCGTCCAAATCTGCGCCGGGCTCAACTCCTGCTCCGTCGCGCTCAGGACTAAGCCTGAGCCGTCGGGCAGCCAAGAGAGCTTGCCGACGCCGACCCATCGCGGCTCGGTCACGCGCGACTCGGTGCCGTCGGCCGCGTCGAAGCTCGTGACGCCGAGCGAGGGCGTGTTGTTGTCGCTCGTCTCGTTCGAGCCGTAGGCGACCGCGATGCGGCGCCCGTCGGGCGACCAAGCGGGCAGACCGAAGACGTACGGCCCTCTGCGCGTGACGACCGTGCGCTCCGTGTTGCCGACGAGGTCTCTGACGACGAGGGCCAGCTCGCCGCCGAAGCGGCCGCGCACGTACGCGAGACTACGGCCGTCGGGCGAGAAGGCCACGGGGCCGCCGCCCGCGCCGAACTCTTCGAGAATCTTTTCGGGCGGGCCGCCGAGCACGGGCACGCGGTAGAGTTCGGGCGGGCGCGTCTGCTCGCGCGCCACGCCGTAGTAGACGTGCTTCGAGTCGGGCGAGAAGACGAGCCCGCCGTAGAAAGTCCCCTCGGCCGGTGCGAAGAGCTGCTGCGTGTTGCTCGCGGCGCCCACCTGCCTGACCCAGACGCTCATCCCCTCGCGCCCCTGCTCGTTGGCCGAGTAGGCGAGGTAGTTGCCGTCCGGCGAGATGACCGCCTCCGAGACCAGACCCGTCACGGGCAGCCGCGTCACCTTCATGGACTGGAAGCTGGACGCCGGTTCCGTGCGTCCGCGCTCCGTCTCCGGCCGCACGGAGAAGCGGAAGAGCGCGTAGACCAGCAACGCGACCAAGGCGACCGCAACGACCGCAATCAGCACGGCCGCGCGCACGGGATGGCCGGCGGGCTGTGGAGTTGCGAGTTGGTGAGCTTCCGTTTGAGGAGCGCTTTCGGAAGTTGATGAAGGCGCCGCTGTGATTGATGAAGGCGTCGCTACGGGGACGTGGCCGTTGTCGGTCTCGTGCGTGTCCTTTGAAGACGGACGCGCCGTCGTACCTTCGTCGAAAATGTCGGACGCCGCGCGCACGGTTTCCGATTCGCCGCCGGCCGCCGCCGGACGATTGACGACAGCGCGGCTCTCATCATCCGGCGGCGCGACGGCCAGCGCGGGCGCGTCCTGTTCGTCCGCGGCCGAGTTGTCCGCGCCCTCGACGCGCTCGCCGACCCTGACGGCGAAGCGGTAGCCGCGGCGCGGCACGGTCTCGATGTAGGCCCGGCCGCCTTCGGCCTCGCCGAGCGCGCGCCGCAGCGTGAAGACGTTCTGCGCCAGCGTCGCCTCGCCGACGAAGGTGTCGGGCCAAATCTCCTTCAGCAACTCCTCCTTCGACATCACGCGGCCCGCGCCGCGTACGAGCGCGAGCAGCGTCTCGAACTCCTTCGGCGTCAGGTGGACGGGCTCGCCCGCGCGCCAGAGCGTGCGCTCCGCAGCGTCGAGCGTGTACGGCCCGAACTCGTAAAAATGCTTTACACGGCTGACCATAAGCGGCTTTTGAAAGTTCTTTGATAACTCTTTGATGACGATTTTGGCCGGTTTTGAAGCCTTTTTGAAAATCCCGCCGCCCCTCGGCCGCGTTATCCCACGCGTCTCCCGGTGACGCTCCGTATACGAGCCGGGGTTGTCGAATAACGTTCGAGACTAAATGGAGGAGATATGAAAAAGCAAATTAGCGTAGCGCTTCTGGGTCTGGCTCTCTTGTTCGCGGCGGCCGCGTCGGCGTCGGCGCAGGCGACGGCACACATGAGGATTCACGTCCCGTTCGACTTCGTCGCGGGCAAGAAGCTGCTGCACGCCGGCGACTACAGCGTCCGCCGCGTCAGCGACGCCGCCGCCAGCGGGCTCATCATCCAGCGCGAGGACGGCGGCGACGCGGCCGTCCTTCTCACGAACTCGAACGGCGGCGTCCCGTCGCGCGCGGCGTTGACCTTCCGCCAGTACGGCGAGCACTACTTCCTCGCCGAAGTCTCGATCCCCGGCACCTCCTCCGTCCGCCGTCTGCCGAAGGACGGCGCCGAGAAGAAGGCCGAGCGCGAGACCATCGAAGAGGCCGCGGCCGGCGGCGAGGCCAAGACGGTGACGGTCACCGGCAGCCTGCGGTGAGGGGAGTAGGCAGTAGACAGTAGTCAGTAGACAGTAGGGAAATGACTTCGGCGGGCGTCGGGTCTCACCCGCAACGCCCGCCGAAGCTTTTCTACTGTCTACTGACTACTGCCTACTGCTTTACGCGGTGAGTCTGCGGACGACGCGGAGGAGTTCTTCGGGGTCAACGGGCTTGGCGATGTGGACGGCGAAGCCTGCGGCGAGCGCGCGCGTGCGGTCTTCGTCCATCGCGTGGCCGGTGAGCGCGATGGCGGGCACGCCTTCGAGGCCGGGCACGCGGCGCAGCTCGGCCAGCAGCGTGTAGCCGTCAACGCCCGGCATGCTGATGTCAGAGATGATGAGGCCGGGCCGGCGCTCGCGCACGCGCCGCACCGCCTCGTCGGCCGAGACGGCGCCGACCACGTCGTACCCTTTGCGCGTGAAGAGCATCTGTAGCAGCTCAAGCGTCTCGGTCGAGTCGTCCACGACGAGCACGGGCACTGCGCCCGCCTCCGCGGGCTCCGGTTCATCCAGCTCTTCGTCGCGCGACTCGGCGGCGACGGCGCAGGGAAGCATTAGCGTGAAGCGCGAGCCGCGGTCGGCCCCTTCCGACTCCGCGACGACGCGCCCGCCGTGAAGCTCCGACAGCGCGCGCACGATGGCGAGCCCGAGCCCGAGCCCGCCGTACTGCCGCGTCGTCGAGCCGTCGGCCTGACGGAAGCGGTCGAAGACGTGCGGCAGGAACTCGGGCGCGATGCCGACGCCAGTGTCCGTCACCTCGACTCGCGCCTCGCCCGCCTCGCGCCACACGCGCGCAAGCACGCGCCCGCCGCGAGGCGTGAACTTCACCGCGTTCGACATCAAGTTCCAAACGATCTGTTGCAGACGCACCGGCGCGCCCTGCACGACGACGGGGCGCTCGGGCGTCTCGACCTTCAACTCTATCTCGCGCGAGGCCGCCTCGGCGCGCACGGTCTCGGCCGCCAGCTCGACGACGGCGCAGAGGTTGACGGGCTCCCACTCGATGCGCAGTTTCCCGGAGACGATGCGCGAGATGTCGAGCAGGTCGTCAACGAGCCGCGCCTGTAGGCGGGCGTTGCGTTCGATGGCGTCCAAGCCCTGCACAAGCATCTTCGCGTCAACCGCGGGGCCGCCCGAGCGCAGAAGGTTGACCCAGCCGAGGACGGGCGTGAGCGGCGTCCGCAGCTCGTGGCTGAGCGTGGCGAGGAAGATGTCCTTCATACGGTTGGCCTCGGTCAGCTCGCGGTTGACGCGGGAGAGTTCGGCCGTCCGCTCCTCGACGCGGCTCTCAAGCTCGCGGTTCAACTCTTCGAGCCCCGCGCGCGCCTCGCGCTCGGCCAGCATCAAACGCCGATGCTCGATGCCGCGGCGGACTGTGTGCTTCAGCTCGTCTATGATGCAGGGCTTGGTCAGGTAGTCGTAGGCGCCCTGACGGAGCGCGGCGATGGCCGACTCGACCGCGGCGAAGCCGGTCAGCACAATCGTGATTGTGAGCGGCGAGCGGGCGCGCACCTCTTCGAGGAGCGAGAGGCCGTCGCCGTCGTCCATGTGCAGGTCTGTGAGGACGAGGTCGTACTCCGTGCCGCGCGCGAGCAGGGCGGCCGCCTCGCGCCCGCTCGCGGCCACGTCCACCTCGTAACCTTCGAGCCGCAGCACCGCGCTGATCGTGAGGAGGATGTTCTCCTCGTCGTCCACGACCAGCAGCCGCGCCGTCGCCGCGCCCGCCGGCTCTGAGTTTGTCGCCTCGTCTGACATAAGAGCGGAGGTTAGAGGCCAGAGGTTAGAGGTTAGCAGTCTTTGACCTACGGCCCCGTTGATTATATCTCGGCCCGGCGGCGGAGGCTCTCACTAACCTCTAACCTCTAGCCTCTGAGTCCACACGTCCATTAACCAATGCTATCGCGTGGCGCAGGCCGTCGGCCAAGCGGCGGCGCGTGGTGATGTCTTCGAGCTCGACGCCGAGCTTGACGAGGTCTGCGGCGACGTGCGCGCTGACGCCCGTGATGATGGTCGCCGCGCCGAGCAGCCGCACCGAGCGGACGGTGTTGATGAGGTGCGCGGCCGTGTACGTGTCCACGACCGTGCAGCCGGTGATGTCAACGAGCACGACCTGCGCGCACTCGCTGCGGACGGCTTCGAGAAGCGCCGTAGACATCTGCGCCGCGCGCTGGTCGTCGAGCGTGCCGACGAGCGGGACGAGCAGCACGCCGTCCCAGACTTCCACGACCGGGCTCGAAAGCTCCGTGATGCGCAGGCGCTGCTCGCGGTGTTCGAGCGCGCGGCTGACCGTGCGCTTGAGGTCTTCGACCATGCAGGGCTTGACGAGGTAGTCGTAGACGCCCTGCCTCAGCGCGTCAATCGAAGACTCGATGGAGGCGTAGCCCGTCAAGACCACGGTGACGACGCCGGGGTGGCGCTGCTGGAACTCGTGGAGCAGCGTCATGCCGTCCATGTCGTCCATCCGCAGGTCTGTGAGCATGAGGTCGAAGTGTCCGCGCGCGGCGATGCCGAGCGCCTCGCGCCCGTCGGCTGCGGTCGAGACCTCGTAGCCCTCCTGTTCGAGGATGGCGGCCGTCGTGATGCGCACGCTCTCCTCGTCGTCCACGACGAGCACGCGCGCCTTGCGCGCGCGCGGCTGGCCGTTCGACGCGGCGCCCGCCCTCTCAGAACTTGTTCCCGGCATCTGTTTCAGAAAGCGTCGGCGAGTCCACGGGGAGAATGACGTTGAAGGTCGTGCCCTTGCTCTCTTCGCTCGTGGCCTCGATGCGCCCGCCGTGGTGGCGCACGATGTCCTGCGTCACCCAGAGGCCGAGGCCCGTGCCCTTGGCGCGCGTCGAGAAGAAGGGCTCGAAGATGCGCTGGAGGTCGGCCTCCGAGATGCCGCGCCCCGTGTCGCTGATCTGCACGGAGACGGTCGGCTGCAAAGCCTGCTCGTAGACGGAGGTGCTGACGGTGATGCGCCCGCCCTTCTCCATCGCCTGCTGCGCGTTGAGCAGGAGGTTGAGGAAGACCTGCCGCAACTGGTCGGCGCGCGCGCGCACCTTCGGGAGCCTGTCGTCGAAGCGCCGGACGACCTCGACGCGCGTCTGCTTCATCTTCTTCTCGACGAGGATGAGCGTCTCCTCAATCAACTGGTTGAGCGAGACCCACTCGACCTCGCCCGAGCGGCGCGCGAAGCCGAGCATCTGGCGGATGATGTGCGAGACGCGCTCGGTCTCCTTGCGGGCCACGTCGAGGAAGCGCGAGTTCTGCTCGACGCCCTTGTCCGAAGAGAGCAGGTAGAGCGAGTTCTTGATGGCTTCGAGCGGGTTGTTGACCTCGTGCGCGATGGAGGCGGCGAGGCGCCCGACGGCCGCCAGTTTTTCAGACTCGAATAACTGCTGCTCGACCCGACGCCTCTCAAGCTCGCGTATCTCGGAGAGGTCGTGCAGCACGGAGACGACGGCCGTCACCTGTCCTTTAGCGTCCGCCACCTCGGCCGAAGTTATCTCCATCGGGAGCCGATTGTTCGTCTCGGGGTCAATCAACTCTATCTCGGCCTGCCGGCCCGTCTCGGCGCCGGAGGCGAGCGCGGAGATGAAGGAGGTGAGCTTGACCGAGTTGTTGCGCACGGCGCGGAGCGCGTTCGAGGGCATCTGGTCGTGCTCCTGAAACAGAAGCTCCGCGCGCCGGTTGAAGAGGATGAACTTGCCCGAAGAGTCGCAGACGGCGATGGGCTGGCCGACGTGTTCGAGGATGAGGTCGAGGCGGTCGCGCTCGCGCCGCGCTTCGGATTCGGCCTGCTGTAGCAGGACGAAGTTGCGCGCCAGTTCCTCGTTCGCGCGCCGCAGGTCGGTCACGTCGCGGAAGACCGAGACGAGGCCGATGCGTTCGCCGCGCGCGTCGAGCGCGGGCGTCGAGATTACTTCGAAGTGTATGTCCGAGCCCTCGATGGGGTCTACGAGCGTGAGGTCGCGGCCCACCACCTCTTCCGAGGCGACGGCGGCGCTCGAAAGGTAGGCCGAGAAGAGCAGGTCGTTCATCTCAAGCGCGCGCCGCTTGCCCTCGCTCGCGTCGCGGCGGTCGCTGAAAAGCTCCTCGGCACGCCGATTCTGCAACAGGATTTCGTTGTCCATGTTGGTGAGGACGATGGGGTCGGCCACGGACTTCATGATGGACTCGACCCACTGGCGCTCGCGCTGTAGCTTGCGCACGGTAGCGGCGAGGCGTTCGACGTGCGCCGCGTTGGAGAGGATGGCGCCGATGCGTTCGGCGTAGCGCGCGAGGAGCGTGAACTGCGAGTCGTCCAGCTCGGCGCGGCTGGCGCCGACGTAGAGCGCGCCGGCCGCGGGCGACTGCGGGAGCCAGAAGCGCTCTTCGCCTGCGGCGCGCGACAGCGAGCCCGTGTCGGCCGCGCGACCGCGCTCGGACTGGAAGTGGCCGCCGGGCAGAGGGAGCGCGAGCAGGTCTCCGGCGAAGCCCGCGCGCCGCATGAAGTCGGCCGCGCCCTCGTCGTCGCGCGCGACCCAAGCGGGCCGGCCGTCGTGTACGACGCGCACGTGCGGCGCGTTCGAGTCGAGCGGGAGTTCGAGTCCGGCCAGAGATTCGTCGGCCGCGCCCGCCGCGCCGCGCACGCGCAGCACCCCGCGCCCGCGCTCGACGACGGCAATGGCCGCGCTCGCGTAGCCCAGCTCGGCCGTCAGCGTGTCGAGCACGAGCGAGGTCTGCTCCTCGACGCCCTGCGCGGCCAAGAGCTGCGTCGTCATCTCGAACAGCAGCTCGTACTGGCGCGGCGACAGAGGCGCCTCCGCCCCACCCCCGGGGGACGCGAAAGCCCGCGCCGACTCTGCCGTGCGATTCTCCATAATTCAGTAGACAGTAGTCAGTAGACAGTAGTCAGTAGAAAAACTTTCTAGGCCGTGTAGTCAGTTTACAGGTGGCGGCGCGCGCAACGCGGAGCGCTACTGTCTACTGACTACTGTCTACTGACTACTGCCGCTCCACGTCCACCGTGACGCGGCGGCGGGTCTCGTCGCCGAGCGGCTCGGCGCCGGGCGTCATGGCCGGGCGCGAGACGGCGGGCGTCAGGCCGACGGCCTCTGCGTACTTGAGGTAGGTGTCAATGGAGGCGACGACGACGCGCGCCTCGACCGTGATCAGGTCAATGCCGACGAGCGAGATGCGCACCCACGCGTCTATGACGATGCCTTTGTCCAGCACGCGGTCGAGAACGTCAATCAGACTGGTTCCGCCGGGCGCCCTCTCAACAGCCATGTGGTCGGTTCCTCTCTTCCGAAAATTGGGTTGAAACTTCGCGCCGCGTCGCGCCTCGGCGGGCGGCCGGGCAGAGAAGGGAACGAAGGAGGATGAAGGCGACGCTGTAAGGCGTTCACTTCCGTCTCCCTCCGCCCCGTCTATTTCCTTCCTTTGCGCGCCGCGCGCGACTTCGAGCCTTTCGCGGCCGTCGCGCTCTCGGACGGCGACGAGGCGGCGCTCAGTTGCCTCAGTTCTCGCTCAAGCGCGGCGACGCGGTCGCGCAGCTCGGCGTTCTCGGCCTCGGCCGCGGCGGCGCGCGTCGTCAGGTTCGAGTCGTAGCGCCACCAGTTGAGGCCGATCTGCTCGGCCTTGTCTATCGAGCAGACGAGCAGGCGTATCTGCAACGTGAGCAGTTCGACGTTGGCGAGCGACACCTTGATGTCGCCGGCGATGACCAGCCCCTTGTCGAGTATGCGGTCGAGCACGTCCACCAGCCCCGGCGGGCGCGCGGTGATGAGGCTCGTTCTCTCGCTAGACAATTCGCTTCGTTCTCCCTCGACGGCGGTCGGCCGTCAAATCAGTTTTCCTATCGGCCCGAGGTCAATGTTCAACTCCTCGTCCTCAAGGCCGAAGTGCGTCTTCAACTCCGCCATCTTCTCTTCGAGCTTCATCAGCGCGAGCCCCAACTCTTCGACCTGCCCGGGCGACAGCCCGCCGCCCTCCATACGCCGCACGGCCTGCTTTTCGAGCAGCCGTCGGATGAGTTCGATCAGAGTCAGGACGAGTTTCGCCAAGCCCTGCTCGACCGACTCGGCGTCCACGTTGACGCGCTCGGGCAAACGGTCGGCCACGCGCCGGAGTTCCGCGACGAACTCCGCCGGGTGTTCGGTCTCGACCTCCGGCTCGGCCGGAGAAGGGGATTCAAGAGGGGAAGTCTCCACGGCAAGAGTACCCCGTCCGCGCGCGACGTGTCCACAACTGATTTCGGTGGCGCACATTGTAACAGAAGCCGTACAGAAGCACTCCCTCACGGTCGGGCTTCCGCCTTAACGCTTATTCCGCTGAAACTGTAGGGCGGCCACGGCCCGCTCGTCAGCAGGCGCACGTCCGGCCGCCCGGCGCCGAGCGCGCGTAGCCGCGCCCTGTACTCCGCGACGCGCCCGCGCTCGACGAGGTGCGCCGCGCTCAGTGCTATCGCGCCCGCGGGTCGGGCGCGCACGTCCGTCTCACGCGCGAGCCCCGCGACGCCCGCGGCGAGCCACGCCGCCAATTCTTCGCCGCGCCTCCGCGCCTCTTCGCCGCCCAGAATCTCGCGCCGCTTCGCCAGAAGGAACGCGGTGCCCCGCCCGCCTTCTAAGGTTTTTACTTCCGACTTCTGACTTCCGACTTCCGACTTCTCGCTTTGCGACCCTTCCAACAGCTTGACGCTCATCTCGACGCAGCCGCGCACGCGCGCGAGCGCCGCCGTCAGCGCAGCCTCGTTGGAAGAGACGTACTCGGCCAGCCGCTCGGGCGTCGCGCGCGTGCCGAAGCGGAAGGGCAGCGGGGTCTCGCGTGCGAGCGCGGCCGCGTTGACGCGGCTGTGCGCCAGAACGTTCTCGTCCGTGACGGCCACGGCCTGCTCGCCCGCCTCGCTCACGACCGCCGACAGGCGCCCCACACGCAGCACGCTTACGGCCGCACCGTCCACGCCCGCCGGCCACTCTGTCGTCGGCTCCGGCGACTCTCCGCAGAGGCAGTAGACGTACAGACTCATCGCGCCTCGTCCGCCTCTTCGTCCCGCGAGATGTCCGCCGCTTCGCCACGCGAGATGCTGGCGCCGCCCGCGTGCCCGCGCGACAGTTCCGCGCGGCGCTCGCGTTCGCCGAGCACGCGGTCAACCGTCTCGACCGAGCCGAGCAGGAGGTTTAGGCCGAGGTAGATGAGGTCAACGTCGGCGACCGCTATCGTCACCTCGCCCGCGATGACCAGCCCGCGGTCGAGCACGTGGTCGAGCGTCTCCAACAGCGACAGCTCCTCGTCCTCGTCCAGTTGGAACTCTTCGTCCGCCATCACGCCTTACCCTCTGTGAAGTTGTACGGCGGCCACGGGCCGGTCAGCTCGAAGCGGAAGCCGAGCGGCGTGTAGTCGGATGCGAGCGCTTCGGCCGCGGCGCGGAATGTGTCGAAGCCCTCGCGCGGGACGAGGAAGGCGAGGCGCGCGGCCAACTCGCCCTGCTCGGCCGCCTCGTCTTTGAGCACGCGCAGGCGCGCGGACGCGCTGCTCGCGGCGGCGAGGCGCCGCTCGACCTCCGCGGCCACGCGCCGCGTCTCGGCGCGCGCCTCCTCGTCGCGCAGCGACTCGATCTTCTTGCGCAGGAGGTAAGCCTGTCCGGGCGCCGACGCGTCGGCGCGCGCCGCGAGTTCGCGCAGGCGCTCGCTCAAGCGCGTCACCTCCTCGCGCAGCCGCGCACGCTCGACGTAGACGTTCAAGCCCCACTCCTCTTGCCCGCCGACGCGCGCGAGCACGGCGCGCAACTCCGCCGCCCTCTCGGCGAGCATCCGCGCCACGCCGTCGCGCTCAAGGTAGATGGCGCCGAAGCGCAAGGGGACGACCGGCGCGCGTCGCGCGAAGTGTTCCGCCACTCGCTCGTGCCTGAGCGCGCGCGTCGCCGTCCAAGTCGCGTCCTCAAGCTTTAAGTTGAGCGCACCTTCGCCGTAGACTTCCAGCGGCACGGCGCTCACGACCGCCGCCAACCCTTCCGACTCGACAAGCTCAAGCGCCGCGCCCTCCTCAATCGCCTCGGGCCGCGCGCCCTCCAACAGCGGCGCGAGCGCCACGGGCTCGCCGACGCAGTAGACGTAGAAGGCGCGCCCGCCGCCTTCCTCACTCTCGCCCTTCTTCGTCGCTCTCTTGCTCATCGCACGCGTTCGGTTCAGTCGAGCCTGCGCCAGCTTTTGAAGTGCGTCTGTAGAGACTCACGCCCGCGCACCTCGCCGGGCTGCTGCGGTGCGAGGAAAATCTCGACGCCTTCGAGCCCGCGCCGGAACTCTTCAACGACCGGCGTCTGGCCGCGCCGACGCGCCGCGCAGAAGTCGCACGCGCGCGCGGCCTCCTCCGTCAGCACGTTGTTGACGAGGAGCCGCCCGATAGGCACCCGCAAACGTTCGAGGCTCGCGGCGAGGCGCAGAGTCTCTTCCAGACTCATCCGCTCGGGGATGGCGACGCCGACGAACTCGCATTTCTCACTGTCCGCGAGCAGCGCCGACACGCGCTTGATTGACTTCGAGAGCGCGACCAGCTCCTCGGCCACGCCGCCCCAGCGTACCACGTTCCTGTACTTGAGGAGCAGCTTGAGGAACGTGCGCACCCACGCCAGCGCCACCTCGGGCAGCTCAAGGAACCGCAGCAGGTGCCCCGTAGGCGCCGTGTCGAGGACGATTGAGGTGTACGAGCCCCCGTCCAGAAGGTCGCTCACGGTCGAGAGCGCGGCGATCTCGTCAATGCCCGGCGGCGCGAGCGCGACCAACTCGCGCATCGCCTCGCGGTCGAACTGCACCTCCCAGCGCGACCCGCCCGTTAAGGACTCGAACAGCTCGTCCGTCCAACGACGGTAACGCTCCTTCAACTCCTCGAAACGCGCCGCCGGGTCTATCTCCATCGCGTCCAGATTCGCTAAGCCCGCCACGCCCTTCTTCAACTCGCCTACCTGTTCGCCGAAGCTGTCCGAGAGCGAGTGCGCCGGGTCAGTCGAGAAGACGAGCACGCGCGCCGACGCTTCAGACTCGGCCAGCGCGAGCGCGTAGGAGGCCGCCGCGGTCGTCTTTCCCACGCCCCCTTTGCCGCCGAAGATGACGAGCGGCCTCGATTCAAGTCGGAACGACGAAGAATTGAGACTAGCGGACGGAGGACGAGTTGAACGAGCATGTCGGACATCGCGGCCTTCATCTTTCGTCTTTCCGGCTTTCGCCTTCTGTTGCCACGCGGCGCGCGCGAACTCGCGCAGGGCTTCCTGCCCGCGCACCTCCGCGGGGAAGAGCGGGACGCGGCGGCGGCGAACCGACTTGAACTCTTCGTCGAGCGCGTCGAGCCAGCGCGACTGCATCAGCGCGCGTGCGCGGCAGAAGGGACAACCGGCGTGCTCGCGCTCGACGCGGTTGACGATGAGGTCTGTGACGTGCGCGCCTTCGTCTGTCAGAGCCTTGCGGTAGCGCGCGCTCTCCTCGAAGGCCAGCGCCTCGGGGATCGTGACGAGGACGAAGCTCGAACGCGCAGCGTCCGTGAGCATCGAGCGGACGGCCGCGACGCGCGCCGAGAGGTCGCGCAGGAACAGCTCGACCTCGTCCTCGCGCACGCGCCCGCGGCGCGCGAAGTGCGCAACCATGTAGCGGTGCTTCTCCGACATCACGTCGAGCGCACCGACCCAGCGCTCGAAGACGCGCGGCAGTCGGAGCATGCGCGTCGTGTGCCCCGACGGCGCGGTGTCAACGACCACGCGCGCGAACTCGCCCGAACGTTCTACCTCGCTCAGCTCGAAGAGCGCCATCACCTCGTCCATGCCGGGTAAGCTGAGGTCGAGCAGGTCGTTGATGTCGGCCTCGTCGAGTATGGTGCCGCGGTCTGCGATCTCGGCGAGGACTGCGCGGTGCTTTTCCTTGAACTCTTCGAGCGCGCGCGCCGCGTCCATCTCGCGCGCGTAGAGCCGCGGCGCCGACTCGCCTCGCCCGCGCCGCGCGACTTCGGCCGTGCGGTCGCCGACTTCCGCGCCGAGGCTGTCGGAGAGCGAGTGCGCCGGGTCGGTCGAGAAGAGCAGGACGCGCTCGCCCGCCTGCGCCGCGTCGAGCAGCGCGAGCGCCGTGGCCGCGGCGGCGGTCGTCTTGCCGGTGCCGCCCTTGCCGCCGAAGAAGATGTACGGGGTCGTGGGAAAGTCTGCGGGGAGGGAGGATTTTAGATTTTTGATTTTTGATTTTTGATTTGGAGAGGCGCGCGGAGTTCGTTCCATGACTTCAATCGCAAATCAAAAATCTAAAATCAAAAATTCGGCTCAGCGGCCGCCGCCGGGCTCGTAGAAGTCGGCCGCGTCGTCGCCGCCTGCCTCGACGACCATCGAGGAGGAGTCGGCCGTGTGCACCTGTCCGAGTGCTTCGAGCTGGCGGGCCTTGATGACGCGCAGGCGTGCGAACAGCTCTCGCTCGGCCTCGGCGTAGTCCTCCTCGGAAATCTCCTCAAGCTCCAAACGCACCTGTAGTTCGAGCAGCTGCTCCTTGATGACGGACTCGTCGTTCAGCTCCTTGTCCGCGAGCTGCTGAATCTGCCGCATGATGAACTTGAACCCGTTCACCGGCGCCAGCAGTATGTCGTCAATCAGGAACATAAACTCACGCCGGCCCCTCGCTGCCACTACGCCACCTTGCGATGTCCGTCACGACCTCGGTCAGCTTGGCAATCGCCTCGCTGTTACGGTCGTTCGACTCGGCTAGCTTGGCGATTGCCTCACTGTTCTTGGCGACGGCTTCGCTGTTTCGCTCCGTGGTTACGAGTAGTGCCGCGATGTCTTTCCGGGTGCTGTCGTGCGACGCGGTCAGTTTCTCAATGGCCTCGCTGTTGCGCTTAGTGGTTTGTAGCAGCGCGGCAATCTCCTTGCTGTTGCGCTCGGCATCCTTCTCCAGTTTCGTCATCCTCGCCTCGGAGCGGGCGAAGTTCCTCTCCATCTGAGTCTGCCACTCGCTCGAATGGGACTGCTTCTCTTCTGAGTTCAACTGCGCGTCAATGAGCGCATTAATGCGCTCCTTCAAGTCCGCGCGGTCGTGGCGGAATTGACGTGCCATCAGAACGACGACCCGTCTAAGAGTTGTCATCTGGTCTTCATTCCTCTGTATGCTGGCGGAGAACTGCGCCTGCTGGCGGAGGATGAAGTCCATCGTGCGTTGGCGTTCGGCGTCATCCATCGTGTGAACCTCCAAAGTCGTTTTCGGCTTTGTCGGGTTCCGGGCGGGGGCGTTTCAGGCGGCGCCCTCGCCGCGTTCGAGTTTCAGGCGGATGTGGACGAAGTTGTAGGGGGGCCAAGGGCCGGTGTACTTGAAGGAGAGTTTGCCCTCGTACTTGGCGGCGATCTCCTTGACCTTGGCGTCGAACTCCTGCTCGCGGTCGCGTTCGATGAGGAAGGCGGCGTTCATAATCATCTTGTCGCCGATGGGCTTGTTGGCGCGCGAGGCGACGGCCGTGTCTCGCAGGTAGTCGTAGACCTCTCGGACGTATGCGTCAGACTTCTCGCCGAGCGCCGTCTCGACCAGACGGCCAAGCTGCATCCGCGCGAAGTAGGTCGAGCCCGCCCCGCGCGAGGTGATCTGCTCCTTGAGGTTGCGTATCTCCTCGCTCTCCTCTTCGAGCTCGGCGATGACGCGCTCGCGATCCCAGTTCACTTTGAGTCCGAACTCGACCTTGCCGGCCATCTTCGCCAGCACGTCGCGCAGCGCGTCGTAGGTGCCGCGCATCAGCTCCATGATGTCGTCCTGCGTGCGGAAGAGCACGCCGAAGGCCATCGGGAGCACGGTGAACTCGCGCATCACGGTCTCGTTGACCTGCTCGTGCGCGAAGACGTTCTCGCGCGTCGGGTCGTAGACCTGAATCGGCGTGTTCGAGACGACGGCCGCCAGCCCGTCGTGGTGGACGGTGTAGACCTCGTCGCCGCGTCCGCCGATGCCGATGGGGCCGAAACTGCGCGACTCCTTCGTCTCGATGATGCAGTAGACGTACTTGCCCTCGGGCGCGGGCGCGGCGCTTGGTGATTCAGTCTCGGCGCTCATGGCGGTTCGGAGGTTCCTCCCGAAAAGTTGTCTGGGGCTGGGCCGAAAGTATAATAAGCGGCCGCGCAATTTCGGCGCAACTGATATCCAACGGGGCGCGCCCGGTGTTAAAATCCCGGGGCCGAACCCCGCGGCGTCCGGCGGCGTAATAAGATGGGGTGTCGGGTGTCAGGTGCCGGGTGTCGGCTTGATGCCTTTTACCGGCACCCGGCACCTGACACCCGACACCCTTGGAGATTCCTATGAGCGACCAGCGAAACTGGCTTGAGCGGTTGGGCGACAAGATTCCGGGCTACTCGGGCTACGTGGCGAAGGAGCGGCGGCGCGACGTGGACAAGCTGCACCGAGAGCATCTGGCCGAGCGCCTGCGCGCGGCGAAGCAGCCGTTGACGGACGTAATGCGCGAGCTTTCCTCGTCGGGCCGTCTCTTCGAGGTCGGCCCCGTAGACCGCGTTCTGAAGAAGCTGGATCAGGTCGAGAACCGCGTCCGCTTCGCCTCCTACGGCTACTCGGGCTTCTTCGATCAGGTGAAGATACAGGAGCCGCAGCTCGATCTTATCTACCGCTTCGACCTCTCGCTCGTCGAGAAGGTCGAGGAGTTCGAGCGGCTCGCGCGCGAGCTTTCGACGAAGGCTGCGACGGCCGACGGCCTCAAACAGGCCGCCGCCGAGATAGAGCGCGCGGCCGACGACCTCAACCGGACATTCGATGACCGCTACCGCGCCATCGAAAACTTCCGCCCCGACGACGCGCAGGGGCAGCCGATGTTCAGCTAATGCCTGAGAGTTGTCTTAACTGCGGCGCGGAGTTGTACGAGGGGCAGCAGTTCTGCCGTCGCTGCGGGGTGCAGGTCGGCGTGCCGGCCAACGGCGGCGGCGGCGACGCGCCGACGCAGTTGTTCCCGCAGCAGGAGCCGCAGCCATCGTCCCGGCCGGCGCCGATGCCGGCGGTCGGCACTTCGCCCGTGCGCCCCGAAGCGGGGCCGCGCATCGAGACGGGGCCGGTCGGCATGCAGCAGCCGACCGCCTACTACCCGCCCGCGAACTTCCAGCAGACCTCGCCGCTCATCGGCCAGCCGTTCGGCTCGCAGCCGCTCGCCGTCGGCGGAGCGCCCGCGCCGCCGAAGAAGAGGCGCGGCGTCTGGTTCCTCTTACTCTTCATCGTCTTCATACTCGGCGCCGGGCTGGCTTCGGCCGGGGCCTTCCTGTGGTGGCGCGCGACGCACACGACCAAGATTGTTAAGATCGGCCCGCAAGGGCCGCAGGGCGTGCCCGTCATCCCCCCAATTCCGGACGCGCCGGGCGTGCCGCCCGACCTCGGCGACCGCATCAAGGAGGCTCTGAAGAGCGCGGGCGTGCCGCTGCCGATGGACGAGTCGGGCGCGACCGTAACGGGCACCGACACGGTCTTCACGCAGACGTATGAGATAGACGCCGACGCGGCCTTCGTCGTCCACGCCATGAGCGGCAGCGTGACGGTGACGGGCGCGGAAGGCGATCAGGTCGTCGTCAAGGTCACGAAGCACGGCGGCAGCCCGCAGCAGCGCGAGTCGGCGCGCGTGCTCGCGTCGAAGACCGACGAGGGGCTGACCATCCTGACGGCGCCGGGGCAGGCGGGCGGCGTCAGCGTCTCGTACGAGATAAAGGTGCCGCGCGGGCTGCGACGCATCGAAGTCTCGGCCGAGCGCGGCGACATCAAGGTCGGCGAGTTCGACGGCTCGGCCGCGCTGAGCCTGACGAACGGCAGCATCACGGTCGCTTCGGGCGGCGAGGTGCGCGGCCGCCTCGTGAACGGCGACATCAACGTCACCTACGCGGGCCACCACGAAGACCCGCAGGAGTTCTCGGTCGTCAACGGCGACGTGAAGGTCGCGTTCGGCGGCGAGCCGCAGGTGGAGCTGAAGGCCGCGTCCACGAACGGCGACGTGCGTGTCGAGGGCGACCTCGGCGCCAGCGCCGAGAAGCGCGGCAACGGGCACCGCCTCGAAGCCGAGCTCGGCGGCGGCGGCCCGCCGCTCACGCTCAAGGTGGTTAACGGCGACATCCGTTTGAAGAAGTAGCTCAAATAAGGAGAAGCGGCCAGATGGCAATTGAAGTCATACAGTTTTTCGACCAGACGGGGCAGCAGATCGTCTCGCGTTTTCCCCCGCAGGGCTCGGCCGACATCAAGATGGGCGCGCAACTCATCGTGCAGGAGAACCAGTCGGCGGTCTTCTTCCGCGACGGCAAGGCGCTCGACACGTTCGGCCCCGGCCGTCACACGCTGACGACGATGAACGTGCCGCTCCTGTCGCGGCTGCTCTCCATCCCGTTCGGCGGCACGTCGCCGTTTCAGGCCAGCGTGGTCTTCGTCGCCCGCCACACCTTTCAGGACATGAAGTGGGGCACGAAGGAGCCGATTCCTTTCCGCGACTCGGAGCTGTACATGGTGCGGCTGCGCTCGTTCGGCAAGTACTCCTTCCGCGTCGCAGACCCGCAGCTCTTCGTCGCCTCCATCGTCGGCACGCGCGGGCTGGTCTCGACGCAATCTTTAGGCGAGTACCTGCGCGACCTCATCGTCTCGCGCCTGACAGACCTTCTGGGCGAGAACCTGAAGACGGTCTTCGACCTGCCCGCCTACTACGACGAGCTGGCCGCGGGCGCGAAGGCGCGCGTCGCCGAGGACTTCGGCAAGCAGGGGCTTGAGCTGGTTGACATGCTCATCTCCGCCATCACGCCGCCCGAGGAGGTGCAGAAGAAGATAGACGAGCGCGCCTCGATGTCGGCGCTCGGCGACATGGGTCGCTACATGCAGTACAAGGCGGCCGAGTCTATGCCCGACGCGGCCAAGCAGCCCGGCGGCGCGGCCGGCACGGGGATGGGGCTCGGGATGGGCTTCGGCTACGGGCAGGTGATGGCCAACGCCTTCACCGGCGGCGGGCAGCAGCAGGGCGGGGGACAACAACAAGGGGGCGGCGGCGCTGCGGCCGCGCAGATGGTTCCGTGCCCGAAGTGTCAGACGCCCAACCCGGCGGGCGCGAAGTTCTGCCAGAGCTGCGGCGCGAACGTGCAGGCGCAGCAGGCCGCGACAGTCCAGTGCCCGAACTGTCAGGCGCAGGTGCAGGCGGGCTCGAAGTTCTGCAACAACTGCGGCCAGTCTATGGAGCCCAAGCCCTGCAAGAACTGCAACAACCCGCTCCCGCCCGGCGCCAAGTTCTGCGGCAACTGCGGCACCGCCGCCTGAAAGATTGAGTGATGAGAAGGGGCTCGGCCTTCGTCGTCGTCGTAGCCGCCCTCGCGCTGGCGTGGGCGCCGGGCCTGCCGGCGCAGAGTCGGCCGGCGGGCGCGCAGGTGCGGCTGATTGAGACGGGCGGCGTCTTCCACGGCGACGAGATGAGCGCGCGCACGGGCGAGTCTTGGCTCGGTCTGTACGTCACTGAGGGCGGCTCGTCGCTCGTGCCCTCGGTCGTCAGGGTCGAGCCCGCGGAAGACCCAGTGGGCGGCGGCGGGCCGGGGAACAGGAGCGGAAAAGTCGTCAGCGTCAACCGGAAGGCCACGCCCGTCTTCCTCGTCAGCGGCGCGCACGGCCTGCTGCCCGGCCGCGTCGTCACCTCCTACCACGGCGAAACCAGACTGACCATCGGCTCGGACGTTCCCGTGCGCCTCGCGGGTGAAGAGTACAGGCTGAGCGTCACGACGGCCGGCAAGAACCCGTCGCTCGGCATGATGTTCGACGACGCCAAGCTGGTTCTGTCGAAGGGGCCGCTCACGCAAATCATCTACGACCTCGGCGGCGACGGCGGACGCGAGACGGAGACGGCCGGCTGGCAACTGCTCTGGGCCGGCGACCTCGACGGAGACCACAAGCTCGACCTCTACGTGCAGGTCAGCGGCCACTACGACTACACCCAACGCAAACTCTTTCTCTCCTCGCGCGCGCGCCCGAACCAGCTCGTGGGCGAGCTGGCGGACTTCACCACCTCCGGCTGCTGACTGAGAACCATGCCTTCGACCTGCGAATACTGCCGCGGCGCGCTCGAAGAGGGCGCGACTAAGTGCGCGAACTGCGGCGCGGCGGTCAGGGAGCGCGAGGCGAAGGACTTCCGCTTCTGCCCTTTCTGCGAGCGGCGCCTGCTCGCGCTCGGGAGCCCCGCCTGCAACTACTGCGGCCGCGCCCTGCCCGAGGATTACCTGCGCGCGCGCGAGCACATACGACAGCGCATCAAGGACGCCGACAACGCGAGCTCCGAAGAGCTGGAAGAGCTTGAGAAGGGAAGCGACGACGCGCTCCGCCGCGCGCTCAAGTCGCTCTTCGACCTCGATGACCTTAGTGAAGGCAGAAGGCAAACTTCAAAAGGCAAAAGGCAAAAGTGAAGACTGACGGCCGCACGGCGCGGCTCTCGTCTTCAACTTTTGCCTTTTGAAGTTTGCCTTCTGCCTTTTGCCTTCCCGAAGGGCTTCACTTTACATCCTTCAGAATCTCTAAGGCGCGTTCGAGGGCGGGGTCGCGGCGTCGGCGCAGGTCTTCGCGCGTGGGCTCGACCGTCACGTCGGGCCGCAGCCCCGTGCCTTCGAGGCGCGTGCCTGCGGCCGTGTGGTAGTCGAGTTCGCTCACGTCCAAGACGCCTCCGTCGGGGAGAGGGTGGCGGCGTCGTATGCCGAGGACGCAGCCGCAGGTCGTCTCGCCGATGACGGCGGCGCGGTTCGTCTCGCGCAGAGAGGCGGCGAAGACCTCGGCGGCCGAGGCCGTGCGCGCGCCCGTCAGCAGGACGAGCGGCCCCGCGAAGCGCCGCAGGCTTTCCGCCGACGAGAGCAGCGCGGCGCGCGTGTAGGGTTCGAGGCGGACGGCGCCCGCGCGGTCTGTGAAGCGCCCGAGGCTGAGCCCCGCGGGCAGAAGCGTCGAGGCGAGGTCGGCCATCGCGTCTGCCTCGCCTCCGCCGTTGTCGCGCAGGTCTATGACGACGGCGCGCGCTCCCTTCAGCTCGTCGCCGAGCGCGCGCGCGAACTGCGCGGCCACTTCGGGCGTGAAGATGTTGAAGCGCACCACGCGCACGCCGCGTCCCGCGCCGCGAACCTCGAATGATGGCAGGCGCGTCCGCTGCCCTCGCGTCAGGAAGGCTTGGCGCTCGCGCGTCTCGCCGGGGCGCGCGAAGGTGATGTTGACAGACGTGCCCTGCGGGCCGTCGAAGAGGTGCGAGACGGCGACGAGCCGCGCCGACCTTGAGTCTTCCGCGCCCTGCTCGGCGAGCGCGCGCTCGACGATTGCGGCCACGGTCTCGCTGCCTACGCGCAGCACCTCGTCGCCCGCGCGCAGGCCGGCGCGCGAAGCCTCGGAGTCGCGCTCTACGTCCGTCACGACGAACCGCCCGCGCAGCTCGCGCACCGCCAGACCCGCCGAGACGTAGTGCTGCACGCGCCAGTCGTCGCCCTCGCCCGGCGCGTAGACGCGCGTGTGCGGGTCGCGCAGGTGTCCGAGCATCCGCCGGAGCAGCGCGTAGAGTTCGGCCTCGCCGCGCGCGTCGGCCGCACGCGGGCGAAGCTCGCGCCGCATCTCCTGCCAGTCAACGCCGCGCATCTCGGGGTCGAAGTAGCGCAGCCGCACCTGCTCCCAGACTTCGTCGAAGACGCGCAGACGCCCCTCGCGTGTCGCGGCGTACTCGGCGCCCGGCGCGTCGGCGCGGACTGCGAGACGCGAAGGCGAGAGCGGCGCGGGCGCGAAGAGGCAGACGGCGACGCAGAGCGCGAACAGGATGCGCCTGAGCTTCGTCGTCAACGTCGTCGCGTCCTTCATCAACTTCGCCGCGTCCTTCATCGCTCAGCCTTTGGGCGGGCGTCGGAAATTGTAGCGCAGAAGCACGCGGACGGCGACGGGCTCGCCCTCGCGCGAGGCCGGGCGGAAGTGCATCCGACGGATAGTTGCGACGACCTCTTCATCAAGGCCGAAGCCGGCCCAGCGCACGACGCGCACGCTCCCGACCTCGCCGTCAGCGCCGATCTCGACCAGTGCGTCAACGGTCGCCTCGGCCTCTGCGCGCGAGGCGGCGTCCGTGTAGGCGGGACGCAAGCGCCTGTAGGGCGCGGGCTCGCGCAGGTCTCTGTGCGCGTCCGCCGCTTCGTCGGTCGAGAGGTCTATGACGGACGAAGCCTCGGACGCGGCGGGCTCGAAGCGTTCGCGCTCCTCGCGCGAGGCCGCGGCGAAGAGCGCCGAAGTGAAGCGCGCGGCGAAGTCTGCGTCGAGCGCATTGAGCAGCGCGGCCTCGGCCTGCGCCGCCGTGTCGGCCTCGGCCGCCGGGCGCTCCCAGAGGACTAGCTCGCCCGTGCGCGTGCTCACGAGGAAGACGGAGGCGTACGACTCGAAGTAGACGGGGCGGGCGGAGGCTGAGCGGCGGACGGTCTGCGCGTCGCCCGTCAGGAAGAAGTCGCAGCCGACGGCCGCGCCGAGCGAGCGCGCCTCTTCGAGCGTCATGTTGAGCGAGCCGGCGTAGCCCGCGCCGCGCGCCGCCGCACGGCTCATGCCGCGGTCGAGCAGCGCGAGCCGCGCGCCTTCGCGTGCCGCGAGCAGCTTCGACAAATGCTCCGTCACACGCGCGCCCGTCTCCGTCGCGCCCATGTCGAGCACGGCCACGCTCACGCGCCGCTCCTGTGCGTTACCGGTCAGGCACAGCGCAGAGAGCAGCGCGACGAAGATAAGGCAGCGGCGCGTCATTGTCTTATGGGGTCGGCGTAGACGCCGGGCGAGCTGTCGGGGATGAGGCGCGCGCCGACCGCGCGCTCGTAGAACTCGGCGGGGCCGACGCCGCCGATGATGGCGTAGGCGTAGCCCAACTCGCGCAAGCCTCGCAGCGCGGCCAGCAACAGCCCGCGGCCGAGCCCGCGCCCTCGCTCCGACTCGACGACGCCCGTCGGCCCGAAGAAGTTTTTCCGTGTGCACTCGTACGCCGCGAAGCCGACGAGTCTGCCTTCGCGCAACGCCACGAAGACCGTCGCCGGCTGCCGCACGAGCCCGCCCGAAATCTCGTCAGCCCACGCCTGACTGAAATGCTCGATGACGAACTCGCGCACCGCCGTCAACTCCCACGGCCGCGCGCGTCTGACGATGACGCCCGCGGCGCGCAGTTCCTCCAACGCCGCATCCACCGGCGGCAGCCGCAGCAGATTGACGAGCATGTCCGGCATGACTGTTAGTTGACCGCGGCGCCGGCCGAAGGGGCGCGGTGGTAGAGACGGTAGACTTCGTCCTTGGCCTCGGGCGGGAAGCAGACGCGGTCGAGGCGGTAGGCGCGCAGGCCGCGCACCGAGTCGCTGACCTCGCTTATCTCGCGCACTCTGGGGCGCGCGTAGCCGTCCTCGACGTAGATGAGCGACTTGGGCTCGGCGCCCTCGGCCGTGTAGTAGGAGTAGTAGGGGATGTCGCCCGCGTGGTCTTCGATGAAGTAATAGGCCGGGTCGAAGCCGGCGCGCTCGACGGCCGTGCGCGCGGCCGAGAGGAAGTCTGCGCGCTCGTCCTCGGGCATGTCTAGGTCTATGGCCTTAAACAGCCGCCGGCCGACGAAGCGGCGGCTGAGGTCTGCGAGCACCGCGTCCTGCGAGCGCTGCCACTGCTTGACGTGGAAGGTGACCTCGGCGTCGTCGAGCTCCATGTGGTCGGCGAGCGTGAGCGGGATGCGGCTCAAGACCTTCTCGAAGGCCGTGCCGGGCGCGCACCAGACCTCTTCGCCCGCCGCCATGAGTTCGAGCGCGCGGCGCAGCGCCGAGCGCAGCACCGCCTCGGCCGAGCGCAGCGTCCGGTGGAAGTAGACCTGCCGGAACATGTAGTAGCGAGCCTGCAAGTACTCTTCGACGGCGTAGAGACCGCGCGCCGAGACGTAGATGCGGTTCGCCGCCTCGTCAACCTCGATGGCGTTGATGATCCATTCGAGGTCGTAGTTGCCGTACTTGGCGCCCGTCATCAGAGAGTCGCGCAGCAGGTAGTCCATGCGGTCAACGTCCAACTGCGACGAGACGAGCTGCGCGAGGAAGGCGGGCTGGAACGTGCCCTCGATGATGGAGGCGACCGCGCCGGGCAGCTCCGGCGAGAAGTCGCGCAGGACTTGGCCGACCTCGGTCTCTTCGCTCAGCACGACGCGGCGCGTCCACTCCTCGTGGTGGAAGTGCAAGACCTTCTCCATCACGTGCGAGAAGGGGCCGTGCCCCGTGTCGTGCAGGAGCGCCGCCGCGCGCGCCGCCGCACGCGCCGCGTCGGGAATCTTGTAGCGCTCGGAGAGGCGGTCGAGCACGCGCGTCATCAGGTGGAGCGCGCCGAGGGAGTGCGCGAAGCGAGAGTGCTCGGCGCCCTGATATGTGAAGAGCGCGAGTCCGAGCTGCTTGATGCGGCGCAGGCGCTGGAACTCGAACGAGTCAACGAGGCGCACCATCAGGCGCCCCTCGTCCGTGTCCGTCCGGAGGCGGATGATGTTGTGTACTGGGTCGCGGTAGATGCGCTCGCTCACGGTGAGGGCGAGTCTATCACAGGTTGATTCTACTCGATGTGGTCGAGCAGGTGGCCGAGCTTCGCCTTCTTGGTGCGCAGGTATCGGACGGCCGGCTCGCCCGGCTCGACTTCGAGCGCGACGCGCTCGACGACGCGCAGGCCCGCCTCCTCCATCGCGCGCAGCTTCAGGGGGTTGTTAGACATCATCCGCACCTGACACAGCCCGAGGTCGAAGAGCACCTCGGCGCACTGCCGGTACTCGCGCAGGTCAACCGCGAACCCGAGCCGCTCGTTGGCCTCGACGGTGTCGGCGCCCTCGTCCTGCAAGGCGTAGGCGCGAATCTTGTTGATGATGCCGATGCCGCGCCCCTCCTGTAGCTGGTAGACGATGGCGCCGCGCCCCTCCCGCTCGATGAGCTGCATCGCGGCGTGGAGCTGCGGCCCGCAGTCGCACTTCAGCGAGCCGAACACGTCGCCGGTCAGACACTGCGAGTGTATGCGCGCGAGCGTCGGCACGTCGGAGTTGATCTCGCCCTTGTAGAGCGCGACGAACTCCTCGTCGCTCGTCTTCGAGCGGTAGCCCGCGATGCGGAACTCGCCGACCTCCGTCGGCAGCCGCGCCTCAGACACGCGCTCGACCGTCAAAGCCTGCTTCGCCCACGGGCAGTCAAGTATTGCCTCTTCCCTCAAAATCTTTAACTCCTTTACGGGGAATTATAGAAGACTCGACCCGCGACGTACAAGAACGCACGCCCCGCGACCGCCGCGCAAAGAATTTGCGTTGCCGCGCCCCGCGCGCGCGCGTTAAGATGCCGCGCGTGGGAGGGGAGTTGCGCTCCCCTCGGCCGCCAACCCTCGCCGCCGGCGAACTTGCCCCGAGTATGAGCCGCGATACGGGAGATAAGTCTTTAGACACGACGGTGCCGATGGCCGTGCGTACGCCCGCGCGCGCGCGCCACCCCGCGCTCGTCTTCCTGCGCGGCGAGCTGCTGGCCGCGCCCATCCCGCTCGAACGCAACGAGGTCACGCTCGGGCGCGCGCTCGAAGCCGACGTGCGCGTCAACGACGCCCGCGCCTCGCGCATGCACGCGCGCATCACGGTCGAGCACGACCCCGCTTCTGGCGAGACGCGCTACCGCCTGCAAGACCTCGGCTCGACCAACGGCACGCTCCTCAACGGCGAGTCCGTCAGCGACGCCTACCTTGAGGACGGCGACAAGCTGACCGTGGGCGAACAGCTCCTGCGCTTCGCGCTCCTCGACGACATAGACCGCGAGTACCAGCGCCACATACACCGCCTGCTCGGGCACGACGAGTTGACGGGGCTGCTCACCAGCAAGTCCTTCTTCACGGAGCTGCGGCGCGAGGCGGCGCGTGCCGTGACCGAGGGGTGGCCTTTCTGCGTCCTGATGATGGACTTGGATCACTTCAAGCTGGTCAACGACACGCACGGCCACCTCGTCGGGAGCCAGACGCTCGAAGAGGTCGGCGCGCTCATCACCTCGGCGCTGCGCGCGGGCGACGTGGCCGCGCGCTTCGGCGGCGAGGAGTTCGCAGCCTTCCTGCTGAACGCCGACTGCGCGCAGGGGCTCGTCGCCGCCGAGCGCGTCCGCGCCGCCATCGAGGCTTACCACTTCCCGGCCACGCGCCGCGGCGCCGCCGAAGAGTCGGGCGAGACGTTCCGCATCACCATCAGCATCGGCGTCGCCGCCTTCCCCGACGACGCGCGCGACCCCATCGAGCTGGTCGAGTTGGCCGACACCGCGCTCTACCGCGCCAAGAACCTCGGCCGCAACCGCGTCGTCGCCTACTGCGTCGCCCCGCCCGAACTCCGCCCCGCCGGGCCCGCACGCGGCGAGCCCCGCTGAGCCAACCGATTGACGTAAGAACGGCAAAACCCCCGGCGGCCCTGCGGGTGTATACTTACGCCCGAGAGGTAAAGGCCATGTCACGACGCAAAGCTTCACTCGCACAGGACTACATCATCTCCCGCGACCCCGAGACGATGGGCGGCACCCCCGTCTTCGCCAGCACGCGCGTCCCCATTCAGGCGCTCTTCGACGACATTATGGGCTGAGAGTCGCTTGCCGAGTTCGCCGGAGGCTATCCGCGTGTCGGCGAGGAGGGCGCACGCGAACTGCTGAATCGCATCGCAGAGTTGATTGAATCCGGCGAACTGACTGTATGACGTACCGTTCGCGCTGCCAGCGTAAGAGTCTTGCGGCGCGCGAAGAATCTGCTATCATACGCGCCGTCTAACAACCCCTTTTCGAGTTCCCCTTGAGAGTCAGTCCGGAAGGACGTGGCACGGGTCTGTCCGTTCGAGGTCGGACGAAAGATGAGAGGAACGTTGAACGGCATCGTCATGTCGGGGCGCGCGCTCGCGGCCGTCGCGCTGTTGGCGGCGGCGCTTCAGTCGGACGGCTCGGCGCAGACTCCCGCGCGGCGGCAGTCTCAATCCCGGAGCACGCCGCCCACTCAGGCACAGGGGCGCGAGCGGCAGGAACCGCGCGCGGCCGGGGCCAACGCCGACCCGAACGCAGACCTTTCGATTACGGCGCGTGTGACGGCCGAGTCTCTGCGCTTCGAGAAGGTGCCGAACCCGCGCGTCGAGTTCACGGGGCGACCTAAGCGCGACACGGTCTGGGAGTCAGACCGCGAGAACCTGCCGCAGGAGGTGCGCCCCGGCGTGACCTACCGCAACATCGGCATCACGCTGCGCATCACGAGCGTCTTCGCGGACATAGACCGCATCGTCGCGGAAGCGCTCGGCGAAGTCCCGCCGACCGACGACGCGCAGCCGGCGCCGACGCCCCAGCCGCCCGCCGCGAACGCACAGCCGCCCGCGTCGAACACTCAGCCGCCCGGCGTGAACGCGCCGCAGTCAGACTCGACAACGCCGACCGCGCAACCAACTCCCCCGGCACAGTCGCCCACGTCCGCCGCCGCGGCGCGGCAGCGCCGCCGGGCGTCTACGCGCAGGGGGAGGGTGAATTGAAGCGCACGAATCTTCTTACGGCCGCCGCCGCCTCTCTTCTACTCGCCGCCGCGTCCGCCGCGGCGCAGACGAGTGACGTCGGGACGAACGCGCGGCAGCAGTCGTCCCGACAGACGCCGCAAGCCGCGCAACAGACGCCGCAGCCGTCTCAAACGACCTCGACGCAGGCCGACGAAGATTTCGAGCTGAACATCGTCACGCGTCGGATTGACGAGAACGACTTTCACGCCGGGACGGCGGTCGAGGCCGACGGAGCGCGCGGCCTGAGTCTGAGAGTCGGCGTAGCGTTGAGCGCGAGCGACATCGAAGTTCTTCTGCATAACGTGCGCGGGCGAGTCCGCTTCCGCGCGAGCCTCGCGCCCGTGCTGCGTCTGCTCGACGCGCGCCGCCCGCCGCCGCCGCCGGCCGAGGCCGCGCCCACGCCGCCCTGAAGCCCCCGCACACTCTTGAACCCCCGGCCCACACGGCGAAAGTCTCAACAAACTTTTCGGAGGGAACGATGAAGAAGCTCTTACAAGCCGGAGCAGTCCTTTTACTCGCCCTGAGCGCCAACGCCTTCGCACAACAGACGACCACCACGACGAATCAGGGCGACGACAACACTTCCATCACGGGCGCCGCCACGGGCACGCGCACGGCGCGCGCGCAGCAGACGCCGACGCCGCGCCCGACGCCTTCGCAGGTGACGCCCGTCCGCCCGCTCTCGCAGGAGGACATACGCCGCCAGCAGGAGGCGAGCGAGCGGCGCAGGCAGGAGGCCGCCAGCGGCGACCCGGACGTGCTGCTCGACGTGCCCAACCTCTCGGTCGAAGAGATAACTTTGAAGGTGAAGAACCTGCGCGCGCACGTCTCGCTCGACGCGCGCCTCGCCAACCTCCTGCAACTGACGGCGGGCGCCGACGCAGGCATTGACGACGTTGACCTGACCATCAAGGGCGTGCGCGCCGAAGTGCTGCTCAAAGTCAGGCTCGACAACGTGGCCTCCATCATTGACCGCACGCTGACGACCGTTGACCGCAACCCGCAGATACTCGAACGGCTCTTGCAGAGCGTTGACAACACGGTCGGCACCGTCGGCGGCGTCGCCAACACCGCGCTCCAACCGGGCGGCGTCGTAGACCGCACCGTCGGCACCGTCGGCCAGACCCTGAACAACGTGACGCAGCCGGGCGGGCTCTTGAGCTCGACCGTCAACAGCCTCGGCCAGACCGTCCAGCGCGTCGTAGACCGCTCGGGCAACATCGTCGAGCGCACGCTCGACACGGCCGGCACGGTCGTCGGCCAGCGAACGGTCGGCAACGTCACCTCGCTCACGCAGCAGGGCACGGACACGACCAACGCCTCGGGCCAGACCGTCCGCCGCGTCCTCGACACGACGGGCGCCGTCATCGAACTCACGCTCGACGCCGCGGGCCGCGTCGTCAACTCGCGCGTCGTCAGCCAAGCCACCGGCCGTCCGTAAGCTCAGGCAAAGGGTTAATCATGAAGGGGACGCTATACCGCGTCCCCTTCATCCTTTGTTTATGCAACCCAGCCGCCTTCGGGGCGTGTAAACGCGGGCGTGGGGCGGTTGCGTGCCCCGCGGGGCGCGGGTTATCCTTCAAGGTGTCGGTGAAGTCTCCCGGCAAGACCGCCGCCGCGCGCTGACCAGCGCCTCTTCGGAAAGCGAAAGAAGTGATCTCCAGACTCAATCTCGCCAGCGACCCGTTCCGCAACCGCACGCTGCCGTGGACGGTGGCCGCGCTGGTCTCGGTCGTCTCGCTCGCCGCGCTCGTGTGGACGCTGGCGCAGTACCGCGACGTGCGCGCGCAGGCAGACATCTCCGAGCAGCAGGTCACGGCGATGCGCGCCGAGCGCAAGGCGCTCGACCAGCAGGCCGAAGAGATACGCCAGACCATCCCCGAAGACCAGCGCAAGGCTCTTGAGGCCGCGCACGCGCTCGTCAGCCGCAAGGGCTTCTCTTGGTCGCAGCTCTTCTCAGACCTCGAAGAGTTCCTGCCGACGAGCGTCCGCGTAGCGCGCATCAACGTGCGCGAGGTGACGCAGGTCGGCGGGCAGACGCGCGCAGACCTCGACCTGACGGTCGTCGGCCGCACGCCGCAGGACGTGACCGGCATGATCAGCGAGATGAACCGCGCCGGCACCTTCAGCGCCGTCCCGCTCACCGAGAACCAGAAGTCGGGCAAGGGCGAGGCGGGCTACGAGTGGGTGCTGCGCGTCGCCTACGTGCAGAGCGCGCGGCGCGGAGGCCGCGAGTCGGCCGAAACCGGCCCGCAGGCGCGCGTGGTCGAGGCGCGGGCGGGCGCGCAAGTTAATTCGGATGCGGGGGGGCGCGAGTAGCTTTGAGGGACGACACGGCAGTCACGGCCACGACCGGGGGAGGCGCGCGCGCGGCGGGCCTGCGCACGCGCTTCGACTCCTTCCGCGCCACGCGCCGCCGCGGGGCGCTCGGCCTGCCCGAGTTCGTCGCGCTCGGCGTCGCCGCGCTGCTGCTGCTGACGGCCGTGCTCGCCTACCTCTTCCTGCTCGTCCCGCAGAAGTCGCGCAGGGACTCGCTCGACGCCGAGCACGCCGACCTGCAACGACTGCTCGCCAGCCAGCGCTCGAACATCGGCGAGAGCCGCGGCACAGAGCAGCGTGTCTCGGACATCGTGTCGAGCCTCGGGCGCTTCGAGGTTGACCACCTCGGCCTCTCGGGCAGCGGCACCAAGACCGTCATCGAAGAACTCAACCGGCTCATCATCAAGGACGGGCTGCGCATCAGCGGCGGCGTGCAGTTCACGCAGTTGCAGGAGGCCGCGCCCGGCGAGGACGAACGCAAGCGCCGCAACACGACGGAGGAGACCGCGCAGCGCGTCGTGCAGAGCGTCTTCCCCGGCATCGGCGTCACGCTGACGGTCGAGGGCACCTACCCCAACCTCCGCCGCTTCATCCGCGACATCGAGGCCGACCGCCAGTTCGTCGTCATCAACGCCGTCGAGCTCGAAGGCGTCTCCGACTCGAACGCCGCGCAGTTGACGGCGCCGCCGCTGGCCGCGCCGCCGACCGCGGTCGCGCCCGAGACGCCCGGCGCGCAGCCGCAGGCACAGACGCAAATTCAAACCCCCTCGCGCGGCGCGCTCGTCAGCCTCCGCCTCGACATGGCCGCCTACTTCCGCCGCGCGTCGGCGCCGGCAGAGTGAAGCCACCGCGCCGCACCTTTGTTGGACGCGGCGCGCGAGTTGAAAAGTCATGGCACTCTTCGAAGGAAAGACACCGGCCGAGCGCAACAAGATGATCGCGGCCATCGTGCTGCCGCTGCTCGCGCTCATCTTCGTCTGGCGCATGTTCTCCGGCCCTTCGGGGCCGACGACGACGAACACCAACTCCAACCGCCGCGCGACGCAGCGCAACACGGCGCAGCAGCGCCCGCCCGGGCAGCCGAACGCCGACGCGCAGGCCGACGGGACGGAAGTCGCCGCCGACATCACGCCCATCCCCGACGACTGCTGCGGCGCGTCGTACCTCGGCGGCGAGGCCGGCCGCAACATCTTCGCCTTCTACGTCAAGCCCGTGCCGCCGCCGACGCCCGAGCCGTCGGCGCCCACGCCGACGCCCGCGCCGCCGCCCGACAAGGTGCTCGGCTCGCTCGCGCCGCAGAGCGTCTTCGCGCGCACCGGCGGCTTCACGCTCCAAATCTCCGGCGACAAGTTCGGCCCGGCCGACCGCGTCTACATAGACGGTCAGGAGATGCCGACGCAGTACAAGGGCATGCAGCAGTTGACGGCCACCATCCCGGCCTCGGTCGTCGCCGGCCCCGGCCAGCGCTCCGTCATGGTGCGCACGCCCGACGGCAAGCTCTTCTCGAATCAGGCGCAGCTCAACGTCATGCAGCCGCCCGCGCCCACCTACACCTTCGTCGGCTTCCTCAAGCGGCGGCAGGCGAACACGGCCGTCCTGAAGGACGCCAAGGGCGAGCTCTACAGCGTCGCCAAGGGCGACATCGTCGAGGGGCGCTTCCGCGTCACAGACATCTCCGACCAGCGCGTCGAGGTGGTGGACAAAGACCTCAACATCAAACACACGCTGCCCTTCATCAACGCGCCCGGCACGCCCGGCCGCCCCGGACAGGTGCCCGGCTCCATCCAGCCGCCGCCCCCCGCCCCCGAGGGCGACGAGGAGCCTTAAGGCCGGGACGCTTCCACGCGGCCCGCTTCCGGAGGAAAGATGCGCCGGACTGAACCCATGAAGACAAACTCGCCGCACACGCGGGGCCGCGCGGCCGCGCGGCGCGAGCGCGGCTACGCCCTCATCGCGCTGCTCGTGGTGATGACCGTGCTCATGATCATGACGATGGCCGCCGCGCCCAGCATCCGCCAGCAGTCGCGCCGCAACCTCGAACTCGAAGCCATCGCCCGCGGCGAGGAGGTCGCCGAGGCGATACGCATGTACATCCGCCTCCACCCGACGCACCAGCCGCCGACCTCGATGGAGGAGTTGCTGGAAGGCGTGACGCCCGCCGGCCGGACGAAGAAGACGCAGGTGCTCCGCGCCAGCGCCGCGCGCGACCCGCTCTCGGAGAGCGGCGAGTGGCGCACCATCAAGGTCAACGACCCCGCGTTCATACAGTTCGTGCGTGCGCTCGCCGAGTACGGCGAAGGCAAGCTCCCCAACGCGACCAGCGACCCCGCGCTCGCGCCCATCGCCGCCACGCTGCCCAGAGTCAACAACCTCGTCCTCGGACTCGGCGGCTCATCCACCTCGGGCAGCGACAGCGGCGACGACGAGTCAATGTCGAGCCGCGGCCCCTTCATCGGCGTGGCGAGCCGCAGCCGCCGCGAGTCCATCGTCACCTACTACGGCATAGACCACCACAACGACTGGGTCTTCACTCCCTTCTACCGCTGACGCGCGACTGAGCGCGCGCCGCGGCGCGAGTAAAACACGAAGGCGACAGAACCAACGCGCGCGTCCGAGAGCGTTCACTCTCGGGCGCGCGCGAAATTTTTTTTTAGCGCAAGTGAATTAAGTTATTGACATCCTTTTTTAATGTGTTTATAAATCCCAACATGTTGTGCGCTTTTCACTCTAGGCCACAAGAGAAACATTGACACAGCATCTTGTGGTCTCAAACACTAAACCAGAAAAGGAGCATGTAGCTTATGCCAGCTTCAAAGAAGGGCGGATCGAAGAAGGGCGGCGCCAAGGGCGGCGCCAAGGGCGGCGCCAAGGGCGGCGCTAAGGGCGGCGCTAAGGGCGGCGCGAAAAAGGGCGGCTCGAAGGGCGGCTCGAAGAAGAGGTAACCTAGCCAAGGGAAGTAAGCGCAACCTTCAACAGCGCACACGACATTCGCCCGAGAGGGCGTTAATCAGGACGGCGGCCGCATCCGATGCACGCCGTCCGAATTATTTTTAGCCGTTAGCTTTTGGCTTTCAGCTTCGTCTTCATCGCGTCGCCCGCCTTCACGCGCGCTTGCCTCCTCACCGCGCGCGTCAGACAATCATCCAAGCTTCGTTGACGAAGAAGCCAACAGCCAGCAGTTAACAGCTTCCCATGTTTCATGTCGCGTTGGTCGAGCCTGAGATACCGCCCAACACGGGCAACGTCGCGCGGCTGTGTGCGGCGACGCGCACGCCGCTGCACGTCGTCGGCGTGACGGGCTTTCGGCTGGACGACCGCGCCGTGCGGCGCGCGGGGCTCGACTACTGGCCGGAGGTGGATCTCCGCCGCCACCGCGACCTCGAAGCGTTGAAGGCGGCTTTGCCCGGCGCGCGCTTTCTTTACCTGACGACGAAGGCCGGGCGCTCTTACGCCGAATGGTCTTTCGACGACGGCGACTGCCTCGTCTTCGGCCCCGAGACGCGCGGGCTGCCCGAAGAGCTTCTGCGCGCCAACTGGGAGCATTGCCTCACCATCCCGATGCCGAACCCGCGCGTGCGCAGCCTCAACCTCGCGACCTCGGTCGGGATTGTCCTCTACGAGGCGCTCCGTCAGACGGGCGCGCTCCGCCGCGGGTGACAGCCCCGTGCCCGCCAAGTTACAATTTCCTTTTAAATTCGGCCCGAAATTTCAGGGGATTTTAGACAGGGGGCGGCCGCGCGGCTTTGTGCGCCCGCCGGGGAAGTGAAGATGCACAGAGAGAGAGAAGACGTACGTAACATAGCCATCATCGCGCACGTTGACCACGGCAAGACGACGCTGGTTGACTCGATGCTCAAGCAGTCGGGGACGTGGCGCGAGAACGAGCAGCACGTCGAGCGCGTGATGGACTCGATGGACTTGGAGCGCGAGCGCGGCATCACCATCATGGCGAAGAACACTTCCGTCCGCTTCGGCGGCGTGAAGATCAACATCCTCGACACGCCGGGCCACGCCGACTTCGGCGGCGAGGTCGAGCGCGTGCTGAAGATGGTGGACGGCGTGATGCTGCTGGTGGACGCGGCCGAGGGGCCTTTGCCGCAGACGCGCTTCGTCTTGAGGAAGGCTTTGGAGGCGCGCCTGCCGGCCATCGTCGTCGTCAACAAGATAGACCGGCAGGACGCGCGCCCCGAAGAAGTCGTCAACGACATTTACGACCTCTTCATAGACCTCGACGCCACCGACGAGCAGATAGACTTCCCAGTCCTCTACGCCGTCTCGCGCGACGGCGTGGCGAAGAAGGAGCTCGCCGACGACTCGAACAGCTTGAGACCTCTCTTCGAAGAGATCGTGCGCACGATACCTCCGCCGCGCGAGCTGCGGGAAGACTCGCTGCAACTGCTCGTCGCCAACCTCGACTACAACGAGTACGTCGGCCGCCTCGCCATCGGCCGCATCTTCTCGGGCGAGATCGCGCAGGGCGAGACGGTGGCCGTGGTGAGGCGCGACCGTTCGGTCGAGAAGGTGCGCGTCAAAGAGCTGTACGCGTTCGAGGGCTTGAAGCGCTTGGGCGTAGAGAGAGCGCGCTTCGGCGAGATAGTCGCGCTGGCGGGCGTCGAGGGCATCGAGATCGGCGAGACGATAACGACTGCCGACAACCCGCACGCGCTGCCCGTCATCGCCGTGGACGAGCCGACCATCTCGATGGTCTTCGGCGTCAACAACTCGCCGTTCGCCGGCACCGAGGGAAAGTTCGTCACGTCGCGGCAGTTGAAGGAGAGGCTCGACCGCGAAGTCCTCGGCAACGTCGCCATCAGGGTCGAAGCGACCGACTCGCCAGACCAGTTCAAGGTCTCGGGGCGCGGCGAGCTGCAACTCTCCATCCTCATCGAGATGATGAGGCGCGAGGGCTACGAGCTACAGGTCTCGAAGCCCGAAGTCATCACGCGCGCGGAGAACGGCTTGACGCTCGAACCGATCGAACTCGTCGTCATAGACTGCCCCGAGGAGTTCATCGGCGTCGTCACCGAGGCGATGGGGCGGCGCAAGGGGCAGATGACGAAGATGGTCAACCACGGCACGGGGCGCGTGCGACTTGAGTTCGAGACGCCCTCGCGCGGCCTCATCGGCTTCCGCGGCGAGTTCCTGACGGAGACGAAGGGGACGGGGCTTCTCAACACCATCTTCCTGCGCTGGGGCGAGTGGCAGGGCGCGATGCGCGGGCGCTCGACCGGCTCACTCGTCGCAGACCGCGCGGGCGACGCGACGACCTACGCGCTCTTCAACCTGCAAGAGCGCGGGACGATGTTCATACGCCCGACGACGCGCGTCTACGAAGGCATGATCGTCGGCGAGAACGCGCGCGCCGTAGACCTCGACGTGAACATCGTGCGCGAGAAGAAGCTGACTAACATGCGCGCCTCGACGGCCGACGAGGCGATGCGCCTCGTCCCCGTCAAAGACCTCTCGCTCGAACAGTCTCTGGAATTCATCGCCGAGGACGAGCTGGTCGAAGTCACGCCCAAGTCCATACGCCTCCGCAAGCGCGTGTTGGCCGCGAACCAGCGCCCGAAGAAGAAGGAGTCTTGACGGGAGGCTTGACACGCAGACGCGCGCGCGCCGTAAGTTCG
This sequence comes from Pyrinomonadaceae bacterium, assembly GCA_035248785.1. Taxonomy (GTDB): domain Bacteria; phylum Acidobacteriota; class Blastocatellia; order Pyrinomonadales; family Pyrinomonadaceae; genus QHXN01. Next base: position 20,378 of record DATFHD010000070.1, on the reverse strand, counting down.
GCGCGTCAATCTTAAAATCTGGGCAGAGGTGTTGCGACGTGAACGACAGGTCTTGCTGGAACTGCGGCCACTTGCAGGAGTACCACACCATCGCGGGCGGGTGCTCGTTCGCGCCCGAGGGCGCCGCGCGCTGCGACTGCCCGCGCTACGAGGACAGCGAGTACTACGGCGAGCAGCGTAAGCGCGACATGTACACGCTCTCCGACCGGCGCCGGATAGGGCAGGGGCGCGCGCGGCGTTATAGAGACTAAGTGCGCCGCCGCGGCCATTGAGGTTGGGAGCCGCGCCCGGGCGCGTTCAGCGCTCTTCGTCGGCGCGTGCTTCGTCTTCGCGCGCTTCGCCTTCGGGCTCGTCCTCGTCCGCGTCAGGCGTGTAAGGCTCGTAGCCGGTCGCGTCGTCGTAGTAGTAGGCGCCGGGCTCGCGCTTCGTCGGGCGCGACTCTTCGCCCCCGTTTGTTGTATCATCCCGCCGCTCTTTCACCTTCAAAGTCTCCCAGACATTCACACACGGGCCCCGCCCGCGCCGCGCCGGATTATAACCTCGCCGCGCGTCGGGCCGGAGGCCGAGCCGAGAGGACTTAATGCGAGGAGAGAACTTCCTGCGTGCCGCCGCGTCGGTGGCGTTCGCCGCCGCGCTGCTTTTTCAACAGGGCTTCGCGCAACAGAGCTTCGCGCGGCAGCAGTCGCAGCCTCAACAAGCGCAGCCGCCGAAGCCGTTCGAGCTGACAGTGGACAGCATCATGCGCGGGCCAGACCTCGTCGGCTACCAGCCGGCGGGCGTCTACTGGTCGCAGGACAGCCGTCGCGTCTTCTTCCGCTGGAAGCGCGCGGGCGAGCCGCGCCTGAAGGAGACGAGCCTCTACGTCGTGAACGCCGACGGCACTGGCCTGCGCAGGCTCACCGACGAGGAGGCCCGCCAAGCGCCGCCCGCGACGGGCGAGCTGTCGAAGGATAAGAAGCTGACAATCTTCACGGAGGACGGCGACGTTTTCATCTACGACCACGAGCGCGGCGAGCGGCGGCGCCTGACGAACACGGTCGAGTCGGAGTCGAACGCGCATTTCACGCGCGACCAGCGCCGCGTCTACTTCACGCGCCAGAGTAACCTCTACGTGATGTCGCTCGACGGCGGCTCACTCGAACAGCTCACGGACATACGCACCCCGCCCGAGCCGCAGCCGCAGCGCGGCGGAGCGCAGGGGCCGGCCGCGTCGCGCGCGAGCGAGAGTCAGGACTTCGTGCGCAAAGAGGAGCGGCAGCTTCTCGAAGCCGTGCGCGAGCGCGCCGAGCAGCGCGAGGAGCAGGAGAAGCAGCGGCGCGAGCGCGATAAGGACAAGCGCAAGCCGTTGACGCTCACGACCGGCCAGACGGTGACGAGCCTCCTGCTCTCGCCCGACGGCTCGTACGTCGTCGTCACCGTGAACGAGCCCACGACGGGCAAGAACACCATCGTCCCGAACTTCGTCACCGAGTCGGCATACACCGAAGACATACCGGGCCGCCTCAAGGTCGGCGACACGCAGGGGCGCACGCGGCTCGGCCTCGTCTCGGTCGCGACGGGCGAGGTCAAGTGGGTCGAGACGGGCCTGCGCGCCGACGTCGCGCCGCGCGTGCAGACGCGCACAGAGCAGAACACGACCGAGACGGCCGCGCGCGAACGCGGCGAAGCGCAGACGCAGCAGACCGGGCAAGGGCAGTCAGGACAGTCACAACAACAGTCGGGCGCTCAATCGCAGACCGGCGCGCAGTCCGGACAGTCACAATCTCAACAGTCACAGTCACCGCCCGCCCGCACGCAGTCGCAGTCGCAGCAGACCGAGGCGACTTCACAGGCGCGCGACCGCGAGGTGCAGCTCTTCCAGTTGCAGTGGTCTGAGGACGGGACGCGTGCGGCGCTCTTGGCGCGCGCGGCCGACAATAAGGATCGTTGGGTTCTGTCGCTCGACCCCGCGACGGGTAAGACGCGCGTGCTCTCGCGCGTCCACGACGACGCGTGGGTCGGCGGCCCCGGCGCCTTCACCTTGGGCTGGCTGCCCGACAACCGGCGCGTCTTCTACGTCTCAGAGCGCGACGGCTGGGCGCACCTCTACACGGTCTCTTCCGAAGGCGGCGAGCCCGTGCAGTTGACCACGGGCCGCTTCGAGGTTTCCGACGTGCGGCTCTCGGCGGACAAGACGAAGTTCTACTTCACTTCGAGCGAGGGCAGCCTCTTCGAGCGACACCTCTACTCGATGCCGACCGACGGCGGCACGCGCACGCGTCTGACGACGCTCGCGGGCAATAACCAAGTGGATGTCTCGCCCGACGAGCGCACGCTCGCCGTCGTGCGCTCCTACTCAAACCGCCCGCCCGAACTTTACCTTCAACCCAATCGCCCCGCGGCCGTCCAGAACGCGCAGGCACCGAACTCGCTGACGACAGTCTCGCAGACGACGAACTCGCAGCCCGCGGGCTTGCCGCAGACGGAATCACTCGGCCCAGACATAAAGCAGGTGACGAACTCGCCCGTCCCGGAGTTCTTCAACTACAACTGGACAGACCCACAGATCGTCAGCTTCCGCGCGCGCGACGGCGCGACCGTCTACGGCCGTCTCTACAAGCCTTCGCCGACGACGCGCGGCGGCCCGGCCGTCATCTTCGTCCACGGCGCCGGCTACTTGCAGGACGTACACAAGTGGTGGTCGAGCTACTACCGCGAATACATGTTTCACCACCTGCTCGCCGAGCGCGGCTTCACGGTCTTGAGCATTGACTACCGCGGCTCGGCCGGCTACGGCCGCGACTGGCGCACAGGCATCTACCGCCACATGGGCGGCAAAGACTTGGACGACCACGTGGACGCCGTCCGCTACCTCGTCGCAGAGCACGGCGTAGACCCGCGCCGCGTCGGGCTCTACGGCGGCAGTTACGGCGGTTTCATCACGCTGATGGCGATGTTCACCACGCCCGACATCTTCGCCGCAGGCGCGGCGCTGCGCCCCGTCACAGACTGGGCGCACTATAACCACCCCTACACCGCAAACATCCTCAACGAGCCGCAGGACGACCCCACGGCCTACCGCCAGAGCTCGCCCATCTACTTCGCCGCCGGCCTCAAAGGCCACCTCCTCATCTGCCACGGCATGGTGGACACCAACGTCCACTTTCAGGATACCGTCCGCCTCGTCGAGCGCCTGATTGAACTCCGCAAAGAGAACTGGGAACTCGCCGTCTACCCCGTCGAAGACCACTCCTTCGACCGCGCCGACAGCTGGGCCGACGAGTACAAGCGCATCCTCAAATTGTTTTCAGAACAACTACACCCTAACGCTGGCCTATCATCCGGCGGACAGGGCGACAATGCACGCAAGCGCCGGGTGAAGTGAGTAGGTCACACGCTGCTAGGTAATTGAACTAGATATTGCAAAAACTATTGCATTCTGCGCCGCGCGGGGTTAATCTGCCGCCCGTGGGCGTCGCCTCTACGTTCGGACACTCACGAAAGACACACTAAACCCTAGCCGCCGTTAGGCAGCTTGCCCCGTCCGTAATGGCGCGCGATTTAGAGCAGCGATGGCAAGAGCGCGAGCAGGTCTAACGCGGCTTGCGTCAGACTGTCGGGCGCGTCGTTCCCCATGATGCCGGTTTGCATCTCGCCGCCCGCCGGCTCCTGAGTGGCGCTTGTCGGCTGTGACGGCGGCGGCGCGGGCGTATCGTTCGGCATCTCGCCCGCGACGGTCGAGCCGGTCAGGAGCAGGACTAGCAGGCAGACCCCTAGAGTTTTACGCATCGTTTTCCCTTTCGAGGTGATGGGAGCTAACCAAAGTTGCCGCCGTACCTGTCGAGGTGCGGCGGCTTTGCTGCGTCTGACGGTTTTCCGTCAGACGTGAGAAAGGCTTACCTCACATGAATTTAGCAGACGAACGGCTGAAGGAACTAGATAACCCCTCATTAACCGAAAACGAGCGCATCCTTATACGCTGCCGCGTGGCCGCAGACCTTACTCACAAGGGCCAATACGAGGCCGCGTGCGAGGCTCTAGGCGGGTTGTGGCTAGGCGTGGGGCAGAGGCCGCCTGTAAGGAATCTGCCGCCCGCTGTGGATGCCGAAGTCCTGCTCAGATGCGGCACGCTGACGCGGCTGCTCGGCAACGTCAGGAACGTCGCCGGGGCGCAGGAGCAGGCGAAAGATATTCTCTCCGAAGCGCAACGGTTGTTCCGCGCACAGGGGATGCCCGCGAAGGCGTCAGAGGCTCAATATGAACTCGCCATGTGCTATTGGTGGCCAGGCCAGCATGACGAGGCGCGGGTCGTTTTGCGGGAGGCGCTTAAGCCTTTAACGGATGCCGACCTTGAGCTAAAGGCTAAAATCCTAATCAGGCGAACGATTGTCGAGGTGTGGGACAACAGGTGTTACGACGCGCTGAACATCCTGAGAGAAGCTGAGCCGGTTTTCGAGTCCGCAAACGACGCGCTCAAAGGCAGGTGGCACGGCCAAAAAGGGTTAGTTCTTAGGAGGCTTGGCACGGCGGAGGGGCAACCCGATTACTTCGATAGAGCCATTATCGAATACACGGCGGCAATCTACCATTACGAGCAGGCCAGACACGAAAGGCTCTGTGGTAATAACCTCAATAACGTCGCGTTCCTACTCTACAAGCTAGGACGATACGGGGAGGCGCACGAACACCTAGACCGCGCACAACTGATCTTCACGAAGCTTAAAGACGCGGGCAGTCTGGCTCAGGTGGACGAGACGCGGGCGCGTGTTCTAGTCGCGGAGAAGAAATACCGTGACGCGGAACGCATCATCGTGGACGTGATTAAGACCTTCGAGCAGGGAGGCGAAGCTGCCTTACTCGCGGACGCGCTCACGGTGCAGGGCGTAGTGTGGGCGCGGGTCGGCGCGCGTGAGGCATCAATTAACATTCTGCGGGAGGCGATAAACGTAGCACAGGAATCAGGCGCTCTCACGCAGGCGGGGCAGGCCGCGCTGACGCTGATAGAAGAACACGGGGCGACGTGGCAACTATCGGAGTCGGATTTGGTGAAGATGTATCACCGCGCCGCTAATCTCCTAAAGGGGATGCAAGACGCCGAAGATAAAGAAAGGCTTCTGGCGTGCGCGCAGATAGTGATAAGGCGCCTTTCGGGGATGCAGCTACATAATAAGAACTTCAGCTTTTACGGCGCGGTGCATGAGTTAGAAGCCAGACTCATAGAGCAGGCTTTAGAGTTGGAAGAGGGCAACGTCGCGCGAGCCGCCGAGAGGCTTGGGCTAAAACGTCAGACGTTATCGCACATGCTCCAATACCGGCATAAGAAGCTTGTTGTCAAGAGGACGCCGCCAACACCGCGCCTCAAGAGCATCATCAAAGACCCGCCTAAAGAGTAATCGGGGCCGCAACTCTGAAAGCCCGGCCCCGACTCTCACGCCGCGCCACGAAGCCCGAAGGCAACGAGCGCGAGGGCGGACATCATATCTAGTGCCGCCCGAATCAGCAACGCAGAATTAGGACGCCACCAGATTTAGGACACTACCAAAAAATATGTTGAGTTCTGCGGCGCGGGCGATATAATTAGCCCGACATTAGGCGCGGCTGGGCCGGGGTCGCGCTCTCAACTCAGGCCAGCGGACTCAAGCAGTCCCCGTATACGGTAGTGATGCCGTGACGGGGACTTTTTTATTTTGCGGTTATGTTTGAGGCAATAGAAATACCTGATGACGGCAGCGTTGTTGGTGCTATAATCCGGGCACAACGCGCGAGAGTGCGTCGCGCCACATATCAGGCATCAATTTTAGAAGCCGCTTGTAGTCGCCAGCTTAGGCGACCGCGAGCGGCTTTTTGCATATTAAAAGAGCCACACAAGTCAAACGTTCTATGCTATTATCTCGGCGACAATTTGGCTGCCACCATCTTGTGGCGTCAACGAGAGATGAGCGCCTCGTCATTAGACGGGGCGTGTCACATTTTGAAAACCTTGAGCGCCCTTTCGCGCCCCGTCGCCGCAACGTTTACTAACGTGCGCGAGAAAGGAGGGGCGCACATGGTCGCCCAAGTCAAAAATTTCATTAGCGAGAGCGCCATCGAGCGCCGATTTGAGGGACACACCGCCGCCCTCGGAACGGAGCTACGAATGCGCGCTCGCAGTCAGCACCAGCCAGACCCGGACTTATCCAGCGAGGTGCGTGAACGTGAGGCTTATAGCCTCCGTCGCGCGCCTCGCTTTTTTTGTTTACCGCTCGGAAAGGTTTGGATGTATGATGAGTTTCAGCAATCGAATAGCCCCGCGCGCGGGCCAAAGCGCGCTGTAGGATGCGTATGCGTCTACCCCTGAGAGGTTTCGGCCTTCAGGTGTAGGCGCTTTTTTGGTTTTACGACCTACTTCTAACCTCGGAGAACTCGCTGCCATGCAGCACGGAGGGGATGAAGAACCAAATCTAGCCCAAGTGGCGGCGTGGCGTGCGCTGTGGGCCAGGTTGTTAGCTCGTAAGCAAGGCGACGGGAATCCGCCGCCGCGAACTCCCCCGCGCGCTCAAAACCAAAAACAAGAGGCCAGCGAGAAGGAACGCAACGCAGCCCCTTCTCCACAATGACCGGGAGCCTGTACAGATGAAGTCAGACGGGACGTTACTTGACGTTGCACACTCGTATCTACGTAGGGGATGGATGCCGCTACCGGTGCCCTACCGTTCAAAGAATCCTAACTTTGAATGCTGGCAAAACTTCACTGTCACTGAGGCCGACCTGTCACGGCACTTCTACGGGCGGCAGCAAAACATCGGAGTGCTGCTAGGCAAGGCATCCGGCGACCTGACGGACGTTGATCTGGACTGCGACGAAGCCGTTAAGCTAGCTCCTTACTTCCTACCGGCGATCGGCGCAATCTTCGGACGGCAAACAAGGCCGCGCTCACACTGGCTTTACGCCTCGCCCATACCGAGCAAGGTTAGCTTCATAGACCCCATAAGCGGTAAGCGCCTTATAGAAGTCCTGACGAACGGGCAGCAAGCTATCTTTCCGGGTAGCACGCATAAAGACACGGGTGAGCTGGTCGAGTGGCATAAGGACGGCGACCCGGCCCGCATTTCGGAGGCAGACTTACTCGCGGCAGTGAAGCTTATGGCGGCGGCTACTTTACTCGCTCACAACTGGCCGCAGGAAGGGAGCCGTCAGGACGAGGCGCTGGCGCTCGCTGGCGGGCTGTTGCGCGCGGGATGGCCGGAGGCCGAGGCGGCGCGCTTCATCGAAGCCGTATGCGAAGCGGCCGGCGATGAAGAGACGCGCGCGCGCGTCTCTACTATGTGTTACACGGTGCGTAGATTGGAATCGGGGGCGCACGCTACCGGCTGGCCCACGCTGGCAGGCATCGTTGACAAACGTATCGTGAGCCGTGCGTGCGAGTGGCTGGAAATTCAGAGCCACGCGCCGAGCCGTCATGCCGAGCGGGGGCGGGAGGGGAGCGCGCCAAATAGCAGTAGCACAGGGCAGCGGCCCTCGCCGCGCCTCACCCTGACCGCGCTGAGTGATTTGCTGTCAGAACCGGAGGAGGCCGTTGCATACGTCTGGGATCGGACGCTCCCGGCGGGCGGGACTTCCATCTGCGCGGCTAAGCCGAAGGTCGGCAAGTCTACGTTAGCGCGAAACCTAGCGGTCGCCATCACGCGCGGCGAGTCTTTCTTCGGCCGCGCGACTGCCAAAGGGAAAATCATTTACCTTTGCCTTGAAGAGAAACGGGCGGAGGTGGCGGCGCATTTCAAGCGCATGGGCGCTCAAGGGCCGGACATTCTCATTCACACAGGGCGCGCACCGGATGACGCGCTGGCGGCGTTGCGAGAGGCTATAGATGAGCACAACCCATCACTTGTAATCATTGACCCGCTGGCGCGATTCGTTCGCGTTCGTGACTTCAACGATTATGCGGAGGTGGCGCGCAGCATGGAGCCTCTTATTGACCTCTCGCGAGTCACCGGATGCCATATCCTCTGCGTACATCACTGCGGCAAAGGCGAGCGGGAAGGCGGAGACGCCCTGTTAGGCTCTACCGCGCTCTTCGGCGCTGTTGATACGGCGCTGTTGATGAAGCGCAGAGAGCAGGCGCGCACACTCCACACCGTACAGCGATACGGCGAAGATATGTCGGAGACGGTCGCTTATCTGGACGCAGAGACGGGCATCGTCAAGGCCGGCGGCGACTTGGCGGGGCTTCAACTCGAAGAGCGTAAGCAGGCCGTGCTCGAAGTGATGGGCGACGAGTCTCTGACCGAACCGGACATTAAGGAGCGTGTGGGGGGAAACCAAACCGTTACGGCTAAGGCCGTACGCGCCCTGTATGAAGCGGGCACTTTAACGCGAGCCGGGGGAGGGAAGCGGGGCGACCCCTACCATTACCAGAAGGCGGACGCAGAAAAAAGCTCGATTCTCGATTTACCTAATATAGATAATCCAGAGAATCGAGAAAATCGGGAGTCCGCCGAGCCTGATTGGTTAATGGATGAATCCGGGGGGCGAGGCGCCGAATGGATGAGGGGTGAGCCTGACGAAGTGCGCGAACACGCGGCAATCTTGGAGTATTACGGATGCCCGCGGCTTGAGGCGGAACGGCTGGCGCGGGAGTGCTACTCGTTAGCCCCCTGCTAGGCCGCAGGGCTTTAGGGATGTGAAACCGGATATGGACGCCTTACAGTCTGTGGCGCGAAGCGGGGCAAACGAAAATCCGTAGCACAAGAATTTATGGCGTGGGAAGAGAGAGCCGGGCGGCGCTACTACTACCGCAAAGTCAGGAAAGGCGGGCGGGTCTTCTCCGTCTACGAGGGCGGCGGGATAAGCGGCACACTGGCCGAGGCACAGGACGCGGAGGCGCGGCAATCACGCCAGCGCAAGCCGCGCAGCCTGCGCGCCGAGCTTGCGGCGCAGGACGCCATAGACGCGAAGATTGACGAGGCGTGGCGCGTCGTCGAGCGAGTCGCGGCCGAGGCTTTGCAGGCCGCCGGCTATCATCAACACAAAAGACAGTGGAGGCTCAAACGAAATGGCAAGCCGAGCTAAAAAGGTCGTCAGCCTCGAAGCCCAAAAGCAGGCGGCGCAGTTGCGCGAGGCCGAAAAGATGGCCGAGGCGATGGCGAAGGATAACCCGTCGCGTGAGGCGCGCGAGTGGGTTGATAACAAGTTCGAGACAGACCCGAGTTGGAGGAAGTACGGCGACCTGACCGCCGAGGCTTTGGAGCGGGGTCTTAAAGACTTCTGGCTCGGCTACGTGACGAAGAAAGGCGTGATGATAGCGGCCGAAGACCTGAAGGCGGAACTCAGCTACGAAGACGCCTCCGCGGCCGAGCGCATGATGATTGACCACGCCGTCATGTGCTACACGCGGCTCGGGATGATTGAGCTTCTATACTCCCGCAACACGTCGGGGCGTATGGACGTGGCAGAGCATTGGGAAAAGCGCCTGACGCTCGCGCAGAAGAGGTACACGCGGGCCGTGCTGACGCTCGCAAGGGTGCGCGCCCTTCTGGCACGCGCCGAGCAGGCGAAGGCCGCGGCTAGCAGAGCGCGCACGGCCGGATCTCTGGCCGTGCTCAAACAGATGACGGGGTGACGCTATGAAGACGGCAGAGGGGCAGCCCGAGAGCGCGGCGCTCGTCAAGCAATTTCACGCGTCGCTCAAAGGGGCGAACTCGCACGAAGCGAGCCCGGCTAAGGTCGAGACTTTCAGGAAGGCTCTGGACGCCTGCGCGAAGGCGGGAGCCTTATCTGAGTGCAACCTAAAGACGGCGCTCGCCGCCGCGTGCGATTTCGCGCTGGAGTCGGCGAAGAAAACCGCTGGGCAGGCCGTCCCGATGATATGGGAGGAACAGGCGCGCGAGATGCACAAAGGTTTAGGATACGACGCCGCACCCCTACTCGAAAGGATGCTAATTGAGCACGTCGTTTTATGCTACTTCCGTCTGAGCATAACGGAACTGCAATTCTCGGCCGTCACATCCCACGGCGGTACTTTCGCGCAGGTGGGACATTATCAAAGGCTGGTCGGTGCTGCGCAAAAGCGGTTCACGCGGGCCGCTGAATCTCTCGCCCGCGTGCGGAAACTTTCACGCCTGTCAGTGCAAATTAACATCGCAGCCGAGGGCGGTCAGCAAGTAAACGTGGCGTGATACGACGGGTTTTGGCAGGTAATGTGTCCTTCGGCGGTACGTCTAAAAAAGACGGGGTTAATCATCCCGGAGAAAAGCTAACAACGTATCTGGGAGCGCCCCGGCTTGGGCCGGCTTGGTCATACATTCCCATACTGTTAAGACTTTCCAGCCCTCACTCTGTAGTGCAGTAACATTTCTTCTGTCTCGCTCTACATTGGAAAGTCGCTTGGCCTTCCAAAATTCCGCGTTGGTCTTGGGTACTACCCTGCCATAAGGGCAGTCGTGCATATGAAAGAAACATCCATGTACAAAAATGATTTTGCGGCGACTAGGCAAAACAATATCAGGTCTTCCGGGCAGATCATTTCGGTGAACGCGAAAGCGATAACCGAAGCGATGAATAATCGAACGCACAGTCATCTCCGGCCGCGTATTCCTGTTACGGATACGAGACATGTTATAACTTCGCTGTTCCGGCGTATGCCTATCTGCCATATCAGTCTTGATGATAATGATAATATTGCCAAAAGCAATATTTCTACTGCTGCTAACCGGGCAGCTTTCTTTTATGGCATCAGAAAATCTCGTCTCATACACGTTAATGAAGGAACTCCGAGGGAAGGGATGGAGAATCCTTCACTATCACCCTCCAGGCGGCCAAGCAGCTTGGGGGCTTTATGTCTCAGGAGATTTGATATTCTTAGACATTCTTGCCTACCGGGACGGTGAAGTTGTCTTGGCTGAAAACAAGGGAAGGTTCAACCAGGGTGATGTTGACAAACTGGAAAGGATAATTGCAGACGAACTAGCTATTAATCAGGTGCGGGAATTTATTAGAAATCAGTGTGTCGCCCATAGAGTTACTTGGGATAAAAACTTGCGATTTTACCTAGTCCATGGTTATTCTGGCAGAACGATTCGTACCCCGCTTGTAAATGTGAATCTAGCGCATGTCAGCGATGATGAAGTCCTCACGCTGACATCTTCACAGATAAATCCGCTTGTGATCTGACGGAGATTTATATGCCTAACAAAATATGGCACGCCAATGATAATAACGCTGCGGATTGGTTTGAGGATGGTGTGTCTGCATTAGGTCTAACTTGGGAAAAACAACCGATCCCTAAGCCTGGCACGGCAGAGTTTCTAAACCTTCCAGAAGCATTTAAGAATATCCTGCGATTAGACAACCCAGATATCATTGCGACGCTGGAAGTAGATCGCATAGACAGGCCCGTAATCAGCGTGGAGATAACAGCCACCACGCCGCAAAGTCAACATGCTAAGCAACGAGTTCCTAGACTCGTGGCAGCCGCCGAAGCCGATGTCGCTTCAATTTATATTATTCCCGGAAGGAAACTTAGTGGAGGGTCACCCTATAGTTTAGGTGCAGACATTTACTTTGGTACAAGTAGAATCGGCGACTTAAACGATATTCCGGTGTTGGTATATAGATACCCAGATGTAGGGGGCATTTTACAGCATAGCGCTACATATCCTAATCAGCCGGAACTGTCCGCGCCTGAAATCCAAAATGCTTTCACTGCTATCCGTACTATAATTAAGTATAAATTGGCCCACCCCAGTAAGTTGAGAGACTTCAAGAACGCACTCGACCATGATATGTGGATAAAGGCTCAGAGGGACGGTCAACGCACTACTGGCGCATCGGTAAGAGTTAATGTGGCTAACTACACAACACTAACAGAGATTGATACAGCCGATCTTCCAATCTACCTAAGAACAAATACGGTAATGACACCGAAGAGAATAACCGATACATTCCTTAAATTACCTAATAGAATCCTTTCACGTGAAAGAACATTAATAATGAGAGCGAGTCGTCTATTTAGTCACGCAGGAGACCCATACTGCGGGATGCTCGCGTTCTTTGACTATGCTTTCTGTCGGGTGGGGAGGGAAGTTGAAGAAAGAGACAAAAATCTAGTCTTTATGCCGTATGCTACCGGCATATCGCGAATAAGCGATGAGTTTGCCCCAAATGGGTATCACCGTTTCTGGGCAGATAGGTGTCCTTTTTCCTTTGATGATGTTCCTTCAGTGACGGCACAATTTAATATTTCCCATCACCTTCAGTACGGATGCGTTTATACTAAAATTAAACCCTTAAGGATTTATGGTTATTTCTCTGACATGATTATTTTCCAAGATGCCATGCTTGTATTCTGAGCTGACCTGATCTTCAGACAGCACTTCTGAAATCGCTTTCGCTATTACGCCTGAAATAGTAGGCGGAACAGCATTGCCTACTAGATAGTATTGATTAACAAGACTCCCATGAAACCTAAACGAATCAGGGAAAGACTGAATCCTAGCGCACTCTCTCGGCGTTAGGAGTCGGTGGGCAGTTGGATGTACGAATCTCCCACATGTAATTTTATCAATACCTGCAACAACAGTACCTGAAGGTTTATCCCACTCCATCCGTCCGTAAATATTTTTGATAAGTCCGCCATTGCCGTATTCACCATCCAGTACTTTTTTAAGATGGTTGGTGAGCAGCCGTCGCGGTACGTTCAACAGCCCTCCCCCTGGAGGGACATATTTAAATCTATTAATCAACCGGTCAGAATGTTTCATCGCCCTATGGTTGTATATAACCTTTGTGCGCGTCCCCACTTTTACAGACATTTCTTCTGCACCTTCACCACTTTCAATGTGAGGTAGGTCGCCAATTACATCCTTCAGAGTTTTATTACTTTTCTTTTTCTGGCGAGTAATACTAGATATTATGTTGCTCAATATTCCACTTCCATTTTGAATGTCTTTCCTTACTGCAAAAATAAAATATCGTGTTCTTGTTTGCGCCAGATCATAGTCCAAAGTATTTATGAGAACATCTGCGACTTCATAGGTCGCAGGCCCATCGGTGTTCAGACCCTGTTTAACTAATTCAGGGAAACTCAGGCCGGATTCATGCTTCTTTGAAGTTATACCGCGGACATTTTCCATTACAATCAGCTTAGGTTTTACTTCCGTGCAGAGTTGTACAAAGGCTTCAACCAGTGAGCTGCGCTTGTCATTATCTTTTCGTTTTCCCAACGTGCTGAATGATTGACAGGGTGGCCCCCCCAAAAGAATATCGCACTTACCGCGAAGCTTTGCGGCAACCTCCAGCAGTTCACTCCGGTTAAATAGATCCGCCGGTTGGAAAGGTACTCTGGGGTGATTGATGGTATAGACTTCCCCGGCTATGGCCCAGTTATCGACAGCAAGCAATCCGCTGAACCCCGGGGTTTTATAGAACCCGTGAGAAAAGCCGCCGCAACCTGAAAATACATCTGCGAAAGTCAGCATACATTCACCCAAGAATATTCTTTACAGATTCGGCTAGAGCCTTCGCCAGAAGCGGGGGAACAGCATTGCCTACCTGCACATATTGTTCCCGCATATTACCGATGAACACAAAAGAGTCGTGGAAACTTTGAATACGAGCCGCTTCACGCACAGATAGAGTTCTATCTTCCGTCGGATGGATATACATGTACCCATCCATTCCGATATGCGCCAAGATTGTCCAAGATGGTTTGGATAGTTCCAATCTCTTTAAGCGATCATGAAAAATATCTTCTCGAAAAGGCAGAATTTTACGTACATCTTCAGGAAGATCCATATACTTACTTCCCTGTTTCATAAAGGCAAAAACTCTCTTTGCTCTTTCATTTGATACACGGCAAATGTTGTTTCTGACTGTGCCGCCCCTATTCCGCATACTTTCCTGATAGTCTGTCAACCCTGAATTTTTTGAGTATGGGAGTTCATCTTCTCGACAGCCATCATATATTCGGGGTAAATCTGACAGCGCGTCATAAACAGTTGTAGCCATACTGTATTGCACTGCCCCGCAGTGCTCTAGAAGATTTGGGGTATGTCCATTGGATGCAGCATGTGTTGAGTTGGGGAAGGCATATCTCACGCCGTCTCGCGTCCCTACTATAAACAATCGCTTGCGTGTTTGTGGAACTCCGTACGCCACACTGTTGACTATAGAAACATGTGGCTCATACTGAAGTTTTTTGATCCTATTCAGCACCCGCTCAAACAATTCCCCCTTGTACTTAGTTCTCATGGTTGGGACGTTTTCCATAAGAAATACAGGAGGTCTAAAGTAAGTAACATATCGAAAAAAATCTTCAAAAAGGTAATTACGCGGATCTGTATAAGCATCCCTGTCTCTGAGTGAATTGATTTTGGGTGTGCCGATTGATGAGAAAGTCTGGCACGGTGGCCCACCAATAACAGCGTCTACGCTGCCCTTTTTCAGTCCAGTATTTTCCGCAAATTCTTCCGCGTTAAATTGATGTACGTTGGCATTGATTGAGATACATTCAGGGAAATTGTACTGGTGAGTTCTACAAAAGACTTCGTTAGATTCAACAGACGCAGAGACTTCAAATCCGGCAGCTCTGAAGCCTGAACTAAGCCCACCCGCCCCCGAAAATAAGTCAACTACTTTGAGTCTGGTCATCGCAGATTAGAAGAGTGAATATAAATTAGTAGAGAATCAGCTTATCGCGGCTGCACTATCCTTTTAACATCTGTGACTTCTGATTAGTTTTATACTCGGAAGCTGCGGCCTGCTAAAATCTGTGGTTCCGCAAAATGCGGTAAAACTACACAAGATATTGTGTCCTGTCAACCAACTCACGAAAATGTAGGGTAAGTGGCAATTTAACAGCACTAAGCTCACTTTTCTTTATTCTTCTTCTCCGTAACAATAGTTAGCACGTCACCCGGAGTACATTTTAAAGTGTGACAGATACCCTCCAGCACTCTGAATGCAATGGATTCCGTTTTGGAATCTCGTAGCCGCCATAAGGTTGGGTAGGCTATTCCTGTCTCCTTGGCAAGCCAGTATAGAGATTTCCCGCGTTCCCGCAACAACTCATCAATTCGCGTCTGTATCATGTCACTATACATAGCACAAATCATACATGGACAAAATATATTACGTCAACATATATTCCATGCTTGACATACTATATATCGTTGACGTAATATATCTCTGTCAGTTGGAACGTTAGCCAGTGAGAGGTGAAAGCTGAAATGATGAACATAGATCAGGACAGGATGCAGCGGATTGTACAGGAAGCTTTCAACCGGGTTTCAGGCAGTCGCAGGTGGGAAACGGCGATAGCCAAAGCCAAAGCGGAATTGGAAGCCAATCCTTACATGCACTTCGACGGCCAATCGCTTCTGATCCTCTCGCCCTCTGGCGAAATCTACACGGCCAACGGCTCTTGTCAGTGCAGGGCTTACCGGAGCGGTCAACCTTGCTGGCATCGCGCGGCGGCGCGGTTAGTTCAACGATACAACGAGACTTCGCACTAAAGCGAAACGGGATAGGGGAGCGTTCTAACGCTCCCTATGCCTTCAGGCTAGCGGACGTAGCAAGAAAGGCAAGAGTGATGCGAAGAGAATCACGGCAAGGCATGAAGGCGGGACATCAGAACAATGGGGCAAAAAACGCTCTGATATATTGCCGCGTCTCAACTCAGAAGCAGGGGGAAGAGGGGACAAGTCTGGACTCCCAAGCCGACGCCTGTAGCCAGTACGCCGGAAAGCTCGGCTACAGGGTGGGCCGTGTCACTAAAGAAGTGTATAGCGGGGCTGAATTATTTGACCGCCCGTTGCTCGCGCGTGACCGCGCCGACATTCGCGCCCGAATGTTTCAGGCTGTGATTGTCTATGCTATTGACCGTCTGTCACGCGACATTGCGCACCTAGCAATCCTTTCCGAAGAAATCGAACGCGCGGGCGCGAAGCTAATCTTTGTTACTGAAGATTTGGATAACTCGGCGGAGGGGAAGTTATTACAGTCTGTTAAAGCTTACGTGGCCGAAGTCGAGCGACAGAAAATTAGAGAGCGTACTATCAGAGGGAAGTTAGGGCGGTTACGTTCGGGCAAGATTCATGGGCTAGGCCCGGAGCTTTATGGTTATCGGCGCGACAAGGAGCGCGGCGTGCGAGTCGTCTATGAGCCGGAAGCCCGCATTGTCCAGCAGATTTTTCATTGGATCGGTATGGAGGCTGTTGGTTCACAGTCTGTTGCGAAACGGCTTACTGAAAGGGGCATCCCTTCGCCGTGGGCCGCGAAGGGTCTTGGAACTACTAGCGGCTGGAACGCAACTGCCGTCCGCAACATCGTGCGCAATCCTAGCTATAAGGGTGAGACGGTACAGTGGGTGCGCCGGTCTGTGAAACGGAAGATGCAGCCGAGACCCGAAAGTGAGCATGTGCGCCTGCCGTCGGGCGTAACACCCGCCATTGTCACCCCTGAATTGTGGCAGAGCGCGCAAGAGCGTCTGGCGGTAAGTAAGGGCGACACAACGCGCAACAAATCGCTCCCTTTCCTGTTACGCGGGCACATCGTATGTGCTGGCTGCGGAACGCGGATGTATCCGATGCCTATCGGCAGGCGGGACAGTTACCGCCGTTATTACCGCTGCTCTTCTTACGTTCGTCGCTTTACAAAAGGCTGTGGGGCATCTGCCGTACCTGCCGACCGCTGCGAACAGTGGGCTTGGGAAGAGGCTAGGCGGTATCTTCAGAACCCTAATTTAATCGCACAGGAAGTTGAACGTATGCAGACCGAGGGGATTGACCCTCAACTCATTAAGGATAGGGACGTAACGCAGAAGGCGCTAGAGCGACATAATCAGGGCACGCAACGGCTGGTAAAGCGCCTGCGTGATGCCGATGACGAGTTGGCCGAAATTATCGAACGAGAGCTAGCGCAGGCCAAGCGCGAGAAGGACGCGCTTCTAAAGACGCTCGCCGATTTGGATGCCCGGATAGAAGGGCAGGAGCAGGCGGTCGTTAACCTCAAAAGCCTCTATGATTACTGCCGCGAAGTTGAAAATGAGCTTGCCGGTTTCGAGTTTGACGAGCAGCGGTTGGCGTTAGAGGCTTTGGGCGTGACGGTCATTGCCAATGGCCGTGAATGGCGCATGAACGCACGTATCCCGAGTGTTGTAGAAGCGGAAACAATTTCCTGAAGTTGTTCACGGAACGGCTGCGGCCCGAGCCGGCGAAGCCGAAGAGGTAGGCGTTGAAGTCGGCGCGCGCGCTCAGACGAGCGACTTGATCATGAGGAGGCCGTCGCCGCCGTTGGAGTAGTAGCGCGGGAGGCGTTGGGTGACGGAGAAGCCGAGTTTGGCGTAGAGGTCTTGGGCGCCGGTGTTGACCGAGCGGACTTCGAGGCGGCTGATGCGGACGCCGCGGCGTCGGAAGCCCTCTTCGACTTTGAGGAGCATCCGCTGCGCGACGCCGCGACGGCGGTGCTCGGGCGCGACGCCGAGCGTGGTGATGTGGCCGGTGGCGTCGGGCTCGACGATGCCGACGATGAAGCCGACCATCGTGCCCTCGGGCGTGACGGCGCGGTAGGAGACCGAGTCGGGCGAGGTCAGGAGGTACTCGAAGGTCTCGCGGCTGTAAGCCTCGCCGTCCACGAAGCAGCGCTGGTCGAGGCGCCAGCACTCGTCGAGCTGCGCGACGGTGAGCGGGCGCACGTCGTAGCGCGGCTCGACGCCCGCTTCGCGTCGCTCGCCGCGCGGGCGCCCGTCCGCGGACGCGCTCGTCCCCTCGCCCGCGCTGGACGAGAACAGACGTGAACGAATCTTCTTCAGCACGGCCATACGAGAACAAGAGCGGCGACGGGAGATGGAGCGACGTGTGACGAGCCGCCAAAATTCTAGCTCGTCACTCGTCACTTGTCACTTGTCACCTGATACGCCGTCCGTCACCTCTCACCCGCCGCCCTTCACAGAATCAGCATGCAGTCGCCGTAGCTGTAGAAGCGGTAGCGCTGTCTGACTGCGTGGTTGTAAGCCGCGAGTATCAACTCGCGCCCGGCGAAGGCGGAGACGAGGACGAGCAGCGACGAGCGCGGCAGGTGGAAGTTCGTCAGCAGCGCTTCGACGGCGCGGAACTTATAGCCGGGCGTGATGGTCAACCCCGTCTCGCCTCGGCCCGCGCGGACACGACCATCTTCATCAACAACAGATTCGAGCGCGCGCACGGTCGTCGTCCCGACGGCGACGACGCGCCCGCCGCGCGCGCGCGTCGCGTTAATCTCACGGGCCGCCGCGTCGCTAATCTCGAAGTGCTCGGCGGCGACGCTGTGCTCGGAGAGGTCTTCCGCGCGCACGGGCGCGAAGGTGCCGTAGCCGACGTGCAGCGTGACCTCGGCCGTGCGCACGCCGCGCGCGCGAAGCCCCTCGAAGACCCGCGGCGTGAAGTGGAGGCCGGCGGTCGGCGCGGCGATGGCGCCCGTCGAGGCGGCGTAGACGGTCTGGTAGCGCTCGCGGTCTTCGGCGCCCGCGGCGAGGTCTTCCGAGTCGCGCTTGATGTAAGGCGGCAGAGGCATCCGCCCGAACTCTTCGAGCAGCGTTTGAAAGTCGCCGTCCGCTTGAAAGCGCACGACGCGTCGCGCGCCGTCCTCCGTCGCCGTCAACGCTTCGGCGCTCAACCGCCCGTCGCCGAACGTCAGGCGCGCGCCCGCCTCAAGCCTGCGCGCGGGCTTCGCCAGAACCTCCCAAGCGTCTTCGCCGAAGTCCTCGCGCCGCCGCACGAGCAGCAGCTCGACGCGCCCGCCCGTCGGCTCGCGCCGCCCGACGAGACGCGCCGGGAAGACGCGCGTGTTGTTGACGACGACCGTGTCGCCCTCGCGCAGCTCCGCGGGGAACTCCGAGAACGAGCCGTCGCGCCAACTACCGCGCCCGCGGCTCAAGACAAGCATGCGCGACGCGTCGCGCCGCCCGAGCGGGTGCTGCGCGATCAGCTCTTCCGGTAGCTCGTAGTCGAAATCCGAGATGAGCATTAAAACTCAGGAGGGCGAGGCGGGAGTCTCGGCGGCCATCTCTTCGGAGGCGTGCTCTTGGTGTAGGACGACCGAGAGCTGCGCGCCGAACATGAGGATGAGGCTTGAGACGTAGCTCCAAGTGAGCACGGCGACGACCGCGCCGACCGAGCCGTAGATTTCGTCGTAGTGGAAGTATTGCAGGCTCGAAGCGAAGACGTACTTGCCCGCCTCCCACAGAAGCCCCGCGACGACGGCGCTCGGCAGGGTGTCCCTCAGCGTCACGCGCCCGTTCGGCACCAGCCTGTAGACGACCGCGAAGAGCGCGACCGTCACGGCCGCGCCCGCCGCCGCGAAGACCGCCTGCCAGAAGGCGTTCCCGACGAGCGTCATCCACGGCGAGCCGCGCACGACGCGTATCGGCAGTTGGCCGATCAACTCCTGAAGCCCGACCAGTATCGAGGTCAGAAACACCGAGACCATCAGCAGCACGCCGACCGCGCCGATCATGCCGAGCGTCAGCGCGCGGCCGTGCATGAAGCCGCGCGGGCGCGTCCCCCAGATGCGGTTGAGCGCGCGCTCGATGACGGCGAAGACCCACGAGCCGGCCCAGAGCGTGACGACGAGCGCGCTGACGATGCCGCCCCAGCCGACGTGCGCCAGCGAGCGGATGGTGGCGCGCAGGAACTCGCGCGAGCCCGGGTAGATTTCGACGATGCGGTTGAGCGCCTCGCTCCCCGCGTCGAAGCGGTTGCCGATGACGAGCATCACCAAGAGCGCCGGGAACAGAGTCAGCAGCCCGAAGTAGCTCATCGCCGCGGCCGGCGTGAAGAGGTCGTTCTCGTGAAACTGATGAAAGGTGTGCTGAAGGATGTTCGACCACGGGGCGAGGTTCTTCACGCCCCAGCGCCGCCGCGAGAAGAAGGGGATGTGTCTCCGCACGTTCTCCATCGTTCACCCCGGGAAGGGAGTTCTGAAGCTGAAACTTCAGATTTGAAATTTCAGATTAACCCGACGGGCACGATTGTCCGTCATTTTCCGCCGCGCCGCAAAAGCTCAGCGCGCTGCGGCGGCGCCCGCTTTTACATTCTTTTCCGGCGCCGCGCGCCCCGAATCCAACACCGCGCGCCCCGAGGCGAGCAGCGCGGCCGCGCGCAGTTCCTCGTCCTTGAACCCGCGCGCCTCCGCGAAAGCCTTCGACGCGTCGAGCCGCGCCGCGGCGTCGAAGACCTCGGGCAGTCCGACCGGCGCGTCGAGGGCGAAGAAGGAGAGCGAGCCGCCGTCTCCCCCGACCTTGTATTCGAGGTTCAGCGCGGCGTAGGGCAGGTCGTCCGTCTCGTCCGCGGCCGACGCGAGCGCGGGCAGCAGTTCCCACACGCGCGCGTCGCCAGCGCGCGCCGCCGAGAGCGCGACGAGCGCGAGCGCGGCGACGCGCCGTTCGC
>DATFHD010000069.1:0-73527 GCA_035248785.1 Pyrinomonadaceae bacterium | reverse complement strand
CGCGCGGCTGGCGCTTCCCCTTCGCCGAAGGCTTCGTCTTCCTCTCGATGCTGCTCTTCGACGGCGACGTGGGCGTGCTGGTGGCGGCGCTGGTCGCCTTCTGCGCGGCGCTGCCCGAGGGGAAGGAGTGGCGTGCGTCCGCGTTTCGCGCGGCGCTCGCGGCCCTGACGGCGACGATCTTCGTCTGGACGCTCAGGCTCAACTCGGTCGTGCCGGCCGACCTCGCGTCGGCGCTGCCCGCGACGTGGACGCTCAACGTCGTCTGCGCGGCGCTGCTCGCCTTCTCGTTCGTCAACGCATCGGTCGCGGCCTTCGGCGGCTCGTACCGGATGAACATCTCTGTGTGGCGCGACGGCGCGCGCCTCTTCTTCTGGCAACTGGTCGGCAACGCGGCGGCGGCGGCGGCGGCGGTCGCGGCGGCGCTCGCCGTGCGCTTCGCCGGTGTTGGCGTCTCGGTCGGGCTCGCGTCGCTCGCGTGTCTGGTCGCCTACGCCCTGCGCGCGTGGTTCGCGGCCAAGCCGCCCGCGGCCGAGCCCGAGGCGCACTTGAAGGTAACGGAGAACGACCGCTTCCGCTCGGCCTTCGACTACGCCGCCATCGGCATGGCGCTGGTCTCGACAGAGGGGCGCTGGCTTCAGGTCAACCGCTCGCTCTGCCACATCCTCGGCTACGCCGAGAAGGAACTGCTGCTGACAGACTTCCTCTCCGTGACGCACCCGGACGACCTGCCGACGGCGCTCTCGAACATCGGCCAACTGCTCAAGGGCAAGGTGCAGGCGTCGCAGATGGAGAAGCGCTACATACACAAGTCGGGCCACGAGGTCTGGGTGCATTGGAGCGTCTCGCTCGTCCGCGACCACTACTCGAAGTCCGTCCACCTCATCTTCCAGATACAGGACATCACCGACCGCAAGCTCGCCGAGCAGCAGCTACACCACGACGCCTTCCACGACGCGCTGACGGGGCTGCCGAACCGCGCGCTCTTCATGGATCACCTCAAGCTCGCCATCGCCCGCTCGCGCCGCAACACTAACGCGCGCTACGCCGTCCTCTACCTCGACCTCGACCGCTTCAAGATCATCAACGACTCTCTCGGCCACACCATCGGCGACCAACTCCTCGTCGGCATCGCCGACCGTCTGAAAAAGAACCTGCGCCCCGGCGACACCGTCGCCAGATTGGGCGGCGACGAGTTCACCGTGCTCATCGAAGACATCGCCGACGACTCGGAGGCCGTGCAGGTCGCCGAGCGCGTCCAGAAGGAGCTGTCAATCCCCTTCAACCTGAGCGGGCGCGAGGTCTTCACGACCGTCAGCATGGGCATCGCGCCTTCGGCCACAGGCTACGAGCGCGCCGAGGACGTTCTGCGCGACGCCGACACGGCGATGTACCGCGCGAAGTCGCTCGGCAAGGCGCGCTACGAGATTTTCGACAAGGCGATGCACGCGCGCGCCATCAACCTCCTACAGATGGAGACCGACATGCGGCGCGCTTTGGAGCGCGAGGAGTTCATACTCCACTACCAGCCCATCGTCGCGCTCGACAACTTCCAGCTTCGAGGCTTCGAGGCGCTGGTGCGATGGCAGCACCCCGAGCGCGGCTTCATCTCGCCGATGGACTTCATCCCCGTGGCCGAGGAGACGGGCATGATCGTGCAGCTCGGCGAGTGGGTCATGCGCGAGGCTTGCCGGCAGATGAACGGCTGGCAGAAGTGCTTCCCGCTCGACCACCCGCTCTTCATCACCGTCAACCTGTCGAGCAAGCAGTTCAGCCAGAACACGCTCATCAGCTCCTTCGCCGACATCCTTCAGGAGACGGGCGTCAGGCCGCAGTCGGTGAAACTGGAAATCACCGAGTCGGTCGTCATGGAGAACATTGACACCGCGACCGACATGCTTCGCCAACTCCGCAGCCTCGGTGTGCAGCTCGCCATTGACGACTTCGGGACGGGCTACTCCTCTTTGAGCTACCTGCACCGCTTCCCGATTGACACGCTCAAGATTGACCGCTCCTTCGTCACGCGCATGAGCGAGAACAACGAGAACGTCGAGATCGTCCGCACCATCGTCGTCCTCGCGCAGAACCTCGGCATGGACGTGGTGGCCGAGGGCGTCGAGACGAACGAGCAGCTCGTGATCCTGCAAAAGCTCGGGTGCGAGAACGGGCAGGGCTACTTCTTCTCGAAGCCGGTCAACGCTGACGGCGCCGAGAAGATCATCGCCGAGACCTACGGCGCTCTCACCTCGCCCGCGCGCGCGGTCAACCCGCAGTCCAACGGCAAGCGCATCCTCGTCGCCTAGCGACTGTCGGCAAAAACTATTAACCGCAGAGGCACGGAGGCACAGCTAAAGCAAATTAGCTGTGCCTCCGTGCCTCTGCGGTTAATTACCTCTTCTCAGGCTCGACGATGACGGTCTGGGCCGCGACGCCCGTCGCGCGCAGACGTGCGGCGAGTGTCGCGGCCTCCTCGCGCGTGGCGTAGCGGCCGCTGCGCACCTGAAAGCGGAAGCGCGTCGAGGCGTCCGACTCGGCCACGCGCGCCTCGAACCCGGCGGCGCGCAGGCGCGACACCTGCTCGTTCGCGTCCGAGACAGTCGCGTACGCGCCGACCTGCACCGAGTACGCCTCCGCCTCGCCCAAACCTTCGGGCGACGGCGTTGATGAAGGTGCCGCTGATGAGGGTGCCGGTTCTTCCGCAGGCTTCGCCTTTTCCGTCGCTGCTATGGCCGCGGCGTCCGTCTTCGCGTGCGGCGACTTAGCCTCAGAGCCTTTCACGTCCGCGCCGTCCGCCGCCGGCGCGCGGTTCGTCGCCTCGTTGATGAAGGCGTCGCCCTCACGCGTCTCGGCGCGACGGCCGAGCCAACTGAAAAGGAGCAGCGCGAGCGCGAAGCCGACGGCTATCAGGAGCAGCCACGCCGGCGCCAAACGCAGCAGACGCCTCCCGACCGCGTAGCCGTCGTACTCGCGCACACGACGCGCCCCCGAAGCGGCACGGCCCGCACCGCACGCGGCGCACCGCGCGCCGTCGCCCGCGCCCTCAATCTTCGCCCCGCAGACGGGGCACTTCAGTTCCATCGCGTAGCAGTGTGAAGGAGCGGCACGGGCGAAGCAAGTATGAGGGCGCGCGCGCCGGGGCCGAGAGGGCAGACTGTTTTTTGCACAAATCTTCAGTTTTCTGACGGCCGGACTTTTTTTACACAAAATCTCATTTTTCGGTTGTACTCATGCCCCACTTCTACTAAACTCCGCGCGTCTCATAGGCCGGCATCGCCCGGTTCCGATTCCTAACAAATATCTCCATCCGACTACGCCCTCGTAAGAGCAAGGACAGGGTTCACGGGTTTTCCGTATCCAGCGTGCGGCGCTCCGCCAACTGGTCGCCGCCTCCCGGGACGCTTCGAGGGTTTAGCTGTCCCTACCCACCTTTGACAGACGGCCGCGCGCCTGCTGCCGCGGCCGGAGACTTTTCGGAGGGAGATATGATTCGACTTAGAGGATTCCAGCTTGCGGCCGCGGTGTTGCTGTCGGCCGCCTTCGCGGCGACCGGCCACGCCCAGACGAGCCGCGGCACGGTCAGCGGCACCGTCACAGACCCGGCCGGCGCGGTCGTCTCCGGCGCCGCCGTCGAGCTGGTCAACAAGGCCACCAACTTCAAGCGCGAGAGCACCACCAACGACTCAGGCATCTACCGCTTCGACGCCGTAGACCTCGGCACCTACGACCTGACCATCCGCGCGCGCGGCTTCCGCCCGCTGACGAACACGAACGTGCAGGTGCAGGCCAATCAGGTGGCGACCATTGACTCGCAGCTCGAAATCGGCACCGAGCAGGTCGTCGTGGACGTGACGGCCGCGGCGGGCGAACTGCTGTTGCAGAAGACCGAGCCGGTGCGCGGCGGCAACTTCTCGACCACGCAGGTCACGGCGCTGCCGACCTCCAACCTCGACCCCTACAACCTCGGCCGCCTGCTCCCCGGCGTCGTCACCGCCACGGGCGGCTCGCAGTTCGGCAACGACGCGCAGTTCTCCGTCAACGGCCAGCGGCCGCGCGGCAACAACTACCTCATTGACGGCACCGAGAACAACGACATCTCGGTGACGGGGCCGGCCAACCAGATCAACAACGAGGACGCGATTGCCGAGGTCTCCGTCCAGACCGGACTCTTCAGCGCCGAGTTCGGGCGCGCGGGCGGCGGCGTCTTCAACGTCATCACCAAGAGCGGCTCGAACGACTACCACGGGACGATGCGCTGGCTGCTGCTCTCCCAGCGCTTCAACGCGCTGACGAACAGCGACAGGCTGAACGGGCTGACCAAGCCCTCGGTCTTCACCGAGAACGTCTTCGGCGGGACGGTCGGCGGCCCGCTGCCGCTGCCGCACTTCGGCGAGGGCGGCCCCGCGTTGGAGTCGGGCAAAGACCGCACCTTCTTCTTCTTCGGCCTCCAGTTCGACCGCTACCGCTCGACGACGACCTTCGGCTCCTTCCGCGTGCCGACCGAGACGGGCGTGCAGCAGTTGCGCGCGCTCTTCCCCGCCGGCACCAACCCGCGCGTTGACCTCTACCTACAGGCCATCGGCGCCGCCCGCGGCGTGACCAGCCTCAACAACATCGCGCTCGGCACGGGGCCGAACGGCGCCGGCGCGACCGTCGCCCGCGGCTCCATCGAGACGGGCCTCATCGGCATCGGGGCGCCCTCAATCTCGAACGACCGGCAGTGGGTGACGCGCGTAGACCACAGGATCAACAACGCGCACCAGCTCGCCTTCCGCTACACGGACGACGACCAGATTTTCCCGGCGACGGCGATGAACTCGCCCTTCTTCACGCGCGACTTCGCCGGCAAGTCGCGCAACTTCCTCGTCACGCACACGTGGGTGCTGAACCCGACGCTGACGAACGAGCTGCGCGTCTCGCCCTACGGCCTGATTGACTTCACCTTCCCCATCTCGCCGTCCGACCCGCCGCTCGCCTTCACGCTGCCGAACATCTCGATCAGCGGGCTGTCGGCCGTCGGCATCGCCACCAACATCCCGCAGTTCCGCACGGCGAAGAACTACCTCGTGCAGGACACGATGACGAAGGTCGCCGGCTCGCACACCTTCCGCTTCGGCGGCGAGTTCCTCAAGCAGACGGCGCAGCAGCGCCCGCCCTTCAACGAGCGCGGCTCGTTCAGCTTCGCCACGGGCGGCGGCTTCACCGGCCTCGCCAACTTCATAGACAACTTCAGCGGCTCGGGCGGCTCGGCCAACATCAACTTCGGCCAGCCCGTCTACGACCCGAGCCTCTTCCGCCAGAGCTACTTCGTGCAGGACACTTGGCGGACGACGCCGAACCTGACGCTGACGCTCGGCCTGCGTTACGAGAACTTCGGCCAGCCGGCCAACCGCGCCTTCAAGTACCCGGCCTTCGCCGGCTTCGACCCGACGAAGTTCCTCGTCCCCAACAAGGTCGAGAGCGACAACAACAACTTCGGCCCCATCGTCGGCCTCGCCTTCACGCCGACCGTCGAGTCCGGCCCCTTCGGCTGGCTCTTCGGCAACAACGTGAGCGTCATCCGCGCCGGCTATCAGGTGAGCTACGACACCTTCTTCAACAACCTCCTGTCGAACATCGCGGCCGACTCGCCGAACAACACCTCGACGACGACCACCGCCCCGACGGCCGGGCGCGGCTCGGCCGCCTTCTTCCCCAACGCGCTGCCCTCGACGCCGCGCGCGCCCTCGCCGCTCGACCAGCAGACCTCGGTCTTCAACCCGCACATCCGCAACCCGTACACGCAGCGCTGGTCGCTCGGCTTCCAGCGCGAGCTGCCGCTCCGCCTCTTCATGGACGTGTCTTACGTCGGCTCGGCGGGGCGCAAGCTCTTCGTGACCGAAGACCTGAATCCGATTAACCTTGCGACAGGCGCGCGCTACTTCCCCGCGCTCGGCATCCGCCGCTACCGTTCGAGCGGCTCCAACTCCGACTACCACTCGGGGCAGTTCCTCCTGAGCGAGCGCATGTCGCGCGGCCTGACCTTCACGGCCTCGTACACCTTCTCGAAGCTGACAGACCAGATCAGCGAGGTCTTCGCCACAGACCAGACGAACTCCTCGCTGGCCTCTGTGCCGGCCTTTCAGGGCGGGCTGAAGATTGACCACGCGCTCTCGGACTACGACCGCCGCCACCGCTTCGCCCTCAGCTACGTCTGGGATCTGCCGGGGCCGAAGAGCGGCGCCCTCGGGCTGGTCGCGGGCGGCTGGCAGATTTCGGGCGTCACAGTCTTCCAGTCGGGCGCGCCCTTCACGCTGCTCAACGGGCTCGACCGCAACGGCGACGGCATCTCGACGCCCGACCGCCCCGATGTCGGCAACCCGAACGCGCCGCACAACACGCGCGCCGTCATCGTCCCGGCCGCGACCTGCGGGTCGCTCTTGCGCAACCCCGACACGCTTCAGTGCGTCACGCGCAACGACGTGTACGTGGTGCAGGCCGCCGCCGGCTCGGGCTTCCCCGGCGCGGCCACGCTCGGGCGCAACACGGAGCACTCGAACCCTGTGCAGAACTTCGACATGAGCATCTTCAAGCTCTTCCGCGTCCGCGAGAACTTGAGGCTCGAATACAGGCTCGACGCCTTCAACATCTTCAACCACCCGCAGTTCACGGGCACCCCGCCGCGCGACGTGACCAACACGCTCGCCGGCAACTTCCTGAACTACACCCAGATTAACGGGGGCGGGAGGACGATGAGGATGGGGCTGAAGATAGTCTTCTGACGGCCCGGCGGAGACGCACACGAACGTAAAGGGGAGGACGGCGACGCGCGTCGCCGTCCTCCCCTTCACGTTTTGCACCGGAGGCGTGTGCGCTCAAGGGACGAGCACGATCTTCCCGTGGGCGCCCGGCTTCAAGACTTCTTCGTGCGCGCGCGCGGCTTCCGTAAGCGGCATCTCCCGCCCGACGACGGGGCGCAGCGTGCCTGATTCGAGCCCCGCGCCGAGCGCCGCGTGAACGCTCGCCATCTCCTGCGGCGAGGCGTTGAAGAGCGTCATGCCGAGCACCGTCGCGTCGCGCGTCATCGCGAGCCGCGGGTTAATCTCAATCGCCCCGCGCGAGCCGATGACGACCACGCGCCCGTACTTCGCGATGACTTCGAGGTCTCTGTTGAGATTCACGTTGGCCAGCATCTCAAGAATCACGTCCGGCCCGCGCCCCTCCGTCAACTCGGTGAGGTGTTCGAGGTAGCCTTCCTCCCTGTGGTTGAGCACGTGATGCGCGCCCTGCTCCGAGACGAGCCGCAGCCCCTCCTCCGTCCCCGCCGTCCCGACGACGCGCAGGCCCGCCGCGCGCGCAATCTGCACGGCCGCGGTGCCTACGCCGCCGCTCGCGCCGTGAACAAGAACGGTCTCGCCCGGCAGCGCGCGTGCGCGAAAGAAGAGCGCGCGGTAGGCGGTCGCGTAAGGCGTAAAGACGCCCGCGCCCTGCGCGAACGAGACGCGCTCGGGAAGCTGATGCGCCTGCGACTCGGCGCAGAGCGTCAACTCCGCGTAGGTGCCCGAAAGGCTGCCCGCAACGTAGACCCTCTGCCCCGTTGTGAATCGCGTGACGCCCTCGCCCACAGCCTCGACCACGCCGGCCGCGTCGAGCCCCGGCGTGTACGGCAGCGGGGGCTTGATGGCGTGGACGCCGCTCCTGATGTACGTGTCCACGGGGTTGACTCCGGCGGCGCGCACGCGCACCAAGACCTGCCCGGCCGCCGGCCGCGGCTCCGGCACGTCCTCAAGTTTTAAGACCTCCGGCCCGCCGAACTCTTGAATACGAATCGCCTTCATCTTCCGCTCCTTCACTCGCAGACTGCTCAACGGTCACTGCTCGCCTCTGAAGGCCGCCGCGTGTTCGCGCGCGAACCGGGCGAAGGTCGTCGGCTCCTTCTTGCCTATGCGTCGTACGTTGTCGTTCACCTCGGCGGCGAGGCCGGAGGCGAAGACTTCGTTGAGACGTTCGAGCGCGGAGACAAGCCACTCGGGCAGTCCGGCGCCGAGCGCACCCTCGCGGAACTGTTCGGGCGTGATAGGCACGTATTTAATCTCGCGGCCCGTCGCCTCTGAAAGCTTCGCGGCCACGTCCGAATAGGAAAGCGCCTCGGGGCCGGTCAGAACGTACGTACGCCCCTCGTGACCTTCTTCGGTGAGCGTGCGCGCGGCGACCGACGCGATGTCGCGCGTGTCTATGAAGCTGGCGCGCGCGTCGCCGACGGGCTGGTAGATGGCGCCGGTCGCGGCTATCTGCCCGGCCTGCCCGAGAAGGTTCTGCATGAAGAAGTTCGGGCGCAGCATCGTCCACGCGAGGCCGGAGGACTTGAGCAGTTCTTCCGACTGACCGTGCCACTTGCCGAAGCCTTCGGGCGCGCTGGCGTCGGCGCCGAAGGCCGAGAACTTGACGACGTGGCGCACGCCCGCGCGCCCGGCCGCCTCGATGAAGGCGCGCTGGTGCTCGAAGGTCTGCGGCGACGGCGGCGTCAAAAGCAGCGCGCGCTCGACGCCTTCGAGCGCCGCGCCCAGAGTCTCGGGCCGGTCGAAGTCGCCCTCAAACGTTTCGAACCCCGCCTCGCGTATGAACGCCGCGCGCGCGGGGTCGCGCACGAGCGCGCGCACGCCCGTCGCGCCCAAGTTTTCCAGTTCGCCGACAATCTCCCTGCCGGTCGTCCCCGTCGCGCCCGTGATGAGAATCATCGCTCCCCCAAGTCGTTTGAGTTTGAAATGGAAAAGAGGTTAGTGAGAAGCGGGGGCTTTCACTAACCTCTAACCTCTAACCTCTGTCCTCTGCCCTCTACCCGACGAGCGGCGTGCCGTCGTAGACGACCGCCCAGCCGTTCTTGCGGCTGGTGGCGAGGCTGCGCGTGAACCACTTCAGCGCCTCCGCCTCGGTCTCGTAGCTCTGCATCGAGGGCAGCGTCTCGCGCGGGTCGAGGCGGACGATCTGGCCGCCGTCGGGCGAGGCTTTCAAAGACAGCAGCGCGAGCATGTCGTTCTTGTGCAGGACGGCCGTGCGGACGACCGTCGAGCCGTCGTCTTCGTAGTCGTCCTCGTCGTCCTCAAAGCCTTCGTCCTCGCCGACGAACTCCTCGCGCTCGGCCTCGTCGTCAACGTCAATCATCTCGTCAAAAAAGTCGTTGTGGTCTTTCATTATGGGGTTCTCACTTCTCCGATACTGAATTTCTGCCGTGCCGGATGAGGTCACTCTGTGCGGCCCTAGTCCGAGGTGCGTGTATATTACACTCTCGCGGACGGCGGACAAAGCTGCGGCGGAAGGGGTGTCGGATGGACGGATTCGTGCTCTCGATTGATCAGGGGACGACCGGGACGACCGTGCTCGTCTTCGACCGCGACTGCCGCGTGCGCGGCCGCGGCTACTCGGAGTTTACGCAGCACTACCCGCGCCCCGGCTGGGTCGAGCACGACGCGGAAGAGATCTGGCGCGTGAGCTTAAACGCCGCGGCCGACGCTCTGAAAGCGGCCGGCGTCGAGGCGCAAGACTTGCGCGCCGTCGGCATCACGAACCAGCGCGAGACAATCGTCGCGTGGGAGCGCTCGACTTCGCGCCCCGTCGCGCGCGCCGTCGTCTGGCAGGACAGGCGCACGGCCGCCATGTGCGACGAGCTGAAGGCGCGCGGGCTGGAAGACTCAGTCCGCGCGAAGACGGGCCTCGTGCTCGACCCTTACTTTTCGGGGACGAAGCTGCGCTGGCTGCTCGAAAATACTGACGGCTTGTGCGAACGTGCCGCGGGCGGCGAGGTCGCCTTCGGCACGGTTGACTCTTGGCTCGTCTGGAAGCTGACGGGCGGGCGCGCGCACGTCACCGACGTTTCAAACGCCTCGCGCACGCTCCTCTTCGACATCAACAGTCTCACGTGGGACGACGAACTGCTCGCGCTCTTCGGCGTGCCGCGCGCCGCGTTGCCGGAAGTCCTGCCTTCGTCTTTCATCTACGGACACACAGACCCTTCGGCCTTCTTCGGCGCGCGCGTGCCCGTCGCCGGCCTCGCGGGCGACCAGCAGTCGGCGCTCTTCGGCCAAGCCTGCTTCGAGCCGGGCTCCGCGAAGAACACATACGGCACCGGCTCCTTCCTACTGATGAACACGGGAACCGCGCCCGTCCGAAGCCGCGCCGGACTCCTGACGACGGTCGCTTGGCAGTTGGATGGAGAACACGCCGAGTACGCGCTCGAAGGCTCCATCTTCGTCACCGGCGCGGCCGTGCAGTGGCTCCGCGACGGGCTCGGAGTCATCGAGAGCGCCGACGAGACGGAAGCCCTCGCCCGCTCGCTCGAATCGAACGAGGGCGTCTACTTCGTCCCCGCGCTGGCCGGCATGGGCGCGCCGCACTGGGACGCATACGCGCGCGGGACGGTCGTCGGCTTAACGCGCGGCACGACCCGCGCGCACCTCGCACGCGCCGCGCTCGAAGCCATGTGCTACCAGACACGCGACGTGGCCGCGGCGATGGAGCGCGACTCGGGCGTGCCGCTCAGAGACCTGCGCGTGGACGGCGGAGCGGTCTGCAACTCGTTCCTCATGCAGTTTCAGGCGGACATCCTCGGCGTCGCAGTCGAAGTGCCCGAAGTCACAGAGACGACGGCCGCGGGCGCCGCCTACCTCGCCGGCCTCGCCGTCGGCTTCTGGCCAGACCGAAGTGAAATCGCCGCGCGCCTCCGCGTCGTGCGCCGCTACGAGCCGCGTATGGACGAGCGCGAGCGCGAACGCCTCCACCGCCGCTGGCTCCGCGCCGTCGAACGCGCGAAGGGATGGGAACGTGACGACGCGGACGAGATTTGACGCGACGGAAGATGAGGCGAGTTCCCACAGGCATTTCCGGCACGAACTTCGACGCGATAATCATCGGCGCCGGTGTGAACGGGTGCGGGGTGGCGCGCGACGCCGCGATGCGTGGCCTGCGCGTGCTGCTGCTCGACAAGGGCGACATCGCGTCGGGGACGACCGCGGCCTCGACGCGCCTGATTCACGGCGGGCTGCGCTACCTTGAACACGGCGAGGTCGGGCTCGTGCGCGAGTCTCTGCGCGAGCGCGAGACGCTGTTGCGGAAGGTCGCGCCCCATCTCGTCCGCCCGCTAGCGATGCTCGTCCCCGTCTACGCGGGGCGCCGCCGCGGACGCTTCACGATACGCGCCGGGATGCTCGCGTACGACCTACTCTCCTCTTCAAAGACGCTCCCGCGCCATCAGATGCTCACGCCGTCTGAAGCGCTTGAGTATGCGCCCGGCCTTGAGACCGAGGGCTTGCGCGGCGCCGCGCTCTTCTACGACGCGCAGGTCGAGTACGCCGAACGGCTCGCCGTCGAGAACGCGCTCGACGCACGCGCGCACGGCGCGACTGTCATCACCTACGCGCGTGTCGAGCGCCTGCTCGTCGAAGGCGGGGCGGCTCGCGGCGTCGTCTTCACAGACCTGCTCGACGGCGCGACGCACGAAGCGCGCGCGCCATTCATCCTCAACGCCACCGGGCCGTGGGTTGACGAAGTGCTCGAAGGCTCCGACGCGGAAGGTGAAAGACTACTCGGCGGGACGAAGGGCAGCCACATCGTCGTCCGCGCGTACGATGGTGCGCCGCGCGCGGCCGTCTACACAGAGGCGTTGGAAGACGGCCGCCCCTTCTTCGTCGTGCCGTGGGACGGCAAGCTCCTCATCGGGACGACCGACGAGCGTTACGCGGGAAACCTCGACCGCGTCGAGGCCGACGGCCGAGAGATCGAGTACCTTCTGCGCGAGACGAACCGCGTGCTGCCTTCGGCGAGGCTCACGCGTGAAGACGTGCTCTACACGTACTCGGGCGTCCGCCCGCTGCCGCGCGTCGCCGAAGGGCAGGAAGGCGACATCACGCGCCGACACTTCGTACGGCCTTCGAGCGTGCGCGGCCTCTTCAACGTCGTCGGCGGTAAGCTCACGACCTACCGCGCGCTCGCCGAAGGCGCGGTTGATTTAATCTTCCGCGCGCGCGGCGAGACTCCCCCGCCCTGCCGGACGGCCGACACGCCGCTGCCCGGCGCGGCCGTCGCCGACTTCGACGCGTTCCTGCGCGACTTCAACGCGCGCAGCACACTTCCCCAAGCGACCACGCTGAGACTGCTCAAGGTGTACGGCGTGCGCGCCGCTGAAGTGGTGCGGCTCGCGCAGATGGATGCGGAACTGTCTCAAGTCGTCAGCGAAGAGACGGGTTCAATCGGCGCGGAGGTCGTCTACGCCTTCCGCGAGGAGTCGGCCGAGACGCTGGCGGACTGCCTCATGCGGCGCACGATGGTCGGGCTCAACGGACACCTCGGGCTCGACGCGCTTGAGCGCGCCGCACGTGTCGCGCAGAAGTTTCTGGGCTGGGATGAGGGACGCGCCTCGCGTGAAGTCGAGGCTTATCGAAACTACGTAGAGCGGTTTCATCCTGAAAGCAGAAGCCCGACCGTGAGGGAGGGCGCGGGCGTAAAGGCAAAAGGCAAGAGGCAAAAATCAAAAGACAAAAGTGGAGGATGAGAGCCGCGCCGGCCTTCGTCTTCACTTTTGCCTTTTGATTTTTGCCTCTTGCCTTCTCGTACGCCCTCCCTCACGGTCGGGCTTCTGCCTGAATGTTCTTATGCCACCGGAGGCGCGAGGCGTCGGGCTTGTGCGAGGTGCGCGTGTGGCGCGGCAGGCGTACGTTCTCGAAGTAGTCGAGCGCGGCGACGCGCAGGCCCACGTCGCGGCCGAGTCGCTCGCTGACGAACCACTTGTGTTCGAGCACGCGCTTCCACTCGGCGCGCGCTTCATTCGATGACAGGCGGACGCCGGCCAGTTCCTTCAGAACCTTCTGCTCTTCAACCGCTCCGCCTGCGAGCGTCGCTTCGATGACGTAATCCAGCTTGAACGGAATCATCTTAAACTCTCCTTTCGTTCCGCATAGATTCGACGCCGATGATAGGCACGGCTTTGCCGGCCCGTCTAACTCATTGTGTTCATCCACCGGATTAACTATATTCATCCACATTTCCGGGAGAGGCTTAAGGCATGGAACTGTCGCAGTTAAGAACCTTCCGCGAGGTGGCGGAGGCGCTCTCGTTCACACGCGCGGCACAAAAACTTAACATGACGCAGTCGGCCGTCAGCCACCAGATCAAGGCTCTGGAACGCGAGCTGGGCGAGCCGCTCTTCATACGCGCCAAGCGCGGCGTGCGACTCTCCGACGCGGGCCAGCTCGCGCTCGACTACGCCGCGCGCATACTGGAAGAGGCCGACGCGCTGCGCGAGCGCATACGCGGCGACGAGCACGAGCCGCGCGGACGCGTACGCGCCGCCGCCGCCACGCAAGCCTTCGTACACCTCTTCGCGCGCCTCTTCGAGTCGTTCATGCGTGACCACGAGCGCATCGAGCTTTCGTTCCGCACGACGGCCAGCACCGAGCAGACCGTCGCAGACATCCTCAACGGCGCGGCCGACGTGGGCTTCGCTTCCTTGCCCGTCTACTCGCCCGCGCTTCAGGTGACGGAGCTTTTCGAGGACGAACTCGGACTCGTCGCGAGCAGTCGTCACCCGCTCGCGAAGGGGCGCGAAGTTTCGGTTGCAGAGATGAAG
The DNA here is from genome assembly GCA_035248785.1 of Pyrinomonadaceae bacterium. Taxonomy (GTDB): domain Bacteria; phylum Acidobacteriota; class Blastocatellia; order Pyrinomonadales; family Pyrinomonadaceae; genus QHXN01. Next base: position 59,936 of record DATFHD010000069.1, on the reverse strand, counting down.
CGCGCGCGATTCATCCTATTCGAGCAGGGCGCGTCCATTCGGCGCGCGACGGACGCCTTCTTCAAGCGCGTTGACCTGAACCCAGACCTCGCGCTCGAATCCAACGACACGTACTTTATTAAGCTCATGGTCGAGCACGGGCTCGGCGTCTCGATGCTGCCGTCGTGGGCCGTGCGCGAGGAGGTCGAGGCTGGCCGCCTCGCTTGGCTGCGCGTGGGCGGCCACCGGCTGACGCGCGCCGTCGCCGTCATCGCGCTCGGCCGCTTTCAACCTTCGCCCACGCGCGCCTTCATCGAGTACATGCTCGAACACCGCGCGGGCTTGCAGGAGGCCGCGCGCCCCTTCTGAGTTAAAGACATGGAACAACTCCCCGACACGATGCGCGCCGTCGAGCTGCGCTCTTACGAAGGGGGCGACGATGCCCTCGCCGTCACGACGCGCCCCGTTCCGCGCCCCGGCGCCGGTCAGGTGCTCGTACGCGTAGCGGCCGCGCCCGTCAACCCTTCCGACCTCGCTTTCCTGAGCGGCAATTACGGGATACGCAAGCGGCTGCCGGTCGTGCCCGGCTTAGAGGGGAGCGGCCGAATAGTCGCGGCGGGCGGCGGCGCGTACCCGCGGCGACTCGTCGGGCGACCCGTCGCGTGCGCCGCGCCGTCGGACGGCGACGGGACGTGGGCCGAGTACATGCTCGCGGACGCGTCGCAGTGCATCCCTCTGCGCAAAGACACGGACGTGGAGCAGGCTTCGATGATGATCGTGAACCCCTTCACGGCTTGGGCGCTGCTCGGGCTGGCGAAGGAGTTGCGCGCGCCGGCCGTGGTGCAGACGGCGGCGGCGAGCGCGCTCGGGCGGATGATTCAGCGGCTCGCGAAGACGCGAGGGATACAAGTCGTCAACGTCGTCCGCCGCGCCGAGCAGGTCGCGCTGCTTCAGGCCGACGGCGCGGAGCACGTGCTCGACAGTTCGACCGAAGACTTTGACGAACGCCTCAAAGAGTTGTGCAAGAGCCTGCGCGCGACTGTCGCCTTCGACGCGGTGGCGGGCGTGTTGACCGGGAGACTTTTAGCGGCGATGCCCGACGGCGGCACGGCCGTCGTCTACGGCGGGCTCTCGATGCAGGGCTGCGTCTTAGACCCGCGCTCGCTCATCTTCGAGCGCAAGAGCGTCCGCGGCTTCTGGCTCGCCGACTGGATGCGACGGACGAGCACGCTCAAAAAATTCCTCGCCGCGCAGAGCGTCCAGAAGCTTCTGAAGGACGAACTGAGAACCGAAGTGCGCGCGCGCCTCCCGCTCGAACAAGCGGTCGAAGGCGTCCGCGCTTACGCGAGCGAGATGACGGGCGGCAAAGTCATCTTCATTCCGGGTTCGTGATACGATAAGGGCAAGTAGACAGTAGTCAGTAGACAGTAGTCAGTAGCGCTCCGCGTTGCTGTCGCTGATGTATTTCTACTGACTACTGTCTACTGGCTACTGTCTACTTCATTGGAGGACGGGAGATGCGTCTGACCGAGATGGTCTCGTGCGCCGGTTGAGCGGCTAAGCTCGCGCCGAGCGAACTCGCTCAAGTTTTGAGCGGTCTGGACATTCCGAGCGACCCCAATCTGATTGTCGGCATCGAGACTGCCGACGACGCGGGGGTTTACCGTCTCTCCGACGACCTCGCGCTCGTCCAGACCGTTGACTTCTTCACGCCGATTGTTGACGACCCTTTCGACTACGGACGCATCAGCGCGCTCAACTCCATCAACGACGTGTGGGCGATGGGCGGCACGCCCGTCACCGCGCTCGCCGTCACGTGCTTCCCGAAGAAGGGCGTTGACTTCGCAATCCTCGGCGAGATCATGCGCGGCGGCTTGCAGGTCTTGAAGGAGAACGGCGTCGCGCTCGTCGGCGGCCACAGCGTAGACAACCAGCAGATCATGTTCGGCTACGCCGTGACGGGGACGATTGACCCGCGCCGCGTCATCACCAACCGCGGCGCGCGCGCGGGCGACGCGCTGCTATTGACTAAGCCCGTCGGCACCGGCGTCGTCTCGACCGGCATCAAGTTCGGCAAGGCGTCTGACGAAGTCATGCGCGCGTCGCTTCAGACGATGCTGCTTTCGGGGCGCGAGGCTGCGCGTCTGATGTCGGAGGCGGGCGCGAACGCTGCGACCGACGTGACCGGCTTCGCTCTGCTCGGCCACGCTTGGGAGATGGCGCGCGCCAGCGGCGTGACGTTCGAGATAGAGGCCGGGGCCGTGCCCCAGATCCACGGCGCGCTCGAACTCGCCGCGGCCGGACTGCTGACGAGCGGCGACAAGTCGAACCGACGTTACGTCGGCGACGACGTGAAACTCTCCGAATCGCTCAGCCCCGCGCTCGCCTCTCTCCTCTTCGACCCGCAGACGGCCGGCGGCCTCCTCATCTCCGTCGCCGCCGAGAGCGCCCCGGAACTCCTCGCGCGCCTGCGCGAAACCTACCCCGACGCCGCCCAGATCGGCCGCGTCCGCCCGCGCGGCGCTCGCCTCATCGAAGTTGATTGAGCCGAAAAAGCGCGTTAAATGGCGCGACCTGCTACGTTTGACAGCCGTAGACCCGTGCGGTAATTTAGCCCTTACGCCGTTTGAGACAATCTTGCGTCCCGTTCGTCTAGCGGCCTAGGACACCGCCCTTTCACGGCGGTAACACGGGTTCGATTCCCGTACGGGACGCCAAAGCCTATCAATCACTCAGAGCCGCGTCGGAGATACTACTCTTCGGCGCGGTAACGTCTTGGTCGCGAAATATCCCACTCAAGCGCGGGCCGTTTCAGAAACAGAGAGAACGCGAATGATGAAACCTGCCACACCCTTCGTCGAACGGCTGCGGGTCTTCGTGGCGTCGCCGGGCGACGTTCAGCGCGAGCGCGCACACGTCGCTTCGCTCGCCGACGAGTTGAACAGGGGCGTGGCGGCGGAGGCGGGGTTCGTGTTGGAGGTGGTGCGTTGGGAGACGCACGCACGCCCGGACATGGGCCGCCCGCAGCAGTTGATCTTCGACCAGATCGGCGCCGTGGACATCTTCGTCGGCGTCATGTGGCAGCGCTTCGGGACGCCGACCGGCGTCGCGGGCTCGGGCACCGAAGAAGAGTTCGAGCACGCCTTCACGTCGTGGCAGCGCGCGGGGCGCCCGCGCATTCTCTGTTACTTCAGCCGCGCGCCGATTGAGCCGCCCTCGACCGCCGCACAGGCCGAGCAGTTGCTCAAGCTCGCGCAGTTCCGCGAGCGCATAGAGAAGGAGGGGCTGGCTTGGACTTACGCCTCCGACGCAGAGTTCAAGGAGCGTTTGCGTGAGCACTTGCAGCAGGTTCTGCTGCGCGAGTTCGCCGGGCGCCGACCACCGCTCGACCGGAACCTGCTGGCGCTGCTCAACGTCGAGAAGGAGCGCTGCCGCGAGCGTGACGTGGGCTTCTTCACGCCCAACCTCCTGCTGTCACTGCTCGGCGCGCCGAGGGGCGCCGCGCGCCGCGTCTTCGACTCGGCCTGCCCGGGCAAGGCCGAGGGCTTGGTCGAGGAGTTGCGCCGCTACGAGCCGCTCGACGAGGCCGGGTCGCCCGTCCCCTTCTCCGACTTCGACTGGTACGAACGCGACGACGTGCAGGCGGCCCGGCAGCGGGCGAAGCTGGAAGGCAAGGCGGCCATTGACGGGCGGCACCTTCTGTTCGGCCTGCTCAACACGGCGAGCCAGACGAGGGACTGGCTGCGCCAGACGTTCGGCGAGGACGAGTTCGCACGACTGCGCGCCGCCGCCGCCGAGGCGCCCGAAGCCCGCCGCGGCGGGACGCCGGGCATCAACGTCTTCGTCTACCCGCGCGACGGCGATTGAGCGGCGGCGCCGGCCCGAACGTAGGAAGGGGGATTCATGTCCGCACGCGAAGAATTTCTCGGCGAGCGCTACCGCGTCGTCGAAGTCTGTTCCGGCGGGATGGGCGAGGTCTTCATCTGCGAGTTCACGTCGGAGGGCGCGGACGCGGCGGACGACCGGGACGACGGGGAGGGCGGTCGAAAGCGGTTCGTCGCGCTGAAGACTTTCAAACGGCAGTTCTTCTTCGACAGCGCCACGCGCCTCTCCTTCGAGCGGGAGGCGACCACGTGGCTGCGCCTCGCCGGCCTGCCGCACATCATGCCCGTGATAGGCATTGAGCAGATTGACGACCGCCCGTTCATCCTCATGCCGGCGGTGGGGGCCGGCCCCGGCGGCGAGCGCAGCATCGGCGACCTGCTCAATCACGGGCCGCTCGACGCCGAGACCGCGTCGGCCTACGCCCTCCAACTCGCCTTAGCCCTGCACACGGCGGCCGACCGCATCCCCGGCCTCGTGCACGGAGACCTCAAGCCGGCCAACGTGCTGCTGATGGGCGGCGACGCCTACCTCGCAGACTTCGGGCTCGCCTTCGCCGTCGCGTCGGGCCGCCCCGACCTGCGACTCGAAAGCACTTGGGCTTACCGCGCGCCCGAGTTCTGGGGCGAGCAGCCACGGCCCGTTTCGGTCGCGGGGGACGTTTACGCCTTCGGCGCGACCGTCTTCGAGATGCTCACCGGCCGGACGCCTTTCGCCGCAGACGCACACGACCGCGAGGCTTGGGCCGAGGCCCACACGAAGGTCGAGCCGCGCGCCCCGGCCGGGTTCCCGGAGCAGGGCATGCCGGCCGCCTTGATGGAACTGGCGCTCGACTGCCTGAAGAAGGAGCCGGCGGCGCGCCCCGGCGATTTCCGCGAGGTGCTGGACAGGCTCACCAAGGCTTACGAGGAGCACGACCCCTTCGGTCACCTCATGCTGCTGATGCGGGCCGCCGAAATGCGCCACGTCTTCGGCGAGCACGAGCAGGGGCTTCTCATCGAGCGCGTGCGCAGCCTGCTGCTGATGAACGACCCGAGGCAGGCGCTCGAAGAGTTGGAGGCCGTCCCGAGCGACCAGTACACGGCCGACCTCTGGATGAGCAGGGGCACGGCGCTGTCGCTTCTCGGCAGGGACGAGGAGGCGCTGGGCTGCTTCGAGGCGGCCGTAGACGACGGCGGGCTGGCCCCGGACAATCTCGTGAGGTGCGAGTGCGAGTACGCGCTCTCGCTCAAGAGGCTCGGGCGCTTCGACGAGGCGCTGAAGGTCTACGAGCGTCTGCTGCCCGAAGTCTCGGACGAGCTGATGCCGAACGTGGTCGTCAACATGGCGACCGTCTACCTACAGCAGCAGCGCGGGGACGATGCGGTGCGCGTGCTGGAGCCTTTCGTGCGGAGCCGGCCCGAGGTGGTGGGGGCGTGGGCCAACCTCGGGCAGGCGTACGTCTTCGTGGGGAGGTACGACGAGGCGGAGCGCGCCTACGGCCGTGCGCTGCGGCTCGCCCCGCAGGAGGGGCGCGTGCGGGTCATGCTGGGCGCGCTCTACATGGATCACATGGGGCGGATGGAGGACGCTTGGGCGGCGCTCGACGTGGCCTTCGACTCGGGCCACGAGTCCCGCGAGTGGCTGACGCGGATGCTCGCCTGTTCGCTCCTCCTCGACCGGCGCGAGACGGTCAACGGCCTCCTGTACGGGCTGAAAAATAACTTCCCGGAAGAACAGGGCAAGGCGATGCTCGACGAGGCACTCGCGAGAGCGGAGGAGTTGTCGAAGAAATACTCGGGCGGCGCGGCGGAGGGCGACGGGGAGGCCGCCACGCCCGCGGACGAGGAAGCGGCGGCGCCCGACGAGTCTTCAGAAGAGTCCGCGCCCGAAGACTTTTCGGGAAGCGACGCCGGGACGGCCGAGCCCCGAGCGCCTTCGGCCTCGGGCGACGGCGACGCGGAGGAGGAGCACGCGCCGCCCGGCCTGCCGTTCATTAACTTCCGCTCTTACGGCTTCCAAGACTTCACCATAGACTTCTACGAGTCGCCCGACGTGCCCGACTTCCTTGAGTCGTTCCTGCGGGAGTGGAGGCGCGCCACACGCGACCCGCGCATACAGTCTATGGGTTCCCTGCGGGGGAGCCCGTTCTATTTCGCGCGCTGCCCCGGCTGCGGAGTCCACGTGCTCACGAACCGCGACGCGGGGTACCGCATAAGGTGTCGGATGTGTGAGACCGTGTGGCAGACGGAGCCGCTGCGGGAGGCGTCCCTCGACGCGGTCGTGGCGCGCGTCTCCGAGGTGCTCGGGATTCAGCAGGCGGCGGAGGAAATCTACGGGCTGTTCGTCAACCCGTCAGCGGAGACAGACCTCGCCGCGGTCAGAGAGGTCTGCGAAGCGGCCGGGATGGTCGAGTTGCCGAACGACCGCTTCTTCTCCATGTACCTGTTCAAGGACGCGATGGAGCGCGGGGCGGCAAAGCCCGGCGACCCGTGGACGGTCTGGCTGCTGAGCGGCGCCGAAGGCGAGGCTTGGGCACAGGGCACGACGCCGCGGCCCGTCGCGGCCGTGGTGCGCACGCTACAGTCTCGCATACGGGGGGTGCGCACGCTTTCGACCTCCATCCCGGCCGCCCAGAAGGACGCGATCGAGATGAGCATCCACGACTTAATGAGGGAGTCGGAGGAGCGCCTGCGCCAGTTGGTCAGGAGCGGACAGGCCGGCGCGGCGGACTACCGCGAACTCGCCGTGGTCTTTGATAATCAGGGCAGACTCGCCGAGGCTGAGCATATGGCGCGGGCCGCCGTCGCCGCCGACGAAACCTACGCGGAAGGCTGGGGAACCCTCGGCAAGATACTGTTCCGCCTCGGCGACTTCGAGGCGGCGCGCGAAGCCCTCGAACAGTCGGTCGCGCTCGACCCGACCTCCGCGTTCGACCTGCGCGTTCTCGCCGTCTGCTACCAGAAACTCGGGGACGACGCGCGCGCCGCCGAAGTCTTCAACCGCGCGGTCGGCCTCGGCGGCCGCGACCTTCAGTTGTAGCCACGCCCCTTTACAGACAACAGCGCGGGCGCCCCCCTCATCAAACTTGCCGGCCGGCGCCCGCAGAATTTCGCTGGATTTTCGCTCCCGGCAAGCCTTCGCGGCGTTGCGGCGGGTTCGGGTTTCGGGCCGCGGCCCCGCCCCGGCGCGCGGGCGCTTTCCGGTTTTATCGAAGTAAGTTATCCTTGTCTTTCGCCCACCTCGTCCCCCGCCGGCCGGGCGGACGCGTGGGCTTGGTTTTAGCTGACGACCGCCGGGCGCGGTTTTTCCGCGACGCTCCTTCGGGTGAGCACAAGAGAGGCCGCCGACGCCGTGGGTTTTACGGGAGCGCCGACGGCCTCTCCGCTTTTTCGGGAATGGTGATTTCGATGCACACACGTTTCGCCGCCGCGCTCCTCCTGCTCCTGTCAATCTTCGCGCTCGCCCCGGCGCACGCGCGCGCGCAGGGCGTCTCGGACGTGGTGCTCATCCTCCCCTTCGAGAACACTTCGAGCAACAAGGAGGCTAACTGGGTCGGCGAGAGCTTCGCAGACCAGCTCGCCGAACTGCTCGGCGCGCACGGCCTCCGCGTCGTCTCCTCGGACGCGCGCGAGCTGACCTACCAGAAGCTCCGCCTGCCGCTCACGGTCATCCCCTCGCGCGCCACCGCCATCAAGCTCGCGCGCGAGTCGGGCGCGACGATGATGGTCATCGGCAACTACGAGGTCACGCCGCGCGACGAGAAGACCGTGGCCGAGGTGCGCGGCTCCGCCCGCATCATACGCGTCAACGAGGGGCGCATCGCCGGCAAGGAGATAGAGGGCGGGCGCTGGGCCACGCACGAGTTCTTCTTCGGCGACGCGCTCGTCAACCTTCAGAACGTGCAGGGCAAGCTCGCCTACCAGATTCTCTACGAGCAGGACGACAAGCTGCCCTTCTCGCAGAACGTCATCGTCGAGCAGGCGACGAAGGTGCCGCCCAAAGCCTTCGAGGCTTACGTCAAGGGCGCGATGCTCGCCAACGGCAACCCGGACAAGCCCGCTTACCTACAGAACGCGATGCGCGAGTTCGAGAAGGCGAACCCCGGCTCGGTCTACAAGCAGGCCGCGTTCGAGCTGGGGCAGCTCTTCTACTCACAGAACGACTACAAGAAGGCCGGCGAGTTCTACGCGATGCTTCAGCCGAATGACGCCCACTACGCGGAAGCCGCCTTCTACGCCGCGCTCGCCTACTGGCGCGCGGGCGACTTGCAGAGCGCGCTCGACGCGCTGCTCCCTCTGACGACGAAGATGCCGCTCACGAGCATCTACAACAACGCGGGCGCCATCTCGACGCAGGCCGCGCTCAAGGAGAAGACGGACGCGAAGCGCGAGGCGCTCCTCAAGCAGGCGACCAACTTCCTGAGCCGCGCCGTCGAGTCCGTGCCCGAGGACTCGCCCGACGGCGCGATGGTTCGCTACAACTACGCCTACGCGCTCGCGCTCTCGGGCAAGTTTCAGGAGGCGGCCGAACAACTCCGCGCCGTCGTCAAGGAGAACCCGCGCGACCCCGAGGCGCTCTTCCTCTTCGCCAAGATGCTTGAGAAGACCGGCCAAGCCGAGGCCGCGGCCGCCAACGACAACGAGGCGCGCAAGCTCTACCCCGGCTACGGCAAGGCGCAGCTAGAATGGGAGAAGTCGCAGACGACTTCGCAACTGCCCGTCCACCTGCGCGGCGACTTCAGCAAGGCCGACTACCTGCGCGCCGAGGCCGAGAAGGTTGCGGCCGCCGACACGCCCGCGCCCGGCACGAGCGTGCAGGACTACCTCGGCCGCGCGCGCGACTTCTACACGGCGGGCCGCGACGACGACGCGCTGATGGAGCTGCGCAACGCGCTCCGCATCGAGCCGATGAACCCCGAGGCGTACCTCATCACGGGGCGCATCTACATGCGGCGCGGCGAGATGGCGCCCGCCATCAACCAGCTCAAGACTTCGATCTTCTGGGACAAGAACCTGATAGACGCGCACATCCTTCTCGGTCGCATCTTCCTCGAACGCGGCGACCGCGCGCAGGCCACCGCCTACGCGCAGAACGCCATGCAGATAGACCCCAACAACCCCGAAGCCATCGCGCTCCAACGTGAGCTGCAAGTCGGCATCAAGTGACCTTCGCGCTCTCGCTGCTCGTACTCGCCGCGCCCGCGCTCGCCTTCCTCGGGCACGTCGTCCACCGTTCGCGGCAGTTGAAGCTGTCGCGCCGGCCGCTCAGACTCGTCGGCCGCGTCGCCACGGTCGAGCGCGAGTTGAGTCCGGAGGGCTTCGTGATGCTCGACGGCGAGTTGTGGCGCGCGCGTGTGGTGGATGACGAACGGGCTGCGCGTGCGTCTTCGGATGTGCGAGTGGTCGGCGCGAGCGGGTGTGTGCTTGAGGTAGAGCCGTTCGTCGGAGTCGGGCCGGCCGGAAGCTGAGCCGTCCGGCTTCCTGAAACCGCGGGCCCGTTTTCCTGGAAACGCTCCCGAGTGGCACGGGAAGTGCTTTTATGTGTGTCGGCAAGCACGGAGGAAGTTGAACCGTGACCCCGCCGCCATCACTTCTCTGAGCGTGGCCTGCCGCTACGCCAGCCGCCCGCCGAGCGTCCCAATCAAATCTCCCACCTTTCAAGAACCTGGCCACCCCGGCCGGGTTCTCTCGCTTTTGGGGCTTTTATTCTCCGCAATCAATTTTCCGGCCTTTTTACGCAGATAAAGGCCGTCGCCCGGCGGCGACAAGCTGTCAACCGCGCGCCCTTCGCCTGTCGCTCCGCGGGCACAAAACGGCCTGCGCGAAACTGTCATCCCGACAAAAATTGTCACTTGGCGGGTGACGTTTTCCGTCGTTTAAGCCCTTCAGGGGTGACGTTTTGCCGCAGCCTTTTACCCAAGCCGAAAAAAAATTTCGCACCCGCTTCCGGCCGCTTCGGTAACCGGGCGGGGCGCGCGTTCGGTGACTCGGCCGCGCCGGCTCTGCTAAACTCCGCCCGTGCAGGAGACGGTCTCAGTCGAAGCCGCGCCGGGCGCAAGCCGTCGCCTGCGAGTCATCTCGCTTGCGCGCGCGGCGCTGCCGACACGCGCGCAGGCCGCCTGCGCCGTCGTCTCAGCCCACCTGCTCCTCTTCGCCTTCCCGGACACGGGCGCGTGGCCGCTCGCGTGGGTCGCGCTCGTCCCCGTGCTCTACCAGATTGCGCGCAGGCCGCGAGCGGCGCAGTCGTTCACGTCGGGACTTCTCGCGGGCACGTTCTTCTTCTACACGTCATGCTACTGGCTGGCGTACCCGATGATTCATTACGCGGACTTCCCCGCGCCGCTGGCCTACGCGCTTCTGCTCTTCCCCGCGGCCGCGGGCGGACTCTTCCCCGCACTCTTCGCGCTCGGGCTCGCGCGTCTGTGCGCGCGTTGGGGCGCGTCGGCGCTCGTGCTCGCGCCCGTGCTGTGGGCCGCTTCGGAGTGGGCGCGGCTCGGCGTCATCGGGCAACTCTGGAACGCGGTCGGCTACTCGCAGGCGTTCCGGCCAGAGCTGATTCAGGCCGCGCGCTTCGGCGGCGTCTACGCCGTCGGCTTCCTCGTCGTCGCCGTCAACGCCGCGCTCGCGTACCTCCTGTTGAAGAGAAACGCGCTCGCTGTCCTCGTCACACTCGCGTCGCTCGCGTGCGTCGCGCTGCTTCTGCTCGCCGCCGGACTCTCGCGCGCGCCGGGGACGCAGACGCAGACGGGCGCGTTCGTCGTCGCCGTCCAGCCGAACGTCATCCCCGACTTCAACCGCGGCGAGGCAGAGTACGACGCGCTCCGTCGGCGTCACTTCGAGTTGAGCGCCGCGGCGCTCGGCGAGATTGATGAAAGCAACGCTGTCAGGAATGACGAGAGCGGTGCCGTCGTCAATCAACCCGCGACCGTGAACGCGCCGCCGCGCGTCGTCGTGTGGCCCGAGTCGCCGATGAACTTCACGCTGGCGCGTGACAGGAGATTCCGCGAAGAGGTCGGGCGGTTCGTGACGGAGCGGCGCACGTCGCTCCTCTTCAACTCGCTTGAGCCGGCCGCAGGCGGTGGCGGTTACAACGCCGCGGTGCTCGTGAACGAGAAAGGTGTGCTCGCGGCGCAGTATGATAAGATTCGCCTGATGCCGTTCGGCGAGTACGTGCCGCTGCCGCGCTGGGTGCCCGGCGCCTCTCTGGTGCGCGGAGTCGTCGGCGACTTCACGCCGGGCGAGCGTTACAACTTGATACCGCTCGGCGAGACGGGGCCGCGCGCAGCGACCTTCATCTGCCTTGAGTCGGCGTACCCGTACATCACGCGCCGGCTCACGCTGGAAGGCGCGGACGTGCTCGTAGAGATGACGAACGACGCTTATCAGGGCGACACGTCCATCCTCCGCCAGCACCTCTCGAACGCGGTCTTCCGCGCCGTCGAGAACGGGCGCGTGCTGCTGAGAGTCACCAACACGGGCGTCAGCGCGCGCGTCTCGCCGCGCGGCGTGGTGACGGACGAGACGCCGCGCTTTAAAGAGGCCGTGCGCACTTGGACGGTCGCGCGCTCGGACGGCGGCGAGACTTTTTACACGAGGTTCGGCGACGCCTTCGTCGCCGCCTGCGCGCTCTTGAGCGCCGCGGCGCTGGCGTTGACGTTCCGCGGAAGAAGAGTTCTGAGTCAGTCTTAATCGTCGAAAGTTTCGGAGGAAGAATGTCGAGAGCTTTACAGTTGAATGACAGCGAAGACCGAGACCTGCGCGCGCGGGCCGAAGACCTGCGCACGCGCGTCGAACAGCTCGGGAGGTTTCTTTGATGTAGCCGCGAAGCGCGAGGAGCTGTCGAGGCTCGAAGCGAAGGCGTCGGCGCCCGACTTCTGGAACGATCAGGAGGCCGCGCAGAAACTCCTGCAACAGCGCAGCCGTCTGGAAAGAGTCATCAAGCGGCAGGAGGGTTTCGAGTCGGCCACAGCCGACGCGGAAGTGCTCTTTGAATTCGCGGCCGAGGACGAAGGGAGCGCGAAGGAGCTGCGCGAGCTCGTCGAACGGCTCGAAACGGAAGTCTCCGAGGCCGAGACCGAGATGCTTCTCTCGGGCCAGCACGACGCGTTGAACGCCATCTGCTCGATACAGTCGGGCGCGGGCGGCACCGACGCGCAGGACTGGGCCGAGATGCTTCTCAAGATGTATCTGAAGTGGGCCGAGAAGCGCGGCTTCAAGGCCGAAGTGCTCGACGTGCAGCCCGGGCAGGAGGCAGGCATCAAGAGCGCAACCTTCCGCGTCGAGGGCGAGTACGCCTACGGGCTGCTCTCGGCCGAGGCGGGCGTCCATCGGCTCGTGCGCATCTCGCCGTTCGGCACGGGCACGCGCGAGACTTCGTTCGCGTCGCTCTTCGTCTCGCCAGAGATTGACGAGAACATCGAGGTCGAGATCAACGAGAAGGATTTGCGCGTTGACACCTACCGCTCGACCGGCGCGGGCGGCCAGCACATCAACACGACCGACTCGGCCGTGCGCATCACGCACCTGCCGACCGGAATCGTCGTCGCGTGCCAGAACCAGCGCTCGCAGCACCAGAATCGCGCGGTGGCGATGCAGGTCTTGCGCTCGCGCCTCTACGAGCTTGAGCTTGAGAAGCGACGCGCGGAAACTGCCGCGCTCGAAGCGAACAAGGCCGACATCTCTTTCGGCTCGCAGATACGCAACTACGTGCTCGCGCCGTACCGTCTAGTTAAAGACGCGCGCACGAAGGTCGAGCGCGGCGACGTGGACGCCGTACTCGCGGGCGACATAGACGACTTCATCAAGGCGTACCTGCTCGCGCGCCGCGCGGCATGAAGCGGGGCCCGCAAAGATTTAGCGTAGAAAGAGGACGGGACTTCGGTTATCATCCTCCCGGCCGAGACTTTTGAAACGCCCACGCCCGCCGGTGCCGTTGCGGGCGGGGGCCGGTCGGGCTCTCACAACGGCACGCCGCATCAAGTTGCCCCCCCGGCAATCAACCAAACGCGTCAAAGTACGTGTAGGACGCGCCGCGCGCCAGCGCCGTCTTCAAGTTCCGCGGAGGCCGACGGTCGTCTTGCACCGTCTTCGAGGAACAGTGCGAACGGAGGCGTCCGCGCGATTGAGACCGGAGTGACTATGGCAACCGCACAGATCGAAGCGAGACTGAAGGCGGGCGGCGCGCAGCCGCGCAACACGCGGCGCAACGAGATCGTCGCCATCGCGCTCTTCGCGCTGAGCGCTTTGATGACGCTCTGCCTCGTCTCGTACAGCCCGAACGATCCTTCGTGGGTCGCTGCCTCTTCGGCGGGCGCGCGCAACTGGACTGGGCGCGTCGGCGCGAACGTCGCCGCGGCGCTCTTCCAGTCATTCGGGCTGGCGGCGGCGCTGCTGCCGCTGCTCCTCATCGCGGCTTCGTGGCGGCGTTTCCGCACGCGGCGGATTCACGCGCCGCTGTCGAGCGTCGTCGGGCTCGTGACGATAACGCTCGCCATCGCCGCGCTGCTCGCGCTCTACGTCACGGAGCCTCTCTTCGACAAAAGCTTCAACGCGGGCGGCTTCGTCGGCGTGCTCGTCGCCGAGAGCTTGAAGGGCGTGCTCAACACCGTGGGCGCGACCGTCATGCTCGCCGCCGCGGCCGCGGTCGGATTGTTACTCGCCACGAACTTCTCCTTCGTCGCCGCGTACGAGCGCACGGCCGCAGCGGTCGCCAACCCTTCGGGCGCTTTCCGCAAGACCTTCGACAGGTTCCAAGCTTGGCGCGCGGAGCGACGCGCGCTGGCGCTCGCGCGTGCCGAGGCGCGTCGTGAAGCACGCGCGGCACGTGAAGCGGAAGAGCAGGCGGCGGCCGCCCTCGCCGCCGCGAACGCTGCCGCCGCTTCGGCCGCGCAGGCAGACACGGCCGCGCCCGCCGCCGCGGTCAAACGCGGCGCGAAGGCCGACACGGGCTCCGCCGCCGCCATACGCCGCAACGCGGCCGCCGCGCCCGCCGAAGAGAAACGCACGCGCGAAGACGAGATTCGCGCGCAGCTCGCGCAGGCCGAGGCAGACCTCGCCTCCATCATCATCAAGCCTTCGGCCGCCGCGCCCGCGCCGAACGGTGCGCCCGCGAGGAAGGTTGACGAAGGAAACGCTGTCGGCGCGTCCAACGCGTCGCGCCGCGTCTCGGTCTCGCCCACGTCGGAAGAGGCCGAAGAGTTCGACGCGCCCGCGCCGCGCAGGCCCGCGCGCACCACGCCAGACGTTTCCGACATGATGTCCACCGCGGCCGTCGTCCGCACCGAGGCGCCCGAAGCAGCCGAGGAGATGCCCTTCGAGCGCAACACGCCGACGACCGTCAAGGCCGCCGAGCACGCGACCCCGCGCCCGACGAAGGTCACCGCGGCCGCGATGCTCGACTACGCGCTCCCGCCGACCGACTACCTCAACGACGCGCCGCCGCGCCGCGAGCAGGCCGACGAGGAGCTTCTACAGATCGCGCAGCGCGTCGCCGAGAAGTGCAAGGAGTTCAACGTCACCGGACAGATCAAGCACATCTGCCCCGGCCCCGTCGTCACCACCTACGAGTTCAAGCCCGACCCCGGTGTGAAGTACTCGCGCGTCACCGGACTCGTGGACGACCTCTGCATCGCGCTCGAAGCCGAGTCAATCCGCATTGACCGACTGCCCGGCAAGCCGCACGTCGGCATAGAGGTGCCGAACCCCGAGCGTGAGACCATCTTCATGCGCGAGGTGCTTGAGTCGCGACAGTTCCGCGAGTCGCCGTCGAAGCTCACGCTCGCTCTGGGGAAGACGATAGACGGCATCAACTACGTCGCAGACCTCACGCGCATGCCGCACCTGCTCATCGCGGGCGCGACGGGCACGGGCAAGTCCGTGTGTTTGAACTCGCTCGTCGTCTCGATTCTTTATAAGGCGAGGCCCGACGAGGTGAAGTTCATCATGATAGACCCGAAGCGGCTCGAACTCGGGCTCTACGCAGACATCCCGCACCTCGCGACCCCCATCATCACCGAGCCGAAGAAGGCCGCCAACGCCCTCCGCTGGGCCGTCTCGCAGATGGAGCAGCGCTACAAGCAGCTCGCGCAGTGGGGCGTGCGCAACATAGACGGCTACAACGCCGAGGTCGAGCGGCGCAACAACGTCCTCGACTTCGACGAAGAAGGACAGCCGTGGAAGACACTTCCCTACATCGTCATCGTCGTGGACGAGCTTGCAGACCTGATGATGACCTGCGGCTCGGACGTTGAAGAGGCCATCACACGCCTCGCGCAGATGGCGCGCGCCGTCGGCATCCACCTCGTCCTCGCCACGCAGCGCCCGAGCGTGGATGTCATCACCGGACTCATCAAGGCCAACTTCCCCTCGCGCATTGCCTTCCGCGTCTCGCAGAAAGTTGACTCGCGCACCATCATAGACGCCAACGGCGCCGAACAGCTTCTCGGCCGCGGCGACATGCTCTTCCTCCCGCCGGGCACGTCGCGCCTGCTGCGCGTACACGGCGCCTACCTCGACGAGAACGAGGTCGCCAAGATTGTCGCGCACATCAAGTCGCAGGGCGGCGCGCCCGTCTACGACGAGACCATCACGCAGTCCGAAGAGGAGTCGGCGAACGGCGAAGGCGCCTCGGGCGAGCGCGACGAGCTGTTCGACCAAGCCCTGCGCATCTGCTGCGAGATGAAGCGCGCCTCGACCTCTGTCCTACAGCGGCGGCTTCGCATCGGCTACGGCCGCGCCGCCGCCATCCTCGACGCGATGGAGCGCGAGGGCTTCATCGGACAGGCCGACGGCGCCCGCCCGCGCCCCGTCCTCGCGCGCGCCTTCGAGACCGTCAACCACTGGGACGACTTGCAGGAGAACGACGCGGACGATTTTTAGTCCGGACGCCGACGAGAAAATCGCTCAAGCGCGGGCGACTGAGGGACACGCCTTTCCCGCCCGCCCCGTTTTTGTTAACTTTTACGCCGGACTCCGGGCTTGTTGTTTGACGACAAGCTTTCGACAACTTTTCCACAGTTTCTGTGGAAAACCCTGTGAAAAACCGGCGTTTTTAAGTTACAAGTTCCTGAAAAATTTAGACTTCTAGCATTTTGCACAAAAGCGCGGCACAGTTCACAAAGACTTTGCAGCGAGCTACTTTGACACGTGCGGCTAAAGCTCTTCATGAAGCCTCTGGGCTGTATCATCCTGTGCTGCGCCGGCCTCGGCGCGGGCGCGGCTTGCGTCAAATTGCCACGCCGCGAAGCCGCAGACGCCCCTCGGGTCACACACGCCACGCCTCCGCCGAACGCCTCAGCGACCGTCGCGCTTAACGACGCCCCGCGCGAGGAGCTTGAGAAACTTCCGGGCGTCGGCCCCGTGCTCGCCGCGCGCATCGTCGAGCACCGTGAGCGCTTCGGGCGCTTCCGACGCGCCGAACACCTGCTCATGGTGCGCGGCATCAGCGAACGACGATTCCTGCAACTGCGCCCCTACCTCAGAGCCGACTGAGCGCCCGCCGCGGCGCGTGGGAGCCAGACGCCTTGCACGAGCTTCAAGAGCTTCGCAGAGCCGCGCGCGAAATCTTCGGCGAAGCGCTCGCGGCCGTTGACGCGCGCCGCGCCGTGCTCGACGCGGTCGGGTTCGACGGCGAAGTTCTCGACATCCGCGGCACGCGCTTCGACCTGCGCGCTCGCACGCGGAAGGTTTACTCTGTCGCACTCGGCAAGGCCGCGGCGGCGATGGCCTCCGCGCTCGACGAACGTCTCGGCGGCGCGCTCGCGGCCGGCGTGCTCTCTTCCACGCCTTCCGATTTTCCAATCTCCGAACGCTGGCAAACTTACGAAGGCGGCCACCCGCTTCCGGACGAGAACAGTCTTGAGGCGGCGCGCGCCGCGCTCGGGCTGCTGCGCCGAACGGACGACGCGTCGTCTCTCATCATCTTTCTCGTCTCGGGCGGCGGCTCCGCGATGCTCGAACTCCCGCGCGACCCTCGCGTGACGCTCGCGGAGCTGCGCGAAGCGAACCGCGCGCTCGTCAACTGCGGCGCGCCGATTGACGAAGTGAACGCCGTGCGGCGCGTGCTCTCGTCCGTGAAGGGCGGAGGGCTCGCCGCGCAAGCGCCGCGCGCCGCGCAGGTGACGCTCGTCGTCTCCGACGTGACGGCCGGCCGCGCGGGCGATGTGGCCTCCGGCCCGACGCTCCCGCCGCCGACGGACACGACGCCGGTCGCGGAGATCGTCAAGCGCTACGGCCTCGGCGCGAAGCTCCCCGCCTCAATCCTCCGCGCGCTCTTAGAGTCCGGCGCGCAACCGCCTGCGGAAGACTCGTCCGGAGTTCCACTCGAAGCATTGAACGAAACGGCTCGCGAGTTTCACGTGCTGCTCGACAACGCGCGCGCGTGTGAGGCCGCGGCCCGTTCGGCGCGCGCGCGCGGCTTCGCGGTCGAGTTCGCGGCGGACATCGCAGACCAACCCGTTGACGCGGGCGCGTCTGCGCTCGTCTCACGGCTCGCGGCGCTGCACGCGCGCGAGGGAGGGCGCGCGGTCTGCCTGATATCGGGCGGCGAGTTCTCTTGCCCCGTGCGCGGTGGGGGCTTCGGCGGGCGCAGCTCGGAGACGGCGCTCCGCTGCGCCTTCGAGTTTGAAAAGCTCAAGCGGCAGAGTGAAGCGAGTGGCTTCCCGGCCCACGCGGTCGCGCTCTGCGCGGGGACGGACGGCGTTGACGGCAACAGCCCCGCGGCCGGCGCGCTCGCCGACGAGGAGACGTGCGAACGCGCACGCGCGCACGGCCTCGACGCGCAGAAGTTTCTTGACGACAGCGACGCTCACACCTTCTTCGACCGCCTCGGCGACGCGGTCACCACCGGCCCGACGGGCACGAACGTCCGCGACGTGCGCATACTGCTGGCCGTCTGAACCGCCCCGACCTCACGGCGACTTAACATAAGTCTCAACCTTCAAATCTTCGCCGTCGGTGGAGACGGTGACGGCGCCGCTCTGACCCGTGGTGAGGACTCGCGCGCCAGTTCCGCGCCAGCGCGCGAGGACGGAGGGGTGCGGGTGGCCGTAGGGCGAATCCTGCCCGACGGAGATGAGCGCGAGGGCCGGGCGCGCGGCATTGACGAAGGCGGGCGTGGAAGAGGTTTGGCTGCCGTGGTGCGCGACCTTGAGGGCGTCGCAGGCCAGCGCGTCGCCCGCGCCGACGACGGCGCGTTCGGCGTCCGACTCGATGTCGCCCGTGAGCAGGAAAGTGCGGCGGCCGAAGCTGAGGCGTAGGACGACCGAGTCGTTGTTGCCAGAGGCCGCTTCCGGATTCGCGGCGGGCGGCCAGAGCACGTCGGCCGTGACCTCGTCAAAGGGGCCGAAGCGGTCGAAGCGGCCGAAGCGCAGGCGGTCTCCGCGCGCGAGGAGGAAGACGGGCACGCCCGCTTCGTTTGCCGTCGCGGCGAAGCGCGCGAACTCCGCGTCGCGCGAAGGCGCGCGCCCGACGAGCGCGGCGCCGACCTCGAAGTTTTTCAACACAGCATTCAGGCCGTCTATGTGATCCGCGTCGGCGTGCGTCGCCAGCACGTAGTCAACGCGGCCTAAGCCCCGCCACCAGAGGTACTCGGAGACGACCGCTTCGCCGACGCCGCGCGAGTCGGGCTCGAACTCTGCGGCGTCCACTTCTTCGCCGCGCGGGGCGCGGAACGAAGGGCGCCCGCCGCCGTCCACGAGCAGCGTCGAGCCGTCCGGCATCGTCACGAGCGCGGCGTCGCCCTGCCCCACGTCGAGGAAGTCTATCCGCAGACGCCCGCCGGTACGGCCGGCGCTGAAGGGATGGACGATGATGACGAAGGTCGTTAAGAGCCATGCGCAGGCGGCGGCCTTCAGCCAACGTCTTTTCGTTGACGAGATTCGGCGCTTCCCTTCTGCTTCGCCTTCATCTTCAAACTCTTCGCCCTTCATGAGCGGCGGGCCGGCGAGCGGGCGCCAGCGTAGAAGTTCGGCCGTCAACACGAGCAGCGGCACGAAGTAAAGCGCGTAGAGAGCGGAAGCCGCGCCCGCGTATTCGGGCAGGCGGAGCGACGCGACGTGCGCGCGCTTGAATGGGTCAACGCCGTGCGCGAGGAGCGCGGCCGCGGCTTCGGTCAGGCTGACGAGCGGCAGCGCGACTGTCGTGCTCAACTGCGCGAGGGCGAGCGCGGCCAGCGCGGCGAAGGACATGACGACCATCAGCGCGCCGACGTAGACGTTGAGCAGCAGGGAGGCGAGCGAGAGCCTGTGAAAGTAGACGACGAGCAGCGGCAGCATCACGACCTGCACGACCGCCGAGACGAGCACCGCCGCGAAGACGAAGCGCAGCGCGCCCTGCACTCGCCAGCGTTCGAGCCGCGCCGCCAGAGGGTTTTTGAAGAGCCGGTAGCTGTGCGTGGCGAGCGCGATGTCTTGTCGCCACACGCGCTCGCGCCAGTAGAGCGCTTCGGCGAGCAGCCGGAAGACGCGCGGGCAGGCGGGCGGGTAGGGCGTGGCGCGCGTCGGGCGCCAAGAGCCGACGGCTTTTAAGTTTGAGAGGAGCGGCGAGGCGACGGCGACGATGGCGAAGACGGAGAGGAACGTCAGTTGGAACGAAGGGTCTTGGAGGCTCGTGGGCCGCCAGACGAGCAGCGCGAGCGCGGCGCCGCCCGTCGCATTGAGGGGCGCGGCGCGACGCCCGAGCGCGGGCGCGAGCGCCGCCAGCGTGAACGTGAGCGCGGCGCGCACGACCGAAGCCTCCGCGCCGACCGCGACCGCGTAGGCCCAGACGAAGGCGACCGAGAGCGCCCACTGCGCCGGCGCGCGGCGCGTGAAGCGGCGCGTCGCGGCCCACACGAGTCCGCCGACGAACGCGACGTGCAGGCCGCTTATGACGAGGACGTGGAAGGTGCCGCCCTCTCGGAAGCGCTCGGCCGTGTCGCGCGAGAGGCCGTAGTGGTTGCCGAGCACGGCGGCCTTGAAGATGCCTGACGCGTCCGGAGAGAAGGCCGCATCCGACGCTTGCACGAGCCGCGTGCGCCACTCGTCGAGCAGCGCGAGAGGAAGAAAGACCGCTTCGTCGTCGAGGCGTTCGACGAGCAGGTGACTCTTGAGCGTGCCGCGCGCGTCCACGTCGCGCGCTTCGAGGTATTCGCCGAGCGGCCTGACGCCCGGGTCTCTGTACCTCTCGGCCCGCGTGAGCGCCGCCATCACGCTTACGCGCGCGCCACGCCGAAGCTCAAGCGCGTCGTAAGCGACGGCCGCACGCTTCCCCTCCACCGGGGCGAAAAGCTCGACGCGCCCCGAACAGGCGCGCTCCGTCTCTTTGTACCTGAGCGACTCCAAGCGCAGCGAGAGCGCGAGCCCGTCGGGCGCAAGCTCGGGCGCGCGTTCGAGCACGCCCGTCACTTCGACTGGGTCGCCCGCCGCGAGTTCGCCGCGCTCGTAGAAGCTCCGCAGACGCGTCTCTGCGCGCGCCGCCTTGGTTTCGATTGACGACAGCGATGCGCCCGCGCAGGCGAAGGCCAGCACGACGAGACGCGCGGCGGCCGTCTGCTTCTTCTTAACGGCGGCGAAGAGCGCGGAGATTGAAACCGCCGCGGCAAGTACGACGCACGGCGCGGGCGGCGCCGACGTAACTCGTGCGACGAGCACGCCCGCCGCGAAGGCCGCGGCGATGAAGGCCAGCGGGTAGGCACTGAAGTTCTGGGCGTGAGAAGAAGTTGACACGGGCTTCCACCTCGCAGGAGCTTTGGCGGAAGCCCGAGCAGAACAGTTGTGCGTCAAGCGCCGCGGAGCGGCATCTGCTTCACTTCAAGAGCGCCGTCGCGCGGTCTATCTCGGCGGCGATACGTTGGAGCGTGGCGGCGGCGAGCGTTATCTGCTCGGCCGCCTCGTTCCAGTTGTGCTGTTCGAGGGCTTCGCGGACGCCGGGCAGCGTCTTGACGCCGTAGCCGGTGTAGAAGCCGGGCGCGTAAATCTGGTGCTTGAACCAAGGGCGGCGCGGCAGTCCCGCCTCGCGCGTCATCGAGCGCTCGACGCCCATCAGGACGCGGTCGAGCTGTTCCTGCGTCTCGCGCGGGCGCGCGCCGGCCGCGGCTGCGGCCGATTGATAGTTCTTCGCGCTCTCCTGAAGACGGCCGAGCGCGTCTTGCAGGGGCTTGAAGTCGAACGCGGGCGCGGGCGTCTCCGTCTTCGGCACGACGTAGGTCTCGGTCGGGTCGAAGACGGCGGTGAAGGTGCCGTCGGCGATGCGCCGGTTCTTCTCTGCGATCTCGTCGCGCGTGTCGTCGGCGAGTTTGGAGACCTCTTTGACGTAGCGGGCGACGGTGTCGGCGAAGTTGTCGAAGTTGAGCGGCAGCGTGTCCGCGTCGGCGAGGCGTAGCGTGACGCGGCCGGCGGTCTCGGCGAGCGCGACGCCGTAGTCGAAGCCGGGGTCGCCGAAGCGCGTGTAGTGGTCGAACGAGTCGTAGATGGAGTGGTAGGAGCCGCCGCCGTCCTCGCCGCCGTAGCCGAGGTTGAGCGAGGCGACGCCGAGGTGGTCGAGGAAGGACGTGTAGTCCGAGCCCGAGCCGAGCGCGCCGATGCGCAGGTCTGCGCGCTCGCGCGCCTCGCGGCGGTCGTCGTTGTTGGCGGCGTCGAGAATCCTCTGCGCGCGCTCGCGCTCGCGTACGGGAATCTTCTTCTCGGGGTCGGTCACGTCGCGCGCCACCTCGTTCATGAACTTCTCCAAGGTGTGCGAGCCGGCGACGTCGAGGAAGCCGCGGCCGTTCGTGTCGGAGTTGATGTAGACGACCGCGTGCTTTTGAAGTTCATCCGCGTGAGTCTCGGCCCACTCGGTCGAGCCGAGCAGGCCCGGCTCCTCGCCGTCCCAAGCGCAGTAGATGATCGTGCGCTTTGGCTTCCAGCCCGTCTTGGCAAGTTCGCCGACGGCGCGCGCCTCTTCAAGCAGCGCGACCGTGCCGCTCACGGGGTCGTCGGCTCCGTTGACCCAAGCGTCGTGGTGGTTGCCGCGTATGACCCACTCGTCCGGGCGCTCGGCGCCCTTCAGTCGAGCGATCACGTCGTAGATGGTTTTGATGTCCCAGTTGAATTCGAGCTTGAGGTGGACGGTCGTCGGGCCGGGGCCGAGGTGGTACGTGACGGGCAGCGCCCCGCGCCAAGCGGCGGGAGCGACCGCGCCGCCGAGCGCGCGCAGCAGCGGCAGAGCGTCGCCGTAGGAGATGGGCATCACCGGAATCTTCGTCAGCGTCGGCGCGCTCTTCAGTTCAAGCCGCTTCGCCCCCTTCACCGCGCCGACGCCGGGCGTCAAAGGGTCGCCGGGGAAGGTCGGCATGTCCGCGACCGAGCCGCGCTGCGCGCCCCACTCGTTGCGGTAGGCGCCTTTGGGATAAACGTCGCCCTGAAAGTATCCGTCGTCGCGCGGGTCGGAGTAGATGAGACAGCCCACGGCGCCGTGCTCGGCCGCGACCTTCGGCTTGATGCCGCGCCACGAGCCGCCGTAGCGCGCGAGGACGATTTTGCCCTTCACGTCTATGCCGCGCCGCTCAAGCTCGTCGTAGTCGCGCGGCACGCCGTAGTTGACGTAGACGAGTTGGCCGGTCACGTCGCCGTCCGTCGAATAGGCGTTGTAGACGGGAAGCTGCTCGGCCGTCTGGCCCGAAGTCGCGTCCTCTTTGAGCGCCGGCTCCGCGATGCGCGCCGTGTAGCGCTCGGGCGCGGTCATCTCAAGCAGACGCGTCTTCGGAGTGGGAAAGAGCACGTCGAACGTCTCGACCTGCGCGTCGTAGCCCCAAGAGCGGAAGAGGCCGGCCATGAACTCCGCGTTCTCGCGGTCGTAAGCGGAGCCGACGTGATGCGGGCGCGCCGAGAGCCGTCGCATCCACTCACGCAGGTTCTCCTTCTTCAAAAGCGAATCGAAACGCGCTTCGAGCGCGCGCTGGCGCCCGGCCGACTCAGTGGTAAAGCCCGTCAGGCTCTTATCGTCCGGCGGCGGCGCCGCGTAGGCGGACACGAGCGAGCAGAGCAGGAAGAGGACGGCGAGGGGGCGCGGACGAAGCAGACGCATCGAGACCTCCGGCGAATGTTGAATGGATGATAAGACTGACCCGCGGCGCGAGGACTTTATTACAGAGGCCGTGGCTCAGGCAAGACGCCCGCGGCCGGGCGCGCAGAATAAACTGTTGACAAAGCGGCGGCCTGCACTTATTCTCCCGCCTGCAGTTTCGCCGCCAGCGTTACCCGGAGGCCCCGCCGGCTGACGCTCTTCGACTTGCACGCCACTCTTCAATTCCGGTTGCAAGTTCGCCCACTGCTATCCGAGACGCGTTCCCGGGCATCCTGATGCCCTGTTCGGCCGTGGCGTCCTTTAAGTTATATTAATCGGCTAAACAATGTAATCAGGCTAGCTCTCAAGCTCACGCTTGCGAGCCCACCGGTTATCCGCGGCGTCAGACGCGCTTCGGGTAAAGGGGAGAGGGCAGAGACGGTGACTCGGGCGCCGCGCCGCGCCGGCCGTGAGGTGTGATCGCGGCGGCGGTCTAACAGGCCAATCCACCCCACCGGCCACACGGTACATCTCATGTACGTTGAGCGGGCGGCGGTTGAATTGGCGGCGTTGGGCCGCTCCGCTCCCTTAGAGAAAAGCATTCGCTAAATCTCAATGACTACTCGGTCATATCAAGTAAAATCCGCCGCGTTGAAAATGGGGATTAGAGCCTGATGGCGACGTAAAATCTGCCGGGATACGACCCCACCATCACGCCTCCAATTTAAGCGTCCGTTGTAACCGCATCGCCGAAACTTTACACGAGTTTGACCATCATTTTATTTGCCCATCTGGTTCTATTGCGAAAGTCTCTTACCTAACTGCCCGAATTGTTGACAGTAGCTTCTGGTCTTTGCCCGAGAGATTGGGAGGCAGCCCAACCGCGTCGAACAAGAGCCTTTTCGTTCGCGCTCCGAAAGACCAAGGCTGAAACACTCTGGAGGCACGAGCATGCCGGACAATGACAACACCAACATCAGTGTAGCTACCGTCACCCCCACCTCCTGTAAGCCGTTCCTACTAGAGGTCATGGTCTTCGATCCCAAAGACGGTTTCAAATTCCAAGTCTCGGTGGAGAGAAGCTGTGTTAAGGCGACGGCGGAAGAGCCCGCGAAGGTGAAATGGAAATTGGTCTTCGACCTCTTCAAAAATAAGGAGGGCGGTGGCGAGCCCGATCACATCGTCCACGTCTCTTACACGGCCGAGAACCCGGAGCAAGAGAAAAAGACGGCCTCGACTGCCGCCAAGGGCGTCAACCAAGCCCAATCCAAACAGCTCATCACCAAAGTGCATCCGGCGGCCAAGGCGGCGGAGAATATCGGCTCGCTCACGCCGGCCGAGGCTGACAAGGTCAAGCAGAAGGTGAAGAAGGAGATGAGCAAGACGGTCGATTTGGCATTCTAGACCGGCATTCGTCAAGTCACCTTGAGCCTGAAGGAAAGGCCGGGATGCGCGTGCTCACAGACAGGCAAACTCTACCGCTCTTAATCCTGTCCTCGTTGTTGACGTGTTGGGCCTGGACGACATCAGTCCGGGCCCAATGCAACGGGGACAATGTGGTTACTGCCGACGCCTATACAGTCCGTTCCGTGAAGGTCGAGACGCTCTTTGGGGCCGCGCCCAAGAAACTGAAGGAGGCGCTTTCCCGACACCGCGGTGAACCCTATGACACGACCGGAGAAGAGCCTTTAATAAGCAGCGGCAACGAGACACGTGGGCTTAGCCGTGACCGCTACATAAATGAAGTAAAAGATTTTTTTTCTAAACCTGATGGCGTCGCAGAGAGGGATCGGCTGTATGGCGTAAATCAGAAGAAGTCACTTTACGTTAAGACGACGTATGTGACAGATTGCGTGACGACCGTGCCGGCCGCTGAATGTCAGACGACGCTCAAGGATCAGGCGGGCAACCCCGTCTCAAAGTGCCTTGATATAACCGTCAAGATCAAAGTCATCCCGATTGACACAGAAAACCTGAGCGCCAACCTACTCGATCTGGCCCGCTCCAATAAACTAAGATTCTACCGCGAGCTGCCGCGCCCGCTGCTCCTATTTAATCCGACCTTCTGGGTCGAGCAGGATCGGGATTACGGCGTGGCCGCGGTTGCAAACGTCTCCACGGACTTGCTCCACTTGTCGCCGCCGAAGGCCGAAGAGAGCGGGACGCATAACACGCAACTGCGCCTCGCGCTAAGCGGGCGCAAATCCTTAGACAAACGTTTTTACAACACCACGTCAAGTCTGACCTTGTCTCGCATCAGGTCGGGGAAATTGTTGGAGAACGTCGGGCTGAAAGTCGGGTTCGCCGCCAACCAGCAGCCGCAGGGCGATGGCATCAGGCAAATAAATGCGATGCGCATCGGCGGCAGCACGACGCTTAAGTTCGACGGCGGGCCGTTTAGCCAGTTGAGTCTCGGGGCGGGCTACCGCCGGGCTAACAACCGCTTCGTCAGCCGGACGGGGCTGCCGGCCGAGCGTACCTCGGAAGACGCTTTCGAGTCGCGCGCGATCTTGGACGGGGACATCGCCAGAGGGTTTATTCGTGGCGCAGTGTGGTTTGACGGCGCGTCGCCGAACAAGGGATTCGGCTCATATCAACGGCTCGCGGCGACGGTCGGCTACTCCAAGGATTTTGTCCTGCCGCAACAAAAGTGTCGAATCGTCAAGGTCGAGGTTAAGCTTCCGGGCCGGGACGAGGTTAAAGAGAACGACGCTTGCGAGTTCCCGGAGAAAAACCCTGCGGCCATCGGGGCCGAGATGCAGTTCGGCGCAGGGCGCGCGTGGGGCAGCGTCCCTGAGTACGCGCGCTTCTACGGGGGAAATTCCACGGGCAATTTTCTTTACGACGCCGTCAACGAGCCGTCGCTGACCGACATGCCCGGCGGCCCGCTCATTCGCAGCTTCGGGCGCAACAAGGCCGGCGTCAGGAGGGGCACCAACCTGTCACGCGGCGGCACGTCTTACTGGCACTTCAACCTGTCGCTCAGTCTCCCGGTGCGGAAATGGTCGCGGCCGCTGATCCCGGCGGAGACGGTAGCCGAGCAACCCGACGATCAGAACGTACTTTCGTGTACAGGTTGCACTTCACTAAAAGAGGCGTTCAAAAATCAGGTCAGCGGCGAAAAGAACATCTTCATTGACGCGCTTGCCATACGAAAACTATCGCTAGAGCAGCGCGACGACTTAGCGCTCGATAGAACTGACGGCTTGACACCCGAACAGGAGGCGCGGCTGCAAAGAGCGGAAGAGGCTTTCGAGAAAGCACGGAAGGAAGTTAAACCCGAGGCGGATAAAGTCTGGGCTAGGCTGACACCGACCATCAACTACATTGCCGACAATGCGAATTTCTATTCCGTCAAACCTCTCATTATGTTCGACGCGGCCAACCTCTCCGCGCGGGGCGAGCCCGACCAGCGCACGAGGTTGGCGCTTGGCGGAGGACTACAATTAAACGTCGTCGTCGCCAAGTTCCAAGTAGGGTATCTCAGAACTGTGCGCCGCGTGCCCGGTGATGAGCGCGGCAACTTCGTAATTCGGATGGTATTTGAAAAGCTATTCTGAGCTTAGGGCGCCGCCCCACAACTCATTCAGAGAAGGTGTTCGAGCCGGCCGGCTCGCGCTCGCCCGGCCTCGCGGCCCTCAACAACTTAGACTGCCGCCTCTCTTACAAGCACTCGAACGAGCCAGCCGGGGCCAACCGGCTCCGCGAGGGGACGCTCTCCTTCCAAGCCTTCGGCGCCTCCCGCCCGCTCGGCACGAACGGCGTGATTCTTCGCTACGGCGCGGGCCGGGGCGTCAGGCTGAGCGGCTTTAACTTCAACACAACCGTCGGCTACGCCTTCAACCTCAGGCGCCGTCCCGGCGACGGGCGCGGCGCGCTCTTCTTTTCGATGGACTTCACGGACATATTCCGTCGTTAAAGAGGCCGCACAGACGGCCCGCCGTTCTTCCCTTCACCAAACTCGTGTACAATCGCGCCGAACACGGGCCGTGCGGTCGCGTCTCCCGCCCATCCGAAGGCCCGCGGAAACTCTCGCCAGAGAGAGGAGTAGGTTGATGACGCTCCGCCGTACGCTCAAGTCGCTCACGCTCTCCGTGCTCATCCTTTCGGGCGCCGCCGCGGCGCAGTTGCCGCAGGTCAAACAGGAGTCGGACGAGGAGAAGGCGAAGGCGCGCAAGGAACTCGAACGCAAGGCGCTCGCGCTGCTCGACGAGACGTTGGAGCAGTCGCAGGTGCTCAAGCTCGCCGAGAACCGCGCCGCCGTACGCTTGCAGGCCGCAGACCTCCTCTGGCCGCGCGACGAGAAGCGCGCCCGGCAACTCTTCCGCGACGCCGCGTCCGACTTCCTCGCGGCGCGCACGTCGGCGCGTGACGCCGAGGCCCGAAGCCGTCCCGACCGCTCCTACTGGTCTCTGATGCAGTTGCGTTCGCAGTTGCTCTCGACGGTCGCGGCGCGCGACGCGCAGTTCGCGCTCGAACTGCTGCGCGACACGCGCCCGCCCTCTTCGGACGCGGGCGGCGGCTCCGACGCGTACTCCGGGATGTACTACGAAGACCCTGAGCAGGAGTTGAGACTTGAGCAGTCGCTCATGGCGCAGGCGGCCGAGTCAGACCCGAAGGCCGCGCTGCGTCTGGCCGAAGAGAGCCTGAGCAAGGGCGTGACCTTCGGCGTCCTTCAGGTGCTCGAACGCCTGCGGCGGAAGGACGCCGACTCGGCCTCGAAGCTGGCGGGCGAGATCGTCGCCAAGCTCCGCGGCCAGAATCTCACGGGCGGGCAGGAATCTTTCTCGGTCGCCGTCGCGCTGCTTCAGTCGGTCGTGATGCCGCAGTCCGCGGAGCGTACGTTCTACTACGGCGGGACGGCCACGAAGACCGCCGCCGCCGAGAAGCCGAAGCCGCTCGCGTTGGAAGAGTCGGACGTGCGCGACCTCGCCGACCTCGTCGCGGGCGCGGCCCTCAAGGACTCGACCGCGAACGGCGCCTACGGGCTTTTGATGGCGGTGCGCCCGCTCCTCCCCGAGTTGGAGAAGCGCGTGCCGGCGCGCGCCGCGCAACTGCGCCAGCGCATCGCCGAGGTGGACAAGACGCTCGACCCGCGCATGAAGGCTTGGGCGCAGATGAACTCGTTGATGACAAAGACGCCCGACGCCATCATCGAAGAGGCGGCGAAGATGCCCGAAGAGGTACGCCCGGCCTTCTACGCGGCGGCCGCCTCGAAGCTCGCCGAGGCCGGCGAGACGGAGAAGGCGCGGCAGGTCGTCAACGACAACCTGCGCGGCGAGGCGCGCGAGCAGTGGTTGGCGCTCCTCGACCAGACGGAACTGGCGCGCGCCGTCGAGAAGGGCGACACGGAGAGGGCGCGGGGCGTCGTCTCAAGCATCAAGTCGAAGGAGAAGCGCGCGCGCGCGCTGGCCGAGCTGGCGGTGATGCTCGCCGCGAAGGGCGACAGGAAGGGCGCGGGGCAGTTGCTCGAAGAGGCGCGCGGCCTCTTAGACCGACAGCCCGACGACGAGAAGGAGATCGAGGCGCTGCTCGAAGTGGCGCGCGGCTACGCGCTGGTCGAGCCGGCCAAGACCTTCGAGATGATCGAGCCGCTCATAGACCAAGGCAACGACATGATCGCGGCCGCCGCGCTGCTTGAGAAGTTCGGTCAGGGCTCGGGCTTCTTCCGCAAGGGCGAGATGCTGATGACGCCCGGCCTCTCGATGGCGGGCGGCTCTTACGCGCGCTACGTCAAGGCGCTCGCGGAGCTGGCGCGCGTTGACTTCGACCGCACGCGCGCCACCGCCGACCGCTTCAACCGCGACGAGACGCGCCTCATCGCACGCCTCCTCATCGCACGCAGCATCCTCTCCGACCGCCCCGACGCGCCCGCCAACGACCGCAACATCACCTACGCGGGCGGCGGCTTTATGTTCTCGCAGTGAGCGCTCGGCGGCCCGCACGCCTCACAACTTCTTAATCCCCGTAGGCCGGGGACTGCCCGGCCTCGCGGCTCAGGCCGGGCTGCGCGGCGTCCACCATGCCGAGGCCGCGGACGGTCTCGAAGCCGGGGACGATGTCGCCCGCGAAGGGCTTCATCCCTGCGGGGTCGCGCTTGCGGCCGGTGAAGTCGAGGTAGAGGCGGCGGCGCAGCAGGCGCTCGGGCGCGCCCGCGAAGCGCCAGAGCGGGTACTTGATGCCCGTCCCGAACAGTCTGCGGCCGAGCATCGAGTAGTACAGGGGCACGCCCGCCGCGTACTTGTAGCGCGAGAGGAAAGTCATGTTGCCGTGGTGCCAGCACTCGATGTTGTACTTCCAGCAGGTGAAGAAGAACTCCCACTGGCGGTCGGTCATCTCGATGAGCTTCGCGCCTTCGCGCCTCCCCATCCGCGTGTTCTCAAGCGGCACGAACCACGTCGGCACGAACATCCCCTTCGCGTCGCGCAGCTCGTACAGTAAGTCCAGAGACTGTTTAGTGTCGGCGTCCGTCTCGCCCGGCAGGCCGATGATGAAGGTGCAGAACGGGTACCAGTTGTGCCGGTTCAGAATCTCCATCCCCTTCAAGACCACGTCGCGCCACTGGTGCGCCTTGTATGGGTAGGCCTTGCCCTTCATGAACTGTTCGAAGAGGCGCGGGCTGCCCGTCTCTAAGCCGATGATTGGGTCAACGACGCGCTTCTCGGGGTCGGTCGAGTCGGGGTGTGTGACGTGCGAGAAGGGGACGACGTGCGGCGTCAGTCGTTCAATTGTTGAAGGGTCGCGCACGACGGGCGCCATCGTGATGTGCGAGGTCTGTAGGGTCTCGATGCCGCGGACGGCCTTGACGCTCTTGAAGAGCTCGACCAGCGCCGGGACGTTCGGCGTGAAGTTCGGGAGCTGCTCGTAGAGGAACATGTCTTCGGAGGCGAGCATGACCTCGGTCGCGCCCTCGCGCGCGTTGACCTCGGCGCTCCGGAGTATGTGCGCGAGCGGGAACGAGCGGCCGACCTTCGTCGCGGGCGAGCAGAACTGGCAGCCGCGCCCGCACCCGCGCGTAATCTCGACGACGCCGAAGGTCGAGCGGTGGCGCACGACCGGAATCTCTTCGACCGCGGGCTGCGTCTCTTTCGGGAGCCTGACGACGCGCGGCAGGCTGGGGTCGCTGGCGATGATGCGCCGGAACAGCTCGCCGAAGACGCGCTCGATCTCGCCGTCAATGAGGTGGTCAATGCGGAACTCGTCCAAGCGCCCGGCCTTCTCCAACTGCCACGCGCCGGGGCCGCCGACGACGACCTTCGGCTTGTACTTTTGTATTACCGGGTGCGTGACGATGCGTATGAACTCGGCGGCGTTCAGCGGCATCAGGTTCTCGCCCGCGAGCTTGGAATAAACGTCGGTCGCGTAGGAGATGCCGAGCGGGTTGTGCGCGTGGACGGCGACGACGCGCGTCTCGGGGCCGACGAATTTTTCCAAGTTCTCGACGTAGCACGTGACCACGTCGCGCTCTTCGTACTCCCTGAGCAGCAGCGTCTCGACGACGCGCAGCCCGTTCGGAACGTACTTCGCACGGCCGTCGGGCCAAGACTCGTTTTGGAGCGACGCCTGATTGATGAAGGTCTTGCTGTACTTGGAGGGGATGGTGGCTGAGAGCATCTGCTGCCAGATGCTGTGGCGCCACTCGCTCGCCTCTGTGTTCGAGGCGGTCAGGACGATCAGGGGAGAGCCCATACGCGTTTACCTTTCCTCACGGGCAGTAGTTGCCGGGACGCGAAGGGCGAATCACGTAGAGCCAAGCGGCACGATTTTAACACCGGAATGGAAACGGGCAAGGGAGTTTTGCCCGTTTCCGTGCGGACGGCTTAAATGAGGCTGACCGGCGCGCGTCTTTCGGGGCGGCGCGTCGGCGTCTTAAGCGGGGGCGGCGAGCTGCCGTAGCGCGGAGACGAACGCCTGCATGTCTGCGCGCGTGCCGACGGTGACGCGCATGTGCGTCGGCAGCGCCGGGAAGAAGCGGCCGACCTCGACGCCGCGCTGCTTCATGCCTTCGATGAACGGGTGCGCGTCGCTCCGAAGGTCGAACATCAGGAAGTTCGCGGCCGAAGGGATGTACTTGTAGCCGAGCCTTTCTAGCTCCGCGTAGACGTAGCGCCTGACCTCTGTGTTGCGCCGCCGCCCCTCCTCCACCTGCGCCGCGTCACGCAGCGAGGCGAGCGCGGCGACGACGGCCATGATGTTGACGCTGTCCCAAGCCTGCTGCGCTCGCATGCGCTCGACGAGCGGCAGAGGCGCGACGCAGTAGCCGCAGCGCAGCCCGGCCATCCCGTAAATCTTCGAGAAGGTGCGCGCGACGACGAGGTTCGGGTAATCGGCGACGAGCGGGATGAGCGACTCGTAGTCGGCGCTCTCGACGTAGTGGTGGTAAGCTTCGTCAACGAGGACGACCGTCTCGCGCGGCGCCTTCGAGAGGAAGGCGCGCAGCTCCTCCTTCGGCGTGATGGTCGCCGTCGGGTTGTTGGGGTTGCAGACGTAGACGAGCCCGGCCGACGCGCCCGCGGCCGCGAGCATCTTCTGTAGGTCGTGACGGTAGTCGGGCGTCAGGCTAACCTTCGAGACCTCGGCGCGCGCGGCCGTCGCGTGGTGGACGACGGCCTCGAAGGTCGGGTCGGCGACGACGAGCCCGCGCCCCGGCCCCGTGAAGGCCGCGGCCGCGAGCTTGAGGATTTCGCCGGAGCCCGAGCCGAGGATAATCTGCTTGGCCGTCACGCCGTGCAGCTTCGCCAGCTCGGCGGCGAGTTCTTCCGCGTGCTCGTCCGGGTAGCGCCACGCGAGGCCGAACGCGTCGGTCATCGCGCGCAGCGCGGACGGCGAAGGCCCGTACGGGTTCTCGTTCGAGCTGAGCCTGACGACCGCGCCCGCGCGCGCGGGCGTCGCCGCCGACGCAGCGCCGACGCCCGCGGGCGTCTGAACGACCGAACCGCACACGCCTGCCGGACGCACCGCGGCGAAGGCCGCGCCCGCACCCAACATCCGCGCGAACCCGCGCCGCGAGATTGCGCCTTCATCGCTTCTCATCGTGTCACCTCTCGTGGGGCTTATCGGGCGAGGCTGCTTGCGAAGGCCGGGATATTATCACAAAGCGCCCCGGAGCGTTCAGGAGAAGAAGGGGCGTTCGGATGTTAAAAACAGAAGCCGGTGTGACTAGATGAGGTAAACACTCCCGACCGACGCAAGAACGGTTGCGAGTATATACAAAAGTCAGTGCGAGGGGTCTTGGAATTTACAAAAGCTTTTTCGAGGCCGTTTTCTTAGCGGCTTTCTTGGTCGCCTTCTTAGTGGCCTTCTTGGTTGTTTTCTTGGCCGACTTTTTGGCCGAGGGCTGCACACCCCCGGAGCCGTCCAAGCCTTTCAGATGATTGCCTATTTCGGTGAGCCAGTAAGACTGTAAAAATGTCCGGGGCTTATAGCAGTTAATCAGATCGTTTCTGTCTATCTCGGCGAGCTTCTTGATTTTCTGGTCGCCGCCGCCCTGCGCCCATGCGCTCTCCCAGAGCAGCGCCAGAAGTCGGCACCCATCTGCCATGACCTGAACGGTGTCTTTGCCGAACTTGTCCCACAGCAAATCGAGAATCTCGCCCTTCGACTTGTTGGCTTTCAGGGCGTCGTCGTAAACCTTCACCAGACGCGGGGGCCTGATTCTGTCGAACGTCGCCTGCATCATCTGCACCGTGCGGATTCCCGCCTCACGCCCGCTGGTAACGAGCTTGGCTTTCGTCCCGCCGGCGCTCAAGGCCGCTTCGAGTTGGGACTTCATCTCGTCGCCGCGAGTCGCCTTGAACATGTTCTGTTCGTAGTCTTCGTGAACGCCCTCGCTGTCGTTTACCTGTTCGGTTTGTCCGGCCTTCTTGCCGGTCTTGTGCGTGACCGTCCGCAGCACCGGGTGCGCCGGGTCTCCGTGATGCATGAAGGAGATGTGAAGCGGCTGGCAGGCGTCTCCGACGTAGTGGGCCAAGGTTCCGGCCGCGCAAACAAAGCTGACCACGTCTTTGGCAGAGACGAACCTCACCATCTCGTCATAAATCTGCCACACGCGGAACGGCAGCAGCCCGGCGGTTTTCGCAGGGTCTTTCCCATCCTTGGAAGGAAACTGCCGCACGTGCTGAATCCAGAAATCGGGCGTGATGTTGTTTTGCGGGTCTTCGTCGCAAAGCTCTAGCAAAGTCTTCCCGCCGCCCGGCGGGCGCTCGTCCATGTCCGCGAAGTGGTTGGGCGATTCGGGATTGTTGCCGCGGGGGCCGCGCTGAAACCGGCCGCTCTTCCAAACCAGATCGGGCACGTCCGCGAGGGGGACGAAATCCAGTTTCGAGAGTCCCTTCGTTCCTTTATCGGTGATGTCGGCTACCTGAAACGTGATGTTGAGCAGATTACTCTTCATCAGTTCCCGAATGCGGGAGGTAGATTTGCCGACGAACCGGCAGGCCATATTCGCGATGGTGAAATGGCCGATGGTTCCCCAGTATTCGGGTAGATCCTGCCCCCAGTCGCGTATCAAATCCACTTCGAGGCGCTCGCAGACGGTGCTCAGCAAAGTGGCGAGCGCATACGACTGCCGGCCCGCGCCGGCCTGATCGGTGAAAACATGGCCGCCCCATTGCACGGCGATGGGCTGCAACATCTTCTTCTTTATCTCGCGCCTGCCCCCGGACGGGCGGGAGCGCACGTCATCCGCGGGCCGTTTCTGCGCCGTGTCTTCTTTAACGTCGTCGTCGTCGTCTTTATCCGGGGGCGGCTCCAAGAGCCAGAGCGTGCCCGAGTCACCCGGATGCGTCTGGAACTTCGGAGTCCGGGACTTCCGGGCGTCTGACTTCTTAGCGTGTGCTCTCTTGTCGTCGGACTTCTCGACGGGGCGCGGGCCTATGAAAACATCTGCGACGTACTCGAACCCGCCCACGGACTTGTAGCGGTAAAACAAGGCCCAGATGCGCCCGAACATTTCGTGCGAAGCACACCCGAAGGCGCGGACATCTGCGTTGACGAGTTGGAGCGAGAGATTTTCGACCGAGACATCGGCCAGTTGGTCTATCACACCGATGCTGTATATCTGCGGCGTCCACTGATTTTTGTCCGTCACCTGTATAAGGCCGACATCAGCGTTGACATAGACGTTCTGGCCGGGCCAGCCTTGATACACGTCTTTGAAGAGAAGTCGCCCGAGCTGCTTTTTAGAGCTGAAGCCAATCTCTGTGCGGACGCCCCCCAGCAGAGAGTAGAGGACTTCGCCCGGCTCACCGGCCACGTGACGATTAGTCAGGGCGTAGGTGAGGTGGCCGTCCGTGACCAGACAGCCGATGGAGGCGATGTGCTGCTCGCCCTGCACGTCTGCGATGACCGGATAGCCTCCCCCGATGAACGTCTTCGGAAAGACCGCGCCCAAGTTCGCTTCGTGTCGAATGGGATCGCGCGGCGCTTCGACGACGCAGACCGGGATGACTTTCCCGTTGGGCATGTGCAGCGACTTCGGCACTATGTCGGTCGCCTGATAGCCTTCCGCCTTCAGGTCGCGTTCGTCAACCCACCGCTCGACAAACACGAGCACGCAGGGCCAAGAGTAAGGCCGCACCTGCGTGTTCTCTAGGTTCTTGGGCCCCGTCCCCTTTTGCCCACGCTCTCCGGGCCACGGGTCGCCCTCACGGATTAGGTAACGACCGATGGCGGTCGCGACCACACCTTTGCGTTCCGTGAGATGCAGGTGATAGAGGTCGCGAGCCTCAAGGAGGTCCAAAAGAGAAAGGGAGTGAAAATCGTTCAGGGGGTTGAGAGGGTTTTCAAGTTTATGCAATGAGGCGGCACGTATGTGAGATGATTTTTTCATGGGCGGAGAATATCACAAACCCCGAGTCCCACCCATTTATTTTTTTTCAAAAGTCCGGCAGCCCCACCATCGTGCGGGTTCAGTCGAGGAGGTGTGCGACCGTCTCGACGTGGTGGGTCTGGGGGAACATGTCGAAGGCGCGGAGGGACGAGAGGCGGTAGCCTGCGTCGAGGAGTGCGCGGAGGTCGCGCGCGAGGGTGGCGGGGTCGCAGGAGACGTAGGAGATGTGTCGGGGGCGGAGGCGGACGATGCCGGCGACCGTGTCGGGTTCGGCGCCGGCGCGGGGCGGGTCGAGGAGGATGAAGTCAACGCCGTCGAGGCGTTGGGAGTTGGCGTCGGGGCGCCCGGCGTTGGCGTCGAGCCATTCGCCGACGGCGGAAGTCTCGACGCGCGCGTTCGTGAGCGAGGCGTCGGCGAGGTTGCGGCGCGCGTAGTCGGCCGCGGCCGGGTTGCCTTCGACGGCGATGACGTTCTTAAAACGTCGCGCGAGCGGGAGCGTGAAGAGGCCGACGCCGCTGTAGAGGTCGAGCGCCGTTCCGCTCGCGTCGTCTGCGCCCGAGTCGCTTTCGGCCTCTGTGCCGCGCAGCCCTTCGGCGACGAGCGCGTCGAGGAGCGTGTGGTTAATCTGGAAGAAGCAGCCGGCGTCGAAGCGGTAGGTCTCACCATTAACATGTCGCGACTGCTCGCGCGCGTCGCCGGGCTCGACCGTGGGATCGAGCGCGACGCCCGCGTCTCCGGCGACGGCCTCGAACTCGGAGGCGTGCGGCAGGCGGCCGTCGTTCATTAAATCGCGTAGGCGTTTGAGGCGTTCGTTGACGGGCGGGGCGGCGACGGGGCAGTCGGCCACGTCGCAGACGCGGTGCGAGCCGCGCTCGTAGTAGCCGAGCAGGTGCCGGCGCGGGTCGTGCTGCCAGCGCGCGCGCGAGCGGTAGCGCCAGACTTCGGGCGAGGGCTCGACCACAATTTCGCCGGGCGGCTCGGCGCGCGCCACGCGGCGCAGGCAGTCGCGTATGATGTCGGCCTTGGCCGCAAGCTGCGCCTCGTAACTCAATTGCTGGAAGTCGCAGCCGCCGCAGCGGCCGAAGTACGGGCAGGGCGGCTCGACGCGCGCGGGCGAGGGCTCCAACACTTCGGCGACCGACGCGAAGACGAGACGGCCGCGCACGGACTCGACCCGCGCGCGCACGAGGTCACCGGGCGCGGACAGCGAGACGAAGAGCGTTTGCCCTTCTGCGTGCGCCAGCCCGACGCCGCCCGGCAGGATGCGCTCGATTCTCACCTCGACTTCCGAGCCCGCGCGCAGCCGCACGCCTGCCGCCGGCTCGGCCCGCCGCGGCGGATGCCTGTGCCTCTTCATGTTCAAGTAGACAGTGGACAGTAGACGGTAGTCAGTAGGAGAGCCCCGCCGCCGAACCGTTCGGGTATTAGCGCCGACGACCGCGACGCGGAGCGCTACTGTCTACTGACTACCGTCTACTGTCTACTTCAGTACGGGTACTGTTGCTGCTGGCCGGGCTGGTACGACTGCGCGTTCCAGTTCGGCGAGGGCGGGGGCGCGTAGCCGGCGCCGTCCATGTTCTCCAACTCCAACTCGATGCCGCCGACGGTGCGCGCGGCGACGTTGTAGATGGCGCCGCCGACAAGGCCGGCGATGAAGCCGAGGACGCCGTAGAAGATGGGGATGGCGACCATCATGATGAGGCCGATGGCGAGGCCGCTCGCGCCGGCTCCCGAAGAGCCGCGCCCGCCGCCGGCCATCATCGCGCCGCCGACGGCCATGAAGATCAGGCCGTAGATGACGCCGATGATGACGCCCGCCGCGGCCATCGTGATGGAGTAGATTTTGGCGAGCGAGAAGACGCCCACCCGCTTGACTTGCACTTTCGGCATCGAAGTCTCCTTCAAACCCCTCGGGGGAAGTCCGGCTTACAGGTAGAACAGACTGAGGCGCGGGACGCCTGCGCGTTCGCGCAGGGCCTTCGCCAGAAGGTTGTCGAGCGTCTGCTCGTAGGTGGCGCGCTCCATGCGCGCGCGGTAGGGTCGCAACTGCTCCTCGGCCGAGGCGCGTGCGGCGCTGACTTCGTCTTCCGGCAGCGACGAGCGCAGCGCGCGGTCTATCAAACCTTCCAAGTCCGTCAGCGAGCTTTCCAGAAGCTCCGCGTTCGGCCGCGCCGAGCGTTCGAAGTCCGACGCGAGCTCTTCGAGCCGCGCGGCGGCGCGCGCGAGTGCTTCCTTTAAAGCCTCGGCGCCCGCGCTTCTCTTCTCCGCCGCGCGCCTCAACTCCGCGCGGCAGTCCGAGAGGTGAGCCGCGATGACCTCGCGCGGGAAAGGGAGCGACGCGCCCGCGTCCGCCCCTTCAGCCCCGCCTTTATCAACAACGCCCGCGCCGCCTTCATTACTCCCGCCGCCTTCCGCGTTCGCGCCCGAAGCGTCGGCGCGCGCACCGGTCTGCGATTCCAGCCACTCGGCGTACTGCGCCTCGACCTCCTCCTGACAGTACATCAAGGTCTTGACGCTGCGCTTGCGTGGCTTTGATTCGTAGGAGTCGAAAGCCTTCTCGATGCCGCGCAGCGCGACGTGCAGGGGTACGCCCATCTCCTTCCAGCTCTCGATGAGCGCCCAGTCGAGAGGGCTCAGCAGGAGGTGCCTGCCGCGCCTGCGTATGAAGGCGTCCTCGACCTCCGTGAAGTAGTTGAAGTAGTTCAGGGGCGCCGCGCCCTCGGCCCCGACGGCGGCGAGCGCCGCCTCCGCGTTGTCCATCGCCTGTTCGCTAAAGGAAAGTTACGTCAGAAGAATTTTGGGAACCGCCGAGAGCCTCCGCGGCGCTCGGAAAGAATGAACAGCGCGCGCGGATTAGTCAAGGGTGAGTAGTTCACTCCGCGATAATCTGTATGTTGAAGCGGATGTCTTTGCACTCGGAGGAGTGAATCCAGCGCGCGACCCGGTCGGCGAAGCCGCGCAGAGGGTAGAGCGACTGGCCGACGACGGCCGTCTCGGCGTCGCGCTTGGCGATGACGTGCTCGCGGCCCTGCTCGCCCGCGGCGACGATCTGCTCGGCGAGCAGCCACGCGAGGTCGCGCGCCGCGCCCATGCCGAAGCCGAAGAGCTTCTCTTCGAGGTGCGGCGCGAAGAACGTCAGGCGCTGCGCGCGGCTGAAGCGCGGGCAGATTTGTCCGAGTTCCAGCTCGACGACGCCGAGGAGGCGTCCGAGGATTTCGTTGATCTTCATGAAGTCGGGCTTCAGGGATTCAAGCTCGGCGGGCGTCGGCGCGGCGGCCGCGGCGGCGACGCCGAGGTCGAGGTTAATGTGCGCGTTCATGGCGAGCATGAGGTGCTGCACGACGAGCGGGCCTTCGTCTCCTAATATCGAGAAGGCGACGCGCCACGAGGCGGTCGGCTCGCGCCCCGAACTGAACGCGTCCCACGCGTCGAGGAAGCGGCCGGCGAAGACCACGTCCAAGTGCTCCATGCGCGGGTTATTCTGGAACACGTCGCCCGCGACGAGCGCGCGCCGCACGTTCGAGGTCACGCGCTCGTAGAGCGCCGCGAAGTAGCCGACGCGACTCTGCCCGCGCAGCGCCTCGTCAATAATCGCTTCGAGCCGCGCGATGACCTCTTCGATTGTTTGAACGGCCATAAGAATTTGAGAGTTGAGATTTCAAATCATCGGCGGTTGCGCTCGTGGATGAGCCGCAGGCCGTCGAGCGTGAGCGTCTGGTCAACGTCGTCCACGAACTCCGACGCCGTCGCGATGAGCGGCGCGAGCCCGCCGGTGGCGACGACGCGCGGACGCCGCCCGAGTTCTTCAATCATGCGGCGCAGTATTCCGTCCACGAGCCCCGCGTAGCCGTAGTAGAGCCCGGACTGGATGGCCGAGACGGTGGAGGCGCCGATGACTTTGTGCGGGCGCTCGATGGCGACGCGCGGCAGGCGGGCGGCGCGTGCGAACAGAGCGTCGGTCGAGATGGAGATGCCGGGCGTGATGACGCCGCCGAGGTAGCGGCCGCCGTCGTCTATGACCTCGAAGTTGGTCGCCGTGCCGAAGTCAACGACGATGCAGGGCGTGCCGTACTTGTGCATCGCGGCGACGGCGTCGCAGATGCGGTCGGCGCCCACGTCCGACGCCGGGTCGTAGAGAATCGTGAGCCCCGTGTCGGTCTCGTCGTCCACGAGCAGCGGCGTGAGGTGGAAGTAGACTTCCGACATACGCTTCAGAGTGTAGTTGAGCTGCGGCACCACGGAGGCGACGGCGACGGCCGTGATCGCCTTGAAGTCGAGCCCGGCGAAGGCGAAGAGGTTGCGCGCGTGGACGCCGTACTCGTCCACCGTCCGCGCCCTCTCCGTCGTCAGGCGCCAGTGCCAAGCCAGACGCTCGCCCTCGTACACCCCGAGCGAGGTGTTCGTGTTCCCCACGTCCATCACGAGCAGCATGCGGTTTATCCTCTGAGAAGTTCTTCCAGCGCGTCGGCCGCGGTGACGGCTCCGTTCTCCGACCTGATTTGTCGTCCGACCTCCGCGGCGCGCGTAGTGTAACTCTCATCCGAGAGGAGCGCGCGTAATTCTTTGGCTACGCTCGCGGCGTTGTACTTCGCGCGCGGGAGCGTGCGGCCTGCGCCGACGCGCGCGACGCGGTAGCCGTTGTCGAACTGGTCGTGGCTGAAGGGGACGACGATTGCCGGGACGCCCGCGCGCAAGCCCTGCGCGGTCGTGCCGATGCCGCCCTGATGCACGACGGCACGCGCGCGCGGCAGAAGCTCACTGTAAGGCGCGTAGTCGAAGGCGGCGACGCCTTCGGGCAGATTGTCGAGCCGGTTCTTCTCGTCGCCGATGAGGAGCAGCGCGCGCACGCCCAACTCTCGCGCGGCCTTCACGGATTCGCTGTAGAAGTCCTCTGCGACCCAGATGGCCGAGGAGCCGAGCGTGAAGACGACGGGCGGCTCGCCGGCTTCCAGAAATTTGACGAGCGCGGGGTCTAAGCCTTCTGTGTCGCCCGCGCGGTCGCGCCGGTCGTAGAAGGGGAAGCCCGTGACGACCGTGTTCGGCGGCCAGTCCGGCTGCGGCGCCGCGAAGACCTTCGAGAAGAGCGCGAGCACGAGCGAGGGCGAGTGCTGCCCTTCGAGCATGGGACTTCGGCCGCGCGGCAGTCCCAGTTCTGCGCGCAGGCGGAAGACGGGCTCGGCCAGTTGGTCAAGCCGCCTGCGCCCGACCGTCATCAACGCGCGCGTCAGCCACGGCCGGTTACGGTTGAACCTGTGGAGCCAAGGCATCTGCGGGAAGACCGGCGGGTCGTAGTTCGAGAATAAAGATATCGGCGCGAGTATCGTCGAGGCCCAGCGGATGCCCGTCTTCTCGACGAGCGGCGGGCCTGCGAGCGAGAGGACGTGCGTCACGAGCAGGTCTGCGCCGCGCGTCGCCTCCGCGAGCGCGTCGTACATCCCGCGCAGGTGCGGGTTGACGAACTGTTGGAAGACGCGTTCCGACCCGCGCTTCCTGTCCACCAAATCCGCCACCATCCGCGCGACCTCTTCCGGTTGGTCGTAGCTCGGCAGGTCTGGCGGCACCGGATGAAGTTCGAGCCCGAGCGCGTCGGTCTTCTCCCTGTAAATCTCCGACGTGGCGATGACGGGCCTATGCCCGCGCCGCTTCAACTCAAGCGCGATGGCGATATACGGGTGCAGGTCGCCGAAAGACCCGATGGTCGAGATGACGATCTTCTTCATAGACAAAAAAATTAACAGGGATGGACAGGATATTCAGGATAGGAGTTTAAGATTTCAAGTCGCACTGCTGAAATCCTGTCCATCACTGTTAATTCCCCTCACGGCCGTCACGTCGCCGGCGCGGACGACGCGTAGGCGGCCGGCGTCAGTTTCTACGCGCAGCGCGCCGTCGGGCTCAAGGCCGCGCGTGGTGCCTTCGAAGGTCTCTTCGGCGAGCGCGACGCGGACGCGTGCGCCGCGCGCGTAGGAAGAGTGTGCTTCCCACTCGCGGAGGATTTCGGAGGCGCCGCCCGCCGCGTGTAGGGTTTCGTAGCGCGCGGCGAAGTGGCGGAGGAGCGCGCCGAGGAGTTGTTCGGCGTCGGGCGCGCGGCCGGTCTGCTCTTCGATTGAGGTGGCCGCGTCGCGAATCTCCGGCGGGAAGGAGCCTTCGCGCAGGTTGACGCCGACGCCGAGGACGACTGCGCGGCCGCGCGCGCCCTCGGCCGTCTCTGCGAGGATGCCGCAGAGCTTACGGCCACGCGCGAGAAGGTCGTTCGGCCACTTGATGTCCGCGTCGAGAGCGCAGACTTCCCCGAGCGCTTCGCGCACGGCCAGCGCCGCCGCCAGCGTGACGAGCGGCCACGCGCGCGCGTCGAACGCGGGGCGCAGCACGACGCTGACGTACAGCCCCGCGTCCTTGGGCGAGACCCAAGCGCGCTCGCGACGGCCGCGCCCCGCCGTCTGCTCGCGCGCGACGACGCACAAGCCTTCGGGCACGCCCCGCGCGGCCTGCCGCGCCGCCTCCGTGTTCGTCGAAGGCAGCGAGTCGAAGCGCAGAATGGTCGGAATCAGACGCGTGCTCATACGGACGTGACGCCGCGCGGCATATCTTACGCACGTGTGACTTAAGCACAGGCCCCGGCGGCTGACAACTCCGGCGGCACGAGCAGGGACGAAACATCGCCTGCTTGACCACGCGGCGGCGTCCGTGTTTTGCTCACAGCACCTTTCAAAGTCAGGAGACGCGATGCCTCTCACGCCGGAATACCTGAAGCAGATCGGGCAGGCGCTCGCCGCCGGCAACGCGACCGAGCACACGCACCGCCCGGCGCTCAAATCTTTCGTCGAATCTTTCGGGCGCGGCATCGTTGCGACGAACGAGCCGAAGCGCGTTCGATACGGCGCGCCCGACTTCGTCGTCACGCGCGGCGAGACGCCGCTCGGCTACATAGAGGCGAAGGACGTGGGCACGCCGCTCGAACGCGAGGAGAAGGGCGAGCAGATGTCGCGCTACTTCGAACTCGGCAACGTCGTGCTCACGGATTACCTTGAGTTCCGCTGGTATGTGAACGGCGTCAGGCGTGACGCGGCGCGGCTGGCCACAAAGACGAAGGCGGGCAAACTGCGCGCGGTGCCGGGCGGCGCGGAACGTGTCGAGGAGCTTCTTTCCTCGTTCTTCGACGCGCAGGCCGCGACCGTGGGCAGCGCGAAAGAGCTGGCCGTGCGTATGGCGAGACTCGCGCGTGCGATTCGCAAGAACATCGGCCGCGCGCTCGAAGCCGAAGACCCGGACGACGAAAAGCCCGACCCGCTCCGAGACCAACTGGCGAGTTTTCGCGAAGTCCTCCTGCACGAACTACAGCCGGAGCAGTTCGCGGACATGTACGCGCAGACGATCTGCTACGGGCTGTTCGCGGCGCGCTGCAACGCGCGGCGGGCGGCCGAGTTCACGCGCGACGGCGCGGCGCGACTCGTGCCGAAGACGAACCCCTTCCTGCAAAAGACCTTCTACCAGATGGTCGGCCCGGAACTCAGCCCGCACGT
The DNA here is from genome assembly GCA_035248785.1 of Pyrinomonadaceae bacterium. Taxonomy (GTDB): domain Bacteria; phylum Acidobacteriota; class Blastocatellia; order Pyrinomonadales; family Pyrinomonadaceae; genus QHXN01. The sequence goes on along the minus strand of DATFHD010000069.1, from coordinate 17,721 downwards.
CGCGTGGGCGGTGGACGACCTCGTCGCGCTGCTCACGCACACGGACATGGCGGGGATTCTCGAAGACTTCGGGAAGCGCACGCGGCGCGAAGACCCGGTCGTACACTTCTACGAGACTTTCCTCGCCGAGTACGACCCGCACCTGCGCGAGACGCGCGGCGTCTACTACACGCCCGAGCCGGTCGTCTCCTACATCGTCCGCAGCGTTGACCACCTGCTCAGAAACGACTTCGGGCTGGCCGAAGGGCTGGCCGACGCGCGCAAAATCCGCACGCGCGGGGCCGAAGGCGCGGGCGGGGCCGAGACGCACAAGGTCTTAATCCTCGACCCCGCGACGGGGACGGGCACTTTCCTCTACAGCGCGATACAGCACATCTACCGCGCGGTCGGCGAGCGCGCGCGCGGCGCATGGCCGGCGTACGTGGCGCGCGAACTTCTGCCGCGGCTGTTCGGCTTCGAGCTGCTGATGGCGCCCTACACGGTGGCGCACCTGAAGCTCGGGCTGCTCTTACAGGAGACGGGCGTAGACCTCGAAAAGCTCGGGGCGGAGACCGAAGGCGAGGCCGGGCGGCTTTGCGTCTACCTGACGAACACTCTGGAAGAGGTTCACCGCCTCTCGGACGCGCCCGGCATGACGCGATGGCTGAGCGAAGAGTCTGACGCCGCGAGCCGCGTCAAGCAGGAACGCCCCGTGATGGTCGTGATGGGCAACCCGCCCTACTCGGGCCACTCCGCCAACACCGGACAGTGGATAGCACACCTTCTGCGCGGGATGGACACGCAGACAGGTTTGTCCACCTCGAATTTTACGCGCATAGCTTACCGCCCTTTTGATGTCCGGTACACATACTTTACGGGCACTTCCAGAGGATTCCATTGCAGGCCGCGCGGAGAGGTGATGAGGCACATGCTCCGAGCCCAGAACCTTGGTTTAATCTCCGCGCGCAGTAACAAATCTCAGACGCCCGACCACTTTTACTGCACGCGCTTCATCTCCGAGGCTAAGTGCGGGGAGGCGACCACACAATCTGCAATATTTCCTCTTTATCTGGCTTTTATTGAGGGGCGACAAAACCTTTTCGACGCCGACGAGCCGACGGACGCGCCCGGCGGGCGGAGGGCGAACCTGTCGGGGAAATTTGTGGCGGAGTTCGCCGAATCTCTGAAGATGCGTTTCGTAGCGGACGGGAAGGGCGACCGAAGAGAGACGTTCGGGCCGGAGGACGTGTTCGCGTACATGTACGCCGTCTTCCACTCGCCCGCGTACCGTACACGCTACGCCGAATTTCTCAAGATAGACTTCCCGCGACTGCCGCTCACCTCCGACGCCGAACTCTTCCGCGCCCTATGCCGCGCGGGCGACGAGTTAATCGGCCTGCACCTGCTCGAAAGAGTCAACGCGGCGGCCGCGAACTACCCCGAAGGCGGTACGAACGAGGTCGAGCAGGTGCGCTACACGGCGCCGGGCGAAGGAGGCGCGACGCAGGGGCGCGTCTGGATAAACCGCGCGCAGTTCTTCGAGGGCGTCGCGCCCGAAGTCTGGGACTTCCACGTCGGCGGCTATCAGGTCGCCGCCAAGTGGCTCAAAGACCGCAAAGGACGCCGCCTCACCTACGAGGACGTGACACACTACCTGCGCGTCGTCGCCGCCCTCGCCGAAACCCTCCGCCTCATGTCCGAAATAGACGCCGAGATTGACCGACACGGCGGCTGGCCTCTCAAATAACCCGCCGCACACGACATTTTCCACGCCCCGCGCGCAATTTCTCCGCCGCGCACGCACACAGACGCCCCCGTCTGCGCAAATCCCTGCCGGTGCGTGCCAGTTTCCCTCCATGCACGTACATTTTCCTGCCGTGCATGCACATTTCCCTGCCGTGCGCGTACATTTCCTTGCCGTGCACGCACATTTCCTTGCCGTGCGTGCCAATTCTCGGCAGTGCGTGCCAATTCTTCAGCAGTGCGTGCCAATTCTTCGGCAGTGCGTGCCAGTTCTTTGCCGGTGCGCGTCAGAACGCAGCCGTGCGGGGTAAATTCTTTGCCGTGCGTGGAAATTCTTTGCCGTGCGGAGAAATTTCCGGCCGCGCGCGGTCGGGATGGCGCCGCGCGCGGCCGAAACAGTGCGGCGGGGCTCAGGAGTGTTGCGGCTGCGGGGCGCTCTCGGTCGTCTGCGGCCGGATGCGGTAACGTAGAATCGCGCCGCAGCCGCCGACCTCTTCGAGCAGCGCCGGGTCTTCGATGAAGGTGATGCGGGCGGCCGTCTGACGCGCGCGCGCGACGAGGTCTGCGGCGATGATGACCGAATCCGCCTCGATGTTGGCGACGGCGCCGTCCTGCCCCGCGACGACGGGCTCCGCCACTTCCGCGTCGGAGAGAATCGCCACGTCCTCGCGGTCGCCCTCGACGTTCTGCTGCTGCGCCGCGATGATTAGTTCCTCGACCTGCCCCATCGCCAGCGCTTCGAGCGTGTCCGTCGAGCCGACCACCGCCAGACCGCCCGCGCGGTACTCGTTCAGCAGCCGCTCGACCTTGTCCTGATCGCTCACCATGTCGTGCTCGCGCATGGCCGCCAGAGACTCCGCAAGTATCTCGTGCTCGGGCGCGTCAATCGCCAGACTCAGCACGTCCACGACCTTGTCCGCCACCGCCTTCGGGAACTGCTCCCTGAGCAGAGGGATGATGACCTCGTCGCCCGCGAGGATGACGTGCTCGATGCCGTCCTCGCGCACGACCTGCTCAAGCTGGTCTGCCACCTCCTTGGCGTGTTGCAGGTGGTACTGCTCCAAGTGGCGCTGGTAGCGCATCTGCGACCAGCCGCCCACTTTCGTCCCCTTCGTCTTGACGTTCTGAATCTCGTCGCTTGACAAAGCCTTGCCGCGACCGAAGACGAAGAGGCGCGCGCGGTTAGTGTCCGCCACGAGCACGGCGTAGCGCGGGTACTGATCCATCAGTCGCGCGAGCGGGTACAGATGCGGCTGGTTGTAGATGTAAAGCCTGTGATTCTCTATCGGCGCGATGGTCTGCACGGCCTCGAAGAACTCGTCCGCGCCCGCGCAGGCGAAGACGGCGACGCCGTTCGTCTCGGGGCGCACCTCCGTTTGCAGATACTCCTGTATGCGCTCGGCGTCGCGGTCGAAACTCTCGCGCTCGGGGCTGTGCGCCTTAAAGGTGCGCGCGCGCTCCGAGAATTCCTTGCGCAGGAAGCGCTCGAAGTCCTGCCGGCCGTGCTCGTTGGCCTGCGCGTTCAGGTAGATGCTGACGACCGGGAGTTCCACCGGCTCGAACGCCGCCAGACGGTCAATAATCTGCTCCAAAGTATTGCTCTCCGCCGCCCCACTCTGTGCCATTCGCTTAGTCCCCTTCCTCGAATCCGGATGTAATAAAACGTAGACTGAGGCCCGCGGACTCGCCGTTCGCGCGCCCTCTGTTACTACTCTTTGCGGGGGAAATTTAGGCGGATTTTATCACGCGCTTGTCGCGCCCTACAAAAATATCTGCGAAGTTCGGGGCGGCGGCGTTGACTTGCCCGCGGCGTTTAGACTAAAAGCGGCGTGCTTCCGGCAATCTTCGTCCGAAGGGAAACATTGTGAAGAAAAGGAGTGAAGCCGACGGAGGCCACGCGTCGAAGAAGCGCCGCCGCTTCATGCCCTTTAACTACCGCGGGCTGGTCTTCGACCTCGCCATCTTCGTCTTCAACGTCTTCCTCGTACGCCTGCTCACGCGCCGCGTCGGCGGGCTTTTGACGCTGGCGTTCCTCAAAGACGACGAGCAGGCGGGCCACGAGTTCGCCGTCATCATCTCGGCGGCCGTCGTCGCGCAGGTCGTCGGGGCGTGGCTCAAGCGCCGCCCGCTTCAGCGCCGCCTCGCCCTGCGCGGCGAGTCGGTCGCGGGCGGCTTCGGCTGCCTGCTGATCCTGCACTTCGCGCTGATGCTCGTCACGGGCAGCGGGATTCTCGCCCTCTCGCCGTTCGAACAATCGGGCGGCCGCATCGTGCTGCTCTTCTTCCTCTGCCTCATCCCGACGGCGCTCGTCTGGCGCGCGATGACGCCTTACAGTAAGCCGCCCGCGCCGGACTGGCGCGACTCGCCCGCGGCCGAACTCGTGGCCGACCTCTGCCTCTTCGCCTACATGGTCGTGAACCTCGCCATCTGGAACACGGTGACTTCCGGCTCGGCCGCGCGCGCCGCGGGCGTCGGCGAGTTCTTCGAGCGTGCGCTCGGCTTCGTCATCATCAGCCCCGTCATACTCCTCTTCTACCTCCCGCCGCGCCTGCTCTTCCTCGTCGAAGACTGGAAGTACCGCGCCACTTGGCTCAGCATGACTTTGGCGGTCGCGCCCGTCGCCTACCGCTTCATCGTCGGCACGGCGAAGACCGACTGGTGACGCGCGCCGCTCGTCCTTATAAAAAAGATGAAGGGGCCGCTGTCGAACGTCGGACAGCGACCCCTTCATCATCTTCGGCGCGGAACTAGCCGAGCACGCCGCGGAACTTCGACGGCGCGGCGTCGTAACCGGGGAAGACCTTCTTCAGGTCAACGCGGCCGAGGTGCCTCGAAGCGACTTCGCCGAACACGTCGCGGAAGTCTGTGGTCAGCGCGAGGTCGCGCCCCTCGTAAAGCTGCTCGTCCTTCAGCCCCGGCCACTGGCCGTAGACTCGCCCGCCGCGCACCGCGCCGCCGACGACGAACATCGCGTTCGCGTGGCCGTGGTCTGTGCCGCCCGTCCCGTTCTGCCTGACGGTGCGCCCGAACTCGGACATCGTGAGGACGACCACATCCTGCATACGCGACGGCCCGAGGTCTGTGACGAGCGCGTGGATGCCCTGCGAGAACTGGCCGAGCAACCCGGCCAACTGACCGCGCGCGCCGCCCTCGGCGCGGTGCGTGTCCCAGCCGCCCACGTCCGTGAAGGCGACTTCGAGCCCGACGCCGGCCTTGATGAGCTGCGCGATCTGCAAGAGCGCCGTCCCGAAAGGCCCGCGCGGGTACTCGGCGCCGTTCTCCGGCTTGTACTGCGAAGGGTTGACGCGCTTCAGGAAGTTGACGGCCTCGAAGGTCTCCTTGCCCGTCCCCTTCAGCACGTCGTTCACGCCCTGCTCATACAAGCCTTCGAAACCTCCCTGCACGCTTCCGCTGTAGACGCCCGCGCGCAGAGTGAAGTCCGAAAGGTTCTGCATGGCGACGGCCGGCGCGCGCCCCTGCATCGCGCGCGGGAGGTTCTGCGTCATCGAGATGGCGCGGAACGGCGTGGCCTTCGCGTCTGCGCGCTCTTGCAGGTAACGGTTGAGCCAGCCGTCCTGCGTGGACTTGACGCCGGGCGTCGCCGACTCCATGTAGTCCTGCGCGTCGAAGTGCGAACGGGTGTTGTCGGGCGAGCCGACGGCGTGGACAATCGCCAGACGCTTCTCATCCCACAGCGACTTGAACGGCGCCAACGACGGATGAAGCCCGAACATCCCGTCGAGATTTATCGCCGCCTCGCCGGCCGCGCCCTTGCCCGGCTGCGGGATGGCGATCTGCGGGCGCAGGTCGTAATAGTTGCGCTCGCCGTGCGGCACGACCATGTTCAGGCCGTCAACGGCCCCGCGCTGGAAGATTGCGATGAGCGTCTTGCGCCGCCCGTTCGGCGCGACCGACACGCCGGCCTGCGCCAACGCCGCCCGCTGCAAGAACGACGGCGCGCTCCCGACTAAACCGACGCTCGCCAGCGCCAGCCCGCCCTGCTTCAGAAAGAATCTGCGACTCTGATTCATTGCTCTTTACCCGTTACTGCCTTTGGAACTCCGGCGAGCCGATGACGAGCGCGGCGATGCGCGCGACTTCGGGGTTGCCGACCGTGGCACCCGTCTGCTGCCGTTCGCGGCGCGCGGCCCGGACGTTCTTCTCCTGCGTCTCTTCGTCGGGCGCGTTCGTAATCGGCGCGTCCGACTGGCTCGTCAACTGCTTCATCAAGACCTCGCGGCTCTTCGGCGAGATGTCGCCCTGAAGCACCGCTTGGAGGAAGCTCTCGACGACGGCCTGCTGGTTGACGGCGCGGCTGCTCGTCGCCTCGTCGCCCGCGAAGCGCGAGAGGTCAACGCGCGCGCCCGGTATACGGTTCGAGACGAGCGCGAGCGAGAAGTTGAGGCGTTCGAGCAGGGCGCCCGTGTTGACCCAGTACTCGGCCGTGTCTGGGTAGCCAGTCGGCGCCTGATAGCCGTAGAGCGGCTCGCCCATGCGCGACACCCACTGGATGAGCGCGGGCCTCACGTCCACGTCCGCGCCGAGCGTGCGGAGCGCGCTCACCGTCAGCTCGAACGGCGTCTTAATCTTCGCGCGCCTCGCCTCGCTTGAGTTGAACTCGGGCGAGTTGAAGATGGCGCGCAGCGTCGTCTTGATGTCGCCTGACGATTTGTGGAACGCGTCGGCCACGCGCGCGACGAGCGCCGGGTCGGGGTTGTCGGAGACGAACTTGCGGCAGAGCTTCGTCGCGATGAACTTCGCGGTCGAAGGGTGCGCGACGAGTATGTCCAAGACCTTCTCGCCGTCTTCGACGCCGCCGCCCGAGGGAATCTTGACGCCGAGCACTGTCTTCTCGCCCTCGTCGTGCATGCGCGGCGCGAAGAAGAAGGTGCCGGCGCGCGAGTCGCCCGTGTCGTCGCCGTAGATGCCGCCGCCGCGCGGCGCGTAGATCGTCCAGCCGGTGAAGGCGCGCGCCACCTCCTGCACGTCCTTCTGCGTGTAGCCGCCCTCGACGCCGAGCGTGTGCAGTTCCATCAGCTCGCGCGCGTAGTTCTCGTTGATGCCGCGGCGCATGCGCTGCTGTTGTTGCGGGCGCGGCTGCTGCGCCGCCGTCTGCCCCTGCTGTTGCTGCTGCTGCTCGCGCTCCATCCGGCGCTGCCGCGCCTCGCCCTGCCGCATGCGGCGCGCGCCGAAGAGGCCGCCGGGACGCATCGCGCCCGGCCCTTCGGCGTCCGACTGCTGCCTGCGAAACTGTCGGCGGTTCATCTGCGCGTTCGGGCTCACGCTCTGGAAGTTGTCGAGGTAGAAGAGCATCGCGGGGCTCTTCGCCGTCGCTTCCAAGAGGTCTCGGAAGTTGCCGAGCGCGTTCGGCCGAATCACGTCGCGGTCGTAGGAGGTGAGGAACCAGCGGTCTGCGCCCTTCTGCGCGAAGACGTTGAAGTGGTTCGTCCAGAAGTCAACCATCACCTCCTGCAACTGCCGCTCGCTGTAGACGGCGCGCAGGATGCGCGACGAGTCGAGCTCGTAGATGATGCGCTGCGGCGGTTCAAGGCCGTTCTCGCGCATGAAGCGCGCGACGGCCTGACGCTGTGCGCGACGCTGCGGGTTGGCATCGTCGTCCGCCGCGCCCTGCTGCCCGCCCTGACCTTGCTGCATCGCGGGCGGCCTCATCGCGTCGGCCAGAACCTTCTCGGCGTCCGCGTTCGGCTCAGGCATCATCGCCTGCTGCCCGGCGGCTTGCGCCTGCTGCTGTCCGTTCTGTTGCTGCTGGCGCTGCCCGACGAGCGCGGCGAGTTCCGGCGGCAGTTGGCCCGCGCGCTGCAAGCGTCGGAGGAGCTGGCCCGGCTGCGGGTACTTCGCCAGCAACTCGGAGTTTGACATGCCGAGCGTCGGGAAGTTCCTGAGCCGCGCCTCGGCGGCCGCGTCGTCAATCTTCGAAGGGTTGAGCTGCTGCTCGATGTAAGCCTCGACGCCCATCCGACGCACGCGCTCCACGTCGCCGGGGCGCGCGCCGAAGGCCAGACGGTTGAGCACGTGTACGGCGCGCTGCTCCTCCGTCATCTTCTGCGCGGGCGCCTTCGCGGGTCGCGTCTGCGCCGCGGCGAATAAAAGATTGTTCGACAGGAGGACGAGCGCGGCCGCGAGCGCGAAGGCTCGACGGGCGCGTCTGCGTGCGTGCGTGTTGACGTTCATGACGGCTCCGGACTCCACAAAAAACAGGGATTTCAGCAACTTCGACGGTAGTTAAGACGCACACCTCCGGCCGAAAGTTGGAAAATTTTCGGGCCGATTCGCGGGTCTGTTGTTCCGTCAACCCGCCTCGCGTTCGCGCTCGCGCGCGACGAGAAGGCGGCGGAGGATTTTGCCGGAGGGCGATTTGGGAATCTGCGAGACGAACTCGACGCGCCGAACCTTCTTGTGCGGCGCGACGCGCGAGGCGACGTAGCCGAGCACTTCCGTCTCGGTCAGGCCGTGGCCGTCTTTGACGACGACGAAAGCCTTCGGCACTTCGCCCGCCTCGTCGTCCGGGCTCGGGATGACGGCGGCGTCGGCGACAGAATGGTGCGTGAGCAGCACGGCCTCAAGCTCGGCGGGCGCCACCTGAAAAGCCTTGTACTTAATCAACTCCTTCGCGCGGTCAACGATGAAGAAGAAGCCGTCCTCGTCGGCGTAGCCCACGTCGCCCGTGCGCAGCCAGCCGTCGGGCGTGACGGTCTGCGCGGTCGCCTCGGGGCAGTTCAGATAGCCCTTCATCACCTGCGGGCCGCGCACCCAGATTTCGCCGCGCTCGCCCACGCCCACGTCCTCTCCCGTCTCGACCGAGACGAGCCTGCATTCCGTGTTCGGCACTGTCCGACCGACCGAGCCGGGCTTGTTGTTCTCGGGCGAAGAGATGTGCGTCGCGGGGCTCGTCTCGGTCATCCCGTAGCCCTGCACGATGTCGCACCCGAGCCGCGCCGAGCACTCGCCCGCGAGCGCGCTCCCGAGCGGCGCCGCGCCCGAGAAGATGAGCTTGAGCGGCGAGAGGTCGTAAGCCTCTACGAGCGGGCTCTTCGAGAGCGCGAGGATGATCGGCGGCACGAGCGGCGCGACCGTGACGCGCCTGTCCTGCATCGTCCGGAGCGCCTGCTCGAAGTCGAAGCGCGGCATCGTGACGAGCGTCGCGCCGCAGTGCAGCCCGTGGTTGAGGATGGCGACGAGGCCGTAGATGTGGAAGAGCGGCAGCACGCAGAGCGTCGTCTCGCCCTCCCAGTCGAGCCCCGCGCCTTTTATCTGCGCGAGGTTGGCGACGAGGTTGCGGTGCGTCAGCATCACGCCCTTGCAGACGCCCGTCGTGCCGCTCGAATAGGGGAGCACGACCACGTCCTCGCCCGGGTTAATCTCAACCGCGGGCACTTCGCCGTCGGCTTCTAACAGAGACGCGAAAGGCGTCGCGCCCTCGGCCTCGCCGAAGACGAAAAGCTCTTCGACGCCCTTCCCTTCCGCCGCCTCGCGCGCGTGCCCGAGCAGAGACGGGATGGTGACGAGAAGTCGCGCGCGCGAGTCCGCGAGCTGCTTGCTTAGCTCTTCGACGGTGTAGAGAGGGTTGACGGGCGTCATCACGCCGCCGAGCGTCGCGACCGCGTGGAAGGCTATGGCGTATTCGGGCAGGTTCGGGCTGTAGACGGCCAGCACGTCGCCCTTCCCGAAGCCGCGCCGCGCGAGCCCCCCCGCCGCGCGGCGTACGGCCGCCGAGAGCTGCGCGTACGTCAGCGTGCGACCGCTCGCGCCGTCCACGAGCGCCATGCGGTCTGCTAACTCCGCCGCGCGCCGGAAGACGAACTCGGTTAGAGGGACATCAGGAATTTCGACATCGGGAAGCGGGCTGCGAAACGTCATGCGCGTCTCCTCGCTCAAGCTCTGTGCGCGCCGGGCGGCCGCACGTCAGGGAACGGCGCGAAGTTTTATCACAACGGCCTGTCAGATGGAATAAATACGCGGCCGGGATTCACTCGGATTTGAGGACAGAAGGAAGATGAGAGACGCGCTGTGAGGACTTAACGGCGCGTGGCGTCTTTAACGTACGTGGTAGGCTCGGCCGCGGATGACGATAAAGAACTCGCCGCTCAACTGCTCTGCGGCGCGGCCGACTTCGGGCAGGTCTGCGACGAGCGCGCGGAAGCCTTCCGTCCCGCGGCGCACGCCGGTCGAGGGCATCGCTGGCTTGTAGTTCACGTCGTACCACGCGCCGTCCTTACGTACGAAGCGGTGGCCGGCCGCCGAGCGCGCCTCCGCGTTGGGGGCGATCTCGTCGTCGGCCCTTCCCCTTTCGCCCTCGGACTCGTCTTTGCGCGCTTCGGACGCGGGCTTGCGCGCGCGGCGCGACGCGACGCTGTCGCGGTCTTCGGTCTTCGGCGCGGGCGCCGCGCCGGCGAGGCTGCCGCCACGGAACCCCGGCTGTTCTTTGCTGGCCGCGCGGTTGCGCGAGCCGTCGGGCGACTGCGTCTGCATCTGCGTCTCGTTGGCGCGAGACTGCGCGCGGTTCTGCAAGTACTGGTCGTTGGTGTTCGCCACGTCCGTGGGCTCGGCGGCAGCGCGCTTCTCTTTGTCCTCGTCCGCCTTCGTGTCGGTGCCCGCTGACTTCTTGTTGGACTCGCGCTCCTCGGCGGGGCCGGCCTTCGACGCGGGCGGCGCCTCGGACGCGGTCTCAGTCCTCTCGGCGGGCGGAGGCGGGGCCGCTGGCTGATCCATCGCCGCCCCGGACGCCGTCGGCGCCGAAGCAGCCGCGCCGCCACCCGCCGCGCCGCCTCCGCCCTGTCCGGGGGACGCGGTGACGGGCGCGGGCACCTCCGCAGTGATGGAGCCGCGCGGGGCCTCACCGGCCGAGCGCGCGACGAGCCCGTCGCTGTTCGCGTTCGCCGCCGCCGGGCTGCCCTCGGGAACGGCCGCGCTCGACGCGTTCGACTGAGTCTCAACCCGGCGACCTGCATCCGATGCCACCTGCGAAGAAGGCGCGCTCGCGTTCTGCCCCATCTTCTCACGCGAGGAGCGCAGCGCGACGAACGAGACGACCCCGACCGCGCACAGCGCGAGCACGGGCACCGCGTAACGCAGCACGCGCGGCGCGAACAGCGCCGACAGCCACGCGCCCCAACCCGCAGGGCTCGGGGCTTCGCGCGCGGCTGCGTCCGCGGCGGCTACAGCGGCCGCCGCCCCCTTCTCCGGCGCGAGTTCAAAACCCGAGGCGCGAGCGACCGCGACGACGATGCCGCGACAGCGTTCGCACTCGGCGAGATGAGAGACGGCCGCGACGCGCGCGGGCGCGGGCAGCGACCCTTCGGCGAAGGCGCTTAACTCGTCTGCGTCGAGGTGCGACGCTTCGGGCGTCGCGCGCGCCTCGGAAGCACCCACGACCCCGGCGCCGCGCGCGTGCCGCCGCAGCAACGAGTCGAACTCTTTGTCGAAAGCCTCTTTCATCTCAAAACAGACGAACTTAAAACTCACGCCCTCGGGCGTTCAATGTTTGAACGGAGCGGCGCGTGAAACTTGCGTTGTGCGCCGCCCAAACTGACGTACGCGGGGCGCGTCACTCGTACAACTCCTCGCGCTTCTCGGCCGTGCGCGACGCGCCGGGCGCGAGCATCGCGCGCAGGTCTGCGTCTGTGTGAGCGTGCGCCATCTCGCTCAGTGTGCGCGCGACCTCTTCGCGCGTCCAGCCCGAGCCGGCGAGCGAGGCTTCGACGCGGCGGCGCACTTCCGCGTGTACGCGCGTGAGCCTGCGGCTCGCCGTCGCCTCGTGGACGCCGAGCACCGCGCCCGCCTCCTTCAGCTTCAAGCCGTCGAAGTAGTAGAGGCGTACGAGCAGACGGTCTTCGGCGTCGAGCCCGCCGAGCGCTCGCGCGAGCGCATCCTCGACGCCGCGCGCCGCGTCCTGTTCGGCCAGCGCCGCCTCCGGATCAAGCGAGGCCGCGGGGCGCCAGCCGTCCGATTCGTGCGACTCGGCCGCCGCGCGGTCGAACTCCGAAGGCTCCTCGGTCTGCACCAGCCGCGCGCTGCGCCGGTGGCGGTCAACGCCCAACTGCCCGACGACCGCGCGCAGCCATCCGCCCAGACTCCCGCAGCCCGAGTAGTACGCGAGCTTGCCCGCGGGGCGCCCGTCCGACTTCTCCCGCAGCCCGTACAACTCGGCCCAGACCGAATCGGCCAGCTCTTCCGCCTCGGCCTCGCCCGCGCTCGCCCCGCGCGCCGCCGAGAGCACGGTCGCGCGGAACTGGCTCACCATGTCGTCCCACGCGCGCTCGTCGCCGCGCTCGCACGCGAGGACGAGGACGAGCTCTTCGGCGTGCAGCGCGTCTATAAAGTTGTTGACTTCCGCCGCCGACGCGTCGGGCTTGTGGCGCAGCAGGTACTTCTCGACCGACGCGCGCACGCGAGGCGCGAGCGATTCGGCGTCGAGCGAGCGCACGCCCCCGGCACGCGCCAGAAGACGCCCCGCACCCTCACGCACGAGTTGTTCGATGTCTGTCGGCATCCAACGGGTCTCGGAAGCCAGAAGCAAAACGGCCGGCGCGCTTATGCTACCACGAATCGAGTAGTCAGTAGACAGTAGTCAGTAGTCAGTAGTAAAACCTTCAGTACCGGACAGCCAGCGCGAAAACTCCGACGCCCGTCAGCGCGGAGCCTACTGGCTACTGACTACTATCTACTGACTACTTTTTTCACTGTGCTCCGCGTCACTGAAATCTTTCGCTCCATTCAGGGAGAATCAACGCACGCCGGGCGGCCGTGCGCGTTCGTGCGCCTGACGGGCTGCCCGATGCGCTGCACTTGGTGCGACAGCGAGTACACGTTCACAGGCGGCGAGCGCGTCGAGCTTGAAGATGTGATGCGGCAGGTGCGTGCCTACGGTTGCCAGCTCGTCGAAGTGACGGGCGGCGAGCCTCTGGCGCAGAAAGAGGCTTTCGAGCTGATTCGGCGGCTGTGCGAAGAGGGCTTCGAGGTCTTGATAGAGACAGGCGGGTTCGTCTCGACCGAGCAGGTTGACCCGCGCGCGAAGATTATTCTCGACGTGAAGTGCCCCGCGTCCGGCGAGGCCGAGCGCAACCACTGGCCTAACCTCGAACGGCTGCGCGCAGACCGCGACGAGGTCAAGTTCGTCGTCGCAGACCGCGCGGACTGGGAGTTCGCGCTGAAGGTCATCGAGGATTACCAGCTTGAGAGCCGCGCGCTCGCTATTCTTATCTCGCCCGTTTGGGGCGTGACGGATTTGAAGGAGTTGGCCGAGTCGGTCGCCGCGAGCGGCCTGAAGAACGCGAGGATGCAGTTGCAGCTACACAAGTACGTCTGGGGGCCGGAGGTGCACGGCGTCTGATGGGCGGCTCGCCGAACGAGAAGGAGTTCGTCTACGAGGACGACGAGTTGGAAGCGGCGCCGGACGAGGACGCGGCGTTCGAAGATGAGAGTGCCGCTGTCGTGAATGGTGCGCTCGCGATTTGTCTGGTTTCCGGCGGGATGGACTCGTGCGTGACGGCGGCGATTGCGCGCGAGGAGAATGAAGAACTCGCCTTCCTTCATGTCTCTTACGGGCAGCGCACGGAGGCGCGCGAGCGTCGCGCGTTCGAGGAGCTGGCGGACTTCTACGGCGTCACGCGCCGCCTCGCAGTCTCGCTCGAACACCTCGCGCGCATCGGCGGCTCGTCGCTGACGGACACTTCGATTCCAGTCTCCGAAGCAGACCTCACGGCGCAAGGCATCCCGACGAGCTACGTCCCTTTCCGCAACGCGCACCTGCTCGCCGTCGCGACGAGTTGGGCCGAGGTGACGGGCGCGCGCCGCGTCTACATCGGCGCGGTCGCGGAGGACTCTTCCGGCTACCCCGATTGCCGCCCCGAGTTCTACGAGGCTTTCCAGCGCGTCATTGACGTGGGCACGCGGCCCGAGACGCGCGTCGAAGTGAGGACGCCCGTCATACACATGCGCAAGTCGGAGATCGTTCGGCGAGGGCTGGAACTCGGCGCGCCGCTCCGCCTGACTTGGTCTTGCTACAGCGGCGAGGAGCGCGCGTGCGGGCATTGCGACTCGTGCGCGTTGCGGCTGCGCGCGTTCCGCGAGGCGGGCTTGGAAGACCCGATAGCGTACGCATAGCCGCTCGCAAAACTCACGGTTTTGCTGCTAAAATGGCGTCCAGAAACTCGACCAAGGGCAGAAACTGACAACCGCCGGGGCGTCGCTCGCATCTTATGCGCGGCCTCCGCATCCCCTCGGAAGCGTCAGCAATCATTCAGCAGAGCAGGAGACCACACCATGTCCTTCAAACCTTTCGCACGCGCGCTCGCGGCCGCGCTCGTCCTCGCCGCCACGGCCGCCGTCGCCTCGGCGCAGGTGACGCAGGTCACCGGCAAGGTCACGCTCAAGCAGGCCGACGGCACGACGGTGCCCGTGGCCGGCGCCGCCGTTGACATCTACCGTACCGACATCAAGCAGGAGTTCCACATCAAGACTGACAAGAAGGGACAGTACCTGCACGCTGGCCTGCCCTTCGTCGGCACCTACACCATCATCGTGAGCGCGCCCGGCGCCAAGCCGACCTTCGCCGCGGGCCTGCGCTTCACGCAGGTGCAGACGCGCGACTTCGTGCTCGACCCCGGCGACGGCTCGAAGCTGACCCTCGATCAGGTCAAGGCGCTCGGCTCCGCCCCGGCCGCCAACAGCGGCGGCGGAGGCTCCGCGCCCGCCGAGAGCAAGGAGGCCAAGGCCGCGCGCGAAGAGCTTGAGCGCAAGAACGCCGAGATCGTCAAGAAGAACGAGGAGATTACGAAGTCCAACGAGTCCGTCTCCAACGCCTTCAAGGCGGGCAACGACGCTCTCAACGCCAACCACCTCGACGAGGCCATCACGGCGTACCAGACGGGCCTCGCCGCGCGCGGCGACGAGCCCGCGCTCCTGACCAACCTGTCGGAGGCCCTGCGCCGCCGCGGCGTCAACCGCTACAACGAGGCGCTGAAGATGTCCGACAAGGACGCGCAGGCGCAGGCCATCACCACCGCCAAGAAGGATTGGACGGACGCCGCCGACGCCGCCAAGAAGGCGCTCGACACCATCAACGCAGCCCTCGCCGGCGGCGCCGACGCGCAGCAGGCGCAGGTCTACGGCCAGAACAAGATCGCCGCGCTCTCGACGCGCGCCCTCGCCATGCGCCTCGTCGCCACCAAGGTTGACAACACGCAGGGTCAGGCCGCTTGGGACGCCTATCAGGAGTATCTAAAGGTCGAGACCGACCCGGCCAAGAAGGCCAAGATGAAGGGCGAGGCGCTTCAGACCCTCTTCGACGCCGGCGCCGTTGACCTCGCCGTCGAGCAGGCGCGCGCCGCCGTCGCGGAAGACCCCGACAACGTTGACGCCAACCGCATCCTCGGCCTCGCACTCTTCGCCAGCGGCGACAAAGCCAAGTTTCAGGAGGCCGCCAACTACCTTCAGCGCTACGTGGACAAGGCGCCCGACACAGACCCCTTGAAAGCCTCTGCCAAGGAATCGCTCGACTACCTGAAGACGGCCGAGAACGTGAAACCCGAGAAGGTCACGCCCTCGCGCCCGTCGCGCAGCAAGCGGCCGTAGACGCACTTCAAACCGAACTTCATCAACAACTTAGGCGTGCCCGAGATTAGTCTCGGGCACGCCTTTTTGAATGCCCCGAAAAGGCTTCCAGAATCATCTTGACAGCCCCTTAGTTAAACAGTAACATGCTTTAGGCAAACAGTGTTTCAACTGTTTGCCTTGCCGTCGGCGGTGCGGTTGCCGGCGGATGCCCTGTTCGACCGCACGCACGCGCCCCGCCTTGTTCTTCGGTTCTTAAACACGGAACGCTCCAAATGTCAGCCAAACTCGGCGAAATCCTCGTCCGCGAAAATCTCCTGACCCCGCACCAACTCCGGGAGGCTCTGGAATTCCAGAGGGAGCACGGAGGCCGTCTGGGCTTCAATCTGGTCAAGATGGGGCTGGTCTCCGACGACATGATTACGGCGGTGCTGTCGCGCCAGTACGGCGTGCCGTCGGTTAATTTGGAGCTTTTCGACATCGAGGACACGGTCATCCGCCTCATCCCGCGCGAGGTGGCCGAGAAGTACATGGTGCTGCCGCTCTCGCGCGTGGGGGCGACGCTGACGCTGGCGATGGTTGACCCGACGAACGTCTTCGCCATGGACGACATCAAGTTCATGACGGGGCTGAACATCGAGCCGGTGGTCGTCTCCGAAGCGAGCGTGCAGGAGGCGATTCTTCGCTACTACTCGCAGTCGCGCGAGATCGAGCTGGCGCGCGACTTCGAGGAGAGCCTGAACTCCTCCAACCCGCAGCTCGACGAGCTGCCCGGCTCCAGCGTCACGCTCGAATCGCTCGACTTCGAGGCCGACGGCGCCGAGGGGCTTGAGGTCGTCGAGGAGAGCGACGAGATAGACCTCTCGAACCTGACGCGGATGAGCGAGGACGCGCCCGTCGTCCGGCTCGTCAACGTGCTCCTCGCCGACTCGCTCCAGCGCGGCGCCTCAGACATACACATCGAGCCTTACGAGAAGGAGATGCGCATACGCTTCCGCATTGACGGCGTGCTCTACGACGTGATGCACCCGCCCTTGCGTCTGCGCGACGCGCTCATCTCGCGCATCAAGATTCTCTCGAAGCTCGACATCGCCGAGAAGCGCCTGCCGCAGGACGGCCGCATCAAGATCAAGCTGAAGGTTCACGGCCGCTCGCGCGAGCTGGACTTCCGCGTCTCGACGCTCCCGACGCTGTTCGGCGAGAAGACGGTGCTCCGCCTGCTCGACAAGGAGCGTCTGATGCTCGACATGACGAAGCTCGGGTTCGAGCCCGAGAGCCTCGTCAAGTTCCAGCGCAACATCTCGAAGCCCTACGGCATGGTGCTCGTGACAGGCCCGACTGGTTCGGGTAAGACGAACACGCTCTACTCGGCATTGCAGTCTCTCAACACGCCCGAGACGAACATCATGACGGCGGAAGACCCGGTCGAGTTCAACCTGCCGGGCATCAATCAGGTGCAGATGAAGGAGCAGATCGGGCTGAACTTCGCCGCCGCCCTGCGCTCCTTCCTCCGCCAAGACCCGAACATCATCCTCGTCGGCGAGATACGCGACTTCGAGACGGCCGAGATCGCCATCAAGGCCGCGCTCACGGGCCACCTCGTCCTCTCGACCCTCCACACCAACGACGCGCCCTCCACCATCTCCCGCCTGATGAACATGGGCATCGAGCCCTTCCTCGTCGCCACCTCGGTCAACCTCATACAGGCGCAGCGCCTCATCCGCCGCATCTGCAAGGACTGCAAGGTCGAGCACCACGTCCCCACGGAGGGGCTCGTCGAGGTCGGCTTCTCGAAGGAGGAGGCGGCGCAGCTCAAGACCTACAAGGGCACGGGCTGCACGAAGTGCAACAACACGGGGTACAAGGGGCGGGTCGGCCTCTACGAGGTGATGGAGGTGACCGAGGAGATACGCGAGCTGATTCTGATCGGCGCCTCGGCTTTGGAACTTCGCAAGCGCGCCATCGAGGACGGCATGATCACTCTGCGCGAGTCGGGGCTGCACAAGATACGGAACGGCGTCACTACGCTCGAAGAGGTGGTGCGCGAAACGGTGGCTTAGATGAACAGGCTGCGGATACTTCTGCTCTCAACCCTCGTCCTGATAACGGTGGCCGGCATGCTGCCGCTGACCGAGTCGCTGGCCAAGTGGAGCCGCCGCTCGTCGGTCGCACAGCACCGTCGCTACCGCCGGCACTCGCGCGCGTGGTGGCGTCGTCACCGCGCGCGCGTGCGCGCACGCCGCGCACGTGCCGCCGAACTCCGTCGCGCGCGCGAAGCGGCGAACGGCGCGGACGACGCGGACGGGCGGCGCGTCAATTCGCGCCTCTCGAAGGCCGCGCTCCTCTCCTTCGACGACGGCTCGGTCGTCGCGCCCCTCGCCCCGCGCGCTTCGGCCGCGGCGGCGTCCGACTCGACGCCTGCGCCCG